>JAJZNU010000010.1 GCA_021811625.1 bacterium
AGTCTGTGGCAGAGTACTGTTTTTGGGGGAGTCTTCTGCAGTAACGCCACCGACCGTCGATCCGGGAGGATCTCGCTGTTCGGATAGCCTGCGGACATGCCTAGCTAAACCCTCTGGCATATCGGGATATGCACCCAATACACTAGCGAAGGACGGAAGCTCTTGTGGGGGGGCGTCGACGTTTTCAAGTTGTTCGGGCATAATGGTGGCTAAATTGGCCTCTGTTTATGTTAGTTATATATAACCTCTATTTTACACCTGAGCTAATAATAGGTAAATCAGTGCGGCCGTACCCGACTCGTATCTAACAGCTCAGGCCGGATGGAGATAGCCGCGGCCTAAAATTGATACGAGCCGAAGGTGTTGGTGATAGTTTGACAGTTATCGCCCTTGTGATGATCCGGGGAGATGACAAGATACCCGTCTGATGACGTTAGCGAAGGATTGTCGCTGCCGATTGGTAACAAAGTCATAAATTCCGTCGGGCTGGGGGTCTGCGACAAGACGCTGGAGTTGGTTTTGTAATCAATGCAGAAGCGGTATTTAGTGGCGGATAGTTTTATGTATAGGATGCTGGGGGGAACATTGGTAATGCCGGCATCCGCTAGGGTGTTGGGCGGGGTGTAGCTGTTGTATGTATAGTTGTTAAGTTGATCGGCGATATTTACCGCCGCGTTATATGTAGCGATATCCTGCTTGGTGGGTCCGGCCTGTATCAGCACAAACACCAGCAGTATTACCGTCAACAGCCCGATAACGCCCAAGCCTAGTTTGTACGATTTGAGTGATGGTTTCATCGCCGGGTTAATTATGGCTGCTTATGTTCGTCTCGCCAGTAGTAAAGCAGTACCCCTACACCGATTACGAAGATGACTATAAAGTCTAGGAAGAGTTTAGTTATTGATCCGGAGTAACTCCCGCCCAGTTTATAAAAAACGCCGGTCAGAAAAGCGATAGAGGCTAAGAAAGTAACGACAAAGTTGGCAATCTGAATGAATTGAGTACTACGTCGCTTCGAGGGGTCAAATCGCTGCCGCTCCCCCCTTAGTTCGATTTTCTTAAGCCTAAGAAATAGAAAAGCAAATATCGGGAGAGAGATTAATAATACGGCGGTTGGAGAGGCTAAATCGGCAAACGCGGTCTTGCCGTTCAGAAGCACTATCAGCACGCTGGACAAGCCAAATTCAACCGCGAACAAAGCTATGGTCATGAAGACGTACTCGACACCGAACGGACTTAAGACTTTAACGACGGCCTGGGGGCTGAGCGAGGTGGCCGGTTCGGGAGAATATGGCGCCTTGGATGGCTCGGGTGGCTGTGGAGCGGGTTCGGAATGATAAATTATTGGTGGATTGGGTGTGGGCGAGACTACTGCCGGCGCCGGGGGCTGGAAATGGGTTTGAGGAGGATTCGGAGCGTAAGGAGGGCTTTGGTTATCCACTTTGCTTGATCTTTCTAGATCTTTACGGTAGTTATTTTGTTTATGAAATATTTAACCTTAAGGATTATACCACTATGACCAGGGCAACTTAAATGTTTTTCCTAGATCTTCTTAATTGGTTCGTTATTAAGTGAGCGCCATAAGTGCCAACAAGCTACCGTGCGGTAAGGTCGCCAGCCGTCGGCGATAGTGATGAGACCGGCCGTGTTTATGGGGTTGCCGTCGCCATATAGCCTGGCCATGGCCCGCTGCAAACCAATATCGCCCGGAGCAAATACATCCAGCCGACAAAGCGTAAACATTATAAACATCTGGGTCGTCCAGACTCCGATCCCCTTAACGGCGCAGAGTTCCTTTATAACGTCCTCGTCGCTAAGGGAATTGAGGTGATCGTAGACGGCGGGGTTCTGTACAAAATGAGCAGCCAGGTCGGTGATGTAGCCTTTCTTCTGCCGCGATAGCCCTATAGCTTTGGCTTGCTCGTCGGTAAGGACGGCGACTCTGGCGGGTTCGAGGCCGCTAACGTCTTGTAGTCTCGAGAATATGGTCGTGGCCGCCGCAACCGATACCTGTTGACCAACGATGGATCGGCACAGGGAGTAAAAATAGTCAGTCCTAACAGCATGACTGATGTGCCCGTTGGTGACGATTAGTTGGCCGAGAACCGTATCAGCAGTCGACAATTGTTTTTCGGCTTTTTTAATTTTCTCGTCCATGTATATAGATAAGGTATCTGCATGCCGGCGGTTTGTCGAGCGTATTGAGCGCTTGTTTACGTGACATTTTCTGTATTTGGTGTGGTAATATTGCCGCGATAGGAGTAGAATGGTTCGGTTATGAGCAGAAGAAGTAAAAATAGCGTTATACTGGATGGCCGCACGGAAGAGGCCCGCGGGGTTTTAGAAGTAATAGGCAAATCTTTATTAAGTGACGGGTCGCCTACTCCGCAAACCATTAGCCGGGCGGAGACTGCGGCAAAGGTTTTTCATGCTAATCCGGGGATGTTCGGTAGGGTAGTTGTTAGCGGTCTGTATCAGAGAGATTTTACTCAAGAGCTACTTCCCGCCGGTGCTTCAGAGGCTGCATACCAAAAAGAGGTCTTGGTCCGTCAGGGCGTGCCCGAGGAGTTTATTCGCGTGGATAGTGAATCGACAACAACATTTGCAAATGCCTATACGCCCCGGATGCTCGGACTTTTTGAGGGAGTTGTACTTGATGATGAGCACCCCTTTGCTCTGGTGGCCGGATATCCCCACGTGGTCAGGGCCGGCATAGTGGTCCGCAGGGCGCACGCTATTCCCTCCTCATTGTTCCTGCCGGTTGTCAGCCCGGGCGAAAATAATGTCAAAACATTCGCCCGCGAACTGGTTGGCATAGCCGCTACCCGGCTGGCCCTAATCGGCGTAGTACCCGGCGATCTTTACGGGGTTCAGGCTGCCGAGGATCGCTATCATGCAATGATCGATCGTCTGGCGAGGAGCGATGAGACTGACGTCACCCTAGGCCAGGTCAATTAATTATCGGCGACACCCGACAATGTTTTATAGATACGGGGTAAGTTAGGATTTTTTGGCGGGTGACTTAATCATCCAGCGGTAGCTGACGGCCCAAAAGATTGCGGAGTAGATAATGAAGAAGACCATCCCGGCGTAGGTATGGAAGAGGTTGAAGGCGATCTTCGGGTTAATGTAATAACCGGCGACAATCAGGACAAAAACCCTGAGGATGTTACAGGCAAAGAGGACGATGAGGGCTGCCGGGAAGATAGCCAGGTAACGACGGATGTTTAGTCTATGCCAATCGAGAATACCGACCAAGACGTACAAGGCCGTAAAGAGGGCTATGGAGTCCACTCCCGAGCAATACTTGGATATCTCGATCGAGAACTTGCTGAGTATCAGGGTCCTCGGGCTATGTACAAAAACGCTTAACCCGATAACTCCCAGCATCCCAGAAACAACGTGAAGAACGATGGAGGAGAGAACGGCCCAGAGATCGTAAACGCCCGCCAGAAAAGCCCAAAAAGCGGCGGCCAGGGCGGTGGATAAGAGGAGCTCCCGGCGATAGGCTTTTCCCAGTAATCGTAAATTGGCTGGACCGAACGTTCCTCCGGCGGCAAAAATAACCGACGACAACATCAAGCTATTGGCCGCCACCGGCCAGAATATGCCGGTAGCGCCGCTCTCGATTTTGCCGATGGTCAACCAGGAGAGCACCGCGGCCGCGATTGACATTATTAACCAGGTTAGGTTGTTGAGAAGCCAGGCGTTTAATTTAGGTATATATTGGCGACGCCTTATTAAAAGGACCATGGCCAGGGCGCCGAAAAGTCCCGCCTTCCCTGCCCAACCGTAAACCCAAAACCCGTCTTTATCCACGAAGCCGCGGTTAATTATCCGCGGCCCGATAATGCCGGAATATATTACGCAGAGCAGCAAAAAAGCTGCCGTGCGCACTATCAGCGGCCTGGCAGCCTTAAAGCTTAAACTTTGACTATTTGTTGATTGTTTGTCCACGGAGCTGGCGTCGTCGTATCACAGTAATTGCTCCCACACCTGCTACCCCGGCGATTGCACCGGTCGCCAAACCGAATTCCGGCAAGGCTACCGATACGTTCACGATGGCGACGTTTAAGTCAGCCGACCCGTAGGGGGTCATGCTGCCTTTGGAGCCGCCGCTCAGCGCACCCTTAACGGCGTCGACAGTAACGGTCGAACCGGCCGGACAGGTGCTGGCCGGAGAGTAGGTTGCCAAATAACTGCCGGTGGCGTCGGTGGTGGCGTCTTGAGAAATGTTATTACAGACTACCGTCACGGTGGCGCCGGCTACCGCTTTACCGTCCTGTGTCACCACGCCGGTGACATCTGAGTTTGTCGGGTATGCGAATGAGGTAGCTGTTGGTACGGCTACCAGTGCTCCAAGAGCCATTAATGCGACCAGAATTGTTTTTTTCATTTTATCCTCCTTATTCGTTAAGTTAAATGCCCCCCAGCTTTTACTATTTAGTTTATATTTTCTGATATTGTAACTATGAAGCTGGCAACCATATATGTCAATAGCGAATTATACGTCCCGCCGACGCTGTTATACACAGGCTCCAATCTGGAAAAAGCGGTAGTACGCATCCACTTCTTCGTATATACTAATATGGACGTATGACTAGAAAACATTTTTGGCAATCGCTCACTCTCACGCTGTTCGTTTTTGGCCTGCTGGGTTGGGTGTATATTGTTATAAACTCCGAGGTTCACCCCTATACGTTGGGCTGGCGTCTGACGCATTTTGCCAATTGGCCGCACGAGGATACCTTCGGGGAGATGTGTTTTGGAGTATCGTTTATCAGCTTCTTTATCTGGAATTTGTTACGCGGCAAAAACTAGACAGGCTGAGTACTCATTTGCGGTTTTTGAAAAAAAGCCACTTCGAGGCCATAATGCCTAAGGTGGCACCAGCCCCTATCTCAAGAACTTCGACAGATACTTTACCAAGTTTTTGGGCGGTCCGGTAGAGTTGGCCCCAGCGGCTCCCTTTGGCTAATGACGCCGCCATACTGATGTCATATATTAACCAATGCCCGTACTTGTCGAGGATCTCCGCGCTGATTGACGCCGGGTCCTTGTCCTCTTCCAGGTCTTCTCTTAAGGTAGCGGCGAATTTCGATGGGTCGACGTTATATGTAAACTTTTGATCACCAGTCCCGGTCATCCGCCTCAGTGCGCCGATACGTTTTTGGTCATCATCAAGTAGTAAGCTCGCCAACATATCGGCTCTTTTGTGATCGTCATCCACATAGGGATCAGTGAGCGTCACTCTCATGATGGCTCCCATGCTCTGCACCATAACGGTCGCCTTAAGAGCAACTTTATCCTCGTTGACGTCAGAAGGCCATAAATAATGGGCCTGAACGCTCGCCAGCAGTTCTTCTCGATTTTTATCGGCAGCCGCTATAAGTTCCAATAGTGCCGGCTCGCCTTCCGGTGGAGACGGAATTTCCTCTAGATCAATGGCCATTATTGTCTGTACTATAACACATATTATCGCGGTGTCACTATTTTGGTTAAATGGCTAGATTGTGGTCAGAGTGAAGGGAGCAATCGAAGACGTTAATATTTACCCTAAGTACTTCATTGATTCGCTCCCGCCCTCAGCAGCCTAGACGACTCGGGGTCTGCCTAGGAAAAGAGTTTCCTGAGGGGAGCCTAGCGACAACCCGGAGTTTATTGGTAATACGGGGGGCTCTCGCTAAAAGGCCCTGAGCTCCCCTTCCGGGGTCGGATACAGCCCGGTTTCGGCCACGGTTTCGCGAAGGGTTCTACGAACGGCTCTAGCTGGTCCGTATAGTCGTTCATCGGCGGCGGGTGGGGAGGAGCTTTGTTCATGGTCGGCTGGATAGTAACCTGCAATATGAGCAATCGATGACCATTTTGACAAAGCCTGGGGAGAAGTACTCCCGACGGGAACAATGCCCGCTGCCGACATTAGAGCCGGCATGTCGGGCTGGTCAAGCTTCAGTTCAAGTATTCTGACCCACCCCATACCGGTCGATGTACCAACGCCCTCGACAGCGACATCTTGATCCTTGTCTATCTCTAGCTGACCCTCGAATACACAATAACCGCGGTGGTTGCCTGGTTCTTCGCCGCCTAGGGCCTGGTTTGTCAATAAACGACCGGCGTAAACATAGACGTTAGTCGTAAACGTCCAAGGACCGTGTTCGATCCTTTTGGTCTGAATCTCCTCTCTTAACTCAGAATCGAGATCGCCAGAGGTGTAGTTTGCTAGGCTCATGGGTACAGGGAAGGGAATTTTGCCGATCAAAAGATACCGATGCATTTTATCGATGATCTCCTCGCCAAGTGGCAGCAAGTCGTAGACTGCCGTTTGGCCGTCTTCTGCTTGGTGAGGCGGGTAACCAATGGCTTCAGCCCCGTTCACTGTATAGTCCTCCCTAGGAGCATTAGGACGTATCATCATCACATTATTCCCTCTTATGTGTATATTTTATCTGAAGACGAATCCAGCCATCAAGCCGACGTAGGCTAACTTCATGGCGGCGTTGATAGTTATGGTCAGGATCAGGTTTTGTTTTTTGTAGTAGGTAAAGCTTAATACTATTCCAGCCAGTAAAGCGAAGAGCGGGGCCAAGATGGTTAGGTGTCCAATACTAACAAAAGTGTAGAGAATGACGCTGAGGAGCGCCGCCATAATGGGGTTCATGACTTGGGAGGCTTTTTGTTGGATCAAGCCCCGGAAAAAACTCTCCTCGGCTATGGCAAAGACAACACTTGAAGCGGCGACCAGCGGCAGAGAAACATTGTAGTAGGTATAGTGGTTGTGCAGCAGACCATATCCGATGACGCCGAGAATCTGACCGGCCACAACCATCAGCGGCAAAGCATAGGCGTAGCCTTTTGCGCTGAGCTTAGTAAAAGCGGTCGGAGTATCGAGGGTGAACATGAATCTGTAAAGCAGAGCTAAAACCAATAAACCGTCATAAAAGACCATACTCTGGGCGAAGATCGAGGATTGCGGCAAAGATAGGGTTATCATATTGACGACCGGTAGAATGGCTGCCGATATCGCCAGTTGACGGAATTGTCCCCGCCAGAGCGCTAAGCCGGCCAAAGCGATGAAGGCCGCGGCGTTTACATAAACTCCGACCTGCTGATTAGTCAGAAGCGATATCTGAGTTCCGACGAGAGCGATAACAACCCAGGCAAATACCCAAAAATTTTTGGTCAATGGTTTCAGCTTCTTAAGGGTCGTTTGCCAAGTCTGCAGTGACCACTCCTCCAGATCAAAGCCTTTTTTTTGTTTAACGGCTTTAGTGGTTGCCGGCATTGCTTAGGCCCCTTTCGTTTGCTTGTAAGCAGCGTAAATTAATAGACCGATCATAACCAAAAACAGCGGGTAGAAATACTTCAGGTGTTGTCGCTTGTTTTTGGGTTGTTCGGAGTAGACCAGCTCGGTGACTATCAGGGCCACGATCAGTATAACGGTATTAACCAGAAGAACAGTTTGCGCTAGATTGGTCGATAGATGGAACGGGAGCCTTAAAAACACTTCGCTCACTCCTCTTTAGTAATGTTTAGCAATGATACTATAGACAATACTACTAGTCAAGAATATGTCAATATATTAGTGTTTAAGCTTATTCTCTCTGATTGCCCGCTCTTAATCTTTGACGCACACTACTGATAATGTTAAAATATCTGAGTTTCGTTGAGGAGGTTAAACCGTCTTCCGAAGCACTTTAATAAGCCCTCTTCTGTTAAATATCTCCCTGGTTGTGGTTGGTAACTTGCCGGTATGGATACGACCGGCGGCTTTCCAACCAAAACAAAGGAGAGAAAAATGGCCTATGCCAATGTGTATCGGGGTGACACGCTCTCGAAGGACAAGGAAGTTAATGCTGCGCTAGCGGCGGCACTATACCGATTCGGTCGCGATGCTGTAGTTAAACAGTTCTTCCAGCCCCAAGGAGTATTTGATACCCAAGTAATCTTTCATACAATCTCCGAAGGGTGTGGTCCTACCGATGTGGTTATAGTCGTATATGTCACCTGGCAGGAGACCGCCAAGCTCCCTGAGTGCAGCAAAGCGCGAATTCACCGCCTGACAAGACTCGTACAGGAGGAGTTAGAGAAACCTGACCTTGGCGCAGAGCTCAGAGTTAAGATTTGCCTCTCTGACGATCTAATTTACGAGAGCCGGGTCATCATCGCCGGCCGGGAATTCCCGTCTTTCAGATAGATTTGGAGAAAGATGTTTAAGACCAGAACCACCAATGCGGTCAGCGTTGTGTTGTTTTTTGTAGCTCTCGGACTCGCTCCCGTCGAGCTCGTCGAGCAATTCAACATCCCTGGCGGATCCCGAGGTATGGTCGTGCTGGGTACCGGCATAGTGCAGGCAACTATCATCGTCATACTCTACGGGATGAACTGGCGCTTGTTGCGGCCAAAAAAATGACAGAGGGCTTTTCCAGAGGCGGGAACACTAGAGAGTGAGCGCTTTTTTAAGCGTTTGCAATCTTTTGTTCCCTTCCTCTGGCCTCTCCCCAAGCCTTATAACCGGATTTGGTGGTAGGCTTAGGGAGGAAGAGACCTTTTAACCAGATAATTTAGATATTGGTCAGGTGTAAAGAGTGTAATATAGATGATGAGCAATAAATCGCTACATAAACGGGTGCGGGCGGCTAAATATAATTGGAGGGACTGTGAAACATTTTGGACAATGGCTGGCGAGCAATCGCTCTCGGGAGTTATCTGCCGGAAGACTAACGAAACTGGCGAGAGAGACCCGGGCGGCGATTGGAATAGCGGCACATCGGGGGGCTAATGAGTTGGCTCGCCTGGATGATGCTTACGACCCGCGGGCCGCTGTCGTGGTAAAAGCTGAGGGCACCGCCCATGGACTTCTCTTCCCTGATTCTCGGATCAACACAGTGCTTCATCCCGACCCTGACAAAGCGCGGTCGCTACCAGGTTACCCGGGTCTGGTAGTCGGTCATGCCCGTCTCGCTCAACGTGCCCGGGTTCATATCTTTAGGTCAGAGTCCGGGCTGGTATTCATGCGTCTACCGGATTTATGGACCGGCGAAGAAGTTAGCATCGGCTTTCACGGACGTGGCGGGACATCAACAGCTAAAGACAATGTTATCAGGGAGGCCAGAATAAACACCCGCGGTGAAGCAACTTTATGGACCGGCGATGTCCACTGGCCGAGTTCGACGCTAGAGTCTCAACCGGGTGAAATACCCGGAACGCTAGCGGCTCGGGAATATCTCCGGAGACTGGCGATCGGCGCTCTGGTAGTCGACGGACTCAATTCTGGATTTGGCTTTGACTTAGCCACCGAAGAGCTTGATAGGTTGTCGCGCAATTGGCAGATATATCTAGGGGAAAGAGTCACGGACTCGATCGGCGACTCGTACTTAAATAGTCATGTCGCGGAAGCTAATTCATCCTCGCCGCCCAGCGGCCGAGAGTAGTATCTACGAACCGGCGGTTGGCGACATGTAATAAATCAGCTCGCCGGCGCTACCGTCGGATAGCATGGTGTTAGCCGCCATATCGCCGTTATTGGTGGTGGGATCGGTGACGTGCGAGTCACCGTAAATGAATGTCGGGTGAGGTCCACCGCTGACCACTATTTCTACGTGTCCGCCGTTATAGCTAAAGTAACCGACGTCACCTGGTTTGGGTGTATAGTTATCCGGCTGGTGGATGGTGAAGCCCATGTTCTGGATATTGTTGGCATTGTTCTCGTCCCAGCCGTTGGTTTCTCCGCCGGAAAAAGGATAACCGGCTTCCTTATAGATATAGCTAACAAAGTCGGCGCACCACTCTTCGTAGGCGGCCCCGTCGGTATAACTGGTTAGTAGCGCCGGGTGCGAATAGACTCCGCTCTGCCAATTGGCCCATTCTTGTTCGGCATAACAAGCGACTTTTTGCCCCTCGCTGCCATGACAAGTTCCCGGTAGGGTTATGGTCTTACCGCTGGAAGACACCGCTGTCCAGCTTAAGTTGTCTGATGACGAGCAGGCCGCTATAGTAACCGGTGATCCGTCGTTATGGCCGGCGGCGTTAAGACATTTTCCAGAGTCCGGATTTAACAGTCCGCTGCCGTCCTCCAACCAAACTTGCGTCGGAGCGGTTGATGAACAGTTGGCAATAATGGCATGTTGTTTATCAACCGCCAGACAATAGCTGCCGTCGATCGATATGGTGTTGCCGGAAAGGTTCCAATTCTGGGCCGGGGATTTATTGCATTTCCAGATGTCGACCTCGTTGCCAGAGATCGTTTTATTGTGCAGATTATCGAGACAGTAACCGCTTATTCCCGATCTAACTTCCTCATAAGTGGATAAGGCATGGCCCTCCGACCGGGTTAACAAGAAGCCGGTGAGACCCAAAACGACGATAGCTATAAACCAACCGTAGTGTCGTTTCGGCTGCTTTTGCCTACTAACCGGGGGTCGAGTCTGACCGCCTGGGCGATAGTATATAAATTGTGATTTTTGTTTTTGTTTGTTGGTCATTGCTGTAACAACCGACTACGGTTCTTGCCTTAATAGAACCGATGGTAGGCACTGTAGCGGATTATAGCACAAGTAGTATAGCGATGTTAATAGCCCCGCCCGATAACTTCCGGCTATTTCTCTAGGTGCGGAAAATATATATGGCGTCACCGACTCGGGCGATGGGTTTTATATGCCGGAGATAAGCCAGCGGATCGCCGGAGGTTTTTCCCCAATCGATGGTCAGATTTGTTTCGCCGATGGCAAAGTAGGACCCCGGCGGCGGCAACTGGTTGGATGATATAAAACGGACTCGGGGGCAACCGTTTATGTTACCGCAGATGTAATAGGCGGAAGGATCTCCGTAATATTCATAGACTGGCGTAATGTTGGGATGTTGTTTGAGGTAGGAGGCTAAGTAACGTGAAGCCTGCCCCCAGTCCACGTTCGAGTCGTTATAAAAGAGGTAGTCGTTTTGGGCTCCCCCGACCAGCTCGTTGCTATACGGCAAGTAGTTTGGAAAGATAATGAAGACGATGCTTAAAAACCCGAGTGCGACGACGGCTGAAGCGATCTTGCCGGCCGGTACCTTTTTGATGCGCCACTTCTCGACGACGTGCACTAAGAACAAACCGGAGAACAGCGACATCCATGGGAAAAGCGGCAGCAGATGTCGAATGCCGATGTCCAGTGAGCCGCTGCAAGCTATTATGAAGTAGAGGATGGTGAAAATGGCTCCCGAGGTAACAACCGTGTCGCTACCCATCCGCGACAGCAACCGGCGCCACAATTTTTTGACACTAAAGTAAGATTTCTTGAAATGGGCCAGCCCCACGACTACAGCCGCGGCCCACAGCAGCAGCAATGGCGAGGGCGTTTTGAGGAAAGAGGCGACCGGGAAATAAAGCGGGGTGCTGCCGACGTAGTCCTTCCCTAGTAAATTAGCGCCCTTGCTGTCAGCAAATCTCAGAAAGGCTTTCATGAAGCCGATAATATATCTGGCCACCGGTTGCATCAGGGGGACGTGGTTGAGCCAGACCATAGCCGTGGCGGTCCAGGACCAGGAATGGACGGTGCCGATCATGGCCTCCTTGATCCAGGTGTCCTGAGCGCTCTGACTCAAATGGATCACCTGAAAGACGTATGTTACGTACATAATCCCCAGCCCGATCAGAAGTATTTTATAGATCGATTTCATGGCCAGCAGAATAGTTTTTCGTTTGCTCTCGGCCCGCTTCGTAGCAAAAAAGTACAAAATTGCCAGGAGCGGATAGATAACGAATAAAATAGCGGCGCTGAACTTGCTGAGCTCGGCGATACCCATCAGGAAACCGGCCAGGAGCGCCATCTTCCACGACGGTTTCTTGAGGTAGGAGATAAACACCAGAATGGCAATTGTCATGGTGTTCATGACGATGACGTCGGTGGCAACCAAAGGAGTGTGAGCCAGAACCGTCGGGCTGAGAGCCGTGAAGAACAGGGTCAGTAGTGCGACCTTGGCGCCGAACAACCGTCTGACCAAAAGGTAGATGACGATCAATAAAATAACGGCGAATATTATTAAGGGTAACCGGCTGCGGAAGAGAATGGAGTCGGGGTTGTTGCCGCTGCTATACAAAAAGGCGTTGCCGATTTGCCACTCTCCTTGCCCGATATTGTTATCACGGTTTAGAAGATTAACCGGGAAGTTATAATGCGTCCCTATAAATGACAGTCCGGCGATCAGCTTAGCCAGCGGCGGGTGTTCCGGGTTCAGGCTGAAGTTGCCGTACATCACATAGGAATAGGCCGCCGGGATATGGGCTTGCTCGTCGGTCACAGCCGAATAGTGTGCCGCCAGATTCAGGGATATTAGAGTAAATATCGAAATCGTGATGGCGGCCAGAATATCCCAGAGGTACTTTCTGGTTAAGGAGGCCAGTGATCGGGTATTGTCTTTGCTCATCTATTTTTTAGATCGTAACTTTATCTAATTTATCATAAAAATTTCATAAATCATGGTGCGACGGGAAAATTAGCCTGGTGTCCGGCGGCGATAGCTTCCACTCAGTCGGCGCCAGAATATCTGGAGAAGCTCGGCGGCGGCCTTAAAGCTGTTGCTTAAGATGCTCTCGTCGAATGATCCACCGTCAACCGGGTGCCAATCATCGATATGCACCGGGGTGATCGGGATATTTTGGGCTTTGGCGATAGATAACACTTCCATATCAAAACCCCAACCGGTTAGTTGGAGCCGGCTGAAACAAATCTTCGCCGCTTGGGAGCTGAACATCTTAAAGCCGCACTGGGAATCTTCGAGCCAGACTCCGCCCAGCAGCCGGTATAAAACATTGCCAACGAATGAGACAGTTTCTCTCAAGATATCGTTACCGGGACGTCTGATGCCGCGGGTGGCGATGACGATTTGGGCTCCTCCGTCCATCAGTTTTAGAAATTGTTCAATATGTTGGAGCGGAGTGGCCAGATCGGCGTCAAAAAATAAGACCACTTCGCCACGGGCCGCTAGCATCCCGACCTTGACGTCCCGGCCCTTACCCACTTTCGGCCCCGACTTGATAAGTTCCAGGTGTTTAAACAGCCTGGCTTTGGCGGTGACGATTTCATGGGTGTTATCCGCGGAATCGGCGGATACTACTATGACCTCGATCTCCTTAGCGCGGAGGCTATCGGCGCTCTTTAGATAGCGGCCTAGCTCATCGAGGGTCGCACCGATACGTTGGGCTTCTTTGTAGGCGGGGATGACGATACTTACGTCAATCTTCGAGTGTTTTGGCGGCATCGCCACCTCCCCGGAAGACCACGCGGTGATACCAGTTATAGTTCCAGACCATAGAGAATAACGTCGCAATGATAGCGCTGCCGTTGATGAGGATGAAGGTCGGCTGGAGATTGACTATGGAGTTGAGCGCGTGGCTTATACCAACCGAGGCGCTTTTTAGTAAGAAGACACTGGCGGCATAGATGGAGTTATTAAGTATTAGACTACCGGCGACGGTTATGAGTGCGAAAAGCATAAACTGATGCCGCCAGTTACCTTTGTGGGCAAAGACAAACTTGCGGTTTAAAACAAAACTGATCAGCAGCGCCAGCGACGTCGCTATAATATTGGCCACTATCTTGTTGACACCCAGTTTGTAGTAGCAGAAATTCAGCACTAAGAAATTGAACAACGTATTGAAAACACCCACGACGGAAAAACGGGATACCCTGCCAATAGTAGTGCTCATTGTTTATACGCTATCTTCAACCTGCTGTTAACGCGCCCTATATTAGTACTAGACTAGTGTCCGAAATTGCGATTTATCATCTAGTAGTTTAGCAGGATAAGCTGAAAAGTTCCATGAGGAGGACCGACTCTTTATCGCCCCGACGGGCCGCCAATAGTCGCCGCCCTTCCCGGAAGGATTTGTCCAGGGCAGTGTTAAATTTCTCACAATGCCGCGCGCTGCGGTTGGTTACTATAGACACTAGCGCCCCATCATTAGTGGAACGCTTTTGTAACCAGTGCTTTGAAGTCGACAGACAACCGTGCTTGGTTTGAACGCCGTATCTGAAAGGAACTGAGCTTGGTCCGGGTAATCTTACTTGTAGCGGAAGCATTTTTTAAGCTTTTTAGCTATAAAAATATCATGCTAATACAATTGCCAAACAGGACGATAATCTATGAGTAAAGCGCCGTCGCAGTTCAGGAAAATGCCGAAAAATTTATCTCTCAAATTAAAACTGAGCATTGCTTATATAATTTTCGTAGCGGTTTACGGCTTATTCGTTCTTCTTCCCCACCCCAACCCTATAACGCTGGCCAGATACGGTGTTAGTGTCACCGGACTGCGGCTTATTGATGTCTCGCTGATAGTTGTTCTGGCTCTTATCTGGCTGACGGGATTTTACGGCTATTTTAAACTGAAAAATTATTGCGAGTTAATAGCCAAGGATCGGGACGGGAGGAATGTGGCGGTATTGAGCCGGGGCGTGCTCATGCTGGTACTGTGGCTACCGATATCCGGCAGTGTTATGGCCATTCTCGACTATCTGACGATGCATAATCCGGGGATGAAAGTCGCTACGGACTTGATTAACGACTATATTAATCTGATCATACCCCTGATCGGCTTCGTGTTTATCAGCTTTGGTGCTCGGGGCTTAAGCGAACTGGCGCATAACCGGCCATCACACCGGGCGATAAATCTTATGGCCGGGAGCTTGATCTTTATCGGGTTGGCGTATTTTCAACTAGTATCGACCATGCCGCAGCGCGAAACTATTTATCATATGTCGATATGGTTGATCCTGATAACCATAGCCACGCCGTACGTCTATATGTGGTTTATCGGGCTATTGGCGGTCTATGAAATTTACAATTACCGACGAAAAGTGGCCGGGTTAGTTTATCGGCGAAGCTGGAACTTATTAGCGGTTGGTCTGGGCTGGATCATAATCACCTCGATCGGTCTGCAATATCTCGTCACCCTCTCTTCTTATCTGGACATGCTGTCAATATATGAGACCCTGCTCATTATCTATTCGCTACTTGTCAGTATCGCCATCGGCTTCGTCCTGATCGCTGCCGGGACGAGAAAATTACAGCGTATCGAAGAGGTCTAATGTCTATCCGTCTAGGCCCGTGAACTACGGCTCTGGAGGAGGCGAACTATCAGGTAGAGCAAAAATACCGAGCTGACAATAAAGAAGCTTACCGGATAAGGTACGTAGAAGGCGACAAATAAACCGATCCAGGTGGCCAGGAGCGCAATCAGCACCGACACCGCAACACCCTCCAGCGGTCGATGGGTCAGGCGCTGAGCAATAGCTGCCGGGGTGACCATTAAAGCGAAGATTAATAAAACGCCGACGATCTGTACGGCAATCGAGGTGGCCAGGGCGACCAGCAGTAAGAAGGCCACATTTATCCCGGTAATCGAGATGCCCTTAGCCTCGGCCACATCCTCATCCAGCGAGGTAAAAAGCAAGCGTCTATAGAGCAAAAGAACGCCGAGTAAACTGACTAAACCGGCAGCCATTGTTAAAACGATATTCGTCGAGCTGATTCCCAGTATCTCGCCGAATAATAACGAATAGGCCTCCGTAGCATAGCCTTTGTACAGGCTGATGAAAAGAACGCCCAATCCCAGCATAAACGCCAGGACGGTGCCGATCTGCACGTCTCGGTTGGCGGCCCGACGACCCAACGAGGCCATGGCTAGGCCGCCAGCGGTAGTGAAAGCCAGCAGGCCGACGAGCGGGTTTAGCCCCAGTAGGACGGCGCCGGCGGCCCCGGAGAACCCGGCGTGCGATAAAGCATGGGCAGCGAACGATAGCCGTCGGATAACCACGAAGTAGCCGATCATGCCGGCGATGACGGCGACTATTGTTCCGGCCTCAAAAGCGTGCTGCATGAAGCCGTAGTGCCACATGCTGACGAGATCGTTCCAAAGATTAAGACTGAATCCACTGCCTAATGTCGTAAGATTAGCTGTCATGATGCATTGCCTCCTCTACCCCGAGAACCGCTACTCGCCCGTGACTGTCGCGGAGAACCTCCACCGGGGCGTCGTAGAGGTCGGACAATGTTTCGCTGGTCACTATCTCATCAACCTTACCGCTGGCTATCTTACCATTGGCGATGTAGATGATCCGGTTGACGACCGGCAGTAGCGGGTTTATGTCGTGAGCAATTAAAATGACGGTAACTTGCTGGGATTTGGCGACGGCGTGTACTAATCGGGTAAGCTGGTGCTCTCGGCGGATATCCAGGTTGGCGAGCGGTTCGTCGAGCAGCAGGATGTCTGGTTTTCCGATCAGAGCTTGGGCTAAGAATACTCTCTGGACTTCCCCGCCGGATAATTTAAACAAGGGCTTGTTGGCCAGCTCTCGACCGTCGACTAAGTCGAGCGCTTGCCAGGACTCTTCGTATTCTCGTTTCGCAGTGTTTGGCAGACTGATCCCCCATTTGTTGCCGTAAGCTCCCAGTCGGACATACTCGATAGCGTGGATTCGGCTGTCGCTGTCAATGAAGCGGCGCTGGGGAACGTAGCCGATCCGGGGATTCCCTTTGGTCGGCGTGCTCCCCAATACTTTCAGCTCCCCGCTTTGTGGTTGGGACAAGCCCAGCAGTAGTTTAAACAGTGTCGTCTTTCCGGCGCCGTTGGCCCCGAGCAAACCGACAAACTCACCGCGACTAAGCGTAAAATTTGCTCCCTTCCAGATAATTTTGTCCTGGTACCCGGCACTTAAATCCTTGGCTTCGATTACGGCCATCTCTACAAGCTCCCCGGCGCACCGGCTTCTTTATCGAGCGCCTGTTTAATACTCATCACCTGATTATTCATCCACTGCTCAAAGGTTATTCCCTGCGGCTCGATAATTTCGCTGACGCCGACGACCGGAATATGATGAGCGATGGCTAGTTGTTTCATACTGTTGGTTAGAGGAGTGATGGTTTGTTTATTATACACGAGCAGTTTAACGGAGGAACTGGTCAGTTGTTGCTCGAACTGGACGACCGCATCGGCCGGCGGGTCGTTGCCTTCGGCAACCGCCTGGGTGAAAGCCGTCGGCGATATCAGGTCCAAACCGGCGGCCTGCGCCAGATAGGTAAAAATATCCTCGGTGGCGGCGACCTTGGTGCCCCGGTACTTGTCTTTGATCGCGGCAATGGTCTGCTGGTAGGTGGAAAGTGCGCTGTTTAGCTTCATCGCCCGGCTCTCGAAATAGCTCTTATCTCTGGGGTCGAGGGCTATGAGGTCGTTTTTCATCTGATTAACGACTCGGTTGACATCACCCGGGCTATACCAAAAATGCGGATTGTCACCAACTTTCTCTCCCAATAGAGTGGCGACATTCAAAACTTTGCGTGAAGCGTCGGGACTGGAACTTAACAGTTCATCTCCCCAGCTGTCGTAACCCGCTCCGTTGAGGATGACGTAATTGGCCAGGGCGAAATTTCTCGCGTCGGTAGTACTGCTCTCATATTCATGAGGATCGGCGTTAGGATCGGTTACTATCGAGGTAACATTAACTTTTGACCCGCCTAACTGAGAGACCAAACTGCCCCAGAAGTCTTCGCCGGCCACGACATTCAGGGGAACCACGGGAACGTTATTGGCGCTGGTGTTGAGGTTGAAGACAGCTACTACCAGCAGTATCACCGCCAGCAGCGCCATCAGCCATGGTAACCGCGATCTTTTCATCCTGTCCATCATAGAACCCGGCTGGAGGAATTTGCAAATCTGTCGCAGTAATATGTTATTATTGCTACATGGATAAAGACAAGCGAGAACTATTTCTCCGTATAGTGAAGCAAAACGGACACAGCGTTACCGGTCCCAGGCAGCTGGTTTTTGATTTATTGGCGGAGAGTCGGGAACCAAAATCGATGCGCGACCTATATGAACTATTGCAAGGTAAGATCGATCGGGCTTCTCTGTACCGGACAATTGATCTATTTGAACAAATTGGCATCGCCCAACGGGTACCGATGGGATGGAAGTATAAGATCGAGCTGACAGATATATTTACTCATCATCACCACCACATAACCTGCATGAACTGCGGCCGAATAATACCGATTAGCGAAGATGAAGCGGTGGAAGGCTTGATCAAACTGATCGCCGCTCGGCATGAGGTGGTTCCCGTATCCCATTTGCTGGAGATACAAGGCTATTGTCAGGATTGTAATTCCGGACAGTTATAGCTCGACGACTTAAAGAGCTAGGAGGCGATCGATGCTGCCACTCTTGGTGCCGGACTTCTCCCTAAGACCTCTGTCCTGTCGGGCCTAAAGGTCCAGGCCGATTCCGGGGACTCAAAATCGAGCGGCTCAAGGGTAATGTATGTTCCGCAAGCAATAGCGCCGGCTATTTGTCTAGCGTAGTCGGATAAGTATCGCTCTCCCTCATGCCTTTCGCGGATAATTCTAGCTAATGTGATATGGGGAGTATAATGATCATTCTGAAAACGTAAGTCACCCTCTTGTAATCCGCTTACGTTTTGAACCCATTCCCTTTCTCGGCATAGCCAGCCAGGTCGACTGGTGTGTAGAGCAAGAACTTTTTTTACGGCCCGGGCGTCATAAACGTGCACCACTCCCTGCTTACTGGGATGGTGAGATTCTGGCAATGATTTGCTACGCTGCTGGAAGGTTTCATAGTCCGTTACCATATCGTCGGTATTTGCATCCCTTGCAACGTGGTTGTTATTAAGCAAACTCATATGTAAGAGATCGGGCGGGACCGGTCTAAGATAACTAACACCGGCCAATACGTCTTGGACGGCAGCATGGATCGTTTCCGCCGATGATTTTGATACTTGACGATAAAAAGCAAACTGACGTGACATTGCTGATAGAATTGCATTATTACAAATCCGTGTCAAGAGAAATGCGCTATAACCTAAATATTTTGCCGCGAGCTTAACCCGGCGCCGTTGTTGTTGGCTTTATTTTTTCAAGGGTAAGCTCTTATCGGCGGTTCTTTGAAACAATTCTTTTACCGATATTCGTCTAGTATAAGCCATCGCTCCGTAGCTGAAGGCGCGGACCGCGAACATAAGAGCGAGCGCCGCCGATACCACCAGGATGGCGATTGTGCCGTAAGCTTCCGATGTCGACAGGGTGCCGACGGCATTGCGGAGCAGGACTGTCGACGGGGCCGTCAACGGGAAATAGGTGAACACTTTAACGATTAAGGCATTCGGTGAGTTGACCACATAGCCTATGGCATAAAGCGGTATAAACGCCCATAGGATGACGACTGCCAAGTACCGGCTGGCCTCCTGGGAGCTTGGAAACAATGAGCCAAAACCCACCAACACGCCGGTAAACATGATCAGTCCGAGAGCGAGAACAATGGCGCCGATGGCCAGCGTCGTGGGATTCAGCGGTAGATGGCTGAGGGTGACCCCGCCCGGTAGGGTTATGTGGTTATGAAACAGGGCGTAAGCGATAAGCAACGGCACCAGAATAACTATTACTTGAAGCACGCCGATAACAATGATAGAAAGGATTTTCCCGATAATTAGTTGTTTGGATTTGATGGTAGTGAGTAAAATTTCGGCTGCCCGGTTTTCTTTCTCTTCGGTCGTAGCCGAGATGGTGAAATACGAGATCATGGCGGCAAAGAATAGAAAGATCGCGAAGAAGACTATCGGTGCGACAATTCCGGCCAGTCCGTTGGTCGGGGTGCCGTTCTTATAGGTGGTGGCGGTAACGCTAGGCGCTTTGGTTAGGATCTTGGCGGCTATCGAGTCGTGGGTTTTAAGGTTAACCACGGCTACGGCGCTGTTACTAAGCAGTTGTGAAGCCAGGGTGTTATATGGCGGAGTAAAGGTTATTCCCTGGTCCTGAGCGAAGACCTTGATACCGGCCGTAGCGACATTCCCCGGGTAGTAGAAGAAAGCACTGACCAGGCCTTTTTTAACAGCGTTAATGCCGGCCTGCTCAGTGGGTTCAACGGTGATGTGGTGACTTAAGAGCGTGGCCCGGCTGATTAAACCGGTTTGATCGAGGACGGCCAGTTTAGCCGTTTTAGAGTAAGAAATCGTTTGTTGGACCGAGTTACTACTGGCATGGTTGGAAGAGGCGTGGCTGATAAGGGTGACGACTATAATTATGACCGGCAGTATCAAAGTGGTATACCAAAAGGTCTTCTTCTTGACGTTTCGCCGCACCTCAAAAAGGATTACCTCACCTATTTTAGACATCACTCCCCTCCTGATCCTTGTACATCTGCAGGAAGATGTCGTTAAGGCTGGGAAGGCGGACTTCGAAACTCATCAGATGAAGGTTTTCGTCGTTGGCCAAAACCCTCAGAACATCGTCGGTAGTGACGTTGTTATTCCAGTGAAGCTCGGCGCTGTGTGGTAAATGTTTGGTGATTTTATACAGCTTGTCGTTGGTCTTTAGTTTACCGCTAAAGTTTATGGCGATAACTTTGGAGCCGAACTGCTCTTTGACGGCGTCGATTTTACCGTACAAGGCCGCCGAGCCGTCTTTAAGCATGAGAATGCGATCGCACAATTGCTCGACTTCTTCCATGCGATGGGTGACTAACATAACCGTCGCGCCCTTGTTCCGTCGCTCGGTAATAATATCCATGAGCAGAGAGCGGTTTACGGGGTCCAGGGCCTCGGTCGGCTCGTCGAGTATCATGAGAGCGGGCTCGTGGAGGATAGTAACACCCAATTGGATCTTTTGCTGTTGGCCGCCGGACAGCTTTACCAGACGTTCATTGGCCTTATCCTCAAGCCCGACACGCTTAAGATACGCCAGTGCCCGTCTTTGGGCTTCACTCTGGTCCAGTCCATGTAAGACGGCGAAGTAGACCATCGTTTCCAGCACCGGTTCGTTGCGATAGAGCCCTCTTTCTTCCGGCAGATAGCCGATAGCGGCCGACATATCGGCATTGTAGCGGTGGCTGTTGATCAGCAATTCGCCGCCGGTCGGTTGGTAGAGTCCGAGAAGCGCTCTGATGGTGGTAGTTTTCCCGGCTCCGTTGGCGCCCAAGAAACCGAACACCTCGCCTTTTGTGACACTGAAAGATAAATCCTTTATCACGACGTGCCGGCCGAATGCCATCGAGAAGGACCGGGCGTCGACAACTTTATCGGTATTCCCGCTTAAAACTACAGCCATTATCTATAGTATATACCGACTATACCAGCCAACTCTAACCGTCGATACTTGCCATAGACAGAATTATTCAAACAGGATTCGACTTAAATAGCTTCTGGGTGTCAATTTCCAAAATGGTCATACGGGGGTTACGCACTATATTGGCGGTCTGCAGGTCTTTCATGACCAGTGCCGTGCTCTCTCTGGTGAGCCCGGCCATGTCGGCAAGCAATTGATGCGTTGCCGAAAAGTTAACTCTCGACCATCCGGAATGCCTGAGCGTGGAGTGACAAACGGCCAGAAACTTTAACACGGCAATAATTTTATCTTTAGCGTTGGTCTTTCCCAGGCTGCTCAGTCGCACTAAAAGTTCGTGGACATTTTGCGAGAAATCACAGCCCAGCAAGTAGTATAGTTCCCCGTTCTTCTTGACTTCTTCTGAGAGCTTTCCAGCATCGATTACATACACATCACAATCGGTGAGAGTGGAATAAAACCACTGCAGTGGGCTGGGGAGCCCTGAGAAGAAAGAGTATGGTATAAGCGACGGCGACTTGACGAGGTGAAGTATCTTCTCATTGCCGGCGTCATCGATATCGTGGATCTTCACCACCCCGGAATTAATAATATACACTTGCGCGGGGGTATCGCCTTGGTACAACAAGATCTGCCCGCGGGGGACGTGTTTCATCCTGGCCTGACCAATCACCTGCCGAACTAGCGGTGGAATAGCATCTTGCTCTTGCGCCATACTGCCATATTACAGTTATTGCTCCCTGGGGATATCAAAAATCTTACAAGTGCCGTCAATAAACCTTTACAGCTTTAATGATAATTCTCGACTAGTATAGGGACGTATCTAATTACAGGGGGCCAAATGAGCTTAGCGAACAAACGTATGGCGATTCTAGTCGATAACTACTTTGAACAAGCAGAGTTTGAAGAGCCGCTCCAGTTTTTAAAAGCAAACGGTGCCGACGTTAGCGTGGTATCCTCATCGGGTTTGAATTTAAAAGCTATGCAGCATGCTGAGCCGTCGGAGGAATTTCGAGCCGATACGATCCTGGACAAGGTCAATATTGAGGACTTTGATGCTCTGCTGCTGCCCGGCGGAGCGATTAATGCCGATAATCTGAGAATGGTGCCAAAAGCCAGAGAATGGGTTAGTGACTTTCTCGGCCAAGGTAAGTTGGTCGCGGCGATTTGTCACGCTCCCTGGCTGCTGGTCTCGGCTGACGAGGTCGAAGGCCGCCGCTTGACCAGCTGGCCGACTCTGCAGGACGATATCCGCAACGCCGGAGGAGAGTGGATCGACCAGTCCGTGGTAGTTGACAACAACCTTATAACCAGTCGTAAACCCGACGACATCGGAGACTTTACCGGGGCTATAAAAAAATGGTTTAAAGATTGAGCTTCGAAACGCGTCCGTAAACAGCGGCGCCTGTAAGATAATTGGCGTTACGGACGTTGATTTTTACTTAGGCTGATTACCAAAAGCATTACTGTGCGTATATGAATACAGAGTTAAGCTGGTATTGCCAAGTTAATAGAAAGGAGGTCAACATGGCAGAAGGAAATCAAGGGTTCGCCAGCATGGACGAGGAGAAGCAGCGGCGGATTGCCAGTAAGGGCGGCAAAGCCAGCAGTTCCAAGCAGGACATGTCCGAGTTAGGGAAAAAAGGCGCGGCGGCCCAGCCCACCGAGGCTAAGCGCCGCGGCGGCGAGAACAGTCACCGCAATCGCTAGTCGCCCCGGGCAGAACTGCCCGCTCCACATCACGCTAAGGGGGCTTGAAGTGCCCCCTTAGCCGTAGGGTGATATAGGAAGGAGGACAGACATGGCGAGAAAGTATGATCCGAGGGCCGGCAAAGAGGTTGAAAAAACAATGCACGAATATAAGCACGGCGGAAAATTTAAGAGCCGTGAGCAGGCGGTCGCCGTTGGCCTAAGCAAAGCCCGGCAAAAAGGAGAACGGGTGCCTAAAAGGGAGGGAGGATAGATATGCGTGAAGGTAGGAAAATTAATCAAAAGGCCGCAAGGACGGTCATGGCCCTGCCGGCTCATAGCTTAGAAGAGCTCCCCGCCGGCATAGTCGGGATGTCTCGGTATAGCCGCAGGGAGGGCTGTAGCTATGTTACGCCGGCTTCGATTGCCCGGAGTAACTACCTGCCCTGCAGCAAGAGAGCTTCATGGCGAAGGCTGCTGCCAATGCGCTTATCGGTGAGTGCGAATTGAGTGAGCCACGAAGTGCTTGAGCCTAGAGACTGAAGAAAAGGCCCCCGGACCGTTGGTCGGCTATTCGTTTTGGCGGAGTTTTGCATGTCTGGCGTCGAGTTCTTCGACGGTAAGGGTCAATACTATTATTAATCCCTCTTCGGTGTCGGCGTCGATAACCACGAAATCAGATGAGTTTTCGCGCGGAACCTCTTGAACCAGGTGGTTGTCCATACGGTAGGCCATATTGAGGACGGCGTCTCCCATTATGAAGTGAAAAGCGTCCAGTTCACGTAGCGGCAAAGTGGCAATCCTGGAAATATAGCGTGCTCTAGCCTCCGCAAAAGTCATGCCGTTAGTTTCGATGGCCGGTCTGCCATTCACAAGGGTTCTCCCGACAGCCTTAACGTTTCATACTCTACACGCTGCGGGGTGGATGCTTCTGTAACGATTGTCACCAACCCCACCCTATCCATCATTAAGTCGGCTCCTGACGCTCAAGATATACATTAAGTAGTGGTCTGTAATTTAAGTTATAGTGAAGTTAATTATTCGTCCGATCAGCTTTCCAGTGCCGCTGATTCCGGCCTCGAGCCGAACGGGTAAAGCCTCATCGTCTTCATCTTGGGATTCATACCGGCGGAGAACATAAAAAAGTTTATTAAATGAGGCCTAGTCTACTGGCCGCGGCGTTTAGCTTGTCCAGCGAGACGGAGCCGCCGACGAAACTATACCGTTTCTTGTTGGATTCAAACGAGAGCATCGTCGCCGGATTATTGTAGGTAACTACGGCCACGCTACGACCGGTTGCTATGGGTACGGTATTCGTTCCCTGCACTCCGGCCGTAAAATTGGTGATGTCGCCAACCATAAAGGTCTGCACCGGTCGGCGATTATCGGGGGTAAGATTGTGTCGGACGGGAGAAAATATAATCCGGTCGCTATAAAAGCTCATCAAGCCCTTATGACCCTTAAAAGTTGCTTTGTTGGCGTTGATGTAGAAGTTGCATAGCGAGTTGGGTATATCCAGCTCCTCGGCCTTGCTTTGGTACTTAACCATATTGACTTTCATGGCCTTTTGTCCGAAACGAACTATAAGAGCCGGTAAGGCAATAAAGAAGATCAAAATAACCATACCAAGAAGGACGTATCGTTGGTAGCCGGAATTTTTCAGATGCAGGGCAAGTACTAACAATCCAATTAGCACTACAGCGACTAGCGCGTATGGTACCCAGTATTTCTTAGTTTTTGAACTTTCTCGCTTATCAAGTCGGTCGTCGTTCATATGTTCCTTGTATCTTTTATCCAGCGGCTGAGTAAAAGCAACCCCGCGGTAATATAATCTTACAATAAAAATTATCTGAAAAGGATTTTTAGGCTCAGCTCCCTGGGGAGATATAACCCTTGCTTATATATCGCTAACGTGCTATTGTTATAATATTGTTTCTAATGGATCCTGAGTAAAGTAATTTGACTCGACGTTCATTGTAAACAGTCGATTCAATACTTACTTAAACAAAGGATTCATTTTTTATGTATCAAAAACAATCATATCGCTCTTCGCGTGGCTCTGGTAGTAGAAGCTCTTACGGTCGCCCGCAAAACCGAGGTCGACAACCCAAGAAGGACTATATTAACCCTTCGAAGTTTATTCAAAGGGCCAAACCAACTGCCGCTACAGAATATACGCCACAGCATAGCTTCGGAGACTTTGCATTAAACAGCATTATTTCACGAAACCTGCTGGCAATGGGCCTGGATTCGCCGATGCCGATTCAGGACCAGGCTATTCCCTTCGGACTGGAGGGCAAGGATGTCGTCGGCGTCGCCAATACCGGCACCGGTAAAACGGCCGCTTTCGTTATTCCGGTGCTTAATAAACTTATGTCGGATCGTCAGAGTAAAGCTATTATTCTGGCGCCGACCCGCGAACTTGCCGAGCAAATCGAGCAACAGTGCCGTTTAATCGGTAAAGGTAGCGGGGTTGGCGGAGCCTTCTTGATCGGCGGGATGTCGATAGGCCCCCAGCTTAAGGAGCTTCGTTACAATCCCCGGATGATTATAGGTACGCCGGGTCGGATCAAAGATCACCTTGAAAGAGGATCTCTCAGTCTAGTGGATTGTAATATGGTGGTGCTTGATGAAGTCGACCGGATGCTGGACATGGGCTTTGTTCATGATATTACCAAGATTCTCGGACATGCTAAATCAGATAGACAGAGTTTTTACTTTACGGCTACGCTTGATTTTCGAGTCAAGAAAATTATCGAAAGCTTCTCCCGCGATCCGGTATATATTTCGGTAAAATCGGGCGATACCAGCGATAGCGTTGAACAAAACGTCATCAACTTCTCTGATAGCGGGCATAAAATTGACAAGCTCCACGATATTCTAACCCAGCAAACTACCACCAAAACTATCGTTTTCGATGATACCCATCGCAGTGTCGAAAAGCTTTCCAAGGAGCTGATTGCCAGAGGCTTCCAGGCTGATTCGATTCACGGCGGTAAGTCTCAGTCTCAACGGCAACGGGTTCTCAAAAAATTCAAAGATAGTGAAGTTACCGTGCTGGTGGCGACAGACGTGGCGGCTCGCGGACTAGATGTCCCGGACATCAGCCACGTTATCAACTATTCCCTGCCGCAATCTTATGACGATTATGTTCACCGGATCGGACGTACCGGCCGGGCGGGCAAAGTCGGCCATGCTCTAACCTTCGTCGAACAGTAGATCTCCGGCGCCGATTGTTTCTTCGTAACTAACCGAAAATAATGTTTTAGGTTATTCTCTGATGAATGAAGTTAAGAATAAACTGATAGTGGCTGATGCAAAACCAAATGTCGAACAAAAGAATGAGCGGGAAAAAGACCAATGTTTCAACAGCCTTACCGGTTGTTATGCGAAACGATTTATTCGGAAATCCAAATTTGGTTTTAAGCGGTAACAACCAGGGCACACCCTCTTTGGTCAAACTGTCCAGTATTAAATGAGAAAGCAGGCCGACAATAAATGCCCACCAGACCAGGTAGATGTTAGTATGAGGCATAATCGGGTGCAGGAAGTTTAATAGGGCGAGAGCCAATGAACCGAATATGGCCACTCCAACAAGAGAATGGCTGATAAAGCGGTGACCACCCATCAGCGTATCGACCGATTTGCCGATATATTTCCCCACCGGGAGGTTCTTCCACAGTGGTGCCGTCGGTTGATCGATATCCGGCAAAATGCCGCCGATTTGGTTAGCTAAGATGGCGATTAAAGCCGTACCGAGGGTTAATGTTTGCGGAGGATCAACCCATACAACTATTCCCAAAGCGGTGACAGCTGCCAAGTCATGAGTTCTTCCGGTCATTGATATATTATACCGCGGTCGTGCTCATGCTTTAGCGACAAATTCAACGTATTTAAAATAAGGCCGGTTTAACGATTTTGACAGGTTATCCGGCCGCCAGATTTTATACACTACCTCATCCTTAAGACTTCCCTGCCGGAGTTAACCTTGTTGACCTCTATCGCCACTCGGCCGTGGGAGTGTCATAATATCGATATGAGCGAGTATAGTAGCGGTAGCTGTCGCCCGGGTCTTTCCGAGCTGGAGGAAACGGCCGTAGATCAGGACCTTGCGTTGCTGCTAGCAGAAGATCCGGTTAGAGTGGACCAGGAAGCGCTCATTGCCCTTAAGACTTCCGCCCGTGATCAAATAGCGGAGATGCTGGTAGCCGGCCCCGTGAAGGATGCCATGGCCCAGAGAATTATCGAGCACCACTACAGTATGCTCAACCCCCCTGATTACGCCGTTTACGCATATTGGTCGGTCATCAGAAAAGCCCTTGCACTAAATCCCGGTTCCCCTCCCCCCTCATACTTACTGACTTTTGTGGAAGGGCTGGCCCATTCTCAAGGCGAGGCCGATGTTGAATTTCAGCTACGCATGGTTCTTTCATGGCTTAGAGTAGCCCCGCAAAGCAAGGAGGCGGGTATGACTTCGCAGCCTGCCGCCGCTCCGACCGACTTTTTCGAGTCAACGCTTACAGCAGAAGAGGGGCCCGCTGATGACATAACCAGTTTGGTGGCCCGCTTGGAGGAGAAATCCAGGTTAGCTAGAAATAGTCTTGAAGAGAGGCTTATGCGGGCTAGAGACAGGCTAGACAGGGGCATGAGTCCAGGGCACGTCCAAGACCGGCTGAGACTAGCAGCTCGCGACGGTAATTATGAAAGGATATATAGCGATATCAAAAATAAGCTGTTTACGACCGATGAGGGGCTGAACTGCGCCGTAACCAAGCAAGAGCTGGACCGGCTAGATCACTATTACCAAGACAAAAACCCTTTTAAGTTGCACGACGACATTATCAGCGGGCGGTTTATGACCCGCGAGGGTCATAAGGCGGCGATCGCTAAGTGTGATCGTGATCGTTTGGCGGTTCGCGAAGGAGATCCCGACAGGTTACTTAAAGATATTAAAGCTCATATTTTCTTTACTATTGAGGGCATCGGAACTGCTGTTCTTCAGCAGGACAGAGATCGCTTAGTTCTTCATGCGGCTGATCACATCGAGCTAGCTAAAGACTTGCGGGACGGAAAGTTTTTGACGGATGAAGTCGAGTCTCAAGCGCTGCGCCTACTCCTGTCGTGACTAAAACGTATACATTACTCTTTTGGTAGCGGCATAGGCTTAGGCTTTGGTGATAATTTTCTATTGTCCTGGCGTAGAGTTTACGGCGAGTGGCAGATTAAGGTGTCATGTTCAATGTTTGGAGAGTTGTGAATAGCTAACTGTGCCGGTGGAAGTCTGCTACGCCAAAAAATGTGATCTTATCTGATGGCGCACTATTAGAGCGGGTACTCGGCTCCGGACTTCTATATCGCACCTCTCCCCGAGAAACACTAAACTAAAGAGTAAATAATAATGTTTCAAACCATCACCAGGTAAAAAACTTGTTAGGTTGATAGAATACTTATACAATATGGATAATTTATGAGGTCATCAGCTGAAGCTACTCCGTTACGTTTTGGTAATCAGGTGGAGATTATAGGTGAGCGCGGGGGTGGGCTTATTGAATGTAATGTACCGTTATCTTTGATCTGCACTGAGGACGTACCCGTAAATTACGAGCACGTCCAACGACTAGCGGCCTCTATACGGGAAGAAAGCGACAAAACACAAGATGGCACCGGACAACTTAGTCCCATACTCCTTGGTGAAGTTAATAATGAGGGTCTTCTATACATAATTGATGGTTTTCACCGTTGTGCGGCGCTGAAAGAGGCAGAAGTAGACGTCGCTCATGCCACTATCCGTCAAAGTACTTGGGATGACGTAATCGATTTGCGTATTCTTACTGCCCGCACTCATAAAACGGTTCAATTTGCTCGAATTGTCGATTGGGTGAACGATTCCTGGGCCAGGACTCCTTGGTCAGGAAAGCTTAGCGCGGCCCAAGCTTTCTATTTGTATAGGCATCCAGACTCTCGCTGGCGGGATATTGCTCCAAAAGACGTCGAAGGGATAATGGATTGGGTCGAAGTAAAAAGCACGTTATGGAAAGCTTCGGCTAGTACCATTCAGTCTCATCTTTCCGTGGCTGGCGTGGCTGATCCCGAACTTGTAAAGGAAGCGAGAAACAGCCCTAGAGGTGACCGGATGACGAGAATTACGCCTGGCCACTTAAAAGTTATTGCTAAGGGACTGCCGCTGCGCTTTGATATACAGAGACTGGTGGCTAATACGGCAGTGCAGCAAAATCTAACTATTCCCGAGACTAGATCACTCGTGGGTATGGTGGCGGATTGTAGAGATCGGGAAGAGGGTGTCAAGCTTATTGGTGAAATTAACTGGTCGGCACCGGTTCAAAGAGAATATTCTGAGAGTCAACAAAGACAACTGGCTGCAGCGACCTTTGGGGCCGTAGCTGTAAATTCGTCGAGGAAGGGCGTATTCGAACCGGCTCATGGAGCTATAAACACTGCAAAGCAATTGCTGGCGAGAATCCAAGCCAATCCCACCGGTACGGCATATTCACCAGAAGCTCTGCTCGCGGCCCGGGCTGAAGTTATGAGTCTAGCCAGAGGTTTGTTTGATGTCACAAAGATAATTGAATCGATTCTTGGAGATAACCCTCCGCAAGCCGGAGTAGTACATACCGAAGGCCGAATAATCTCTCGGGAACGACAGCCGCATCAAGTTGCATCGCCTCGAGTTGAGACGAAGGCGCTTGGCGTAGAGGACCGAGATATTTCTAGTCTGCTCAGGACGAAAGATCTAGCTCAAATTTTCGACGTAACCGAGCGAACGATCACAAACTGGGTTGCTGATGGAAAGCTTCCATGTTTTAGAACTGCTGGTGGCCATATCCGTTTTCGACAGGGAGACGTAACGGAGTTTATGAATGCCCGATCGAAGCGCACCTAAACAATCACAGGATCGCATACCGACTTCCCAACAATCTTAGGTGTCGAATTAGGCAGTAGCTGCATCTTAGTGGTTTGATAAAATCGTCAGGCATAATGCTGCTAAGTCAGTACGGGATCGAACTACAGCGCATATGGTCTTGGGGAGCCAGGTGAAATAAAGCTATTAACCAAGGTATATCACTAGCGGGGTTTGGGAGAAATATGAGAGGTATTGGGACTATTGGCTGTAGATATCTGCAATTTAATGGGCTTTTGACTGATTACCAGTAAGATCGTCGCCTTTTAGTCTAGATACCTTTAGCCCCAATATTAGCTTCCAAGTATATTCCCGGTACATTTTGCCGATTCGGTCGAAACCCAATTCCTCGGCAAGGCTTGGGCGATTGTACTCTAACGCGGCGATCAGGAATCCAATAGCGGAAAGAAGTAGCATTAAGTCGTTAGCCGGACGCATGTATTTAGTCGTTATGCCGAAATAGGTCGGGTCAAAAATACCTATCGACGAAAATATCAACAACAGCCCTCCGCCAATGCCGAGCCCTATCTTATAACCGCTTTTACGAAGCTTACTGGCAACGGCAAAATACATCAAAATACTAGCGAACAATATCCCCGCTACCGCGTAGAAGCTGCTTGGTAAAAGAAAAGTAGGTGAAGACAGCGACCGCGGCACTACTAACCCGAGTAGGCTGGCTATCGCTACAACTAGTCCTAAATAATATATAGTTCGATACATTCTTTTCGAAGTTAATTTATAATATCAGATAGTTTACTTTACGAAACTGCAAATTATCTGTAAGAAATTAATCATCGTCCGCCACCTGACTGAAGTGTGGCTAAGGACGCTACGGCTAGTTGCCGGAGAGTGCGTCGGTACGATTTTGCGCGGTTTGGACAAATCTTCCCCGTTTGCAGGAGTTGCGGCAGAGGATACCGGGTCTCTCCAAGGAACAAAAAGAGTTAATTACAATTTATTTAATGATCACCCCGATAACAAATGATCCTGTCAACACCAACAATACGAATAGCGTTACAAGAGTCATCGAGATATCGCGCTGACGTAGGAAAAGTAGAATCGATGTGGCCACTCTGAGAATCGGTGTTAAGATGAGCAACAATACCCCAAGCTCAATAAACCCGGTAGCCGCTCCGGCGCGAATAGAAGAATTAAGCGCCGATAGGTTGTGAGGGAACGAATATGTCGACGAAGTGAAATGGTGATACGAGCCGTTTAATGAGTTTTGATGGCTCTGAGTCAAGAAGAGCGCTATTCCTAACAAGATGACGGCAGAGCTGACTATTACCCCAATTTGTAAAACCGAGCTTACTATTAGTTCCATGCGTCCAAGAGATTTTTGCCGGCTCACGATAATCCCCTTTGCAGCATTTCGATAGCAACCACTACCAACACGACAACGAATAGCACTTGAATATAACGGGAGTTAACCCGATTAAGCAGGCGCGACCCGATTACGGCACCTATCAGTACCCCTATGGCGATGGGTGCGGCAATGATAGGGTTAATTTGTCCTCGGGCGAAATATGCTCCTGCGCTGGCTGCTGCCGTTACTCCAATCATAAAGTCGCTGGTTGCCGCCGAGGCTTTGATGGGTATATGCATGGCCATGTCCATGGCCGGGACTTTTAGCGCTCCTGATCCTACGCCCAGCAGTGCTGAAATCATGCCGGCTATGTACATTAGTGCTAGGCCAATTTTTGTTCCCGTAACCTTATACGCCACCGTTTTTCGTTCGCTCTGGTCGTAATAGCTGCCGTGCAGATTAAAATAATTGGCTAAACGGTCGGTGGAAGAAGTGAGCACCATTTCCTGGTGACGTTTACGGAACATAGCGAATGCCGAGTACCCGAGAACAAGAGCGAACAATATAAATAGACTGTTACCGGATATTAGAGTGGTGATGTAGGCGCCGGTAACCGCCCCTAAGGTAGTGGCTATCTCGAGAAACATGCCGGCACGCAGGTTTGTTAATTTTTCTCGCACGTATGTTACCGCTGCCCCGGATGATGTAGCTATGACCGACAAAATGGAAGCCCCAATGGCTAGTCGAATGTCGACATGATAAAGCAGCGTCAAGACGGGGACGATAATAATTCCACCGCCTAGGCCAACCAATGCGCCAAGCAACCCAGCGGCGATTGATATAATCCCGAGTGAAAGGACAAAATCGTGAAGAGGCATAAGTGTATTCTAAGGTTAGCTATCGATTGGAGCAATCTAAATTGTAAAAATAGGCATGATGCCAGACAAGCAACACCCCAACAATTACCTAAGAGGATGATCCTAACAACTTCCGCGGCCGAATGAGGGTAAATTGCGAAACAGTTAATTCTCGTTGCCCTTGGTGATGTAACGGTTTTTTGTATTGGGCAACGGACGCATTTCTCTATGAAATGTTTATCCGTCAATCAACTGTCTCCGGAGGTCTCCAGTCGCTATCGCCGCAGATCCCCCAACAACCAACCGTTGAGGCCGGGGTTGATAATAACCTATAGCGGACAGCCTTCCAGATACAGTGTTCCTTAAGAATGGTTGTATAAAGTAAGGATTGCGGCTTAATGTGGTGGATAGAGAGATGTTTCATGAACGCTTTACCCGATCGTGCAACGAGTACACTTTCTGTTAAACATAACGAATTAGAACTGGCGAGGGCCTCTGCTAGCACTAGTGTTTTAGTGGCTGTTTGTTCTGCAAAAAAAGTCGGCACGAAAAAAGGTGATGCATAAGGTTACGGGAATAAAAATTGGTTAGCACGCCGGTTACGATGTTTTTAGCAGGTCTGGCAATGGATCAGCGAATCTTACTTCTCGAATATCTGCCACTGTGTCTTTTTTTCTGAGATGGGGGTATTGTCGGCGATAAGCGGCCATGACATCACCAAAAACAGCTTTATCCCAAGGAAGACCTAACGTGGAGGCCAATGATTTAACGTGTTCCTCGCCAGTGCCTTCAATCTCGATATAGGGGTTGAGCCATGGCCAGATATCAATGACGATTTCTCCGCCATCTAAATCCCAAGTCTCGCGTTTTGATTCTTGAAATGATTTATGGGCTAAGCCGGCTGCGGAGAATAGGGCAACCGTTTCATCGAAGTCGTTTACAATAATTTGATGCTCTTTTGCTCCATTAATAGAGAGTGAGTCAAACTTTTTATAGGTTATTGTCACTCTATCGCCTTCGTCGCGGACTCGCACATAGGCGTTTTGTTCGATGAGCCCGGGTGTGTCTATGATTACCCGTCGCATTAGTCGCATCGGGACCTTGAGATGTGCTCCGACGGCGCGTAGTTTACCACGAATGTCATCGATATTTATATCTACGAACTTTACCTCATACTCTGTTCTCATCATTGGAAGTATAGCAAAATCTAGTTTCAGGGTGATAAGTCGGATCAAAGTTTGTCGGGTGAAGACAGACTAAACCAATAGTTTGCCCGATGGGATGTTTAACCGCGAGTCACTATATAACCCTGGCTGTCGTCTGCTACAATGATCTCGATGAAGCAAGCCGATGCCACACTTACCGACCTCCAGGCTGATATCCGAAAGTTTATTGACGACCGAGACTGGGATCAATTCCACAATCCTAAGGATTTATCTATTTCATTGTCGCTCGAAGCTGCCGAAGTTTTAGAGCATTTCCAGTGGAAGGATCTCCAGGAAATGAATCATTACGCGAAGGAAAATAAAAATGAGGTTGGCGAAGAGCTTGCCGACGTGTTGTACTGGGTGCTTTTGCTGGCCAACAAATTAGATATAGACCTTGTCGAGGCTTTTAAACTTAAAATGCGGAAAAACGAAAATAAGTACCCTATCGCTAAAGCCAAGGGGTCACATAAAAAGTATAACGAGCTAGGTGACGAATGATTGTCTACGCAGCCACTAAGAAGCAATTCCAAGATGACGTCATGACTAACGACATCGCCGGTATTGTCGCCGCTAAGTTGAAAGAAAAAACGGCCCACCGAACCGGCCATTCCGAGTTTGAGTCATGGCAGAATTCTCTCCAGTATATGGACAGAATACTTAGTGACGTTACCATACCGCTCGATTCCGGGGTGGCAATAGAATACCATATCCCCCAGTCTGCAAAGCGCATCGACTTTATCCTCACCGGTAAGGACAAAATGCGGCAAGACAGCGTCATTCTAGTGGAGCTGAAACAGTGGCAAACTGCCGAGATGACCGACAAAGACGGTGTCGTACGTACGAGGTTTAAGCATGGTGAAGCCGAAACCTCTCACCCTTCATACCAAGCATGGTCTTACAAATGTCTTCTCGAAGACTATAACCAAACGATCCAGGAAGACGATATCCACCTGCACCCTTGCGCGTATTTACATAACTATGAACCGGACGGGGCTATCACGAATGATTTTTATGCCGCGTATACCTCCCAGGCGCCAGTTTTCTTAAAAGAAGATGCCCTTAAGCTACGGGAATTCATCAAATCATACGTTAAATACGGCGATAGCGATGGACTGATGTATCGGATCGACCACGGCAAGATTAGGCCTTCAAAGAATTTAGCTGATCAGTTGGCGTCGATGCTGAATAAGAGCCAAGAGTTCGTTATGATTGATGATCAAAAAGTGGCTTACGAGACTGCTCTAAAGCTAGCCCTAAACTCATCTACAAAAACTAAGAATGTCATGATCATTGAAGGAGGTCCCGGGACCGGAAAATCGGTTCTCGCGATCAATCTTTTAGTCGAGCTGACTAACCGAGACATGGTCGCTCGTTACGTCACCAGAAACTCAGCACCTAGAGAAGTGTATAAAGCTAAACTAACCGGATCGCTCACCAGGTCACGGATAGATAATATGTTTAGTGGTTCGGGTACGTTCCATGCTGCACAGGAGGATGAATTCGATGTCCTACTAGTCGATGAGGCCCATCGTCTCAATGAGAAGTCCGGACTTTTTAGCCATCTGGGAGAAAATCAAGTAAAAGAAATTATTAAGGCTAGCAAACTAAGCGTGTTCTTCATCGACGAAGATCAACGGGTCACCCTCAAAGATATTGGCACAAAAGATGAAATCAGATTCTGGGCAAAGAACGCCGGTACGGATGTCACTACGATGGTTCTTGAATCTCAATTTCGCTGCAACGGCTCGGATGGCTATCTTGCCTGGCTCGATAATACCCTGCAGATACGAGAAACAGCTAACCCCGCGCTTGATGGCGGAGATTATGACTTTCGGGTGATAGATGACCCCGGGCAGCTTCACGATCTCATTAAGGAAAAGAATCAAGAGAAAAATAAGGCACGGTTAGTGGCGGGCTATTGTTGGAAATGGATTAGCAAACGGGAACCGGAGCTTAAAGATATCAAAATTGGGAGCTACGAAGCTACATGGAATTTAGACACCGATGGACAAGCATGGATTATTCAACCCAACTCCGTTAGCGAAGTGGGGTGTATACACACCTGCCAAGGCTTGGAAGTAGATTATGTCGGTGTCATTATCGGGCCCGATCTTGTTGTTCGTGATGGAGAGATTGTTACCGTACCCTCGGCTCGGGCCAGTACCGATAAATCGATCCAAGGCTGGAAGAAACAAATTATCCAAAATCCTGAAGCTACTACGGCTCTGCTCGACGCCATCATAAAGAATACTTATAGGACCCTAATGACTCGAGGACAAAAAGGCTGTTACATTTTTTGTACAGATCCTGAGACCCAGGCCTATTTCCGGATGAAGCTAGGTATCAAACAATAGTTGGTGTGTACTACTATCATCGAGAAACCATGGTGCAATGAACCGCATTTCACCGCTTGATCTTGACCTACTATTTGCATAAATCTAATTTTAATCCGTAAATATAAAAAGGTAGATAAAAAGTGCTATGACGGGATACGAGTAAGGTGGAAACGAGTTTAAGGTAGAAGCTAAAACTGCATTTATTGCCGAAATGGTAGGCCGCTAGGCTGCTGTTACAATTCGCTCAATATTCCTTCCTCATGTTGAAGCAGACCTAATCACCAAGGAGCAGCCTGGCTGCTATCGCGGACGCTGAACAAGCCGGCTCCAAAACAAAGTTTAAGACCGAACGTGAAGCAGAGTTACATAATGACCCCTATAGCGAAAGTGCCGGGGTGGTGGCCATTATAAACGAAAGGGCTAACAAACAAATCGAGCGGCAGATAGACGCTCGTCAAACGCCGCGAGATCTTAACGGGCCATTATTTACCGAAATACGGAATGGTGACGGGACGGATTCTCTTTATGAAATGGTATTGCCTATCGGAGGGGACGTAGCGTCAACAAACGAGGAAGACCCTTGGTCATCCGCTGAACCAGAATTCCAAATGATTTTCTTAACAGGTACCGCCTCTGCTCGAGATTGGTTTGTCTATGAAGATGGCGGACCCCGGATGACCGTGTACTGTCACGCTTGTGAGGTAATGCGTGTTACGGACTCGGGCGGTAGATGTGTGGCAGAACCCCGAATATACCCCGCAAGGTCAAAAAGCGGTACTGGGCCATCACCCTATAGATTTCTAGGTGAACGGCACCGCAGGTAAAAGACTGATCATACCGGGGAGTGACCAACGAGCTCTTCAGTAGTCAGAAACCATGTTGCCAAATAGCCCCAATGACCAGATAATATCCCTGTAGACTTTCCAAAAACAAAAAACAGGAGAAACAAATATGAACAAGAAACCAAACTTCGGCACTATTTTCCGTATACGGGA
>JAJZNU010000005.1 GCA_021811625.1 bacterium
GGTGCTATGTAGTTGTTTTTGTTTTGGTTCATAAAAAGTATCCTTATTAGTTTGTACCAATAAGGATACGGTACCGGGGACCTAAGTACTACTAGCTACAGGGGCGCTAAGTGCGATTGCCCTGTGAGAACTTGAACGATGGTTAGGACACACTTTGGTACTAGGGTCAAATGTGATAAGATAACGATGTCTTAAGTCAAGACAAGGATTGGCGGAAGCCGAGAACCTTTACAATTGAAAGAAAGAAGGCCACTATGGCAACAATCACAGCCTCATGCCCAACATGCGGCGACATAAAAGTGACGTCCCGCGAAGTGCAGGTGCAGGTCTGTTCGGCAACCGATGAAGCGACTTACTCGCTTCTTTGTCCAGAATGCCGGTTGATTGTCAATAAACCAGCCGAGCCGCGTGTAGTAGAGTTGTTGGCTTCCGCTGGCGTAAGGGTTGTCCACTGGGACCTCCCTAAAGAGCTTAACGAGCAAAAAATCGGCCCACCCATTAGCTATGACGACCTTATCGCCTTTCATTTTGAGATCCAGTACACAAACTGGCTTGAGCTCATAACTGGCGGAGGTCAAAACGGTGCTGATTAGTCCGGAGAGCTCGGGGAAACCCCACCCTCCAGACCAGGCCGACGCGGATGAGACTTGGTCTCCCGAATAAAATACGCGAATAGGTCGCCGATTATTCGGGAGACTGCTGTTCTCTCCACTCCCCCATCTTCTTTCAATTTTCCCATTTCGCCAATCCTACTTTTACTTTGAAGTTGCACAATTTCAGTAAATTAAATAGCCCATAGCCCTAACCAGGAATTGGTACCGCCACCTCTTCTCGACTGGACATCGACTCTTATTTGGTACCTATGGTGGTAGTCTGGAGCCCATGCATTAAGGTCAAGGGTTATTCAGTTTAGTCTAAGCCAATTGCGAGCGGGATTCACAGCCTTGTCTGAGCGCTGGATCAGCTAGACACACGTGATGCTAGTCGCTGGGTTTGATATACCGTTCAACGGCATCTCGGATCTAAATAATCACTTTATTTTACCGATGAATAGATTTATATCAATTGGCGTGAGAGATTTATGCTACGGCTTGTAACAACTATCCCTGCGGAAGATGCTCGTGCCACCGGGTAACATACTCGGTTCGGAGTAAAGGCTTGACATCATCCAAGGCAACGTCCATTTTTACTCCCGGATTTAAAATATTATACGGATCAAAAATTTTTTTCACTTTCTGCATCACGACATAAACCTCATCTGAATACAGTCGTTTCAGATATGGTGCTCGGAGCCTTCCATCGCTTCCGGAGGAAGCTGTAGACCCCTTCAGACTAATAGCCAAGGAGTAGTACTCTTCCATTAGCCTAAATAGCAACTGTCGGCTTCCCACCTGTCCGACATCAAGATAAGGTCTGACGTAGACATCCCCGTCACCGGCGTGAGCCCAAAGCGGCGCGCTAAGTTGGTGGCTTTTTAAAATTGCGTAGACTCCATCGAGAAACTCGGCATACTTATGGATTGGGACTATGGCCCCCTCCATAATGGGGAGCGCCTTGAAATTCTTATCTGAATGCATGAGGGTAGTACCCACGGCCCGTCTAAGTTTCCACAGGCTGGCTTGCTCGCTTTCGTCGGTCGTTACCCGACATCCGGTGCTATATTTCTGTAAAATCTTCAAAGCTTTTTTAGCAGCCTTTTTCTGCTGCCGTTCGCCGTGATCATCGAACTCGACAATTAATACCAGCTCGGGATAAGGCGGTTGGATGACGTCCTTAAGTTGATTGGGATTGATCTTTTGATTAATCTCCAATAATCCCCGGTCAACCATTTCGATCGATGACGGTAAATCATCTAACAACCTTAACTCGGCGATGGCATCCTGCGCTTTTTTGCGATCATCGAACATACCGACTAACAGGGTCGTTACCGGATTAAAAGCAATAGTATCGAGTGTCGCTTCGGTAATGATACCTAAAGTTCCTTGAGACCCAACCAATAACGGCGTTAGATCAAAGCCGTCTTTGGTTTTTACGTCGGCCAGATTGTATCCGGCGGTATTGTTACTAACCTTAATCTTGGAATCGACAACTATCTTCCTGTTTTCTTCCAAGAGGGTGTCAACCGCGCGGTAGATTTCTCCCTCGAAAGTTGCCAGTCCTAGCTTTTTGTTAAGGTCACGCTTATTCAGCCGTTCAGTTTCAATTACTTCACCGTTGGCCAACACCACCCTGAGTCCCTTGACGTACTCCTGAGTGTTGCCATATTTAACCGTCTTCTCTCCCGATATGTTATCGGCAATCCCTCCGCCAATCGTCGAGAATTCGGCGCTATGAGGCAAAGGAGGTAGGAATTGGCCGTGAGTTTTTAATGTTTGGTCAACTTTACCGTAATTGGCACCGGGCTCGACCTTAACTAGACCGCTCTTGCTCTCAAGCTCGACAATACGATTCATGTGGGCCGGGAAAATCATTAAAATGCCCTTACCTAAAGCGGCGCCGGTATTGTTGCTCCCGCTGCCACGGGGGGTGACGGGAATAATTCGTCCCCGCTCCGCCAGCTGCCAGGCGAAACGCATCGTCTTTCTAACGTCACTCTCACCGTACGGGTAAACGACTACCGAAGGTTTAAGGGTCAAAATACTGTTATCCGTTGAAAAGTGGTTTAGGGTATCTTCAGCGGTAGTGACTTCTCCCGTTAAATGTTCTTGCAGATAATGCGCAAGCTTACTCATGATGACGCTATGTTATGCCCTCCCGTTACGTTTTTAATTTTTCTCATTGTTATGATATCACATCGCCAGGACCGCTGCCCGAGACTTTCCGCTTAAGGTACTTCTCGCCACGAAGATTAAACGGCTTCGTGGCAACGTATTTTTAACTTAACAATAAAAGTCCGGTTTGGTGCCGAGGAGAGGACTTGAACCTCCATGGATTGCTCCGCTAGCTCCTAAAGCTAGTGCGTCTACCATTTCGCCACCTCGGCATTCTTAAGTACATCTCGCCACGCCCCACCAGACATAGATTTGACAAAACATGGCCTCGTAACCGATAGTTTAAGGTAAATGAGCAAAAAACGAAAGAGCCCGGAAGCACCGGAACCAATAAATTTTCCCGGGGCATTTGAGCTATTCCGACCAAGCTGGCAGGCCCTAAAGCTCAATCTCATAACCTTTTTGGAATTGATTTTATTACCAATTTTAGTCAGTCTGCTCTCGTTCGTCGGCGGCCATAACGGGAACTGGACATTCAGTATTTTGTCGTACGTCGTAACGATACTGACGGGTCCTGCCCTTATATTGACGCAGTTAAAAAGTGTCGCCGGTAAACAGATAGACTTTTTACCAGCTATTCGCGAAAGTCTACCCTACGTCTGGCGATATCTCTTGCTGCTGCTGTGTATCGGTTTCGTAACCCTGGTCGGACTGGTTCTCCTGATCATTCCGGGCCTGTTTATGATCAAACGATACCTGTTATCGCCTTACTACCTGATGGACCGGGACGTCAAGGTATTTGAAGCCATGCGCCTTTCGGCGGCAGACTCCAAGCGCTTCGGGATGGCCATTTGGGGAATTCTCGGCGTTTACCTGTTGCTGGCCGTTTTGTCCCTGGTCCTGATCGGCTATATTTTGTTCTACGTATATCTATGTGCTCCGGCTATTCGCTACCGGCAGATAAAGGAAGTCGCCGCCTAATTTGGTCGGTAATAAATTAACTGGGCATCACCATAGTTGCGTACTGTGAGCGTTTTCATCCCCGTAAGAGTCGGTGGCGCAAGTTTGCCGGGATACGAAAGCACGAAAATGCCTGTCGTCGTGACCCGGGAAGTCAATCTTTCTATAAGTTGAGCGTTGATATCGTCGTATGGCGGATCGGCCAGAACAATGTCAAATGTCTCAGTGGATGTTTCTAGCCAGGACCCGACCCCGGCGCGGATCAGCTTTGCTTGGTTTTTAAGTTCCAGTTGTCTAATGTTTTCCTCGATCACAACCTGAGCGGAACGGTCATGTTCAACCAGTGTTGCCGTGGCTGCGCCGCGGCTCAGCGCCTCGTACGCCAACCCGCCGCTTCCCGCAAAGCAATCAAGAACGCTTAAGCCTTCAATATCGCCTAATGCACTAAATATGGCGCCGCGCATTTTATCGCTCATCGGATGGGTCCGTCGGCCGTTAGGTGTTGAAAAATGACGACCGCCAAGTGTACCGGAAATTATCCTCATTCTGCCTTCTTGACTACGCCGGCCTCGCATAGGGCGCCGTACCACGCCAGCGTTACTAGCTTGACCATTCGCGGCACCAGCTCCCGGCGCACCAGCCTTGTCAGTTTCCAGTTCCAGCCTTTTTTATGAAAGCGTTTTAACATGTCAAAAGAATCAACCTCGCGAGCATACCGCTCAAAAAATTCTACCAAGCTGTCGGCAGAAAGAACTTTAACTTCATCCGGGGTAAGTTTGATCATTGATGGCGTCATGGGGGTTGCCGCCAAGCCGGCATTGGCCTCAAAATAGGTATGCAGTGTCAGCATTCCGCCCGGACCCACCAACTTCCAGTTTTTGACCACGGAGTGAAGTGCGGATGAAGACTTGACCAAAAGGTGTGAACTCACCGTTTCCCGATCATGAATGGGGGCTTTGTGGAGTTCTTCAAGTTCGGCCTCAACCGGTCGATGATGAGGTGGCGTAAGGCCGTCTACCAGCGCGTGCGCTAGCCAGGCCGCCTCAAAGGCGCTCTGTTCCTCGTCGCCCTCCACCAGACGCCGTACCAACTCCTGATAGTGCTCCTTAAGAGTGTTTAAAAACGGCAACGGCGATACGCTGCCGGTTGGATCATAGTAATGCCAAGGGGCTGTTTTACCTCCGGAGTAAAGTCTGGGTGAGTCTGGACCGCGGGCTCCTTCGTAATGAAGAATCTCGGTAATTTTCAGTATGGGGATATCCGACACCAGATTACGCAGCTTGGCATATGCCAGTTTGTCAATTTTTTGATGGGTCTGCAATAAGCGTGAATACATCGTTTCTACCAAACAATTATCAGTTTAAGTTTGTTACCAGTCGAAGCTTGGTAATCCGTTTAGTTAGCTGTGAATAGTTTAGCAGATTATCCTTCTCCATGAATTCTCTCGCCGCCCTAACCGCAGAGCGTATTAATTCGGTGTCACTAAGCTCGGCAATTCTCAGGTCCAACACTCCATGCTGAAGCGTGCCGTAGATCGCCCCGGGTCCGCGTAGTTTCAAATCAAGCTCGGCTAATTCGAATCCGTCGGTTGAGCTCTCTAAGGCCTTCAGCCGCTGGGTCGGTGCACTCGACTTACTAAGCATCAGATAGCACGACCCCGGGTACTGACCGCGGCCGACCCGACCCCGTAGTTGATGGAGTTGGGCCAGTCCAAAGCGTTCCGCGCTTTCCACCACCATGATAGTGGCATTCGGAACATCCACCCCTACTTCTATAACCGTTGTCGACACCAGAATATCCAGATCGCCGGCCACGAATTGTTCCATAATTCGGTTCTTTTCGGAGGGCTTCTGTCGTCCATGGAGCAAACCGATTCGGCGATGCTTAAACGACGACGACTTGAGAGTTTTGTAGACTTCCTCGGCGGAACTGACCGAGGGATCGCCGTTTTCGGTAATTTGCGGGGTGACCACGAACATTTGACGTCCTCGCTCTAGCTCCTTATCGATTTTAGAGTAAAGCCTGAGCCGCGAACCGGGTACAACGAGCTTAGTGGTAACCGGAGCGCGTCCTGAAGGCATGGTTTGCAGCCGGGATATGTCGAGTTCGCCAAAAACGGTTAGAGCCAGCGACCGGGGAATCGGCGTGGCGCTAAGGCTTAGTACATGCGGCATATGTCCGGCTTTAGACATCAGAGCCTTTCGCTGATTAACTCCGAAACGATGCTGCTCGTCGATAATGACCAACGCCAGTTTATGGATGTCAACGGCGTCAGCAATTACGGCGTGAGTACCGATAATGAAGGCCGCTTGTCCCGACGAGATCGCCTGATGGGCCCTGGCCTTAGCGGCAGGAGATAAGGAGCCGACCAGTAAACTAACCGAATCGGCCATCTTCAGCGGCTTGAGCAGCTTATATATGGTATCGGCATGTTGACGAGCCAGAATTTCGGTCGGCGCCATCAAAACCACCTGATAACCTTGAGCCAAAGCCATTAATGACCCCATCGCCGCTACCACGGTTTTTCCGGAGCCGACATCCCCTTCTACTAAACGATTCATCGGCTGAGGTCGTTCTAAATCCATATATATCCGCATCACGGCCACTCGTTGGTCGTCGGTCAGTTTAAACGGTAGCCCGGAAACAAACTCTCTGGCCAATTCTGGCTCAAACTTAACGGGCAGGGACGGTTCATCTTTGACATCCGCCTTATTCATCAGACTAGCCAGCACGAGCGAGAAGACTTCCTCGAATCCGATCCGTCGCCGGGCGGCGAGGAGATTTGCCGTGTTTGCCGGAAAGTGTATTGCCTCGGTCGCCTCCGAGCGGCCGATAAGGTCGTAGCTCTTCAAAAGCCAGTCAGGTAAGGTCTCGGGCAGTTCGGCTATTAATGGGCGGACCTCAGACACGGCTCGTCTTATTTGCCGGCTCGTCAAACCTTTGGTCTCTTTGTATATTGGTACGATTCGAGCGGTGTTCAAAGGAAATTCACTGACAAGTTCCACGGTGGGATTCATTATCGCCAACCGGCCTCTGCCGAACTCAAATTGACCCGATATGTAGTAAGGAACCCCTGGTTTAAGGGCGGCAGCACGGTAGGGTTGATTAAACCAAACCAAGCGAACACTGCTGGTTTCATCGCTTGCCACAGCCTCGGTGACGTGCAGTCCGCGTCGGACATACCGCCCCTTGGCCTGTTTGATTTCGGCTCTGATGCTCACGGCTCCGGGTTTGAGACGGGCTATCGGCGTTAATACAGAGTAGTCGTCATATCGTCTGGGGTAGTAGTCAATCAGCCCGGCAATATCTTTAATACCGATCGATGCCAGTTTGTCGGCCAGTACTTGACCGATACCCTTAATAATGATTAGTTCGTCACTGAGTTTAGCCATCGATACTAAATAGTATAGTGGTGTTTACGGGTAGTATGTTAACCTTGGCTATTTTGACCTTGGTTTCTTGCTTAGTAAAAAGAAGACGCTGGGCCCGAAGAAAGTCTTGGCTAGCGTTGGTTGCAGAATCCCCTCGACGGCAAGGAGCACCTGTCTGGGAACCAGTTTTTTAAGCGAAGGACTGCGAAGATTTGAGACCGACAGAATTCTCTCCACTTTCAGACCGGCGTCGTCGAGCTGCTTCATGACCGTGTGGGGGTTATGGTTTACGAAAGCTACTTCCCCGTTACGTTTGTTGGCCGCCGAACGAATATCGACTGGCTGGAGCGGAAGTTTTTTACCTCGCAGTAAGTATTTCACTCGGTTCCGGGCATGCGCATAGTTAGCCACTTCGATGATAGCCAACCCATTTTTTGGCGCAAGCACTCGGGCTATTTCCGCGAGCTCGGGGCCCGGATCAGGCAAATGGTGCATTACCCTAATCATGATCAATAAATCAACTGAGTCATCTTTGAAGTCTAAGCTGTCGGCCTGACCAAGATTTCTTTTGATTTTTGGCTGACTTTTCAAAAAATCTTTAGCTATATCCAATTGTTTGGAGCTGGGTTCAGTGAGAGTGACATCGTCCGCATATTCAGCCAGGACTTTACTGAGTCTACCGTAGCCGCCGCCGACATCAACCGCCTGCTTAAAGTGCTTACCATTTAATAACCGTCTGATGGCCATAACCTCGGCCAGGTGTTCATAGTCTCGCCCCTGCCAATAGTCCAAATAGTTGTGCTTGGGATCGTTATACTGGTCGGCTTTTTTGGTAGATACTGGTTGTTTTGACATCAGCATGAAGTATAGGATAGTAATTTATCTGGTGCAAACGTAAATTTTAGCCTAAGCCAGTCCGACACTAACAGTATTGCGCAGTGATTTACCGCGCCGCAGAGAAAGATGGCCGTCAACAAAATCCGCCGCCGTCAGTTGGGTTTGGGCGGTTTGCCGTCCGTTTAAATAAATACCGCCGGCCGATAGCAGTTGGCGAGCTTCGGATTTGGAGCTAACCAGCCCGGACGACAACAGCACATCAACAATGTCGACCGGGACAGTGGTTTTAATATTCACCGATTGAGTTTGGCCGGACTGGATCTTGGCGGCGTGGAGCTGAGCGTTTTCGGCCGCGGCCTGGCCATGGACGAGCTTAGTCACTTCGAAGGCTAAGGTTTTTTGCGCCAAGCGGTTGGCGGGATCTCGTTTAAACTCTTCGGTAATCTTGTCGACAGACTCTGTCGGTAGCTCGGTGTAGACGCGCAGATATTCAACAGCCGAGTTGTCGTCGATATTGATCCAGAATTGGTAAAAGTCTTCGGGAGAGGTCTTTTTGCTATCCAGCCAAATGGCACCGGCCTCGGTCTTGCCGAATTTTTTTCCGGTAGCTTTGTTAATAATCAAGGGCGCGCAATAGACGTGAGCTTCTTTGCCAAGGAGTCGTCGAATCAGCTCGACACCGGCAATCGAATTTCCCCACTGATCCGATCCGCTGACCTGCAAAGTAACCCCGTAATTCTTGTATAGATGCAGGAAATCGTAGGCCTGGATAAGAACGTAGCTAAATTCCGCATAACTGATCCCGCTGCCCTCTTGAGACAGTCTTGATTGGACAAAGTCGCGCGACAACATTTGTCTCATCGGTACGTGCTTGCCGATGTCTCGCAAAAAATCCAGGTACTTCAGATCCTTAAACCAATCATAGTTATCGACAAGCGTAAAGTTATGCTCACCAAAAATCTGACGATACTGAGCGGCTATGACTGATTTATTGTGGTTTATCTCTTCAAGCGATTTAAGCTCTCGCTCATCGCTTTTTCCGTCAGGATCCCCGATCAGACCGGTGGCCCCTCCGAGTAACAAGACCGCTTTATGCCCATGTTTTACAAAACACTTGACCATCATGGCCGCCGCCAGGTTACCTATTTGCATAGAGTCGGCGCTGGGATCAACTCCCCAGTAAAAAGTCAGGGGATCGCCGTCCAGTGCTTTAAGGTCGCTAAAAGTCGTCTGGTTAACAAAACCTCGCCAAGTAAGCTCTTCTGAAAGTGTCATCGCTGTTTATCCGTTTTCTTGTTTAGCTTAATATCTCGATATCTTTCGAATTATACCGCAATAGTTGGTAATATCGAATTCGCTTGATGAGTGCTTTATCGTTCGGAACTCGTCAACGACTGAAGATTGGCTGGAAAATGGGTACTAAATTTTGTCGATACAAGGCCTACATATTTGCTATAATAAACATTTACGATAAGCATGAGAGACTTTTTGGCTTAATATATGAGTATGAGCAAAAAAACCAGCGTTTCTTACGATAGAAGGCGAAAGGGTCGTTCTTCTGGGGGTAAAGATAAGTCCCTAAAGGTTAACCAATCGTTGGGCGGACGACTGATGTCCCGCCGGGATGCTCGCGCCCGACGCCGGGCAAACCGTCTGGCGACACTGCCCAAAGGCCGGGTTCTAAGGTTTTTGTATCACTTCCAACCCAGACGAGTCCTAAGGTACTGGTTCAGCCGCGACGGTATTATTATGGGACTGAAGTTAACCGGAATCGGTATCGTCTTAATATTTGTCCTGTCGATCGGCCTATTCGCCTACTTCCGTAAGGATTTACCGAAACTTGTCGATATCTCGGGAGGAAACCTGGGAGGAAGCATCACCTATTATGACAGTACCGGCAAAACCGTCTTGTGGCAAGATTATAGTGCGGTCAAAAGAATAGCAATTCCCGGCAACCAGATGTCTAATTATGTTAGAGATGCAACCGTTGCAATTGAGGACAAAAACTTCTACCACGAAGGAGGTATTAGCGTTAGCGGCATAATTCGAGCCGGACTGCACGACTTATTCGGCGGTGGCGGGCTCCAGGGCGCGTCTACTATCACGGAGCAGGTGGTTAAGCTAAATGAGAGTTGGGATGGAAGTAGAACTGTAAGTACAAAGATTAAGGAGATAATCCTAGCCGTTGATCTAGGGCGTGAATATTCTAAGAGCACTATCCTTACCGGGTATCTTAACGTTGCTCCATACGGAGGAGTAGATTACGGTATCGAAGCCGCCGCCCGTGACTACTTTGGCGAAGATGCGTCACAGCTAACTCTCGCTCAGTCCGCTATGTTAGCATCGATACCACAAGCACCGACTTACTACTCACCCTTCAGCAGCCCGCAATTCAACTCAGCCGCTAGTGGTAATTTATTCGGAGAGCAAGCCTTACTGGCCAGGAAAAACTATGTACTCGATCAAATGGCCGTTCAGGGATACATAACCCAAGCTCAAGCAAACGCTGCTAAAAAAGTGAACGTTCTAGCTGAGGTGCACCAGTTACAAAACAAATATGCCGGTATTAAAGCTCCGTATTTTGTCTTGGCGGCTAAACAACAGCTGGAGAACGAATACGGCGCGGCTACAGTCAACAGAGGAGGGTGGAAAGTTATTACCACGCTTAACACAACGCTGCAGACCTATGCCGAGAATGACGTAAAGAATAATATTGCTAACGTTGCCGCTGTGAAGGGAGACGAAGAAGCCATGGTAGCCGAAGATGTGCATACCGGTCAAGTCGTTGCTCAGGTCGGCGGAGAAAACTTTTCAAACCCGATAGACGGCCAAATAAATTACGCCAATACCAATATATCTCCGGGCTCGAGCATGAAGCCATTTCTATATGCAGAGCTAATTCAAAACAACACCAATGTAGGGGCTGGATCGGTTCTTTACGATACCCAAGAACCTTTACCGGGTTATCCTTGTACCGATAAAACCAGACCGACGATTACTAGCAACGGGGGTAACTGTCTATGGGACGATAACTTTATCTATCCAGGACCAGAGACTCTTCGCTATGCTCTGGCGGGTTCTCGTAACGTTCCGGCGGTAAAAGCATCGTACGAAATTATTCCAAACGATAAGAGCCCGGACTATACGGCCTCTGAGAATAAATGGATCGGCGCGGCTAATCAAGCAATTGGCACACCCAATGCCTACGCCTGCTACCAACAGGGCGTAAATGTTGAGACCGCTACCGCAGCTCAGATGACCCAATGTTACGGTTCCTCAGCAATCGGCAGCGGTGACATTGCCATCGATCAAGAAGTAAACGGAGATGTTACACTCGCAAGGCTCGGTGCCGAAATTCCTCAAACATACATTTTAAAAATTATAAACTCCTCCGGAAAGACAATTTACAATTGGACACAACCGAAATCTACCCAGGTATATAGTCCAGATACTGCCTATATAGTTAATAGCATGTTAGACGATCCGAGAGCGACATACCTACTGCCTTATCAAAAATTTCAAAACTATAACGGATGGGATATTGCCGTGAAAACCGGAACCGAAAACCAGAACTACAACGGGCTTATGACTGCCTGGAGTACACAATATGCAGTAATAGGTTTTGCCGGTTACCACACCCTAGCCCAACCGTTGATCGAGGGGCACATGGAAGACATCACGGAGCCATTGACAAGGACATGGATGGAGCAAGCCCTCAATGCCCTGCACATTAAACCGGTCAACTGGACTCAACCTTCCGACATCAAAGTTCTACCGGCATTCGTCCAACGAGTATCAACGGGATACGGTGCGGAGGTTCCGGGACCGAGTACCGATCTATATCCATCTTGGTATACGGGTAAGGCGGCTGGCGGTAATACCACCACTACCGAAACGATCGATAAGATCTCGGGGAATTTAGCGACTAGCTGTACGCCGGCGCTGGCTAAGCAAACCATCAATGCTTCAAACGAGAACACCTTCTCGATCGATATCTTCTGGCCAATCGGCCAATCGTCGTCACCCTCGACCACTACGGCTACCGACAATGTTCACAGTTGCAATGATCCACCGCTGGTCGCTCCCACCGTCACCATTGATGACTCGGCCACGGGTAATACCGTCACCGATCCGACTAATCCGAACGACCTGACATGTCCGAGCGGTACCTGCTCCATTCAAGTGGTCTTATCATCGCCACCGCCGGCGCAAACCGAGGGAAGCTCTCCCTATAACCGCTACCCCATAACTGTCAATCTGCTGGTCAACGGACACGTCTACGGATCACCACAATCCATCGGCTATAACAGTAGCTATTCGATTGCTACACCATTTAGCTTTACCCCGACGTCAACTCCGGCCCAGATATCCGTACAGCTAGTCGATAATGCTCTGTACTCGGTTACTTCCCCGTCGTATACGGTCGTGGCGACGACAGCACCGCCCTCCGGTACCGGCCCTTAAGTCATACTTATCCTAAGAATTATCGGTTATTTCTTGGTAAGGTATTTATTTAGAGCCATCCGGACATCACGGACGCCATCGAGAAGCGCGGGTGGATGCGCCGAACGATCCACCGGGCCGATTGCCAAATCGAAACCTAACTTTTTGGCTTCATTGATCCGCTTGTCGGTATAGGGTACATGTCGAACCTCGCCGGATAACCCCACTTCCCCGAAAACGACGGCATTTTCTCTCAACTGATAACCTTTCGCTGCTGAAGCTATGGACATGGCAATCGCCAGATCGGCGGCCGGTTCACTGACACGAATCCCGCCCACTATGTTTATATATACGTCCTGGTTGGCGAGGTTCAGCTTGGTCCGTCGCTCGAGCATGGCAATAAGTAAGTTGACCCGGTTCAGATCAATCCCGCTGGCGGCCCGCTTCGGGTATCCGTAGTTAGTAGGGTTAACGAGAGCCTGTACTTCTACCAACAAGGGTCTCGCTCCCTCCATCGTGGCCAGGACAATCGAACCGTCACTACTCTGTCTTTCGGCTAACAGTGCCGCTGAAGGATTACTGACCGGCTTGAGTCCATTATCGGTCATTTCCAAGATCGCCACCTCATTAGTTGAACCGTAACGGTTTTTGGTCGATCTTAATAGTTTAAACCCGCCGTAGCTATCCCCTTCAAGCTGGAGAACAACGTCAACGATGTGTTCTAGCACCTTGGGGCCGGCAATCATTCCCTCTTTAGTGACATGTCCCACGATAATCACGGCCGTATTCGATGCTTTGGCCGCCGCCATAATTAATTGTGTCGAGCCGGATATCTGCGATATGGTGCCGGAAGCCGAGTTTAAACCGCTACAGGTCATGGTCTGTATCGAGTCTACGATTACCAGTGAATAATCTCCGCCTCTAACGCTCGCCGCCACGTCATCAGCTGAAGTTGATGTTGCCAGCTTGAGTTTGCTTCCGGCCGCTTTCAGTCGTTTAGCCCGCATTCCGACCTGGCCGGCTGATTCCTCGCCGCTGACGTATAAAACCGTCGACGCGGCGGCGACCGAGCTGGCCAGCTGCATTAGCAAGGTGCTTTTGCCGATCCCCGGCTGTCCGGCAATCAGAATTACACTGCCGCTGACTATTCCGCCGCCCAATACTCCATCGATATCACCAATCGACGTACTGATGCGAACGACAGGAGTAATTAATCTGCCCGTGACATCGCTAGTCCGGAGGGCTCTTCCTAAGACCGGGGAGGTGGCATCGGTCGTTGACGCTACCACCACTTCTTCGGTCATGGTATTCCATTCGCCACAGGCCGGACATCTTCCAGCCCAAGCCGAACTGGTTGCTCCACAGTTAGAGCACACGTAACGGACAATCGGTTTCCTGGCCATATATTTTAAGTGTAGCAGATAACGGCGCTCGCCGACTCACGGGTGGCCCATGGGACGACCTCGTGCGCGGGCGAGGTGCTAACCCAGTTCTAACTACTCATCAATCGTTTGGTAGTCCAGAGTCTTGTTTTTTGTGCTTATCTGGAGAATGTCGCCCTTTTCGAATTTATCGCTGAGGAGTCCTGTAGCGACGTAATCCTCGATAGTGTCCTGCATTAGCCTCCTTAGCGGGCGAACGCCGTTGTGGGCATCGTAACCGTGTTCTAGGAGATATTCCTTGGCACTCGACGTTAGCTTTAGGCCCAAACCCTGCCGGCGCAGCCGGGTCCTTAACTCATCGGCTTGAATATCAATAATCCGGAAGATATCTTGTTTTGTTAACGACCTAAAAACGATGGTCTTGTCGATGCGGTTAAGTAGTTCGGGACGCAATTGCTTCTTGAGCTGATCGAGAACTTTTTCTTTATTGGATTCGTGTAGTTCGTCCAGATCCTTTAGTTCATCACTGCTTACCGCCTGGAAACCGAGAGTCGCTTCTTTTTGTAACTGCTCCGCACCAATGTTGCTGGTCATGATCACTATAGTATTGGTAAAGTCGATCCGTCTGCCCTTGGCATCGGTTATGTAGCCGTCCTCAAGTATCTGCAGCAGCATGTTGAAAACGTCCGGGTGGGCTTTCTCGATTTCGTCGAAGAGCACCAGGCTGTAGGGCTGACGGCGTATCTTGTCGGTAAGCTGTCCGCCGTCATCATAACCCACGTACCCCGCTGGAGCACCAACCAATCTTGAAACGTTATGATGTTCACCGAACTCACTCATGTCGATTTTAACCAAGGCCTCATCGCTGCCGAAGAATTCCCGCGCCAGTACTCTGGCCAGCTCCGTCTTGCCGACGCCGGTCGGTCCCAGGAAGATAAATGAACCGATCGGCCTGGTTTCACTGCTGACCCCGGAACGATTTCGTCGGACGGCACGGGCCACAGCCTCGACAGCTTCGTCCTGGCCTATCACATACCGGCCTAAACGTTTTTCCAGGTTGATAAGATAGGTGGCCTCGGTCCGGATAACCTTTGTTGCCGGGACCCCGCTAATCCTCGATACCACCGCCGCCACGTCCTCTGATGTCATTACCAGCCGCTTGGCGTCCTTGTAACTGGCCTTCAGCTTGGACAGCTGCTCACTGACCTGACTGGCGCTAGTCTTATATTTCGCCGCCTTTTCATAATCTTCCGAGTCAACGGCTTCATCGATTTGGATGTTGAGTAGTTTAAGCTCTTTTTGCAGGCGTCGGACTTCCGGTGAAGTTTTACCCTTGTCGACTCTCAAATGTGCTGCCGTTTCGTCGAGCAGGTCGATAGCTTTATCGGGCATATAGCGGTCGTTGATGTAGCGTTTGGAAAGATTGGCAATGTCTTCAATAACCTCGTCGGCTATCTTAACCTGGTGAAAATCTTCGTAATGTTTCTTGAGACTTTTGAGGATCGCCACCGTTTCAGACAACGTCGCTTCCGGGACCTGGATGGGCTGGAATCTGCGCTCCAGGGCAGCATCCTTCTCGATATGCTTGGTGTACTCTGCCGTCGTTGTTGCGCCGATGACCCGAACTTTGCCGCGGGCTAATGCCGGTTTAAGAATATTTCCGGCATCCATCGCTCCCTCGGCAGCTCCGGCACCAACGATTAAGTGAAGCTCATCGATGAAGGCGATAACCTTATCGCTATTCTCTAGTTCGGTAATGACTTTTTTAAGTCTTTCCTCGAATTCTCCCCGATATTTAGTCCCGGCGATCATCGATGCCAAGTCCAGAGTAATTATTCGCTTGTCGAGTAGATTGTCGGGAACGTCTTCGTTAACAATCCGCTGCGCCAATCCTTCCACGATAGCAGTCTTGCCGACGCCCGGTTCGCCGATAAGCACCGGGTTATTCTTCGTTCGGCGGTTAAGTATGGTAATTAAGCGTTTGGTTTGTTCATCGCGCACCACCACCGGATCAAGCTTACCGGCTCGCGCCTGGGCGGTTAAGTCTGTACCGAAAAAGTCCAGGGCGGTTTTGTGCCCTCCCGCTCCAGCGTGGCGTCGCTGCTTTGCTCCGACGCCGGTATCGTCAAATTGCTGGCGGTTTAGGAATTGCTCCAATTGTTTTATTAATGAATCGATGTCGACGTTCAGATCCTTAAGCAAGGTTGTAGCCCGAGCGTTTTTTTGCGTCAATATACTGTAGAGAATGTGCTCGGTGCCGCAAATGTCCTGGTTATAGTCCTGAGCGACATCATATGCCGACCTAAGGGTAAATTTAGCAGCCTCACTAAGCCCCTTAGCTCCCATGTCAATAACCAGCGTCTTAGGAGTTAGATTCAGCGCCATTCGAGCCCGCTCGAGGTTCACACCGGCGTCTTCGAGTATCTTAGCCGCCATGCTCGAACTCTGAGCCAGCACACCGAGTAGCAGGTGCTCCGTGCCGATATAGGCGCTGCCGGTGCCCCGGGCAATCATATCAGCGTGTTTTAAGCTACTGAGAGCATTATTAGTTAAATGATTTAAAAATTCTTGAAAATCGGGTGATGATGGCATCATAATTTTTTTCTTATCCCTCCGTTGTCTAAGTAAGATTTATCAATTGTCCGGCACTACTACTTCGCGGATGTTCCTAATTGTAGTCTTGATAGCTCAAGACCGACTGTAATAATGCGGACATTAATTTAAATGACGTGTGGCGCGACGATATATTTTTGAAGCACCACAGATAACCATGATATCGCTATTAGCACTCTCATGTCAAGAGTGCTAATCTTTGTCCGTAGTATACGAGTTAATCACGTCCGGGTAGTAAAAATACCGACGGCTTTGCGATCGTCACATTTTGGGTAAGCTAACTCCGGTAACAGCGCTGACTTTTTTTGCCCACTGCATTATCGTGGCCAGCTTGTTCTCGACCTCTCTGAGCTCCTCGGGAGAAAGCTGGCGCCCGCGTTTTTCTAAGAGCAAAAGTCGATCGTAGATTTCTTTGATATCGCTGTTAATCCCTAGGACACTGTTATCGATATTCTCCAGCCACTGCCTCATTGAGCGTTGCTCATTACGGATATCCTGGACATCGATCTCGATGGCACTTAACCTGCTGTCAACTTGCTTAAAATGCTCGTCAACCTGGTTGAAGCGCGCGTCCACCTGATTGAAGCGTTCATCCACTTGATTGAAACGTTCATCCACTTGATTGAAACGTTCATCAATTGACGTGGCTAGGTCATTTATAGCAGCAGCAATATCGTCGATCGAGTTATCTTTCGCCTTAGTCATAGGTTTGAATATACTCCACCAATAATAGGCTGTCTATCGTCTACCACGGGTTGTTCTATGATGGTAGATAAAGGTTATTTGGCTTTAAGAAAGCTTGTCGACGCCGTGTTCTTCAATAGCTTCTAGCAACGATGATTCCAGCTGTTCTTTCTTCTTTAACTTGGGTACGTGACGGGGCTCGTCAGCAACAATTTCAGAGTGGCTCTGTTCAGTGGCCTTGTCAGCTTCAACATCGAGTTCGTAACCGGTAAGTTTACTGGCCAGACGAACATTTTGTCCGGACTTTCCGATAGCGATGCTTAGTTGATCTTCGGGAACTATAACCCTGGCGCGTTTGCTCTTGGGATCGATAACAACTCGCGAAACCTTTGTGGGACTAAGTGCGTTAGTAATGTACGCTTCCGGTTTATCGCTCCAGACAATGATGTCAATTTTTTCCTGCTCGCCGATTTCGCTCATAACGGCATTGACTCTTGTGCCGTGACCGCCAACAAAAGTCCCAACCGGATCAACACCGGGTACGGTCGAGTTCACGGCAATTTTACTTCGGACACCGGGTTCGCGGGCAATACCTTTGATTTCAACAGCGTTGTTTTCCATCTCCGGAACTTCGCCGCGGAACAGCCATTCGATAAATTCGTTATTGCCGCGACTTACTATTAGTTGAGGACCGCGGATACCCCTCTCGACATCTTTTAGAAAGACCTTTAGGCGTTGGCCAGGATAATATCTCTCCCCTTGGATTTGCTCGCTACGGGGCATGATAGCCTGAGCGCGACCGAGATCAATGCGAACGATGTTTGCTTCCTGTCTAACTACCATTCCGTTGATAACCGTCCCGATTTTGTCCTCGTACTCTTCCATAATTATTTCTCTTTCGGCTTCTCGGAGTCGTTGTAAAATGACTTGCTTGGCAGTTTGGGCGGCGACCCGTCCGAAATCTTCGACTTTCTGGTGAACTTCTAGCTGTTCACCGATTTTCGAAGTTTTCTTGATTTTTTTCGCGTCATCAAGGGAAATTTCAAAAGCCGGGTTCGTAACCTTCTCAACGATTTCTTTAGTTACATAGGCATCGACATCACCGGTATTAAGGTTCATGCTGACTCGTACTTCTTGCTCCCGATCGCCGTAATCTCGACGGTAGGCAGCAGCGAGGGCTTGCTCGACAGCTTCTTTGACAATGTCTTCGGGCAGGTTCTTTTCCTCGGCGATAGTCTTGATGGCTAGCACCAGCTGTTTCATATCTAAATCCATGGTTCTTTTTCTTCCTTTCATTAAAAAATCCGACCTGTATGGCCGGACTTCACAATTACGACACTGGTAATTGTATAGCAGTTGGCACATAAACGCAAGGACTGTTAAAATACATCTAAATGACAAGTAAAGTACGCCGGCTTTTCGAGGGATTTGCGCCGGATCATTACAAACTGACTTTATCCTTTGACTCGTCGGCAATGGTTTTTTCCGGCAAGGTAGTTATATCCGGAAAGAAGAAGGGACGGCCATCACGGCGTCTTACCTTTCATCAGAAAGATTTGGATATTACCTCCGCCAAGGCTTTGTACATCGGCAAACATGGCGACGAAGAACTGACCCCGATACGCATTAATCGCCAGAAGTCTTTTGACGAGGTCCGACTACATTTTGATCACCTGCTCTATCCCGGTGATTACCAGGTGATGCTGGAGTTTAAGGGCCGCATCACCAAACCGATGGACGGCATCTACCCCTGCTACTCAACAGAAGACGGAGTCGAAAACATTATCCTCGCCACCCAATTTGAGAGTCATTATGCCCGACAGGCTTTTCCGTGCATCGATGAGCCGGAAGCTAAAGCGACGTTTGAGTTATCACTTATAACTCCGGCCGATGCATCTGTCGTTTCCAATACTCCTGTTGCCAAAGAAACTCTACTAACAGCACCGGCCGGAGATGATCCTAAAGCTATCGCTGGCGAGCCTCATAAACTGACAACCTTTGGCGTAACACCTAAGATGAGTACATATCTGCTCGCTTTTGTTTGCGGAAAGCTGAAATTTATAGAGAGCCATACTCCTAAGGGCGTCAGCGTCAGAGCCTATGCCACTCCGGCTAATGTCGGTCATTTAAAATTTGCCTTAGAAGTAGCCGTCAAGGTTCTGTCTTTTTACGAGGATTATTTCGATATTGCCTACCCGCTTCCCAAATGCGATCTGGTAGCGCTACCGGATTTTGCAGCTGGGGCGATGGAAAACTGGGGATGTATAACTTTCCGGGAACAGGCTCTTATCGTCGATCCGAAAAATACCAGCCTGCCGGTCAAGCAATATGTGGCTTTAGTGGTTGCTCACGAACTAGCCCACCAATGGTTCGGTAATCTTGTGACGATGCGTTGGTGGACCGATCTTTGGCTGAACGAAGGATTCGCCAGTTGGATGGAGTATTTTGCCGTCGATCATTTATATCCCGAGTGGCAGATGTGGCGGGAGTTTATAGTCAACGAACAAGAAGCAGCACTCAAACAAGACGCCCTACCAAGCACCCATCCTATAGAGGTCAAGATTAAACATCCCGACGAAATTAGAACTATCTTTGACAGCATTAGCTACAGTAAGGGCTCGAGCGTTATTAATATGCTGTACCACTACCTGGGCGAGGAAGCCTTTCGGGATGGTCTGAGGCATTATCTCAAAGCGCACTCTTATGGCAACACCGATACCGTCGATTTATGGGAGGCTTTTCAGGAAGTGTCTTCCAGACAAGTCAAAGACTTCATGCACTTTTGGACCTCTCAACCGGGATTTCCACTGGTAACCCTGAAGCTGGGCGGCGATGATAAACGGTCTATAAATATAACTCAGAAACGCTTTATTTTGGGTAAGCATTCTTCGAAGCAGCCGGTTGCGAATGAAGCTGTGGAGTTATGGCCGATCCCGCTTGGTTCCAACGTTAAACTAAGTTCTGAGACTCTCGATAAACCGACCGCACTGTTCTCCATACCTAAGGACGAGGGAACAGCAGGAAAACCTGCCTCAAAGTCGTTGTTTATCTTAAATAGCGGTAGTAACGGGTTTTTCAGAACAGAATATTGTGATTTATCTCTCCAAGCAGAAATTAAAGATCAATTCATCTCCGGCAACGTCGAGGTGCTCGATAGAATCCGCATCATGAGCGATGCGCTGGAAACAGCTATCGCCGGCTCGGGAAGCGCGACCTATTTCTTGAACCTTGTGGCATCGAATGGGAGCGAAGAGAGCACCTTCGTTTGGGATATTATGGTTTCCGGACTCGGCAACATCCGCTCCGTAATGGCCGATGAGAATCTCAGACTATCGATGCAACCATTCATTCTACGATTAGTCGATAAGCAGTTAAAACGGCTCGGATGGGACCAAAAACCCAAAGAATCCCATTTTGATACCCTGCTCCGTCCGACAATGCTATCCTTAGCCTCAATTTCTAAAGATCCCGCTACACTCTCGGAGGCTTTAGAGCGGTTCAAAACAATCACGAATCCCGGCGATGCCGACCCGAATTTACGCAGTATCATTTATTCCACCGTCGCAAGAGAGGGAGGCGACAAGGAGTTTAAAAAACTTTTGGATTTGTATAAGGTTAGTAACAGCAGCGAAGATAAGGTGACTATCGCCGCGGCTCTGACTTCCTTCCAGCACCCGAGCCAGATAAAAAAATCTTTGTGTCAAATTGATAGCCCCGACGTCAAGCTTCAAGATGTCAGCTATTGGGTCGCCTACAGCTTCGCCAACCGCTTCGCCCGAGATTTAACCTGGGATTGGCTCAAATCGCACTGGCAGTGGCTCGAAACTAATCTCGGAAACGATCTAAGTTTTTGTCGGATTCCGGTTTACGCCGCCAGGGCCTATAGTGACTCTTCCTTCTTAAAAGAATACCGGAGATTTTTTGAGCCCAGAATGACACCGGGCTTGGAAAGATCGTATCAACAGGGGTGCGAGATTATTCGCTATCAAGCTGAGTGGCGCAAACGCGATCTGGAGTCCATTAAACAATTCTTTGTCTCGAACAAAATTTGAGTTTACATCCAGGGTATTATTGCGAAAGTATCTTTCGGGAGACGTCGGCTACCGGTTTATAACACAATCGATGTAGCCGGCAAATCCCCTTAGACTCAAGCGCCTGGCGATGTTCCTTGGTGCCATAGCCGACATGATTGGCAAATCCGTACCCTGGATAGCGACGGTCTTGGCCTCGCATGTAAGCATCCCTGGCGACTTTCGCGATAATCGAGGCGGCACTAACCGCCGGCACGGTATTATCCGCCCGGATCAGACAAAACGAGTTATGGACCTCTGGCAAATAATTTATGTTGCCGTCAATTATTATCTTGTCGTACTTACAGTTAATTGGCCTCAAGGCTCTTTTCATGGCTAGGTGAACTGCTACGCCCAGCCCTAGACGATCAATCGTCGGAGGGCTCACCCAACCCAGCGAAAAAAATAAGGCGGTATCGCGGATTTGCTGGGCTAATGTTTCGCGTTGTAATCGAGTAAGTAATTTAGAGTCTTTGAGACCGTCGATATCGGCGCCGAGAATAACGGCTCCGGCCACCAATGGTCCGGCCCATGATCCCCGACCGACTTCATCGATACCTACCACAACCATAGACCCAATTGTAGCACTCTAGGCTGGTACACAATCTCAACAATACCCGGTAAAACCAAACATCCGCAGTTAATATTCACCCGTATAGGCATATAATGTTAATGATTCATGAATAAAACATTGCGTGTTTCGGTTGTTATTCCTGCCCGTAACGAGGAAGAAACTCTCTCGGCTTGTCTAGAAGCCTTGTCCAGACAATCGGTCAAACCTTACGAAGTTATCGTCGTAGACAATAATTCAACAGACGCAACCGCCGCCATAGCCAGTCGCTACGATTTTGTTACCCTGCTGCACGAACCGCTCCCCGGCATTGCCCACGCTCGAGACCGAGGGTTTAATCATTCCAGAGGTGACGTTATAGGGAGAATTGACGCCGATACAATATTGACTGACGACTGGATCGAGAAGGTCCAAGTGCTCTTTGCCGACGCTGACATATCGGCAGTGACCGGTTCTCTGCATTACTATGATGCGCCTTTGACTTCTATTATTGATGCTGTCGATTTGGCGTGCCGAAAATGGTTAAACGCCCATCAGGGAGATTACGTCTATCTCTTGGGTGGAAACATGGCCATCAGACGTTCTGCCTGGAAAAAGACCCAGTCTCTATTGTGTCACCGCCAATCATTCCATGAAGACGAGGACTTGGCCATACACCTCGGAAAAATCGGTTTAACCGCCAAGCTCATACCAGAGCTTAAAGCGGGAGTCTCCGGCCGATGTATTGATGTCAGTCCGAAAGATTTTCTTGTTTACGTTTACGCAAATATCCGGACATATTCCGAGCACCGAGTTCTAAGACGGCGAGCGATGTACCCGGTAATGACCATTGTTTTATTCTTCTACCTGCCGCTCCGCTTCCTCTATAGGGGATACGATGTCAGTTCCAGGCGGTTTCGCTGGCGCAAAGCTCTCGGAAAATCACGAAATATCTCCTCTCGGGTGAATCCGGTGTTGTTTGTAGAACCGGGAGTTAGCGAACAAATATCCGGACGGCTCTAACAATTTCTTGGGGCTGGAAATATCTAAAATTAAGTTAACTATTTTGAGGCGGCGGCTTGTTCGTGCGCCGCTAACGCGGCTTCGGCCTTAGCTTCGGATTTAGCTTCTTTAGCAGCTTTTTTCGCTAATTCTTCTTCGGCAGCCTTGGCAGCCTCTTCCCTGATCTTTTCTTCCTCGGCTTCGGCGGCAACGTCTTTGATGGCGTTAACTTTGTCTCTATCGAACTCCACGCCAGTCAGACGAGCTGATTTACCGGTGCGTTCGCGCATATATGTCAGATAGTTGCGACGGACCTTAGCGCGTTTTGTGACCTCGACTTTTAAAACCAAAGGACTGTGTAGCAAAAAGCTTTTCTCTACGCCGACACCGCTGGATATTCGTCGTACCGTTATTCGGCTAGTATGGCTGTTTTTGCGATCGGTCCGAATGACCAGGCCTTGGAAAATCTGGATTCTTTCTTTGCTGCCTTCGCGGATTTTCTGATGCACCTTGACGCTGTCGCCGCTCATAACGTCAACAACGGCATGCTTTTTATACCGCGCTTCGATGTCTTTGATCAATGATTGCATACTTTCCTACCTTGCTATTTATACAAAAGCTTACACGATTTACCCTTTAAGCGCAAGTAGGGCGACGATTCTTTTGGCATCATGCGCCTGGATAATTTAGCTGCTATCACGTATATTAAGTTTAAATGGATTATGGAAAACTGGCCCTGGAAGCCCATCAACGTTTGCGCGGGAAGATCTCAATCAAACTGAAGGATGATCTATCTACTCGGGAGAAACTGAGCACCTACTACACTCCCGGCGTCGGTGCCGTCAGTAGTTTTGTCGCCGCTCACCCCGATAAGGCTCGTGACTACACCTGGCTTAACAACAGTGTCGCGGTCATAAGTGACGGATCGGCCGTATTGGGGCTAGGAAATATCGGACCGTACGGGGCGTTACCGGTTATGGAGGGCAAGGCTATGCTGTTTAAACACTTCGCCGATATCGATGCCGTCCCCATTGTCTTAGACGTTCACTCTGCCGACGATATTGTCGCTGCAGTTAAGGCAATTGCCCCTAGCTTTGGAGCGATTAACCTGGAAGATATCGCCGCCCCCATTTGCTTTGAGGTCGAAGAGAGGTTGAAACGCGAGCTTCATATTCCTGTCATGCATGACGATCAGCACGGTACGGCCGTGGTTGTATTGGCCGGCTTGATAAACGCCCTCAGTGTGACCTCACGAACTTTGGAACAGTGCCGGGTGGTCATCGTCGGCGCCGGTGCGGCCGGTGTGGCAATTGCCAAACTTCTCTATAAATATGGCGCTCCTGAAATACTCATAGTAGACAGCAAAGGTATTATTTCAGCCTCAAGATCCGATCTGAATACCAGCAAGAAGGAATTACTAAAGTTTACCAACCCCAGCGGGCTCAGTGGCGATTTAAAAACTGCTCTTCGGGGAGCTGATATTTTTATCGGCGTCTCCCAGGCTAATTTGCTGTCCAAAGAGATGGTAAAATCGATGGCTAAGGATCCGATAATTTTCGCCATGGCAAACCCGAACCCTGAAATATTGCCTGATGACGCTTATGCTGCTGGAGCGGCGATCGTCGCCACCGGTAGAAGTGACTTTGATAATCAGGTCAATAATGCCCTGGCTTTCCCCGGAATATTCAGGGGAGCATTGGATAACCAAGTTGAGAAAATAACCGACGATCATAAAATTGCCGCAGCCAAAACCATCGCCGCTTTGGTGGAAAAGCCCAATGCTAAAGAAATTATCCCGAGCGTACTAGATGACCGCTTGGTTCCAGCTGTGGCAAAGAACATAACTTAGTTAACCTGCCTCGAAACTGAAAAAGTAAATATTACGGCAGCGTGCGGCCTTTTTGCATTTCATATCTTTTCTTTATACTCGGTTGTTTTTAGTAGATATTAAGCCGCGTTACACCTATCGACAACACCTTGAAACGACTGAAGATGATTTTCTATATTACTATCTAAAGTTACTAACCAACCACGCGGTAGACTTCCTCGATTGATGTAATGCCTTGAAGAGCTTTGAGTACACCGTCTTGGATCATGGTCATCATTCCGTCATTGACAGCTTGTTGTTCTAGGGCTGGCGTTGTTATGTCCCCTTGTGGCAGGCGGAGGACTTTTCTTACCCCGTCACTCATTCGTAGCTGTTCCCTTATGGCAATTTGACCGCGATAACCAAATGGGTTAGCGTCAGACCTACCTGGCTGGTATAAAGTTATAGAGGAGGTATCGGGTCGCTCCATTGTCGGTGGCAGTGAATCTATAACCCTTTTTATCTCGGCCCTCAAGGCCTCGTCGGGCTGATAGCTGATCTTAGTGGAGTCGTCTAAGCGTCGTACCAGCCGCTGGGCCATAATCAGGTGGATTGCCGAGGCAAACAACGGATTGATACCCACGTAGTCCACTAAACGCGTCAAAGCGGCCGCTGCCGATGAAGCATGGAAGGAGGATAGTACCAGTTGGCCGGTCAGGGCAGCCTGCAGGGCGGTTTTGGCGGTATCTTGATCACGGATTTCTCCAATCATAACAACGTCGGGGTCAAACCGTAAAATTGCTTTCAGCTTCTCGGCGAAGGCTGCCGGGTTAGTGTTGCCGCCAACGGGAATCTGAACTACGCCCTCCATGTAATACTCGATAGGATCTTCCAGTGTCAGGATTTTTCTTTCATCGGAGTTCAGGGTATTGATTAGCGAGTACAGCGTGGTAGTCTTCCCCGAGCCCGTCGGGCCAACTATTAAAACCATCCCGGTAGGGTGGGAAATTATCTCATCAACTACCTTGCGTTCGTTCTCGCTAAGCCCCAGGTTTTCCAGTTTCATTAGCTCCATGCGGATATTAAAGAGCCTCATGACCACGTCTTGGCCGTATGCCGCTGGAATCGTTTCCACCCGGAGATTAACCGTAACATTCTCACCGGTAGCCATCTGATAATTTTTGTTAATGTGGCCGTCTTGAGCATCGCTGGCGCTAGTCGATACATTGGCGGCGACAGCAATCGAGCTCAACAAATGTTGGTATTTTTCTTTTCTCAAAAATGCAATGGGGTGGAGGACACCATCGACCCTGAACCTGACTCGCACATCTTTTGAGCGGTTTTCCAGATGGATATCTGAAGCCTTGAGCCGATAAGCTTGCTTAACAAGATAAGCCAGAATGTCGTCAGGACGGACCTGATCAAGGGTGGCGGAGATTCTATCGATTAACGACTGGCCGTTACTCCCCTCCGATAAGTTTACATCCTGGTAAGTAATCTGTTTAGGCGGATCATACAGCGTCATATAGTCTTTAAAACCGGTGCCCGAGATAATGGCGTAAGTGACTCGCTGGTCGCTGAACCTCTGTCTTAAGTCCTGCATCGTTTGTTGTGACGTGGTGGTGGTTATACCAAACAGAACATTGCTTTGGTCGGCAACCAAGGGCACTACTTTTAATTGATACATTTCGGGTACGCTCAAGAAGTTCCCGAACAGCTGTTTAGTGGCCGTTCGGGAAGTGTCGAAATAGTCCATTCCGAGCAGACTGGCTCGTCGTTGAGTGGCTTGTTCTTCGTCTAGGCGGGCGTTTTGACTCATGTCACGTCTATTATAAACGCTTGAGCTTATGCAGTCACGTCGGAAAGTGTAGTAGGATGTAGTAGATGAATCAGGTTATTTTGATACTTCACAACGTGCGGAGCACCCACAACGTCGGCTCACTGCTCAGAACTGCTGATGGATTGGGAGTAGCAAAAGTCTTTCTAACCGGTTATACGCCCTACCCGGTACACGACCGTGACAGCCGTATGCCGCATGAGTCGGCAAAAATCAACGGCAAGATCAGAAAGACTTCGTTAGGGGCTGAAAATTATGTGTCATGGGAACATGCCGAAGATATATTCCCAGTAATAACGTCGTTGCAGTCCGAAGGATTTTTGGTCGCATCATTGGAACAAGCAACCGGTTCGGTTTCACTGGATCAATTTACTCCGACCGCCAAAATGGCCCTGATTGTGGGCCGCGAAGTTGAAGGGATAGAAGCTAATATCCTTAAATCATCTGATGTGGTTATTGAGATACCGATGCGAGGACACAAGGAGTCTTTTAATGTCGCGGTTGCTGGAGCCATTGCCCTTTACGTCTTAACGAATAGCCGGAAGATTTGAGTTCTAAAATCTTTTTGCTTCAAATTAATGTTTATGCTAATCTGGAATTATAGGGTATAAAATAAACAAGAGGGTAATAAAGGAATAGTCATGGCATTATCACATCAAACTGTTAATAGACGAGGGTCACAGGTTCACGACCAAAAACGCTACGGTCAACATCGTAAACATACCAAGCCGTTTCTGAAAGCTTACTATCCTTACTTACCGCTTTTCGGTATAGCTGCCCTGGCTATTATTTTCATGGGGGCCAAAGTTCTAGGTGAAGCGGGTGCAATCATGGGTAGCATAACCGTCGGTATCGGTGCAGCAGCCCTTTTAGCTTGACTCAACGAACTACCACATTTTCCTGACCGACCATCGCTGACAACTCAGCCAGAACAAAATCGGTTTTGTCTATTTTCGAAGGTAATTTAATCGCCTGCTTTGAATCGTTCTCTCCGAGTACCAGTACAACTTCAGTCTTTCCGTCATAACGGTCAATTAAAGACTTAAGGGTGACGAGCAACGTTTCATCTCGGCCGTCGGCCAGCCGGATATAGATTCGCTCTGGTGTCGGTCGGCTGACTAGCGGCTTGATCGATGCGGCTTTAGATGCAGCGCTTGACCGGCGCGAGGCGGGGATTTTCATTTTCTTACCGGTCAGCTGGTAATTGGTAGCCTGTTCGTGAGTAATCTCACGAGCATCATCGACGATTATCTTGACCTCGCCACCGGTGGCTCCATCACGGTCGCGCGTAGAAACTTTACCGCGAACCAGGACAACCCTATCTCTGTCCCATAAACCTGTGGTTTGCTGAAAAGAACTGGGGAACAGGATTAATTCTATTTCCCCGGACTGATCCTCAATCTTCGCAAAGGCCATTTTCTGGCCGTTCTTGGTAGTAATAGCTCTGACGTCACTCACCGCTCCACCAACAGTTACATTACGACCTTCATTATCGGCACTAAGAGACGCCAAAGGTATTGTTTGCTCGCTTAAAAAGTTGGCGTATAACTCCAATGGGTTTTGGCTTAAAAACAGTCCCAGCAGCTCTCTCTCCCACAATAGTTGTTCTCGTGTAGTATAGACCGTACCGGCGTTAGCCAGCTGCAACTCGGCTTTGACCAGGGTTTTGTCGTCCTGAGCCCCGAATAAGTCCGTTTGGCCGCTGGAGTGTTGTTTCTGCAGACGGCTAGCAAAGGAGAGCATTGTATCCAAGTTAGCAAGCAGCGTGGAGCGGTCATTGAACCTGTCAAAAGCACCGGCCTTGATAAGACTTTCGAGTGCCTTACGGTTAACTATCCTGACCTCGACTCTACTAAGAAAGTCTTCCAAAGACTTAAAATTTCTTTCCTCCCGGGCACGCAGAATTTCCTCCACGGCTCCTGTACCGACGTTCTTAATGGCCGCCATGCCGAAACGAATTTTGGGTTTCTTGACAGGGACCACCGCAAACTCGACGAAAGATTCATTAACATCTGGCGGCAACACCTCTATCCCCATATGTTGACACTCTGTAATCTCGATAGCCAGGCGGTCGGTGCTTTCAAAATCACTGGTCATCAGCGCTGCCATGAAAGCCGCCGGGTAGTGAGCTTTTAGGTAAGCCGTCTGGTAGGCTATCAAGCCATAACATGCCGCATGGGATTTGTTGAAACAGTAGGCGGCAAAGTCCTCCAGTTGTTTCCAAAAACGCTCCATCTGCTGACGATCGGCACCGGAGTGTTTGACGGCGCCCTCGATAAAATCTACCTTCATCTTTGCCAGGACTGAAGGTATTTTTTTGGCGATACCTTTGCGTAGAGTATCAGCCTGGCCGCCGCTGAACCCGCAGAGGTCTTTACTTATCTGCATGACCTGTTCCTGGTACACTAGCACTCCGTAGGTATTTTTTAGAGCCGCTTCCATTTTAGGGTGCGGATATTTGATATCGAGCTGGCCGTTTTTGCGGGCAATAAAGTCATCAATAAATTGCATCGGTCCGGGACGGTAAAGTGCCACCATAGCAATAATATCTTCAAAGACTGTCGGCCCAAGCTGTTTTAAGTACCGTTTCATCCCCGGAGATTCAAACTGAAAAACTCCGGTAGTATCACCTCTGGCTAACAGCTGAAAGGTATCCTGATCGTCCAGCGGTATACGGTTTATGTCCACCGATTTGTTGTAAACCCTTTTTATAATCCGCAACGCGTTTTTTATGATTGTGAGGTTGGACAGTCCCAAAAAGTCTATTTTAAGCAGCCCCAGTTCTTCGATCGGTCCCATGGGATACTGCGTCGCTATGACCCCTTTTTGGGCTTTTTCGAGCGGGCTGAATTTCACGATATCGTCCGGGGCAATCACAACTCCAGCAGCATGAACACCATGGCTTCTGATGGTGCCCTCCAGCTGGATGGCCAGATCGAACACCCGTCTAGCGGTTTCGTTACTGTTATATTCATTGCGAAGCTCGGCGTCTTCTTCTAGCGAAACGGCTAAGGGAATATGTCGTCCCTGGACCGGTGGTGGAATCATCTTGGCTAGACGATCGGCGTCTTTGTAGGGTACCTGCAGCACTCTGGCGACGTCTCTGACGGCATTACGGGCCGCCATTCGACCGAACGTCACAATATTAGCAACACGTTCAACGCCGTATTTTCTGACGCAATAGCTGATAACCTCATCACGACGGCTATCTTGGATGTCGACATCAATATCCGGCATACTGATACGGTCGGGGTTTAAAAATCTTTCAAACAGCAGATCATAAACCAGGGGATCTAGTTCGGTGATTTTAAGCGCGTATGCAATAATCGAGCCGGCCGCCGATCCCCTTCCCGGTCCAAAGACGATGCCCTGGGCTTTGCCCCAACCAATGAAGTCGGAAATTATTAGGAAATACCCGTTAAAGCCCATTTGGTCGATAATTCCCAGTTCGTATTCGGCTCGGTCCAAAACCTCCTGTGATAGTTTTTCTTTGGCTTCCTCAATACTAAATTTGGCTGCTGCTGATTCAGCTACCCCTCCATAGCGCCAGGCTAATCCTTTGTAAACCTTACCGTGAAGATAGGACTTCTCTGATTCGCCTTTGGGGACCTGGAATTTTGGTATCAGGATGTTACCGAGGTCAATTGACACATTACATCTGGCAGCGATTGCCCTGGTATTGGTGATATAGTCGGGATGCTCATCGCCCCAACGCCCGATAATTTCGACCGGGTCGGTGACATGCAGTTCAAATTCCTTCAGGCTCATCCGTTTTTCATCGGACAAAAAGGAGCCGGTCTGAACGCACAAAAGTATCTCGTGGGCTTCTTGATCGGTGTGTTTTAGATAATGCGCATCAGTAGTGACAACGCACGGTATCTCCAACTCCGAAGAAAGCTTCATGATCTGCTCATTGACCAGTGTTTGCTCTTGCCATACCGAAGGGTGTTGGGGATGGCCATGATCTTGGACCTCAAGATAGTAACGATTGGCAAATATCTGCTTATACCACGAAGCGATGTCCTTGGCTTTGTCGTATTGGCCTTGTCTCAAGTTATCTCCGACCTCACCGCCGATACAGCCGCTGAGAATGATCAAGCCCTCATTGTATTTTTCCAAAAGTTCGTGATCGATTCGCGGCCGATAGTACATTCCCTCTAAATTGGCTATTGTTGATAACCTCATCAAGTTCTGATATCCGGCATTATTCATCGCCAGCACTGTCAAGTGATAATATATTTTGTCCTTGCCGGCCTCCTTATCCCGATAGGACCTAGCCGCTATATAGGCCTCCATACCGATAATAGGCTTGATCTCGTGCTTGAGAGCTTCTTCATAGAATTCAATAACCCCTGAGAGAGTTCCGTGGTCGGTCATGGCTACGGCCGACATGCCGGCTGATTTGACATAGTCAAGTAGAGCCGGTACCTTCGTCAAACCATCCAGCAAGCTATACTGCGTATGGTTATGAAGGTGAACAAAATCACTGGCCGATAAACTATGCTTCGACGGCATATTCCCTCAATAATTACACTACTATTATACCTAAAACCGCTGACCGACACCTACCTAAGTCAGTAGGCCCAGGGGAGATTATTTTTTCAGGTAGACTTTTAGACTATCAATAGCTTTGGTGACGTCTTTGACGGCGGATTGTAAATCCTTATCTTTAGCGTTTCCCTGCTTGATTGAAGTCGCAATTTCTTTAGCTTTCTTGGTGGCGACATCAGCTTTCGCCAAGGCTTCTTTGACTTGCTCCTTAGCTTGGCCACGAACCTTTTCGCCGTTGGATTTGACTTCGGCTACGAGTTTGTTTAGTTCTGCCTGAACCTTGGCAAAATCCTTCTCAGCTTCATGGACCGTTTTCTCGGTGGTATCTTTAATATCTTTACGGGTTTCTTTGCCGCTCTTGGGGGCGGTTAAAAGTCCGGCTATATATCCTGCTACGGCGGCGATTATCGCTCCTAAGGCGAATTTCCTGGTTGTTTTTCCGGCCATTACTTCTCTTCCTTTCGTTTATGCTTTAGTGCTGATTCAACAATATTAGCGAGCGTTTTGACGACTGAAGCCGGACCGGATGATTTGCGAAAGAATTCACCTACCGCCTCGGCGGAATCGGCAATCTTCTCGGCCTGTTTCATGAGCCGTTTTAAGCCGTTCATAACCTGAATAAACTTAATGCCTATGATAATTAGAACAACCAGGAAGACCGCCAAAACACTCGAGACGATTATCAGCAATACTTCAGCGGCTTGATTCATACCTAGTATATTACAGCTGTTTTACGAGACTGTGCAAATATTTGCCAAAGTCGTCTTTAAGATCGTCATGCATCAGTGCAAACTCGACGATTGTCTTAAGGTACTCGAGCTTATTGCCAGCATCGTAGTATTTGCCGTTTTTTATCTCGCAGGCGTAGACCGGTTGAGCGTCTTTAATCATTAGCTTAAGGGCGTCGTTGTAGTATAACTCGCTGCCGCTGGCTCTGTTTTTCTGGGCCGTCTTTAAATACTTGAATATCTCCGGAGTCAGTAAAAATCCGCTAACCGTCGCCAGATCGCTGGGCGCAGCGGTTTTTCCCGGTTTTTCGCGTAGTTCACTGACCTTCAGAATATTATCCGTTAACTGGCGACCTCCGGCGAAACCGTAACGATCGTAGTCCTCGTCCGATTTAGCACGGACGGCCGCCAATATCTGACCGGGATAAGAGTTATAGGCTTCGATTAGCTGTTGAAAGCGGTTGGGCGATGACAAGATAAAGTCATCGCTCCAGGTATAGATAAAAGGTTCGTCAGCCAAAAGGTGAGCCACATTGAGAAGCGGTGTTCCGTTGCCGTAGGCTCCTTTTTGACGAATATATACAAAGTTAGCCAAATTGCTGATAGCTCTGACCTCTTCGAGTAACGGTAGTTTAGACTGACCCCCCGATCTTAGGTTGGCGATAAGATCCTGGTTAGGGGCATCGAAATGATCCTCGATACTGCGCTTGCTATAACCGGTGACAATAATTATGTCCTTAATACCGGCCTCGACTAACTCCTCGACAACGTACTGAATTATTGGTTTATCTACTAGAGGCAACATTTCCTTAGGCATCGCTTTAGTTTGGGGTAAAAATCGCGTTCCGAAGCCAGCCGCAGCAATTACTGCTTTAGTAATTTTTTTCATCGTCTAGCTAGATATTACCATAGTTAGCAATTCTTGCTACTTAAGCTTGCATAATATTGCTGTTGGGTGATAATATGCATCAAATTAAGGGGAGAAATATGCCGCCATTCATACCGACTGAAAAAATGACTCAAGAACTCGATGCAAAAGTAATCGAGATAAAGAACCTAGATTACTTAAAAAGGGTTGAGGCTCCTAATCATGCAAGACTAGTCGACAGAGCTAATGAGGCGGTAACTAAGTCGGGTCAAGCGAAAAAACATCCTCGGACCTTTCAATCATGTATAGCAACTGAAGAGTGCGAATACACCGCGAGCAACCTCCGTGAGGGCGAACATCTGTATTATAGCCTCTGGAAAGTTCTTGAGGCAGACCTGTTTGCGCGTCGTACCGGTCTTAACCCAGGAGATATCGAACTCAGGGCTACCCTAAAAAGACCCGACCCACTAGACGGAACCAATACTCTTGCGGTGGCTATTGTTGTAGCTACCTTCCACCCGGGGAGAGGTGGGACCCTCTATAAGGGTGAGACAAGGCTGAATAAAGTTCCAACAGCGGTATGGGTAAATTCGTCGCATCCCAGTGGAGATTATAGAGGAGTTGACTCTGCAAGCGAAGAGTTTATGACCATATCAGACACTGTGGAGTGGATCGCCGCTCATGGAACTGCATTTTCCGTTGGGGAAATTGCTACAGACCAAGCTGGATCTTAATAAGTTTCTGGGCTAGTTGAGGGTTGGCCTTGCCTTGGCTCTTTTTCATCACGGCTCCAACCAAAAAACCGATGGCCTTGATTTCGCCGTTTTTAACGTCGTTTGCTACCTTCGCGTGTTCTGCTAACACTTCTTCAACAATCTTTCCGATTTCTCCTTCGTCCGATTCCTGGACGAGACCCTTATCTGTGGCAAAGGCTTCAATGTCAGCGGGAACGCTGTTTTGATTCATCATAAGCATTAGAAAATCCTTTGTCTGATTGGAGTTCATCTTTCCACTAGTAAATAGCTCATAGGCAGTTTGGTAGATATTCAACCTATCCTCGTCTTTTAGATTACCCTCTAGTTTATTCTCTCTACGAAGCGGAACCTCAACGTTAATCTGCCAGTTAGCGATTTGTCGGGCGGCTTGGGGCGTTTTCAGTAGCCGCTCTATCAAGCTAAGGTAGGCAACCTGTCCTTCTTCTACTTCGGCGTCAATCAGGGTTTCGATAGCGTCTTTACTAAGTCCGAGCGACTCTAAACGCCGGCGCCATTCACCGGGCATCATGGGCATTGCCGATTCAATTTTGGCGACATACTCGTCATCTAGGATCAGAGGCGGTAAATCAGGATCCGGCATGTAGCGGTAGTCATTGGCTTCTTCCTTGCCGCGTTGTGACAAGGTTTTTTGTTTGGCCTCGTCCCAGCCTCTGGTTTCCTGGACTATTCTCTCGCCTTTTTCCAGCAGCTCAATTTGTCGGGATATTTCATACTCGGCGGCTTTCTCGACAGATCTAAAAGAGTTTAGATTTTTAGTCTCGGTCCTCGTTCCAAGCGCATCTGAAGTACTAACACTGACATTGACATCAAAACGCATGTTCCCGTAATACAAATTGGCATCGCTAGCCCCGGAGTATTTTGCTAACAGATACAGTTCTCGCACGTATGCTTTAGCGTCCTGGGGAGAATGCATGTCCGGCTCGCTGACAACTTCCAGTAACGGCGTCCCGGCCCGATTTAGATCGACCAGGCTGTAATCTTTGCCGGCAGGGTGGATACTTTTACCGGCGTCGGCTTCCAGGTGGGCTCTGGTTATGCCGATAGTTTTTCTTTTGCCATCAACCTCAATGTCAACCGATCCGCCAACTATTATTGGCTGATCGTACTGGGTGATTTGATACCCCATTGGTAGATCGGGATAGAAATAGTGTTTCCGGTCGAACTTCGAAAATTGTTGCGGTCTCGAGTTAAGCGCAAAACCCATTTTAGACGCCAGTCGAACAGCTTCCCGGTTGAGGACCGGCAACGCACCCGGTAATCCGAAGTCGATGTGGTTAACCAAGGTGTTTGGAGCGGCCGATCGAGCATCATTATCGCTGCCCGAAAATAACTTGCTCTTGGTCTTCAGCTGCACGTGGCACTCAATTCCGATGCTCACTTTATACTTGGCGCGGACTTTGGGATCTAGCATGTCTAAAGCGCTCCCAGATCCTTAAGAGCCTGACGAAATCCTACAAGAGCTTCCGTGACGTCGCGTTTTTTCAGTTTAACGCCGGTTTCGTGAACAATTCGGTTGCGGAGTTTGTGTCCGAACCACACCCCGTCGTTGTCGGTAAGATCTCGCTGCGAGGAAACCAGGCGCTCCCCCATGGTCTTTCCTTTGTAGTGGCGTTTGCGAAGAGCTTCGTCCAGCAGCTTGTCGGCATCGATAACCGCCATCCCCCAGGTCTTCTTGTCGGGTAAAAGTTTCTGTAGTTCATGCCATCGGTTGTTAAAATATTCCTGGTTCAGAGGTTTGGGACGCCGCTGAAACAGTCCAATGACAAAGATAATAATTAGAAGTACGATGACGGCTGCGACGTCTTTAATGTCTGATGAACTCATATTATTTAAGTATCCCCTCTAATGACCTTGATACGCCAAGCAAGTCGCGATCGGCCCGCTGTCTAGCCATTAATTGTACACCTACGGGTAGATCACCGGCTTTGCCCGCGGGTATGCTGATAGCCGGTATGCCAACCAGATTGGCGGCTACCGTCATAACGTCGCTTAAATACATACTAAGCGGATCGGCGGCATTAGCCCCTATCTTGAAGGCGGTGGTTGGCGCCACGGGGCCGACGAGAAAATCGTAGGACTCAAAAGCGGAGTTAAATTCGTTTATGAGCTTGGTTCTGACGGTTTGGGCTTTTTTGTAGTAGGCATCGTAGTAGCCGCTGCTGAGAACGTAGGTGCCGATCATGATCCGGCGCTTATTCTCTTTGCCAAATCCATGTCCTCGAGATAGATCATAGCTTTCCTGCAGATCCTTTGCCGATTCATCACTATATCCGTAGCGTTGTCCGTCATAACGACTTAAATTACTGCTAACCTCGGCCGGACAAATTATGTAATAAACCGCTAGCGAAAGCGGTGAGGACGGCAGACTGATCTCGCTGACTTGGGCGCCGGCTGATTCCAGTTTTTTGACTACTCCATCTATAACTTCGCGAACCTCGGAAGCCAGTCCCTCTCCCATGTATTCTTTAATTACGGCGAACTTCTTTCCTCTCAATCCCTGGTCAAGCTGACAGCTGATATCATAGCCATCGGGCTCCCGGTCGATGGTCGTCGCGTCCAGATGATCTTTCCCGGCCATAACGTCAATAACCAAGGCGGCATCCTCAACCGATTTGGCGAGAGTCCCGACAGTGTCCGTGCTGCTGGCCATTGCTACTATTCCCGATCTCGACATCAGCCCATAAGTGGGTTTGTAGCCGACGCAACCAACGAAACTGGCTGGCTGTCTCGTCGAGCCGCCGGTATCCGTACCTAATGCAAAAGGTACCATGTCGAGAATGACGGCGGCCGCCGATCCTCCAGAACTTCCACCGGGAACGCGGGTTTTGTCGTGAGGATTCTTGGTGGTGAAAAAATCGCTATTTTCCGTGCTAGCCCCATGGGCAAAGGCATCCAAATTAGCCTTAGCAACACAGATAGCACCCTCACTTTCCAGTTTCTCAATAACCGTGGCTTGGTAGGGAGCTTTAAAGCCTTTTAAGATGTTGCTGGCGGCGGTTGTATCCGGTCCGTAAACCAAAAAATTATCTTTGGCGATGAACGGCACGCCTGCCAATCGGCCGCCGTCTGTCGAACTATCTATGGCTTTGGCTCGGGCGAGCGCTTGATCCGGAAGCGTCGATATGATGGCTTGGTATTCGCTCTTTTCTGCTATTGTTTTCAGCGCCTGCTTGACCATGTCGACGGCGCTGAGCTTCTTGGCCTTAACCTGTGCAGCAATTTCAGCAATGGGCGGCCACTGACTCATAGGACCCGCCTGACCTTTATGTGATTGTCTTCTACTCGAGGAACATTTTTTAGCAGGTCCTCCGGCTTATACCCGTAGTCTTCTATCTGATCTTCCCGCATCACGTTAGTTAGTCCGGTTACCTGATCGGTGGGATTGAGACCGCTGACGTTAACACTTTGCAGCTGTTCAACATAATGCAGGATTTCACCAAGATCATTAGCCAGTTCATCGGCTTCGGCGTCGTCGAGAGACAATTTGGCTAATCGAGCCAACTTTAATACATCATCCCGAGAGATTTTTGCCATATTAACTCTTAGTATAACACCTGCGAATGTTCCGGGTGTAGTAGAACTGACGTCTTAAGATAATAAACGGATGTTTAAACTACCTCATCAACCTAAGTATCGGGAAAATTTTGTAATCGGCAAAATATGCTTATAGAATATATTAAAGATGACTGAAACACTGAACACGCCGTCCACAGATAGTTCGATCCTCGGTTTACGCCCAGCGCTTCCTTCCCCCGGACAAGAGGGATCTGGCCAACTATTCGATCCTAACGCCTTTGGCGCTGTCCCCGTCTCATCCGACTCTGAAGATGGCACTATAAACCGGGGTAACGGCCTTACTCAAGATCCCAAAAAACCTCGAGAAGAAAATCAGGCTACCAATTTTACAGAGGTTGACGAGAACGACAAAAATCTAAGATACGAGGATACCCAGCAATTTGGAATATCCTTTGCGTTCGTACGGGCCATGCTTGAAGCCCGCGCCAAGGGGCTAAAAAACTGGCAATTGGCTAAAGCTATGCTCCTAAACGGCGTTGAAACCCCTGTTATAGTAGTCCATCGATCAATTTATCGCAGTGCTTTGAAACGTTTCAATCTCCAATCAGAAAGACTAACAAATGCCCAAAACGATCGGCTCAGGGAACTGCGACAAGCTACCTTAGATCAAACCAAGACGCGCGTGGACAGATTAGGAACGACGCTTAACGAACGAGTTGAAAGGATGCCAAAGCGAATTGCGTCCGTCTACGAAACCGCCGATAGACGGCGGCAAGAGCATATAGCGGAATTAAGGGCTCGCCGAGAAGAAGCGCTGGGTAGGAAGGCCGTTCGCCATCAGCTTTGCCTAGAGGGTGCCTCGCGCAGCGAAGCTAAAGAAATAATCAGAAATATCGATAAGGACCGCGCTGCAAGTATTGGCCGGATTGCTATAGTTGCCGAAACCAGTCGTCAGCTCTTCTCTAAAGCGGATACCATCCATAATCACGTCACCGAGAGCATCGACAACACCGAAAGACGCCTGGCAACCGCCGACGATGAGGTTAAAGCTCGAGAGATCATCGCTCAAAAATGTAGTTATCGGTTGCAACAAATCGATACAATCAATCTTCCCAGGGCCATTGCCTACGCAGAGGGACTAAGGATGAAGTTAGCTCAGCTGGAGAAAACAGACCCTTACCGGGCCACGCTAAAGTTAGAGATCAAGCAGGCCGACTCGGTAGTAAATCAATATGAAAGGAAAAGGTCGTTTTGGCAAAAGATGGAACGTGATGCGCTAAAATCGGCAACCAACCCACGGGCTCGCAGAGATAACCTACGGAATAAACGACAAGGACTGGATAATACCGCTCAGCGAACTGTTGTGGAAGCTAATGCTAAAAAACAAATGTACGACACCCACCAAAGCAGTTTGTACGAAGCTTTGGCTGATACTCTTAATAATTAAATAAATGTCGTGAAAGCAATGACTTTTCTCCATAAACCGATATTAACCAAACGTGGAATCGAGCGATACGAACGCGATCACGTGCTATTAGTAGAACGCTTCGATACTTTACTACAACGAAGACTTTTTTCCCTTGGTCTCGTCCGAAAAGTTACATGGTATATAATTCTTAAATAAATGAAAATAGGTCTGGTTTGTCCGTACAATATTGCAAATCCCGGCGGCGTGCAGGAAATTGTTATAGCTCTTCGTAAGGATTTGGTAGCCCGCGGACATCAAGCCGTGATTATCACTCCGCGCCCCCGCGACTCTTCTGGCTGCGATATGGAAGGAATCATCTGTCTTGGTAACGGCGTCGACCTCCGCTCACCACTACATACAACACCGCAGATTTCAATAGGAGCCGAAACTGACGAGATTGACGAGATGTTAAGGAAAGAGAAGTTTGACATCCTCCACTTTCACGAGCCATGGGTCCCGCAAATAAGCCGGCAGATATTAAGACTTTCAACATGCGTCAACATCGCCACCTTCCACGCCAAAGTTCCAGAGACCTTGATGAGTCGATCGGTTATCCGGATGGTTACACCGTATACCAAGTCGGTGCTTAAATATCTTCATGAACTGACGGCGGTCTCGGATGCGGCAGCCGAATACGTCAGAGGTCTCACCGACCACACTGTAAAGATTATCCCGAACGGTATAGACCTATCTGAGTACCGGCCGGCGACGAGGTCAAAGTCTTATGCCGGAGTCAAAAAAACAATTTTATATATTGGACGGCTGGAAGAACGAAAAGGGCTGAAATATCTGTTCCGGGCCTATAAGGACTTGAGCGAAAAACATCCCGGGCTATCACTGAAAATAGTCGGCGACGGACTAGATCGAGAAAAACTGGAAGCGTTAGCCGCCCGGATGGAGCTAAAAAACTGTGAATTCAAAGGACGCGTAACCGATAAAGACAAACTAAAGTGTTTGAATGATGCCGACTTGTTTTGTTCGCCGGCGGTGTTTGGTGAGAGCTTCGGAATCGTTCTGCTCGAAGCCATGGCCAGCGGTTTGGTGACAGTTGCCGGAAGAAACTCCGGTTACTCCTCAGTCCTTAAAGACCTCGGCGCCATTTCTTTAGTCGACCCTAAGAATACCGAAGAATTTGTCCAACGTTTAGAGCTTCTACTTTACCAGGAAGACCTTCGCCGGCTCTGGCGGACGTGGGGTCTTAAATATGTCAAGCAGTTCGATTATAAACAAGTGGTAGATCAATACGAAAGAGTGTATGTTGATGCACTCTCCAAGAAACATTGAGCTAGCGTTGGTTGGCTGTCTAAGCTAAGCGCGCTTTTATATCTTTGATTATGTCCCTGATCTCAGCGGCATTTTCAAACTGCAGGTTGGCGGCGGCCAGCTCCATTTGGGCACTGAGGTCCTTAATAAGTGAAGCATACTCGTCTTTTGGTATCTTCTTTAAATCCAATTTGGCCTTTTTGGCTTCCTCGGGCAAATCGGGTCTTAGACCTTTTTCAATCGAACGTTTGATACCGGTCGGCGTGATGCCATGCTCGGCGTTATATTCGGCCTGAATCTGCCGACGCCTTTCCGTTTCACCGATGGCACGCTTCATACTATCGGTCATGTTATCCGCATACATGATCACGCGCCCTTCTTCGTGCCTGGCGGCGCGGCCGATGGTTTGAATCAGTGCTTGCTCACTACGCAGGAACCCCTCTTTATCGGCATCGAGGATCGCTACCAGTGACACCTCGGGTAAATCCAGTCCCTCTCTTAGCAAGTTAATCCCCACTAAGACGTCATAGGTGCCCAATCTTAAATCTCTCAATATATCCGTCCGCTCCAGGGTATCGATATCACTATGGAGGTAGGCCACCTTCACGTTGATGTCTTTTAGATACTCGGCAAGGTCCTCGGCCATTCGTTTAGTCAAGGTAGTAATCAGGACTCGCTGGCGTTTGTTAACGGTCGTTCGGATCTCGCTGACCAAATCATCGATTTGACCCTCGATTGGTCGTACCTCAATTTTGGGGTCGAGCAGTCCGGTCGGGCGGATTACCTGTTGAACCGGTTTGGGACTCCGACTTAGTTCATAATCGGCCGGTGTCGCACTAATGCATATCGTCTGATTGATATGTCTCTCGAATTCGGTGAACGTTAAAGGTCGATTATCCAGGGCCGACGGAAGACGAAAACCGTAATCGACGAGAACTTCTTTTCGGGCACGGTCGCCATTGTACATCCCCCTTACTTGAGGAATGGTCATATGTGATTCATCGATCAGTAGTAAGTAGTCATCAGGAAAATAGTCGAGTAGCGTTGCCGGCTGCTCTCCGGGTTCGCGGTTAGTCAGATACCTGGAGTAATTCTCAATTCCTTTAACGAAGCCGGTTTCCTCTAGCATCTCAAGATCAAACCTGGTCCGTTGCTCCAAGCGCTGGGCTTCTAATAGCTTTCCTTCGCGCTTAAAGAGTGCCAGTCGTTCCTCCAACTCTTTTTCGATTTTTCCTAGAGCGACCTGCAGTTTGTCGCGAGGAGTGACATAATGGCTACCCGGATAGATCGTAACCGAGTTGGGGTGGCCCAAGATCTCTCCGGTCAAAGGGTCGATTTTAGTTAGCCTTTCGATATGGTCCCCGAAGAATTCCGTCCGGTAGGCAACTTCTTCTCCCGCCGGATAAATGTCTACGACGTCACCCCTGACCCTGAAAGTTGAACGGTGAAAATCTATATCGTTCCGCTGGTACTGGATATCGCTTAAGTGTCGCAGCAGCTTATCCCGGACGCGCCGCTCGCCGCTGGTCAGTTTGATTGATAACCCGGCATAATCCTCCACCGAACCGATACCGTAAATACAGCTGACGCTGGCGACGATCAAGACGTCGCGTCGAGACAAAAGCGAGTCGGTGGCGGCATGGCGGAGGCGATCGATCTCCTCGTTAATTTGAGAATCCTTCTCGATATAAGTGTCGGTCCGCGGCATATAGGCTTCCGGCTGATAGTAATCGAAGTAACTGACAAAGTAATGGACGGCGTTCTCCGGGAAGAAGTGTTTGAACTCGCTATAAAGCTGGGCGGCTAACGTTTTGTTGTGCGAAAGGACCAGCGTTGGTTTCTGAACCTTATTGACGACATGCGCCACACTGAAGGTTTTACCGCTGCCAGTCACGCCAAGCAGTGTCTGGAACTTCTCGCCTTGGTTCAGCCCCTCGGTGAGTGCGGCAATGGCAGCCGGTTGGTCGCCGGTCGGCTGGAAGTCGGACTTTAAAACGAATTTATCCATCACTCTATTGTACCTTAGAAGAAGGCGCTAAGAGTCGGCGAGCCATCAACCGGATCGGGGCGGAATATTGTCAGGGTCGAGGTACCAATGCTCGTCATGGTTGCGGAGCTCTTCGTGGATATCTTTGTATTTAAGATCGATAAGTTCTATTACCCGCTTAACCAGTCGGGCCGGGTCGTCATCGTAGATAACCAGATCATCGTGAGGCGGTTCAAGTGTTTGCATCAGTTTTGGTATCATGTCTGCCGTACCGCCGCTTCCCAGTAGAATACCACACGGTTTACCGGCTTCGAGCGCCGAGGTAAATTCATGCAAACTCCCAAATCTTCCCCCTATGGTAATAACCGCATCACTGGACTGGACCAGATATAAGTCTCGACCGACATAATGTAAACCGGTGAAGTTAACAAAATCGTAGCAGTCGTAAGGCAAGCGGTACTTCCGAAGATGCTCTCTGAGGCTGGCCGCCGGACTGAAACCAACACTAAAGCCGCCGGCTTTTTTGGCGCCGTAAGCAGCATAATATGGCAGCCCGACAGTCGCACCGGTGGTGAGAGCCTGCCCGGACCGCGCAATGGCCGACCCAAGCTCTTCAGCTGCTTTGTACGATTGTTTGACGGTTTCGCCGCGGGCCGCACCGGATACACATATACTGTAGCGAAGTGGTCGTTTAGCTAGCGTCATGCTCTTACCAGCTCCATAGTGCCGGGCATATCCGCAAACTCTCCCTGCACTTTGTCCCCGAGTTGGCTCAAAGCCTCTTCAAGATTTTCGGCATTTAAATACCTCTCTAGTAAATCCCTCCAGACCCGGGAACGGACGTAATTGACGACCCGCTCGCTGAAGCCGAGGCGGTTGACACTGCAGAGCGCGACGTCCAGCATGTTAAGTGAAACCGGTTGTCGATCGGATAAGTAGGCGAGATTATCGGTGTCCTCCCAGAACTCTAAAGCTGGCAGATGCTTAGCTAGGGCTCGCTCCATGCTTATGAGCCTCAGGTCCTCAGGTTGAACGTGGGGCTCGAAAACCAGCGGTAATTCGTTACTGCTGAGTCGGCTGTAGTGATACTGCATTACCTGCCAGGAGAGCGAGCGACCGGCAATTCGGCCGATGCTGTAGTCCTGGCCGCTGATACTATCGGCCACAAGAGACCCGAAATCCGCCTTAACCTGCCGTAGTTTAAATAAGGCGCTAGCCGAACGGATAGCGTTCATGCCGTCCAGTATCAAAAGCAGTGAAGTAATGGCCAGTGCCGGTAAGTCGGTCGAAATCGGCAAGACTACCACGGCTCCGAGCTCAGGCAGCGTCAAACATACCTCCCGGTTCGAGCGAGTTAGTTCCTGGGTAGCAATTTCCCAACGTTTCGTCCTCGGAAAGAAAACCTCGATAGAGCGTTGCTCGAAACCCGCCGGTGTTAATTTCTTATATTCCTTAACCAGGGAGCGTCGCCAATGAGCAGTCTCAATGATACGCGCCGCAGCAATGAGTTGAGCTGGTTGTTCGCGCTTGAGCAGCGATTCCAGCGAACGATAACCAAGCAGTTTCATAGTTTTAAGGGGTGGATTACGCTTTAAGATGGCCCGTGCCGAGGTAGTCTTCAGTGCCAGACAGCCCAACGGTACGTCGAGGTGTCTTACCAGCGAACTGACCGCCGATAATATTTCGTTAGGTTGATGAGATTGATCCGGCGCTAAACCGATGCTTTCCATCAAGCGGTCGTTGTCAGCCAGCAAACGCATGTGTAGAGCTTCATAAAGCTCGGTGCCGGAAGTGTCGAACGGATCCAAACCCAGTTGGCGTATTTTCTCTTGAGTAGCCCGCATGATGTCGGCTCCCAGGCGAATATCGCTTCGCGGGTGACCACTGGCACTCTCTAATTTAGAAATCATGTAGCGGAGTTCCTGTTCTTTGGCGCCCAAAAGATCAGACAGCATTCGACTCATCGTTTTACACCTAAGGTATTTATTTTAATTTTGTTCATATAACGATTTTTAGTTCTCGCCTATTCCAGATTACCATAAGCACTTGCCGTTTGCTACAAGCGTCAGATTCACCAGGGAAACAAACTAAACCTATCCGAGAGGCTCGCATTTGTACCAGTTTGGAGCCTTCCTTAGATAGCTATCGATCTCGGGTTCCTTGAGTAGACCGGCTTGGGCACCAACCTTCTGGCAGACGCTCATTGAATTTATCGGCGCCCACTGCAGCGCCCCCTCAATCGTATTGCCTTTAATCAAAGCAGCGACGAGAGTGCTGGCAAACGCGTCACCGGCTCCGGTACGATCAACCGGGGGTGCAATATCCGGATAAATCGGCATCTTAAGTCTGGCCTTGCCGTCAGAGGCATAAGCACCGTCGGGACCGTCAGTTATAACTACCGTTTTCGGACCAAGCTGATGTAAGTGGTCAAAGAGATCGTTGATGTCCTCGTGATTGCCGCCGCCGACGGTTACGGCTTCTTCGCGGTTAAGGATTAGAATATCGCTTCTGGAGTAGATTCTCTTGAGCCGTTCAACTCCGGCTTCCATCTGGAACGTACCCGGCTGAAAAGCCAGCTTAACACCTGGATTGGCATCCAGCCAGTCACTGACTTGGTCGTGGAATGGTATAGCATTGCCGGATATAGAACTGAAATATAGCCAAGCCGGATCCTCGTCGGGTCTTATCTCCGGCCAGCGATAATCATAGGCTTCGTGTTTAATCAGAATCGTCCGCTCGGCCTTATATCTAAGAACGTAGTGGAAGTTGCTCTTCATGTCCGGGTTAATGCGTACGAAGCGATGGTCAACCCCTTCCTGTTGCAGGACGGCTAGCATATCGCGCCCGCCTTGGTCTCCGCCAACGTTGGCCGTCAGACAGGATTTCAGCCCCAGCCGGGCAAAAGCCACCGCAGCGTTCGAGGCGTTACCGACGGCGGCGATGACTTCGTGGTGATCGAAGGGAATTTTCGTACCAAACGGTATAGCCAACCAGCTGCTACCATCGGTCTCGTGTTCAACTTTTTCTTCTTTTTCCAAAAGATCTATAAAGTCATCGGTGACAATATCGCCGATACTCATAACGTCAAATTCATGCTGGCCGGTATTGGCAGCGCCGAGTGGTTGTCGGTCGGGGATGGCCGGCGGTTTAAGCGCCGAGCGCATCAGTGTCTGCGGCGGCATAATTGTCTTATGCACGTCCTTATAGGCTACCCCACCATTGCTGTCCATATTGCCTCTTATTTTTACACAGAATATAGTCGACAGTCAACCCGCTTATGCTTATTTAAGATAAATCTTTAGACGCTGTCCCGCTGCCTGACAACTTCAGATATTTTCTTATCAGCCGATTCTATAACTCGACCGACATCGTTGACTTTACTGGCAGCCTTATCTACCGACCTGACCCCCTCTTCAAACTTGTCGACGGTGGCTCCGAGAGTCTGTTCAATTCTATCGAGTCCAGCTGTGAGTTTTTTCTCCAAAGATTCGTCAGAACTCTCATCGAGTAACTTACTGAGTGAATTTAGTAGTCCCATACCTAAATCCTATAATACCACCCTGCTCAAATTAAATTATCGCTTTGCCGCTGGAATTGAAGTTAGCCAGTTTTTCTTCTACTACCGATCTGACGGCCGGTACGACTTCCTTATTGGTGAGCTTGGCAACCGATATTTCGTTCGGGTTGTCTTTGAGAACTTTTTCCAGAGTCTGACGGTAAGCATAGCGCATGTCTGAGTTGATATTAACCTTGGTAACCCCGATTTTCACGGCTTCAACAAAGTAATGGCCGGGGGTGTCACTGCCTCCGTGCAGCGATATATTGCAATTAATTGCGGCACGAATTTTTGCCAGCAGTTCCAGATCAAGGATTTTCGGTACCGGATACTTGCCGTGAAGATTGCCTATCTGAACGGCGCAGGTATCAATTCCCGTCTGGTTAACAAAATCGACAACTTCATCGGGTTTAGAATTGAATTTCTTGACCTCTTCATAGTCGATATTCTCGGTATGTAAGTCTGAAGAACCGAAGAAGTATCGCTCTTCAGCCTCGACCAACGCTCCCGTGAATTTGGCGTAAGCAACGACTTCTTTGGTGCGCTCGATGATTTCTTCCCGAGTCGCATCGTGATTCGCTTGCGATATATCGATGTGGATAAATTCAAATCCCGCATCGATACCGGCGATAGCATTTTCCACCGAAGGCGAATGATCGAGATTGACATAGATTTCCAAACCGTACTCGGCTTTGAAGTTATCCACCATATCGCGAACATTATTTAGACCGATTTCATCTACTTCACCCTGGCTGACTTCCACCAGAACCGGTGCTTTATGAGCTTGAGCGGCCAAGGCCACGGCTCTCAGGGTCGGCTCGTCGTCGAGATTAAATGCTCCAAAAGCCCAGTGATCGTTTCTGGCGCGCTGCATACAGGCCCGGGCTTTGGCGCAATTATCGCGAATCTGATTTAGTGAGAGCGGCATACCTAACCTATTTTAACTGCTTATGGTAAATTTGTAAAAATATCCGCCGCCTAATTTAGGCTGCTTCCTAACGAAAACTTATGCCCGGCTTATTAAACATGGCTCCGAGCATGTCATCGATTCGCTCGCGGGCCACCTGGAGTTGCGACCACACTTCCCAGCCAACCTTACCAGCTTTGAGATCCAATCGTTGTCTCTCAATAGCATCTTCGAGGTACTTTCTGTAAGTGTTCTTATCAAAACCGAGGAGGCGGGCAATATCCCCTAAAATAATGGCTCGTTCATTAAGTAGATTGATGCTCATCTCCGCTTCGGGAAAGTCCTGATAGAAACGTCCAGACGATACCGTGGATTCCAGTACTTGATTGGTAAGTCTTTGCCAAACGGCGTCATCGAGTTTTTTGTGAAGTTCTTGCCGGTAAGGAGCCAACACTTCTCGATATCCTTGTGGCAATTCCATTCCGACATCGGTCGCGGCAATCAGTCTAGCAAGCCTTTGCGCATCTAAAATAGTCTCGGGAAGTAATTTAGCAGCATCGACGCTATCCCTACTCAAGCTGGCTAGAGCAACTCTCTCGAGTTCGTCGGCGATGAGGACGTTTTTCGGCTTATCCACCTCGATTTCCAAAACCCTTCTTTCATTCAACGCAAGCGGTCGAACCATAAACCCGTGCTCGTCGTGAGCAACGGCTACACCCTCATATGTATCAATACTAACCTCAACCTTGCGCATATCAGCAAGAGCGTCCACGGCTAAGCCTTGCCCGCTAAGCCGGAAAAATAGATCAGGAGCATAACCGTCTGAGGGCAGGATTGACACTTGCGAAGCGCTCCTCAGCAACTCGTTTACTGTAGTTATCTTAGCAAGGCTGACGTTAAACTGTTCTGCTCTTTTATCGTGACCGCGGCTATGAAGCGAGTCCAGCAGAGCCAATCTTGTAGGTCCTGGCAAATCTGCTCGAAGCACTGTCCCGAGAGCCTCGATTCTTAAAGTGTCTTCAATGTATGACCTAAGGGTTAAGACTCGCCTTAATCCTTCTAAGGATGCATTCGACGAAGATTCTGGGACGGCGGCGAGATGCCGATCTTCCTCGGCGCTCCCGAGCTGGGATCTGGTATTGTTGGTATTTTCTTCTTGGGCTGTTAACCTGCCCAGTAAATCACCCAATTGCGGTACCGTGGTAACCGCTTCCATAAACTGATCGGTTGTTCGCTCCCCTTGCTCAACATGAAACATACTCTCTCCTTCATGATAAATCATAGCGATTATGAAGCGTATTGCAAGCTAAGATGTCGTCCTGACTTCGCACCCAAAAACATCTCAGATAATATCTAACTTCTTATCGCAATAGTCCCAACAGATAAACATAGGCTTCACTGAGCCTGTACGAAGCTATACATTTAGTCACCTAAATCCAGGCTTGGCCGGTACAATAGAGGGTATGTTTGTAGAGGTCTCTAAGTACCGGTCTGTTTCCAGGGTTCGTATCATGAGCCAGGTTAAGACAGGCGACACTTGGAAACGCCAACTGGTCGAACATATTGGCTCGGCTAAGGACGACACTGAACTTAAGCTGCTGAAAACTAAAGCCGACAAAAGGTTGGACGAACTTAAGCCGCAACAGCATTTACCGCTATGGCCAGGCGCCGAATCCCGTGCCGACTTTCAGCTGTCTCAACCCTTTGCCTGGGGGCTATGGCAAGTTATTGGCCGTATCTATGACAGCCTGGCGTTGCCAGCCGGATTGCTGAAGTACTTGGTGCTGGCTAGAATCGCTTTGCCTAAGAGCAAACTGGCCACGGCTAGGTATTTAGAGAATAATCTGCAATACGCAATTAGCAGCTCAGCCATCTACAAGTTCATGGATAGTCTCAGCCAAGCTATGGTAATGGACAAGCTATTGGCCTACGCCAGAGCTAAGGTAGCCGTTGAAGCTGGGATTATCTCCATTGTCTTTTACGATGTAACCACTCTGTATTTCGAGAATGACCAAGAAGACGAAGATGTCAATGATGGCCTGGAATCCATATTAGGCTTGCGTAAATACGGCTATTCTAAAGATCACCGGGCTGATCAGCCGCAAGTGGTTATTGGGTTAACCGTTGACGGCAATGGCTTCCCTCTGGATTTCCAGGTGTACGAAGGCAATACTTATGAAGGAAACACGTTGCTTAAGGGTGTTAACCAAGTCAGTACCAAACTGAGTTTAACCGGCTCTCAGCTAACAGTCGTTGCCGATGCCGGTATGTTAAATGCCGTCAATTTAAAGGAGCTGGAAGACCACGGTTACCGCTACATTGTCGGCGCCAGGATAAAATCCATGAGTGAGGCTCAAACCAAGGTAGTTTTAGACTGGGACTACGTAAAAAGTGGCAGCCTGGACATAACTCTGCGTGCCGGCCAGAGACAATCCTCACGCCGCTTAATTGTTACTTATTCCGAGTTCGACGGACTACGGGGCTACATTACTAACACCGCTTTAAGCGTTGAAGACGTAGTAGCCCGCTATGGCAATCTCTGGCAAGTGGAGAAATCTTTTAGGATGAGTAAAACCGACCTTAAGGCCAGGCCAGCCCTTCACTACAAACGCCAGCGCATCATAGCTCACTTAACGATCTGTGTAGCGGCTTTAGCCGTACTCAGGGAGTTTAACCAGAAGTTGGCCAGCCTACCTACCGGGAAAGACGACCAACCGGTGGGCCAAAGCATTGCCCTGGAGCAACTGCTGGCTATCTGGCAGTACCAGCTCACCGTCAAGGGTAAAGAAAGCTTTCCTATCTACTCCAAGCTCAATGAACTACAGGAAAAATTACTCAATCTGTAGTGACTTCGTCGTATTAGTCACCTAAAGTGCGAAGTCAGGATGATAAATCATAGCGATTATGAAGCGTATTGCAAGCTAAGATGTCGTTTAAGAAGAGTAATTTTGATCAGAGCCCTCTGCGTTAAAACAGGAGTAGGAGTGTTACTTAAAAAGAGGTGACCGATTAGCGTTTGCGTTCAAGCAAGGCGTGGACAGCTTGTGAGATATGGTCGGCATCTAACCCGAAATGCGGCAATAATTCTTCGGGCTTACCGGATTCTCCAAAGCGGTCGTTCATCCCTATCCTCCGTAGCGGCAACGGGTAATTTTCGCTAAGAAATTCCGCAACCGCCCCGCCCAGACCACCATTTATCTGGCCTTCTTCGACCGTTACGACAGCCCCGGTTTTTGTGACACTCTGCAAGATCGTGTCGTTATCCAGTGGTTTGATAGTTGGGACGTGAACAACTTCGGCTGATATCCCTTCTCGGACGAGCATGGCGGCAGCGGCAAGCGCCTGATAGGTCATGGTGCCGGTAGAAATAATACTGACATCTTGGCCGTACCAATAGACGTAGGCTTTACCGATCTCAAATGGCGTTTCGGTTGTCGTAATTATAGGGGTTGCTTCGCGGGCCAGACGCATATAGTTAGGACGTTTGTCGACCGCCATGGCCAGCGTTGCTCTCTCGGCCTCCAAAGAATCGCCGGGGGCTATGACAACCATATTAGGCAGGACGCGCATTAAGGCAATATCCTCAAGCATTTGGTGTGTGGCCCCATCGGCACCGACGCTAATCCCGGCATGGCTACCAATAATCTTCACCGGGCGGTCATTCAAACAGATGGTCGTACGAATTTGCTCCCAGTTGCGTCCGGGCGAGAAAGCCGCATAACTGCTGACGAAAGGAATTTTCCCCATAGCCGCCATGCCAGCCCCAACGGTAACCAGATTCTGCTCGCCAATACCAATTTCGATGAATCTGTCAGGGAATGATTTAGCAAAATCGTCCATCTTGGTTGATTCGGTTAAATCGGCACTTAGCGCAACAACGTTGTCGTCGGCCTTTCCGGCATTAACCAGTCCTCTACCGAAACCGCTCCGGATTGGTTCGCTGGCAATATCGTCCGTCAGAAAGTCGGGCACAAGGTGGTAATCGATCATGATGATTTGCGCTTCCCTCCACGGCTAGGCTTAACTAAGTTGGGTAGCAAAAACAGGATAACGCTAGCCACGGCCGCCCAGATCACCAGATCGGCCACCAGATAACCCGGCCTGATCACCGCCGAAGTTTTAGGCGTCACTTGCGGGACCGGTTCGCCAAGCGTGTAGCAATAAGCCCAGGAGGTACCCGATGGACCCGAATTTCCCAAAAACCAGAACGGATAACCGTAAACCTTTCGGTAGTAAACGACCTTTTCCGGTACGCCTTGCGAGGAGAGGTATTGTTTACAGCCGACCGGGCTAGAATTGTCGAGATGAGAATGAATTGTCGATAATCCCGCTAGAGCAACGGCGACGACAAGAAGAAGTATCGAGACCCGAAGCAACTTCGACTTATCTAGGCGTTGGCGCTTCTCGTTGAATAATATTTTTAGGTGTTTCATTTATTCGCCCTCACTAACTATTTTACCTCTTAGGGTGCGTAGTTCTTTGAGGGCTTGCAGAGCCTGTTCGTCATTCGGAGCGATTCCGTGCCAGTGAAAATTGTACTCCATAAAATCCACCCCTTTGCCGGGTATCGTGTACGCCAAAATAACCGTAGGTCTTTCGGTTATGGATTTTGCCTCATCGCAGGCGTCGATGACGGCGCCTATGCTGTTGCCGTTGATCTCCAGAACATGCCAGCCAAAGGCCTCCCATTTAGCCTTTAAATCCTCTAGTGGCATGACATCTTCGGTTAAGCCATCAATCTGAATATTGTTACGATCGACTATGGCGGTTAAATTCGTAAGACGGTATTTGGCTGCCAGCATAATAGCTTCCCAGTTATTCCCTTCGTCAAGCTCACCGTCGCCGGTAGTGACATAAACCCGGCGGTGCTGTTCATTATTAAGCTTTAGAGCCAAGGCCATACCGCAGGCCTGGCTCAAACCGCTACCGAGTGGTCCGCTGGTGGTTTCGAGTCCCGGCAGCTTCTTTCGTTCCGGGTGGCCTTGCAGACGAGATCCGAACTTTCTTAGCGTGGTTAACTCTTGAACCGGAAAATAACCGGCCTCGGCCATTGCCGCATAACGCACCGGGCAGGTGTGGCCATTGCTTTGAACCAAGATGTCTCTTTCGGGCCAGTCGGGATTCTGTGGGTCATGATTAAGAACATGAAAGTACAGAGCCGTATATATATCGGCCTGTCCCAGTGATCCGGCACTGTGCCCGCTGCCGGCACTCTCGAGCATACGAATAACGTCTTGCCTGATGTCGTCAGCTTTTAGTCTTAACTCTTCTAAGCTTAAGCTGGCCATTGTTTACTCCCCGCCCTCCACGATTGATTTAAGTCTATTAAAAGCGTTCTGGGGTAGAGGAGCGTGCTGGATAAAGCCTCCGGAATTAATAACATCGATCCCTCCCAGAGCCAGTTGCTTAACGTTCGTTTCGTTAACTCCGCCGTCCCAACCGATCTCCAGCGTTGGCTTCAGGGTACGGAGCGATGCAACCTTGCCCAAAAGAGACAGGTCTACGCTCGATCCGCCCTGATGTCCAAGATTACCGGAAAAGATCAAAACATGATCGATCATTGACAGCGCTCCGCTGATTGCCTCAACCGGCGTCTCTGGTAGTAAGGCAACTCCCGTTTCAATGCCATGGTGATGTAGTGTCTCGGCTATAAGCGCGAAGTCACCGCTGGCTTCAGCATGGACAATAACCAGCTGCGGACCGAGAGCTCTCAAGATGTCTATAATCTCCAGGGGCTTCTGAAACATGACGTGTAAATCGGCTCTCACACCACCGGGCCACCACACTTTATCGGCCGGTACGGTCAAGACCGGGGCAAAACTTCCGTCACAAAGATCGATATGAAGCCGGCGTGCAAACGGGGACACTCGTGACAGTTGTGCTAAATACTGCGAGCTGTCGGAGGCTGTAATAGTTGGGCATATCGTTGGCGTCATAATTTACCCCAGTTTATCCAATTCGGCCAGACGACGGATGTATCTAGGCGCTGCCGCAAACGGTGTTTCCAGCCAAGTTGAAACTATAACCCGAGCCCGATCACTTCTTAGCGCTGAAGCCGGTAGACATAAAACGTTACTGTCATCCTCGCTACGGGAAGATTTGGTCTCGGCGACGTCCCAACCCAGCGCCGCTCTGATGCCCTTATGGCGGTTTGCCGCCATGCACATTCCCTGACCGCTGCCGCAAATTAAAATTCCTCTGGCGTCTCTATCCCCGCTGGCCAGCATGGCATTCACTACCCGGCCGGCAAACTGCGGGAAATCATCGGCGGGATTAAGGGTTCGATCACCTTCGTCAACTACCTCATACCCGCCATTTTGCAGATAAGAAACCATATCGTTTTTGAGGTTAAACCCCTGGTGATCGGCCCCGATATATATTTTCATCGCACCTTCTTACTCTTGATCGTGCGGCTCGTTTTTATGCAGATACTTTCCGGCATCGGCGACAACCTCCACTAAGCGGTTAGAATAACCCCATTCATTGTCGTACCAGGCCACTACTTTAAGCATTGTCCCGTCAACAACCGCCGTTAGCTTCAGATCGACAATCGCCGAGTGACTGTTGCCTATAAAATCGCTGCTGACTAGTTCTTCTTCCGTAACCGCCAGAATTCCTTGGTAGTAAGGCTCGGTGGCGGCGGCTTTAAAGACCTCGTTAACCTCTTCCACCGTCACGCTTCTTTTTGTAATGATGACGAAGTCAGCCAACGACACAACCGGTGTCGGGACGCGGACGCTCAGGCCGCCGAAGCGGTCCGTCAGTGATGGCAGAGCTTTGGCTGCAGCAACCGAAGCTCCAGTCGTCGTCGGAACAATATTCTCGGCCGCATTTCGGGCTTCGCGGAGGTCTTTGGCAGGGGCATCTTGTAGTTTCTGGCTGGCGGTGTAACTGTGTACGGTGGTCATCATGGCCTTGTCAATACCGAAGTGATTCTCAATAACAGCGGCTACCGGGGTGATACAGTTAGTGGTACAGCTGGCGTTGCTTATAATTTCGCCAGCGCCTTCCAGTTTATCTTCATTCACACCCAAAACGACGGTCAGAGCATCATCGGCATGCTCTCCTTTGGTCGGGGCGCTGATGACGACTTTTTTAGCTCCGGCGGTAATATGAGCCTTAGCCAGCTCTGGTTTTACGAAGAATCCGGTTGACTCAATCACTACTTCGACATTCAGATCACGCCAGGGTAAAGCTGCCGGATCCTTCTCGGCCAGGACTTTGATATGCTGGCCCTCGACTATGAGATTGCTGTCATCAAAACCAACTTCGTGTTGGTAGTTACCGTAATTACTGTCGTGCTTAAGAAGATGAGCTAAAGTTTTCGTATCGGTAAGGTCGTTGATAGCAACAATCTCCAAATCGCTGCGTTCAAAAGCAACTTTAAAAGCGTTGCGCCCGATTCGACCGAAGCCGTTTATTCCCACCCTGGTTTTCATAACTATTTCCTTTCTGTTTGTTCTCTGGTTAATATCTGTTACTTCTTAATTGTAAGAGCATAACCGCTATGATGCAACCCCCTATAGACCGGTTGGCTAGGCAATGCCGAGTTCGTGAAGCTTAGCAATGCAAATAGCAAACCGGGAGGTGCGGGGGTCATCGACGGGAACCCATATTGCTCCGGTGACTTCTTCTGCCTGGGCGGTCAGCCTAACCCCGCCGGCAATGAGCACATATCGCCAATCGTAGTGATAATGTGGTGGTTCCTCTTTCTCCGGACGGGCCAGGACTTGATGGGTGTCGATGTCGAGAGGCACAAGGGGGGCGTCGCTGTCGACGGGCAAGTACGATATAATCTTCAGGCCGGTCTCTTCCGTGGTTTCCCGCTTGGCGGCAGCCAAAGGGTCATAGTCGCCTTCCCAGTGCCCGCCCGGCTGTTGCCACAGCCTAAACAAGCGGTGATATACCAGAGCAATCTTATGTCGATCGGGCGAAAGAACAATCCCGCTGCCGGTGATGTGTCCGTTAAAGTTACGTCGGTTATTGAGTGGCTTATCCCGTTCAATCGAGTCGCGTAGTCTATCAATGCGGTCTTCCTCGTCAGGAAAAACCTTGACATAGCCGCCGAGTACCTCACCTAAGGTAGAATTTCCCAATGACTCACTCATAGCTTATTAAGTCGCTCCGCGTTACGTAGGCGTGCATGTCCAAGAGAACTTTATAGTCGGTATAATTTGGCAATTCGGAAAATTTAATCCACATATACCGGTCATGCTCATTACCCAAATTGACGCTTACTATCCCGCTAGCCCGACAGACAAAAAACAGCCAGGTGCCGCTGCCTCCGGCCCTCGGTCCGCTGGCGGCGTAGACCAGCGTTGGATGGGATGGAGTAATGCCGACTTCTTCTTGGGTCTCTCGAACCAGAGCATCATCAAGACTCTCCCCTTTTTCGACACGCCCTCCCGGTAGATCCCATTGGTGGGGATAAAACGGATCACTGGCGCTGCGACGGATCAGCAGGACCTCCTGAGAATCGTTGAGCAGCAGGGCCCGTACGGTTGCAAATACTTTCACGGTTTAGTTCTCCTCGTATATTTGTTTGAGCCGAGGATAGATTGTCGGACCGGCCGCAATAATCGTTTTATCGAGGTAATTAAAATCCTCCGATCCGGCGTTACTTACTTGGGCCCCGGCTTCTTTAAAAAGCAAGCCTCGCGGAGCGTAATCCCAAACCCCTCCGGCGCTGTTGTCCCATATTACACCCTCTATGGCACCGGTTGCCAGATTCACGAACTCTTTCATATTCACTAATTCATGAACGTGCTTTTTGACCGCCAGGAATTTTTTTAAGTGCTTGGGGTCATCTAACGCTGTGGAGTAGTTTATCCATGCTCTATCTAACGGCCGATTGCTGACATGGAGCGGCTGATCGTTTTTCTTGGCCCCCTGGTTTTTAATAGCAGTAAATTTCTCGTCGGTTATAAATCTATAGATCAGAGCGTAAACCGGCTCGCCATCATCAATCAGGGTGACAATATTACGAGGCAGTGGCAAACCGCGAATAAAGCTCTCCGTGCCGTCAATCGGATCAACTAACCAAAAAGTACTACGGCTCCCTGTTTTCCCTAGCTCTTCGCCTTCGACGCCAACTCCCGGATCGAAGTCGGCCAAAGCTTCCCGGATTTTTGTTTCCAGCTCAACATCTAATTTGGTAACCACGCTATGGTCGGCCTTCAGCGAATGTTGAATACTCCCGAATGAATCAATGAGTTTAGGCCTGTAGCCGTGGAAAACCTCCATCAGCAGTTTTTCAGCCTGATCGAGGTATTCCTGCGTTGGTTTCATTTCGAGGTATTGTTATAACGGTCGATAGACTCTTTAATGACTTTTTTAGCTTCGTCGATGCCTCCCCAGCCGAGAACCTTAGTGCTACCGGGTTTTTTGAGATCCTTGTAGTGTGCAAAGTGCTGTTCGATTTTCTCCATCCAGCGCTTACCCAGATCGTCGAGCGAATTGATGGAGTCGCCGCTGTCACGGTCGTCGGCCACTACCGCTACGATCTTATAGTCCATTTCGCCGTCGTCTTCAAAATTGAAAACTCCTATAACTTTGGCCTGAAGATAGATCCCGGTCTGAATTGGTTCGCGGCAATAGACCAAAATGTCCAGTTCGTCGTTATCCTCGTCAAGCGTTCCTGGTATAAAACCGTAATTCACCGGTTTGGGATAGATACTAGGCTCGACGCGGTCGAGAACGAACAACCCCCGCTCGCGGTCGTATTCCACTTTGAGAGTAGAGCCCATCGGTATGTCTATAACGGCATTAACTAGCCCGTTCTGCCAGTCACCGGTAGCCAATTGTTTATTGTAATCTGCCACTTGGTAAATGCTCCTTCCTTAACAGCTCAAACTGTTTCTAGTTTACACTTAAAATTGTATCACGAGAGATTGTCCAGGTTACTAAAACGCCCCGGCTAGTTAGGAAGCGGGTGCTCCTTGCCTTCCAGATATTCTCTGATCATGAGAGCCGCGGTTGCGCCCTCACCGGCTGCCGAAGCAATCTGCATCGTCGCTCCGCTGCGAATATCTCCGGCGGCAAAGACGCCTTTCATGTTCGTTTGAAGGTGGTTATCGGTTTTGACGAAGCCGATGGCATCAAGTTCGATGTCTGAACCGGCCAGAAATTGCGAGTTCGGCAACAGACCGACAAAAACAAAGACCCCGTCAGTTGGGAACTCGACTTTTTTTCCGGTGGTTTTATCTGTGCCAACGACTTTGGTAACCAGATTATTCTCACCAATAATTTCATCGGTGGTGGTATTGAAATGGACGGTGATTTTATCTTGGTACTTCTCTTTAAGCTCCTTTTGCAGGATTTCGCTGGCCCGGAACTCGGGACCGCGCACCAATATGTCGATATGACTGGCAAAACGCGTCAGAAAGATGGATTCTTGGACCGCGCTATTGCCACCGCCAACGACGACCAGACGCTTGTCTCGGTAAAAAGCGCCGTCACAAGTTGCACAGTAATGCACTCCCCGGGCATAGTATTCTTTTTCCCCCGGCACGCCGATCTTCTTATAATCGCTCCCGGTGGCAATCAAGACCGCCCGGGCATAGATATCGCCGTCGGTGGTTTCCAATCGTTTATACATCCCTTCATCGTGAATCTTAGTAATCTCGCCTAGTTCGACGACGGCTCCGAAGCGCTCGGCTTGTTGTCTGAGCTTGTCCGATAGCGTTAAACCTTCTATACCCTTGGGGAAACCGGGATAGTTGTCGATTTTGTCGGTAACAGCCGCCAACCCTCCGATGACGCCGCGCTCATACAGCACCGTCTCGATGTCTTCCCGGGTGGTATAGATGGCTGCGGTCAGCGAAGCCGGCCCGGCGCCGATCATGACTATCTCATGAGAAGGCGTGATGTTTTCGGTTATCCCTAAGGCTTTCAGCAGAGCGGCGTTGGAGGGATTTTGTAAGACGCTGGCCCCTATTTTCAATGTCGGTATCTCGTATCTACCCTTGGTGAGAGCTAACATTTCCGTCTCGACCTTCTTGTCGTCATCGACTACCTTATATTCGTAATCGATCTTATGCCTGCCTAGGATGTACTTAACGCGGCGACAATCAGGGCACCAGTCCGCCCCATAGAGAGTTACTTGAAGTTGCTTTGACATGGTTATTCCTCTCTCCACCGCTTTTTATTTAGTATAAAGCTGCCGGCAGTTTTTCCCTACCGCGAGTTTAGTATCTGTAACTGACAATTGACTAACATTCCGGACTTTTGACTTAAACGACACTCAGGCTACAGCCGGTGCCAGCTTGGCGAGATTGAAGCCAATAACCACCTCCCTGGTGTCGTCGTGCTTAGTAACGACAGTAACCGGCACGGTCCTGGCTCCGCTGAGCTCCAGAGCTTCGGCTTGTCTTTCGGGGCACGAATCGAGGTTCACTTCTTCATAGGTATGGCCTTTTGATCCCAACCATTTCTTAACCATTCCGCAGTACGCGCAATCGGCAGTAGTAAAAATAGTAATATTTTTGACCATAAATTACCCTCGCTTCGTTAATTTTAGTGTTTTTTGATGTGACGTTAGTATTATATGTAGTGCTTAGGTATTTAGCAATGCCCTACATATTGTGCTTTTGTACACATTTACCGGCTCTAGGTGGATCACCTCTGCTGCTAGGCTGTGGATTAATTTATAGCCATCAACCTAACGAAAAATATCAGGGTGGAGTTGGCCGGAATTGAACCGTTGGCTTTATTTCCGTACCCGAGGCTTGGAGGTATAACCAGCCGGCGCTCGCCACCGACTTTCATCCCAACCAGTCCTTGATCCCATCCAGGAATAACTTGTCCGGCTCCAAGCTGAAACTTAAAACCGGTCGTTTTGGTAAAGTTCTCGTCAAACATCATACCGTTTGAGGCCAGAGTACCGAAATATTTAACCGTCAGACAATCCCCATTCTTTGCCGTGGCGCCTTTACCAACAATAATATCCTTAGTTTCCAGAGATGTAACAGTTGAGGTGGGCTGGTAGGCGCTGGGAATCGGCAGGGTGGGTTCGGTTGGTGTACCCGTACAGCTATTTGCAGTAGTATTGGACTGATTTTGGTTATTTGCTGTATTCGTTGAACTATTTTGCGTAGCCATCTGCCAAATAACCCAGAAACTGAAGCCGAACCCGGTCACAAAGAACAGAAGTGCCATTGTTAACGTAAATATCCGGTCGCGTTTTCTCGCCATAGTGATGCTTTAACTCTCGCTTAACTTATTGTTTAGATTATACCCCATCTAGGCAGCGATCTCGAATCGTTTCAGTTGTTTTTCGCCGGCTTTGGTATGAACTTTTTGTAGTTTTAGCAGTTCGGCGTAAATTCCGTTGCTGCGGGCTAGTTGTGAGGGGGAGCCGATCTCTCTAACCTTACCGCCGTCAATGGTGATGATCCGATCGACTCCGGCTATGGTGCTGAGCCGGTGCGCAATGATTAAGGTTGTTCGCCCCTCCATCAGCCGTTCCAAGGCTTCTTGAACGCGCCGTTCGCTCTTGGTATCCAAACTGGAAGTTGCCTCATCGAGAATTAGTATCGGGGCGTCTTTGAGCAAGGCCCGGGCAATGGCAATCCGCTGCTTCTGTCCGCCGCTGAGCCGTATGCCTCTCTCACCGATTTCACTGTCGTAGCCGGATTCGAATTGCTGAATGAATTCATGAGCGTTAGCCGATTTGGCGGCGGCGATAATATCTTTCTCGCTGGCAGTGGGCGATCCGTAGGCGATATTATCTCTTATGGTTCCGCTGAATAGCGCCGGTTCCTGAAAGACAACCCCTATATTAGACCGCAAAGATTTTTGCGTCACATCGTTTATATCCTGGTCGTCGATCGTGATGGAGCCGCTGGTGACTTCGTAAAACCGCAACAGCAGGCTGGTGACCGTGGTTTTACCCTGCCCGCTTTCACCAACTAGCGCCGCTTTCATCCCCGGCTCCAATGTAAAACTGAGCCCGTTGAGCACCTTAACGGTCGGGTCATAACCGAATACGACATCGTTAAATTCCACTAAACCGGCTTTGACTCTAAGCCTTTTGGCTCCTTTTTTGTCACTGATCTCCGGCTTTACATCCATGGCCTCGAAGTAGTCCTTAGTGTTGGCAATCGCCCTCTGGGACTGATCTACCAGAAAGCTTATGCTGAATATGGGAATTCTGATGAGCATCGAGTACTGGATTAACAGGACCATGGTACCGACGCCGTAAACTCCGTGAGCCGTTTCGATAAAGACGTAAATAAAAACAACTAAGAATATAACGTTTAAGACCAGCCGCCGGATAATATCTTGGCGATGCCAAAACCGACTTTGCGGGCGGGTGGTGGCTACAACTTTTTCATAACGACGGCTGAAGAGCTTTAATTCCCTGATTTCCTGGATAAAACTTTTGACGACTTTAATCTGCCCGATACTCTCGGCGAACCGGCCACTGGCATTGTCGAGTTCCTCGTTAATGGTTCTCTGATAGCCCTGCCACTTACTGCTGGTTTTAATGGTAAACCCAATAAAGATTGGATACAGCGTCAGCAGCATCAGCGCTACCGGCCAAGCATAGATCGCGACTATTATTAGGGTGAACACTGTTGAGAAGATAAATTGCAAGAAGTTATTGCTGACCATCTGAATGAAGTCGGTGATCTGATTTATTCCCCGGTTCATCCGGTTAATTATTTTCCCCGTCAACTCACTATCAAAATACGACTGGGGCAGACTCATCAGTTGCTCGTAGTAGCGCTGGCTCATCAACCTCTGCAGTTTTACAGAGAGCATATCGCCAAGGTAACCGCCCAGATTGGACAACAGGGTCTGACCGACATCTGTCAAAAAGATCAACACCGCAAACACGCCAACCAGAAAGACATCGGCTTTCCCTCCGGACAATAGCTTCGTAACCTGGTCAATGGCCCCTTTGGTGAACAGCGGCTGCAGCTGACTCATTCCGGCTAGCAGTATGGTGAATACGCCAACCCCGACGTAATAACGCCATAGCGAGGAGCCAAATTTAAAAATTCTTAGGATATGTTTCACTTGTGCTCAAGTATATACGATCAATCACTTTTTCGTCTTCTCAATAAAGCTACAGTACCGGCGAGTTTCCTTAAGAAGAGGAAGAAGAAACAGGCATGATATGTATGGAGGGGGAGCACCGCGTAAAAAAACGGCAGGAGGAATGGTCAGAGAATGGTTGCACGGTAATGGTCAACGCGTCAAAACTCATGGCATCCGCCACTGCGCTGTGAGGAGGTCAGCCTCTATACCGTGCAACCACGAATGTCGTTGAACATTCTATTCCCTGAGGAACAGTCACCCTAAGTTACTCCTTTCACCTAAAGACTGTTCCGCGATAGACGCCGGTCCCCTTAAAGGTCTGGTATACCCGCAACCATAGCTAGGCCATGTTTTGACTTCGCGTTTGGCGTGGGTTCCTTAAGGGGACCAGCGGAAATGCGCGACATATCACCGTAGTAAAGAATTGTGAAATGCCGCGGCGAAAGCGGAGGAGAAAGAGCTCGAGACTCCTAGAACACCTCTCCCCGGCCCGGGATCGCACAACGCTGCATGTGGTTGCGATCGGCAACGTTGCTTATCCCTGGAAAGAACTACTCGCTTCGCTTTGCATAAGTGGTACCATGCAGTTCAGCGTCGGCGTGCCAAAAAAATTATTTAATCAGATAGTGCGAAACAGCAACCCTACCCGATTTTTACGTGTAAGATGGTTGGTCCGCACTACCTAAACTTAACCCTTTTTGTAATATCATGCCTGTTAAGGTGCTAAATACCGTAGGAATCCATCTAGACAGTAATGTCCCGGACTCAACCGCGGCAAAGCGATAATCATGCTACACCCTAAAACACCCCTAGTCAAGGCACGTTTGTGATTCCTACAGCCGAACGGCATGGTACTTTTCTTTAGCCGAGGCCGCCATCTTGTCAAGCAGTTCGTTAACCTCGCCGTCCACCATGGTTTTTAGATAACTGAAAATGGTTAATCGAAAGGTGACGTGTTTGTCGGAGGAGTCGTCCGAAGCATAAATGTCCAGGGGCATCAATGCGGTGTGGGTATCATCCGGTGCCAGCTTGTCGAGTTCCGCTTGCAAAAACCCTGCCAGTTCCGCGTACGGTAGACGCTTATCGACTCTAAGAGATATGTCTTGCTCGATCTTCGGATATTTGGACAGCGGCACATACGTTTTTTGCCGGTTAAGAACTTCACTTAATGCCGTGGTGTCGAGTTCAAACCCGGCGCAGTACTTAGGAAGCTTCAGACTTTTTGTGACGGTGGGTTTAAACTCTCCGATAATTCCCAAGAATTTGTCATTGTTCTCCAGGGTTACAAAAGCGGATCTTCCGGGCTGGTAGGGTTCCATAACGGCGAATGAAGGCATTGACGACTCCAGCGGTTGGAATTTTAATGCGGCGGGAATTAGTTCGTTCAGAAATTTCCGAGCCCGGTAATACGGAGCTGTAGTTTTAGCCAATTTGTCGTTAGCGGTGATGACGAACGCGGTATACTCGTCCTGTTTAGGGAGGTTTTCGTCGTTCATCCCCCTTTCTTTGGTGTGAGCTCGCCCTATTTCGAAAAGGGCAAATTCCTCGTATCCGCTCTTGATGTTCTGGCGCACTTTATCTAGCAGGCTCGGCATCAGAGACAGTCGGTAATACTGTAGATCGGGACTCAGCGCGTTAGCGAGCTGATAAGCTTTCGATCTGTCTTGACCCGTTTTGTCTAGTAAATTACCGTGGACAAACGTATAGGTTAATACTTCGTTGGCCCCGGCCGCACGTAATTTTTGACGGATTACGGCTTTAGCATTTAACAGAGGATCACAGGACGCCGGCGATATATTGCGCAGGGGTAGGGCTTGGGGTAGCTTGTCGTAGCCGTTTAATCGTCCAACCTCTTCTATGATATCCTCCGGTATGGCTATATCCGTTCGCCAGAAAGGTGGCTCGATTGTCAGGCTGTCGACTGAAGTCTGGCATTTAAATTCAACGTTCTCAAGCAGCGTGGTAATTTGTTGTTCGTTAAGATCGAGGCCCAAACGTTGGTTAATGAACTCACCACTTACTTTGGTTGTTTTTATTGATTCAGGGAGACTGTTAGCGGTGTCCATGATGTCGCTAGCAATACTTCCGCCGGCCTCGTTAATAACCTCGCCAACAACCTTGGTAAGAACAGCCCGGTTTTGTCGGGAACTCTGGCCTTTCGTGAAACGAGTCGCGGCATCGGAAAAGACGCCCAACTGCATACAGCTGCGACGAATGTTATACATATCGAAGGTGGCACATTCTAAGATAATGTTTTTGGTAGTATCATCAACTTCGGTGTCGCTGCCACCCATAATACCAGCCAAACCAAGAGGTTTCTTGTCTCCGGAAATTACGATATTGTCGCCATTTAGCTCGACCATTTTGCCATTTAATAGTCGGAGTTTTTCGCCCTCTTCAGCCCGACGGACAATCAGGTTTGGGCTGCCGTCATTCAATGCTTTTATCTTATCGTAGTCATAGGCATGTAGCGGTTGCCCGCTCAAAAGCATGTAGTAATTTGTCAAGTCGACGACGTTATTGATCGGCTTGAGACCCAGCTTGATTATAGCGGTCTGTAGCTGAAAGGAACTTGGCCCCACCCTGATACCGGCGACGGTTACCGCAGTGAAACGGGGAACCAGTTCGGAAAGATCGTTCCGCACCTTGAATTCCAGCCGCTCTTGCCCGACATCGACAGAATCGGGGTGCTCTTTATACCATTTCGGCGAAGAAAATTTATGCCCGCAGATGCCGGCAATCTCGCGGGCTATACCCAGCTGGCCGAAACAATCCGGGCGATGCGTGAACATTTTATTCTCAATTTCAATGATAGTGTCATCAAGACCATACGCGCCGGCAAAATCTTGTCCAGGCTCAGCGCCGGCGGGCAATTCTATGATACCTTCGTGATTATCTCCTAAATCCATTTCTCGACTACTCGCCAACATGCCGTTGCTCTTGATGCCGCGAATGTCTCTGACCGCGAGTTTGAAGGGATCTTTGGAATAACTTTCAGGTACTATTTTCCCGGGAGGTATCCAGACAACGTCAAGTCCCTCCCTGACGTTTGGGGCTCCACAGACGACCTGAACTAGTCCATCGGCGTTTCGCTCGACTTCTCCGACACTCCGGTGATCATCTATTAAGCAGACATGAAGATGGTCGGAGTTATTGTGAGGTTCGCTCTTTACTACCCTCGCCGTAACAATACCTGAATATTTTTCCTGGTAATCGCTAGTTTCTTCAACGGCACCGAGACGGCTGCCGATCAAATCAACCAGCTCCGGGATTGGAGGTAGATCAAAGTCCAGGTACTGGCTGACTTCTTTGAGGCTGACTTTCATAAGCTTGCCTCAAAATTAACGTTTAGTGTCTTAATCATGAGAATTGCCTCAAGAACGCCAGGTTGGCACTTTCAAAGTTGCGGATGTCTTCGATGTCGTATTTCATCATGACCAATCGATCAACTCCCATTCCCCAGGCAAAGCCGCTGTACTTTAAGGGGTCAATACCGGCTTCCCTCAGCACGTTGGGGTGTATCATGCCACAGCCCAGTAATTCAATCCATCCCGAATGTCCACAAATACTGCAGCCCTCTTTGTTGCAAAAAGGACAGCTTAGAGCAAACTCAAAGCTTGGTTCGGTAAAAGGAAAGTAGAACGGTTGAGTCTTAACGTCCAGCTCCTTGTCGTAGTACTCCTGCAAGAACGTTTTGAGAGTGGCGATTAGGTTACCGGCATGGACGCCTTTTCCGACATAAAGACCCTCGATCTGATAAAACGTATGTTCGTGTCTCGCGTCCAAATCCTCGTTCCTGAATACTCTTCCCGGTATGACATAAGCGATGGTCTCGTCGTGGTCTAGATTATCTTTGCCCATTTTAAGGATTCTGTTTTGCATGCTGGAAGTATGAGCGGGGGCTATAAGGCCTTCGTCGGTTGAGAACGTATCATAATCATCACGAGCCGGATGGCCTTCGGGAAAATTCAGACTGGTAAACATATGGTAGTCGTCGTCAATCTCGCGGCTCTCTATAGCGTTAAAACCCATGCGATAAAAAATATCTAAGACGTGCTCCATCTCGGTCGTTAGGGGATGTTTACTCCCCGTGTCGCTGGTAAGTAATTGAGGATGTTGATTTAGCGGGGTATTGATATCGAAGGGCGCCGTTACATCAATTGATTCGAGTGTTGGCAGTTCGGAGCCAGCCGCTTCTTCTACCAAGGCCTGCAGCTCTTTTTTCAGCCCGTTAAGTTCTCGTCCGTATTCCGCCCGTTCATCGGCAGGCAGTGTCTTAATGCCATCGAACAGAGCCTTGAGTTCGACGGCCTTGAATATTTCCTCTTTGTTTTGCAGGTTTGGGAGACGCCCCCGTAATTGCTCGGCGACCTGTTTTATCTGAGGATTAGCATATTCCATTACTGCTAAAAGTATACCGATTTTGCCAGAGAAAAGTAAGAGTACCCCATGAAGCGTTAACTATTTACGCGGCGACGTCGGGAGTTCATAATATACGGGTTAATGCGCTCTAGAGGCGAGAGGAGGCGGGATGGCGAGTTATAGCTTTGATGTCATCAGTGATTACGATAAAGCGGAGATGAATAACGTCTTCGATCAGGTGAAGCGCGAAATTGCCACCCGTTACGATTTCAAAGGCACCGCCGCGCAAATCGAGTGGCTGGATGCCAGTAAATCGGGTTTTAAAATTACCGGCGACGGCGAATGGCAAATCGAAAGTATCATCGAAATTACCCGCAAGAAGCTGGCGAGCCGCAATCAAAGCCAAAAAATCCTCGATGTATCGATCCCCCCGCAGAGTGCCAATCTAAAGGATACTAAAAACGTTCCCTTTAAGAGCGGTTTAAACCAGGAGAAAGCCAAAAAAATAACTTCCCAGCTCCACAGTAAGTTTCCTAAAATCAAGTCGACTATCCAAGGTGAAACAGTGCGGATATCTAGCAACAGCAAAGATGAGCTGCAAACCGTCATCACCTTTCTTCGCACCTTGGATCTGGATTTCCCGCTCAATTTTACGAACTACCGCTAGACTTTAATCGCGACCGTTAGGCGAATTTTAGGCTATACTTTAGTTAAGCTATGGATAAAGAAAACAAAACGTCCCAAAGCGATATAGTTGAATCCTCAGAGACTGACGTCACCCCCAAGCTGGAAGATTTAGCCCGCTTAGTTCTGGACCATAATGACCAAGGCAGCTTTACCATTCCCGCCGAAGGACTATACCCTCATCAGTGGTTGTGGGATAGCTGCTTTATCGCTATCGGTCTTAGACACCACGACATCGAGAGAGCCAAGCTGGAAGTATTAAGCTTGCTCCGCGGCCAGTGGGCTAATGGCATGTTGCCCCACGTTATACTGAACCCCAACACCCGAGACGACCACGGGCATAAACTGCGCGACATCAATCTATGGCAAAGTTGGCGTAGTCCTAATGCTCCTGATGATGTTTCAACTTCGGGGATCACTCAGCCGCCAATGGTCGCCGAAGCGGTCGTCAGAATCGGCGATAAATTGAAATGGCCAGAGCGACGGGCATGGTACAAAATGGTTTATCCGGCGTTGGTGCAATATCACGAGTGGCTATACGCCGAACGCGATCCGCACCACGAAGGATTGGTTCTTCAAATCCATCCCTGGGAAACAGGGCTGGATGACTCTACGCCGTGGATGTACGAGCTACATTCACACTTGCTACCCCTTTGGATCAGATTCTTGAAAAAAAGCGGCCTGCAACAAATTTTCGGCTGGTTCAGAAGCGATACCAAATACGTCCCAGCCGAAGAACGAGCCAGCAATATCGAAGAGTTAGCATGTTATAGCGTGGAACGTCGTTTCCGTCGCAAGAATTATGATTTCGATAAGATTATCGACCACTCCTTGTTTGCAATCGAAGATTTAGTCTTTAACAGCATCCTGATCAGGGCCAACCAACAACTCAAGCATATCGCTAAAAGTATCCGCGAGGAATTACCGGAAAGTCTGCGGGAATCAATGGCCAAGACAGAAAAAACACTGGAAGAACTGTGGGATCCTTATGCCAACGAGTACTTCTCCAGAGACTTTGTTACACACCGTTTACTCAAAGAATCATCGGTGGCGGCATTACTGCCCTTATACGCCGGCTCTATATCCAAAGAGCGTGCCGAAGTCCTCGTGCGGTTGCTGGAAAACGAACACCGTTTTGGGCCGGCCTATCCCATTCCCAGCGCCCCTCTCGACTCTCCCTGGTTCAGCCCGATCCGCTACTGGCAAGGACCATCGTGGGTCAACCTTAACTGGCTAATTATTGACGGCCTGAAGCGGTACGGCTACGATGACCACGCCGAGGCCCTAAAGGAGAGTACTCTGGAAATGGTTGGAAAATCCGGCGGATTCTACGAGTATTTTAATCCCCTGACCGGAGAGGGTCTCGGTGCCAATAACTTCTCGTGGACAGCTGCTCTAGTTGTTGATTTATTACGTAAATGATCGTATAATTTCCTTATAATAGACTGACTATTAAAGGAGTTAAAGACCCATGCCAGTGGAAATTATTGGTGTTCCGTATCCCAGCGAATTTCTCGACCACGAGGTGCGGGCTCTTTTGGGTCAAAGCCAAACAAACGTTACTCACGACCCCTATTTAGGCGAACAACGTGCGGTAGCGGCATATCATTTAGCTATGTTGCCAGAAATCCGCGAGAAGGATCCAACGGCAGCCGGCGAAGCGCTGTCCAAAGCAGAGCTTCAGGCCACCATCGGCGATAGAATTGTGCGCGCCGAACAATATTATGCCGGATCAGTTGAACTGTTGTCCGGATCCGATCGCCGTTTCAAGCGCGAAATAAGAGCCACTCATCTAAACCACATGCGCTCTTTAGGAATCCGGTTAGGCAGGCTAATAATAGCCAATGAATCTGAAAATTTTGTTTTCGATAATGACCTATATCCCCGAATTTGGATCGCTTTTGAGAAAGGACTGTACCAAATAGATCGAGACGATCCCTATGGTGTGATGATCTACCACCATATGGCTAACATTGAGGCGATGGTCGGCAATGCTCACTCGGCCGCCCACCTAGCTTCTCAGGGGCTATGGCGCTTGATGAAACCCCAAGCGGAGCTCGTCGGCAATAAGCGACAAAGCGAGGCTACACTAGCTTCTACTTATGAACCGGCCGCTAGTGATAGCCTGTTTTTTGCCAAGCAATTTCTTGCCCTCAGCAGTGCCGGATTACTAGGTGAAATGGCCCGATTACCACAGGCTCGAGCCTTCGTTAGGCAACAGGCCCTAAACAGACTGCTGAACAACTCTAATCCTCTTCGAGCGTTGGCTTCTCGATTACTTCCGGCTCGATCGCAGGGTTAGTGTCAGCTATTTTGACGACGTCTCTATCTATCTTTCCCAATTCCTTGTAGGTAGCGTTAAAGTGCCCGACAGTTGTGCCTAAAGATGCTCCCAGCTTCTGCATGTAGCTGTTGTGGGACAAGAGGTGCTTGCTCAGCTGTTCGATGTTCTTCCGTATTTTTTCGGTATCGTTTTGGATCTGCAATGCCCTTAACCCTTGAACTATGATCTGTAGCATGGCTGCGAGAGTGCTGGGACCAACAATCGTCACCTTCTTAACCGCGGCGGCATAATGCATGAGTGTTTGGGCGCCGCCGTTATCGGCCCCGACCCTCCCGGCTAGTAAATCGTAGTATATTGTTTCGGAGGGAATGAACATTAACGCCTGATCGAGAGTCCCCTTGCTGGGGCTGACGTATTTGGAGGTTTCGTCGATACGTTTTTTGAGGTCGCCAAGGAACGCCTTCTCCAGCTCAAGCCTGTCGTTGGCCGGGCTGGATATCATCCGGTTATAATTTTCGAGCGAGAATTTACTATCAATCGGCAGTACTTTGCCGTCTAGCTTGACGACAGCGTCGACTACCAGCCCGCTACCCAGCTTATACTGCAGTTGGAAAGTTCCTGGCGGCAGCATATCTTTGAGAATCTGCTCTAAATAATATTCCCCCAGTACGCCGCGTTGTTTGGGATTGGTTAAGACATTCTGCAACATCTTGAGCTCGGCCGCAACGTCACCAACACTTTTATTGGTACGGTCCAGCTCGGTTAGCTTTTCGGTGACTTCCCTAATTATCTTGGCGCTGGCCTGAAACTGCGCCGTAGCTTGGCGATTAGAGACCCCCAGCTGTTCGCTAAGCTGCTTCTGGAGACCATCTCTCAGACTCTCCATACTTTGGCTAAGCTGGGAGATATCCGCTTTGATTAACAGAGCCGAGTCGTTGGTCTGAGGTTTTCTTCCGGCAATAAGCCAAATAACGACGGCGCTCAGGACAGCGACCACCACACCAAGAACAATTACTACTACGATCATCTCAACCTCATTTTATCACCCTAACTTTCGATAGTGACGGTGGTGCCGATTGGAGCCCAATTAAATAGCCACTGAGCCGTACCCAGGGGAGTTTCTATACAACCATGTGAGGCGTTATTGGAATACGGGCTGATATTGCCAAAGGCGTTAGCCGGTCGCCAGGTGGCATCATGAACACCGTAAACTCCGTACTGGTTTTGCAAAAACGGCATCCAGTAGTGCACGAAGTCATTCCAGCTACCGGTGCTATCTGATCCTTTGAGGTAAAGGTTGGTCTCTTTAGCATAGATGTGATAAGTTCCGGGCGGCGACAGATCGGCCGGATAATTCTCCATACCGGTTACCACCGCAGAGTTGTACGACAATACGGCATAGCTACAGGCCCAGAGATGGCGCTGGCTAATACTCACCAAAATAAGATTGGCGAGAGTATTACCGTTGCAGACTGTGCTCGTCGGGACCGGTTTGGGGGCGGTATTGGTGGCAGCCTGCCCTGACTGACTTAATGGAGGAGTAGTTTCCTTGACAGTATGTGAAGAGAATGGCGAAAATAGCACTAGCCATCCCGCGGCGACCAGAATCAGTAAATACAGGGGCCAGAGATGGTGGCGCCGGCGTTGGGGGGCGGACGAAGTTTGTCGTCCAGCACTACGTGGCGCCGGCGACCTATCTGACCGATATACCGGCGGATACGTTGACTTTGATTTAGGCATAGAGGTGTCCTTGGCTAATCATGTTCGTCACATTATACCATTACCGGATAGCTATATCTGCTAGAAAATTGGTTAATCTTGTCTCAAACCCTAGACGTTCGACCGGTCTTCAATAGCCTCGCGAACCAAAGAAGTTCGGAGTAAACGTCGCCTAAACTTTTGTCATAGCGCTCGGTGAACTGTGCTTTCATTTGTCCACTATCTTCAAAAATATCCTGAACCCGGGGAAAATAGACATCAAAACCGAGCACCACTAAACGCATTTCTCTGACCACCGGTACAATCGACTCAATCGCCCTGGTGCCGCCCCACCCGCCATCGCTAACACCGGCAAAGGCTACCGGTTTGTGGAAATAATTCTGCCACTCGCTGTCGAGCATTCGTTTTAACGACCCGGGGAAACTGTGGTTGTATTCCGGGACGACTATAAAAAATCCGTCGGCTTTCTCGGTTATGGCGCTATAGCGGGGGTCTTTCCCCTCGGGGTCGTTACCGTCCCCCGGAAAATTAAAATCTTTCGGGTCAACGAAGATTACTTCGCAATCAGGGAGCTTTTTCCCGAATTCTTCAATATAACGCGCGGGGGTTAGTGACAGTCGCTTCTCTCTTGTGGTGCCAGCCAAAACAGCAATAGTGATTTTGTCCATGTACTAGATTGTAAACTAAGCCTAATTATTCAGACAAACAAAAAGGAGCCTTTTGAGGGGCTCCTTCCTGCCGCGTTCTCAACCATTGCTGGTTTCCTTCGCTAATCACCTCACGATGACTGATTCTTACTATACGCTGCCGACCGTGCCTGTCAACACTCAACCACCGAAAACGTCAGTGAATAGTTATACACAGCTTAGAAATATCTGTGGATAACTGTTTATGGCGCGAGGTTTAAATCTTTTTTGTATTATTTACGACTTCGCCTGGTAGCCTGCTTCGGCCAGAGGTCGGCCATGACAAAAGCGGCGATTAACGCCCCGACGGCAAAGAATATCGATCCACGAACCGGATGTAGATGGTTATGCGATAAATGCAGCCAAATTGCACCCAATACCAGAGCCAACCAGCCCCAGACAACATTGGCTTGCGGCGATGAGCTCCCAAAAGGTGTCGGATGGGCCTTACCTCTTATGCCGCCAATAAAATACGGGAGACCGTATACCATAAATAACCCGGCCAGGAAACACCAGACAATAACCATGTCACCTCCTTATGCTTACATGATCAATTGTACAACTTTTTATATTTTTTGGCGTTTTCGTTTCAGGGGGTCCAGTTCGCGCTTCCTCAACCTCAGGTGCGTAGGTGTAACCTCTAAGAGTTCGTCATTTTCTATAAAGTCCAGACATTGTTCCAGACTGAATACTACCGGCGGCGTCAACTGAACCGTTCCGTCAGAGGATTTACTGCGCATATTGGTCAGGTGTTTGGCTTTGCAGACGTTTATTTCCAGATCTTCGCTGCGGTTATTGAGCCCGATAATCTGTCCGGCATATACTTTTTCCGACGGTCCGACAAAAAGTGTCCCCCGGGACTCCGCAGTTTCCAGGGAATACGGCATAGTCACTCCGGTTTCGTAAGCAATGAGGGCCCCGTTACGAAGTTGCTTAAGAGATGGAGCGGTCGGTTCATAACCCACTACCAGAGTATTTAGCACGACCGTACCCTTAGTGGTGGTCATAAGCGTGCTTTTCAACCCCAAGACATTCCTGGTCGGCATTTCATACACTAGCTTTATGACGCCTTTGGATGCCGAGGCAAACTGTTCCTTAAGCTTGGCGCGTCTCTGTCCGAGTTCCATCTGCACGGCTCCGGCATATTCCCCGGGGATCTCTATAATTACTTCCTCGATTGGTTCATGTTCTACGCCCCCCTCTATCTTGGTAACAACACGGGGGCGGCCGACTTCAAATTCATAACCTTCGCGTCGCATAGTTTCAATAAGGACTCCAAGGTGCAATTCCCCCCGCCCCGAGACCGTGAAGCCTATACCGTCGTCTCTTACCCGCAAACCGACATTAACCTCCAGCTCTCTGAACAAACGTTCACCGATTTGGCGGCTAGTGGTAAAAGCACCTTCTAACCCCTTAAAAGGACTGGTATTGGGACCGAGATAAATTTCTAGGGTGGGGGCTTCAACTTCAATCGTCGGTAGAGCGTCTGGCTTATCCGGATCGGCAATTGTTTCGCCTATTTTGGCCTCATCAATGCCGGTCAGCTGCACGATATCGCCGGCGACAGCAACCGATTCTTCGATTCGATTTAGCCCTTGGCTGGCGTAAACGCTGCCGATCTTGCTCCTAGTGTATGAACCGTCTTTCTTAATAAGGACGACGTTGTCCTCGGGATGGATTCGCCCTCTGGTGATCCTGCCTATGGCATACTTGCCTTTAAAGTTATCCCAGGCCAGCGCCGTAACCAGCATCTGAAAGGGGGCGTCCAGTTCTACTGATGGAGCGGGGACGACCGATATGATCGCCTCGAATATAGCGTCTAGGCCGGCAGCCGAATTAAGCGGATCGGACGGCAAATCTTTCCAGGCCTTTCCCTCGCGACCAATCGCATAATAGACGGGGTAATGTAGTTGGTCTTCGTGGACGGCAAGTTCCAAGAAAAGATCCGCCAACTCGTCTTCAACCTCGGCAATCCTGGCGCCGGTCTTATCTATCTTATTAATGACCACGATAGGGCTAAGGTTGTTCTCGAGGGCTTTTTCGAGGACGAATTTAGTCTGAGGCATCGGTCCCTCGACGGCATCGACTATCAAAAGACAGCCGTCAGCCATATTTAGCGTCCGTTCCACTTCGCCGCTAAAATCGGCGTGGCCCGGTGTGTCGATAATATTGATCCGGTAATCCCCGTGCTGGACCGCGGTTACCTTAGCCGTAATAGTAATACCTCGCTCCCTTTCCTGATCCAGGCTGTCCATAATTAAAGTTTGACTCATCTCGGCCTGGTTATCACGAAACGTTTTGGATTGTTTTAATAGCCCGTCTATAAGTGTCGTTTTGCCATGGTCAACGTGAGCAATAACGGCAATGTTGCGGATCTTGGATGGGTCTTGCGGTATATTTTGCATAATTTTTCCCTGGACGAGCCGAATAAAGCCCGCCATCAATTAATCTTAAAATATTTCCTCACTTATATTATGCCATAACCATAATTTATATACAAGTATTAGAACCTTCCGATGAATCACTCCCCAGGATTTTTTGTAATCTTTCCTACTGCAGTTAAAGGGTAAAAGCGCTAAGTTGATAACAATAAAAGGAGGCCGAATGCATAAACACGCACTTATATTGGTGGTATCGGTACTCTTGATGGGGTTGGGTGCTTTCCATATCATTGCCAACCGGATAGGTTCTGAGAGCACCTCCGTCCCTCTTAAGACGACAGCTAGCGGCACAGATGCTGCCGCACATCTATCCTCTGCCCCCAACCCCCCGACAAGAAACATTAACATAACGATCTATTATGACGAATACGGCTTTGACCCGAATATTTTAACCTTGCCTATTGGCACTAACGTTACTGTTGATAACATTTCCACTCGACAGCTTGAATTTAACTCCGTTCCTGAGCAAGCTCAGCAAAACTCCGCTCTAAATTTAGGGTTAATAGCCAGTGGCGCCACCAAACGGTTTCAGATAGCAAAAAGTGGCATTTGGCAGTTTGAGGGCAACAACGATCCGGAAACTCGTGGAGTTATTTCCACTGGCAGCAAATTGTCCGTTAAACCTCAGATGCTCCCCGACGCCAGAATATCCTCAAACAAACTGGACATTGTTTACGACGATTACGGTTTTATGCCTAACGAGATATCCGTGCCGGTTGGGACGATAATAACGCTTACCAATGCCAGCACTAAGACGCAGCCTGGACCGACGCTATTCAAGCAGGGAGCCGGGATGGGAGGAATAAATCCTGAACTGAATATCGGTGTACTGGAAAAACGACAGAGTAAGTCGTTCGTCGTAACAAACGCCGGATCGTGGTTGCTGCAAAATGCCTACCAACCTCACCAAAAAGCCTTTGTCCGAATCAACGTATATTAGCTATTTTTAAAGATGTCGTTTATGGGGGTGGCGGATTTATCGTTGGCGGTTAAAGCCGGCAGCCTCCAGTTGTTCTCGATAGTTCGAAGAAGTGAATAGTGGTTATAGTAGGTGTTGGTTCGAAAGCCATTTTTGACAGTGGGTCCAATGAAGATGGCGGCTATGTGGTTATCGACAGAATTGCCTTCATCCCAGGTGATAACTATCAGCCAGTTACTGCCTCGAAGCCCGTTTGAACTAATAATCTTAGGAACTTCTCTTGCCAACCACGCATCACCAGTCGATACCGGACAGTCGTGCATATCGTTGCAGAGATTTGGAGTAATAAAAGCAAAGTTAGGGGTGGTTGAGGGTCGGGATAAATCACTGGATAACTGGCTATATTGAACGACATGATCAGAACATCTAGTCGGATTGTTGATAATATCACCGTAGTATATAAACGGATTGTGTTTGGTGGCATAGAGTCCGCTGTTTAAGACGTAGCAGCTTGAGGGCATGCTTTCGGCGTACTCCTTCCAGCTCAATCCGGCTTTTTCCAGCTCGTCGGCCAAATTGGTAACGTTCACCACACATCCGGCGCCGGGAGGATTGCAGTCAGTAGTAATACCGTCGGTTGAGCCACTCGTTAAAGCTAGATAATTGGGGAGGCTCGGATGAGTGACACCCCAATAATTAGTGGCCAGAGCGTATTTGTTTATCAGGGAATTAAGATATGGAGCCGCACTGTTTGAGAGGATATTCCCGATGGGATTATTCTCTTCCATTATCACGAATATATGGCTCAAAGCGGGGGTATTAGTATGTGCCGGCACCGACAGCGGTTTTTTGGCAACTGAATAAGTCGGCGCAGCGGCAGGCCTGGTAAAAAAGAATGCTAAAAGAAGAGCTATTACCGCCCCAACTACACTAAATCCAATAATATATCGCTTCATAAAAGTGAGTTTACAACATACCGGGAAGTCTAGTTGTCAAAAATCTTCCATTAGTGCTTTATTTACAATTTGCTATGAGCGTACCTGCTAATCACTCCTCGACGCGCTATAGTATAGGTGTGAGCAGTGAACCACTCGCCGAAAGGCAAAGACCCACCAGTTTAGAAGAAATCGTCGGGCAAAAACACCTTGTCGGCGCCGGGAAGATAATATCCGAGATGGTCAAGCGCGGAACTCTCGCCAGCCTTATTCTGTGGGGGCCTCCTGGCAGCGGCAAAACGACCCTGGCTAGGATTATCGCTCATGAAACCGGTGCTGAGTTTATCGAGTTGAGTGCCGTTTCGGCCGCCAAAGCCGACGTCGTCAAAGTCGTTGAACTTGCAAAACAGAATAAAAGACTCGGCCAAGATACCATTTTATTCGTCGATGAGATTCATCGGTTTAATAAAGCTCAGCAAGATGCTTTTCTCCCTTATGTCGAAAACGGTACCATCACCCTTATTGGGGCCACCACCGAGAACCCCAGTTTTGAAGTTATTAATCCCCTCCTCTCCAGAAGCCGCGTTGTAGTCCTCGAGCCCCTGTCCAGAAGTGAGATAGTCCAGATCGTATCCCGAGCGGCTAAAAGCGAGGGATATAACGCCAAGCGACTGCCTAAGGCCAGCGTAGAACTTTTGGCAGAACTCTCCGGAGGCGACGCGAGGGTGGCTCTCGGTAATCTTGAACTGGCCGCCAGCTTGACAAGCGGGGTTATTACTGCCGAGATAATCAAAGAGGCCGCCCAGAAGCGTCTGCCGGGATATGACAAAAAAGGCGAAAATCACTTTAATCTCATCAGCGCTTTTATAAAATCGATGCGTGGCAGCGACGCCAATGCGGCATTGTATTATCTTGCCAGAATGCTAGAGGGCGGCGAGGATCCTAAATTTATTGCCCGTCGGATGATCATTTTCGCTAGTGAAGACGTCGGCTTAGCGGCGTCGGCGGCACTTAATTTAGCCATTGCCACTTTCGAGGCCGTCGAAAGAATCGGATTGCCGGAGTGCCGCTATAATCTCTTTCATTGTGCTACGGTACTAGCTAAAACCGCCAAATCGCGAGCCATCGCCGATGCTATGGCTGCTGCCCAAGAAGCGGCCAGAACCTATCCTGATCTGCCGGTACCGCTCCCCTTAAGGAACGCTCCGACTAAATTAATGAAAGATCTGGGATACGGCAAGCTTGATGCGCAGTTAGCCAGCAAGACATCGTTTATGCCACCCGAGCTGGAAAAGGTTAATTTTTTTAGACTAGAGAAAAGGTAGGTTATTTTTACTCGTGGCGCAGCGCATCGATCGGGTTGATCCTCGCTGCTCTGCTCGATGGGTACAGGGCCACCACCCAACCGATCAGCGCCACAAAAGCAATTGTTATAAATAACAGTAGGGGTGTTATCAAGAAAGCATGTATAGAGCTCTGGACCCCATGCAGTCCCGCGTAATGGGTTAGGACTATATCTATCACCGTTCCCAACAACCAGGCCGCGAACAAACCTCCCAGCCCTCCGATCGCCGCCAAAAGGAGTGATTCAAAAATCATGAGACGGCGGACATCGGCCTTTCTGGCCCCCATAGTTATTAATAGTCCGATTTCGCTAGTTCGCTCGAGCAGGGATATGGTCAGTGTATTAAACATACCCAGCGAGGCAATTATCAAACCGATACCGCCGAAACCGATGACAACGAAAGTAAATATAGTAAAGATGTTATTAATTTCACTGAGAGTATCCAGCGGCGAGGCGGTGGTTAGCCCCAACCCGGCGATCTGCGACCTAAGAGTGGGGACATTGAGCCGATTGTCGGCGACCACTTTTACCTGACCATAGTTGTCGTCGCCCATCGCTCGAAGCGGAGCGCTGCTCATGTACACGGCAATACCCGACCCTATATCGGCAGCGCCAGAAATGGTCAGTGTATCTTTAAATGGCTTAACACTTGTCCCGTCAGCCGACGATATCGTAGCCGATAAAACGAGCTGTTTACCGATGGCATTTTTGGCCGATGACTCTCCTATCAGGCTCAATAAAGAAGTACTAATAACTGCCGATTTATCGCTGATCTTGGAGTTTCCCTCGGTGAATTTTAATGCACTGAGGTTAACATAGGTTGTGTTAGTGGCGTATACCACGACGTCGGTCAACGAGCCATCCGCAGAAACTTTGCCCGGCAGAATGAAGGCCGGCGCCACTTGAGTGACGTGAGCGAAGCTGCTCATCTTGTTGATTCGGGCATCGTCAAGCGGAACAATCGCTGAGTTGGGCGTGGTCACATCTATAGCTTTGACCGACCGCGACCCGATAACTTGCTGGTCGACAACATTCCTGAGACCTAGCGCCAGAGACACCAAAAAGACAATCGCCCCTATCCCGATGACTATTCCAGTGATGGTCAAAAATGAACGTAATTTTTTGGCAAACAGATTTTTTAGGGCTATATAGGCCAGGATTCTAGGAAGTATGGCCGACCTTAAATGTTGCTTATGATGAAACAGTGGTAATTTATTACGCATCACCAGCTAACCTCTCCCGCCCTGCATTTGAGTTAGACTCTCTATTTGCGATTTGAGTGAGTTTAGAATTTCCTCGGGCATCTTCTCCCCCTTTGTCGCTTCTGCTAAATACCCATCATGAACGTATAGCTGCTTGTCTGACAGGGGCAAATATTCTATGTTGTGCGTCACTAGGACTACCGTGCGTTTTAGATCCTTTTGTATCGACAGTAGTAGATTAATAATCATGTCGCCGCTTTTGGAATCGAGGTTACCGGTTGGCTCGTCGGCTAGAATTAGCTCCTTGCCGGCGGCCAGGGCGCGAGCCATAGATACTCTTTGCTGCTGACCCCCGGATAGAACGGTCGGCAGCCGTTCGGCAAAGTCTTTCATACCGACTCTATCAAGGCTTTCGGTTGCTATCAACCGGGCAGATTTTCTATCTTTCCCGCCAAGGTATAAAGGAATTGCCACATTCTCAAGGACATTTAGACTTTTAATCCAATAGTTCTGCTGGTGAACGATACCCATCGTTTGAGCGCGGAAGTGCGACCGTCTGTCGGCGTCCATGCTATAAAGATCATGACCGTCAATGATCAGATTACCCTTACTCGGTGGCTCCAACCCAGAAATTACATTCATTAATGTCGTTTTACCGCTGCCGGAGGGACCGAATATTATAGTCAGGCTTCCTCTGGGAATATGGAAATTAATGTCGTGAAGAACGTCCACAACACCCCCTTTAGTGGCAAACTTTTTGTCCACCCCTCGACACGTAATAAGTGACTCAGCCATTCCTGTAACTCCCGGTCAGTCCGCTTACGCTTATATTGAAGTCAGTGTAGATTATCATAGGTTTTTCTACAATCCAAACACGGCCTGCAGGGCATTAAAGACAATAGACAGTGCACTGTCGGTGGCCTGACCGACAATGGTGGTTTGGTTGGCTGAGACGCCTACATTACCGGCTTCGTCCACGGATAGGGCTTGCAGATGGAAGACTTCGGAAGTAGGCAGATTGGATATGACGACTACGTGGTTGGTGACCAAGGTGGTGTCTTCGGCTGTTTTGGAAGAATAGCCACCGCTACTGCCCTGTCCGTAAGCCACCTGAGAGGTGCCTGGTTTGTCGGTTTTCCAAGAGACAATAATCTGTCCGCTGGCTGAAGCGCCGGTACCGCGAATGCTAGGCTGAACAACTACCGAGGAGACTATTGGCGGACGAGTATCGAGACCGGTGTGGAAGACTTGAAGGTCGGACGTCGCAATATTACCCAGACTATCCTGTGAGGTAGCCGTTATCTGGTAGGGGGTATTGTAGTTCAGGTTCTCGATGGTCATTAGATGGCTGGTAGTCATGGCCGGGTCGATGGCAGAGAGACCGGAGGAGAGTGGTTGTCCTTGGAGAGAGTAGGTTATCTGAGAGGTGGTGGGCACATTAGTGGTCCAACTAATCTGCTCGGTGCCGGTTAGGGCTCCGGGGACGGGTTGAAACGATACGTTGGTGATGGCGGGAGCTGGGGGGGTGGAGAAGGAGAATATAGTTTGATCATATTCATTTCCTTGAGCATCGAATGGATTAACTTTAAAAGTGTAGGTTGTACCAGACATCAGGCCGCTGATTGGCACGGTGTATGTGGATAAGCTTGGAGAGGTATTAAGTAGCTGTGTATTTGCAAAGCTACCGTTAGGACCATAATACAATTTAGCTTGACTAGCATTGTTGGTCGTGAAGGTTATGGAGGCATCGTGTAAATTTATTCCGGTGACCACAACGTTACTGACGGTTGGAGCCGGTAAGGTAGTAAATTCGTATTCTAATGAAGTACCGGTATTGCCGTCTTCGTCAGTCCATAGTGCACGGTAGTAGTAGGTGGTGCCGGCATTTAAATTATTTAAGGTTAGATCATGCGACACTACTTGGTCGGTATTGGCAGCCGCTGTTGGTAAATAATGATTTGAGGACAGGCCATACTCTACACTACTGTTGCTAGTTCTATCCGTAGTCCAAGTTATATTGGCACTACGAGTACTCACTGACGTGACTGGCCCCGCCAGAAGATTCGCCGGTTGTGTAAACTTCCCGGTCGGGTACATGCTTACCGGGTCAGTAAAGGCTCCGCAGTTGTTGGCACTGTCGCAGGCTTCTATCTTGTAGTAGTAAGTTTCTTGGTTTAGTCCCGTATCGACATAACTGGCGCCGGCCGTTGAGGCAATGGAGGAGTAGTTAATCCCGTCGGTCGATCGGTAAACCCGGTACGTAGCAATACCGGCACCTACTGTCGAAGGCTGCTCCCAGGATAGGGCCAGCTTCCATAAGCTGCTAGCTTTTACGGATATGTCGGCAATATTAACGTTTAGCGGCACCCCGGGGGCTGGGGTATTGGCGGTGAAGGTGGTGCTGGCGGCCGTAGCGTAGTTAATATTGCCGGCTTCATCCTTGGCGACTACGTACATGGTATTGTCGCCTGGCTCGGTAGCATAGGCGCCGGCGCTGAGGGATGTTTGACCGGCAGCAGTAAAGGTACAGTTCGTTGAAGTCGGCAGGACATTGACGCTGTAACAGTAAGTAATATTGGCGGCACTACCCTGGAAGCTGGCCGGAGCCAACCAGGAGAACCCGAAAGAATTGGTGGTATTGACGGCAGGCGTGGCGGTTAAGTTCTGCGGGCTGGACGGCGAGGTGGTATTAATCTTAATGACTGCCGTGGTGTAGGCGGTAGAAACATTACCGGCGTTGTCCCAGGTTCTAAAGTAGACTATGTTATCTCCCTCGTTTAAGTTGGCGTAGTCGGGAATAGGAACCGTGGTGTAGGAACCGTTGTTGGGGAGTAAGTCAGTGGCGTCCTGAGTACCGGTGTGGTTGGCGCCATACCAGATACCGGTAGAGCCAATCCGGTACTGTAGACCGGCTACTCCCGAATCAGCATCGCTCGCAGCATCTGAACCGGTCGTGGGCCAAGTTAAGTCAACGCTCTTGCTCGATACAAACTCGGACGGCGCACTGACAAAAGCCGGATTGGTGGGGGGAGTATTGTCATAGAGGAACTCGAACTGGGCCGGAGAGCCAGTGTAGACATTGTCGGCATTATCTATTGCCACGATGTTTAGATAGTAAGGGCTGGTGGAAGTAGTCAGGGGCGTACCGATCATTCCGGAGGTGGATAGATCAATGGATGTCGTACTAACGGCAAACTGGCAGGCGCCATTGGTATTAACAGGACTGGTACCCAGGTAACCCTTGGTGGTAATTGGGTTACCGGTCGGGTCCTGGCCTAAGTAGAGGCAATAGCCTAGAATGCCCGATCCACCGGTATTATCTGCACCGGCAGTCCAGGTAGCATAAGGATCGGTGTTAATCCACTGGCCGCTAGTTATGGAAGGGCCGCCGTTACTTTTGTACATGAGAATGTTAGAGGCGTTGACGGGAGGGGGTGTAGTGTCAGAGGGAGAGTAGTCAATGGCAATAGATGTCAGTGTTGGCGTTGCCGCACCGTTTGAGGTGAAAGATACCTCGTACTGCACGTACTGGCTTTTGTTTGGGGCGCAGGTAGAGGTGATGGCACCCCCCGAAGCAATGGCAGAACAGGAAGTAAATGCCGGGGCATCGGAAAGATCGGGTTGGTTGCCGGATCGTACCAGAACGCTGACTCCCGTGCCGGAGGGAACGGTAGCGGCATAGGTCAGGGTGGCCCAGTTTTCGGGGAGAGTGGAGTTATATATATTGGAGACCAGGGTACCGGAGGTGGGATAGTAACCCTGCGCACTCCCAAAAGTTGAAAATGTATTATTCTCGTTATGGTATTCAGCCGCTACCCAAGCGGCAGAAAATACTGTCGTCGAGGCACGGGCTTCATCAACCGAACCCTGAAAATAGTTACTACTAACGGTACCAGGCCATCCGGATAAATTATCTCCGCCGATGCGCCAGTATCCGGTATAGGACTGAGCGGTAGTTACGCCAGAATTCGAAGCCACTAGTTGGCCATCGACGTACAATTGCATGCCGGCTGACGACAATGAGGCGCTAACGAAGTGCCATTGCCCATCATTGTAAGAGTTCGGGCTGTTTATAGTTTGTACGGAACCAGGGTAAACTCCGAAATATATTTGACCGACGTTATTCATATATATATGCCTGTCGTAATTGCTACTGGTGCCGGTCTGGCTGCCTCCGAAACCTATTAATTTGCCGCCGGAAGTCGACGTCGTCTTAAACCATATGGAAAGCTGAAAAGTATTGCCGCCAGTTAAAAGATTGGTCGAAGTAATATACTGGGAAGAACCGTTAAGAAGAAACGCCGAGTTCGCTTGACCTAGTCGGTCCGGGGTTTGGGTCGGAGTACCTACCAACAATCCGGTGTTGCTAGCAGAGCTGCTGTCCTTTGAGGTGCTCGGACCCGACTGGTTCAAATGCCAGACTCCCTGATAGCTACTTCCCCAAACTGCCGTAGCATCCTGGCCGTCGGCCGCGGAGGGGTTATCGTAATACATATACAGACCCTCGTTAGTAGTGTTGGCATCAATCGTTGGCATGTTAACCCAGATACTAGCCGTCTGGTTAGTGCTGTTCCAGGTATCTATCTCGTACGGTAATGCCGTGACGCCATCTAACTCCGTAAAACGGATATCCTGGCCCTGGCTTTGGGCATCAGAAAAATTAAAGTTGTTTGAGTTCAGCTGTACCAACACCGGAAAATTATTTAATGTTCCCGGCGCCACACCGATAGCCGCCTGCGTATTATTGAATGTGATCATCTTCCTATACCCCCAAGCCGGGTTGTACCAGTTAGCTGTTTGGGAGAGGGTTACTTGGTTTGCCGTTGAAGTGGTGAGATTCGTGGCTGATGAGTACTGGTTGGTTGTTGAGGTACCAACTCCACCACTCCAGTCCGTTTGGGCCCAGGTGGATAGTGCTAGAGCACCATGGATTTGGCTAAAGACTAAGATACCGACTGCGGTGATACTGGAGAGAGAGACGGCTATATGAACATGTTTGTGATACTGCCATTCCCACCAACGGGCATAGAGACGAAATCTTACTAGGAATTTGTAGTGGAGGCGCTGAGTGGTTTTGGAGTGAATATACTCAAGAACAGGCTTAACCAACCTATATACCGGCAACAGGATTACACTCATAGATAGTCTTAGCAGACGCTTAAGTCTACGAACTGCCTTACGCGGTACCCCTGCACCATAATCGGTCATCTGTCACCCTCTATATGTTTCGGTTATGTTTTAATATACACTACTTTTCAACAACATGCATAACGAAAATCGCTAAACCTTTGGTTATTTTTGTCATCTAGATAATTATCGGGTGACGAGTGTATTTTGCCTAAGAAATCTCCGCCCGCCTATGGCTATATTTAATAACCTGCGAATGAGGTCAGATCCACTAAGCCTCAGTTATTATTTTTTCCCAAGGATAATCGGGATTTCCAAAATGACCATAGGCACTGGTTGGAGAGTATATGGGTCGTTGCAAATCTAGTTTATCTATAATGCCTTTGACGGAAGTGTCGATTATTTTGTCCTTGAAGTCATAAAGGGCCTGTTCACTAGCTGTGGCGGTGCCGAAAGTTTCGATAGTCTGCATCAAGGGTCTTGCCTGGCCGATGACATACGCCAAGCCCACTTCGCACTTAGTAGCCAAACCGGCCGCTACAATGTTCTTAGCTATATACCGAGCCGCATATGCTCCGCTGCGGTCAACCTTGGACGGATCTTTGCCGCTAAACGCACCTCCGCCGACTCTGGCATATCCGCCGTAAGTATCGACAACTATCTTCCGGCCGGTCAAACCGGCGTCGCTATCCGGTCCCGGTATATGCCATACGCCGGTACCATTCACGACGATATTATTCGCAGCCGGCAAGTCAAAACCAAAACTGCTAAGCACCGGCTTAAATATGCGCCTTATTACATCTTCCCTGACCTCGTCGGCCGATACTTCTTCAGCGTGAGCGACAGCCGCCACCAGTTTTTCGACCCCTACCGGCTGGCCGTCTCGATACCTAACAGTGACTTGAGCTTTTCCGTCAGGCCGCAACCATGAAATCGACGACGTTGATCTCATTTCATCGATTCGTTTGGTGAGGGCATGCGCCAAAGCAATCGGTAACGGCATAAATTGATCAGTCTCACAGTTTGCATAACCAAACATCATTCCCTGATCGCCTGCTCCCCCATCATCTACACCTACGGCAATATCCGGTGATTGCTGATGAATATTGTTAGACAATACTGAGTCCTGATAACTAAAGCCCCAGGCCGGGACGGTATATCCAAGGTGTTTAATTTTGTCTCTTACGATTCGCTCATAATCCAAGGTGGCGGTCGTTTTTATTTCCCCGAACAAGCAAATCCTGTTGGCACCAACAACCGTTTCGATTCCAGTACGAGAATGACTGTCACTCTCCACTGCCGCATCTAGAAGTGCATCGCTGATGGCATCACAGATTTTATCCGGGTGACCCGAGCAAACCGACTCGCTCGTGAATAAATCACCGCTAGTTGTATTTGACATAAAAAATCCTTTCTCCGCGTCCAGGCAGGAAAGGACATTTATGAAAATATCTTCCCCGCTATCCGGGTCTAGATGGGGCACCTATACCACTACTGGCAGGTTGCCGACAGGTCATCGAGCTAGATCTCTCACTGTACTCTTTATATTTGGTTTAAGTTGTTAATGACAGCCATTATAGCATGGCTATGGTTATATGGAGGGGCATTTTGTATAATTATTAGGAGTCAATGGGATGTGGCCAAGCGGTAAGGCGCCTCGCTCTGGACGAGGAGAACGTAGGTTCGAATCCTACCATCCCAGCCAGATGCAGCATAACAGGGGTAGACCCATATTCTTTAACATTATTACTTGTATCTGTAAAATTAATTGACCCCCGTTATTAGGTTCGAATCCCATTTGCCCTAATACAAGAGTACATATTTGAGCTTAAGTCCAGTTACCATTAAGGCTGGTGGATTTTTTTGCTACTATTAACTTTATGGGCACACTATCAATTATCCTCGGAATACTAGGTCTTATTGGAACTATTGTAAGTCTTGTGTTTGCAATAGTTGTGTATGTAAGCCCTATGTTTCGATTTAAACTCTATTTACGCAATAAAAATGCTTGGGTAAATATCCATCTACGTGCTGGTGGTGATGATGGATACTTACAGCATTCACGTCATCCAGAATTCACAATAACGGAATCAGAAGATAGCCGAAAATGGGATAGAGACGAGCCCTGGATGAAAAAGACTATTAGACCAGACAAAAATTCTGGCTCTAGAAAAGTATACTTAAATGTAAGCGGTGTTGTTGTTTGGAGTGGTGACTTCATGTTTCTTGATGGTTATAGAATATATGTTCCTGTTCCGAAAGTAGATTATGCAGAAACAGAAAATGAAGAGGACAATACCTATTACTATGACGAGGTGCAGATTCTAGTTGCAAATGTCATTGGAAAATTTCATATATACAATAACCTGAATGAATTTTGCTCAAAAACAGGTATTTGCATGAGTCACTAAGCATATGAACGATCAACTTACCCACTACGAAGATTTATTCGGCAAAGCCATACCAATTGACTATGACACACAGGCTGAAAGGTGGATTGGTTTTTTAGATAAAGCTATTAAAACAAAAAATCCAGAGATAAACGGTTACGGCATATCCATGGGCAATCCTACGGATGAATTTGGATATTGGCATTGGCAATTACGATTTAACAAGCAGGTCGGAATCACTGCTGTTCCAGCTGATATTCCTAGGTTGCTAATACTTCCAACTGCAACCACACCTAAATCAATATATGTTGTTTTAGGTGATACCAAGCCAGTTTCGAACGAAGATAAGGAAATGTGGTTAAAGGTTATCAAGAAGGCTAACCAACAGCTAAAAAGACAGCAACCTAAAACATTTCAGTGGGAAGCAGCAATTGGTCAGCAAAATGAGCCTGGCGGAAATCAATATATGTCATTAAGGTCCAGTACTAAAGTTGGACATATAACAGTCCGCCCTGGTCGTAATTCATTTAGTTTTGCTGGTTCAACACCTATGCCAACCTTTAATAGTGGTTCATTCAGTACTACTTACCCCATTATTGTAAGCGGAACTGTGGCGGGTCATGACTGGCTAGAAGCTTCTAAGCAAGCCAGTAGAGACTTAAATAAATTTGCAGAGTTATTATCCATAGCCTGGAAGTCAACTTGGAAAGTGATCCATTCTCCACAGCCAGTTGGGGCATCGCCTCTTAAAATACCCGCTCGTAGTCTCGGTGTGCCAATGCGAGCCCTTAGGTTGCCCAGAACAAGAAAGTCAATCCCCAAGTGGCTTATAAAGGCATTCCAAAAAGTTGATAAAGACGTAGCATTATCGAATGCGTTAAAAACTCACCACGAAGGTTTATTAATGCAAAGTGACCATCCGTCTTTCGCCAATCTAGCATTCGTGTCTGCTATAGAGACTATAGGCAGGAAGTTAGCAGGGTCTAAGGTTTGCGACAAGGAAAGATTTAGAATTGGGCTACGGACAGTGTACAGTGCTAAAAAGGTAAAGCTGCTAGAAACATCATATTCTCCAAGAAGTAGCACTACGCATGAAGCGGTTCTTCACGGCAATGAAAGCATGGTTGGTCATGTAGGTTTGCCTTCAATTTTTAATCCTGACCCAGCGGATATTTTTGGAATAAGTGAAGTACGTAAGATTAAAACAGTTAGTTGTAAGGTGCTGGAAAAACAACTGAGATCATTGTAAATGACTAACTCAAGGAACTGTTCGGTAAACTGTTTATCTCTTCTTACCAAATAAGCCTAAAAAGCTAGGGAATTTACCCTTAGATGTATTACGGATAATACGCATTTGGGGTGAATACCATCCCGCCCTATACTTCATGCGCTGCTTTATTCTACTAGGTCTAGTCCAACCCTGAAATTGACTAATGCCTAGGGAACGCTTGATTCGCCGCTTTTCTGTTGTTATGCCAAACATCCTGTTAATAGAGGGTTTACGATAGCGAATCAACTTCATGATTTCATGATACTCGGTTTAAACCGTAAACCTTCTAAAAATTTGTCTATCTTTAACAAATAATGGTACGTTTAAACCTCGCATAAAGTCATCTTGCTCACTAAGACCGCCCTGTTTTAACACGTAGCTAGCATAATTTCTAAAGTAGTCACGTTCAGTTAGCTTTAGGCCATGGTCTTTGATCAATTGGCTAGTTATTCGTTTATGCTCCTCTATGCGCTTGTAGAGCCTTTCTGTTACTTCTAAGTCATCGAATTGCCCCTCATCAACTAGTTGAAGTATCTGCTCGGTGATCATTTTAGCTGTAATAGATCGCTCTGGGCAGTCAGGGTCTTTAGTAGATTTCGTGCAGTGATAATAAACATGTCTATTTTTGCTGCCGTCATTACGCCGCCTGAAATGCTCCTCTACTGTTAGTCTTGATCCGCATGCGCCACAGTAAAGTAAATGTTTAAATGGAAACTGCTTTGATCCCCAGGCTGGTTTTTCTGGAACTAAGTATTCCATTCTTTGCCGGACTATATTAAAAAGCTCTTTAGTTATGATGGGCTGGTGTTTACCCTGATAGAGTGGCCCGCCGACCGGATACTCAAAGTACCCATAGTAAAAAGGATTGGTCAGTATTCTGTAGATCTGACTGAGTGATAGTTGCGCCCCGGCCTTAGTAGTAAAACCACTAGTATCTAGCCAGTCTTTAATAGTTCGACCGCTCTGATGCAATAGGCCTGATCGCTCAAACATCTCTTTAACTATTGGTGCACGATCAGCATCTAATACAATGTCTTTTACGCCACTGAATGAGCGGTTAATATAGCCTATTGGTGCAGAGCCAGGTCGCCATCCCATCTCACATTTGGCACGTATACCACGTTTTACGTTAATACCTCTATTATCATTCTCTAATTTGGCCTGAGAACATAAGATCATAAGCAGGAACTTTTCGTTTGGTGTATTACTGAAGCTTTGTCCGAAAGTTCGGATGCGTTGGAGCTTATTTAAGTCCATTAGATCGACAAGTGAGCCTAAATCTCCAGCGTTGCGGGACAAACGATCGGGTGCCCAAGTGAGTACCCCCTCAAATTTTCCATTTCGTAAATCATGCAGTAGCTCATTGAAGATTGGCCGATGACCCGACTCTTTCGCTGAATAGCTCTCTTGCTTAACCTCCACGACATTTAAGCCCTCACGGTCAGCCATAGCTTGCATTTCTTTTATTTGGGAATCAATGGACATTGCTTGGCGTTCGTCTGATTCGCTGCTTTTGCGAGCATACAAACAGTATTTTATTTGAGTCAGTACGTCTTCCTTCACAAGCACAAGGTATCGCAAATCTTTATTAAGTCCAGGAAATTATGTTATTACTTAGTGAACTGTAATTTAAGGTGTAAAATGGGGACAAATGACTGGAACAAACTATGAGTTTAATTGATAACAAAGCCAAAACACTTCAAGATGCATTAAAAAATGCGCTACCTAGCTCAGAGCGTATTGACATACTTACAGCTTACTTTTATTTTTCAGGTTTCTCAGCTCTGGCGGATGAACTGAAAGACAAAAAAATCCGAATTCTTGTCGGTAAATCAATAGACCCAAACGCAGTGGATGATTTAAGCTCTGCAATGAAGATTGATCCCGATATTGATTTGGCAACTTTCCAAAACCGAAACTACCTAAATTTATCAAGATCTCAAAAAAAAGCTGAATACGTTGAAAGCTTCGTTCAGTTATTTAATAAGTCATCACTTTCAGAGAACTTTGACAGTACAGAGAATCAGCGCATGCATAAGATTTTCGAAGAAAAGTTGAAAGACGGCTCTTTAGAGATACGAATGACAAATGAGCACAATCATGCCAAGGCATACATTCTTACTAATAAGCCGGAATTCTCGCAAGGGGGTGACTTTATAGGCAATGTGTTTATGGGGTCCAATAACTTTACCTACAACGGCTTAATTGGTCAGGGCGAGCTTGCCATAACATTCCGAGACAATGAAAAGTATGAAGAGTTAGAGAATCATTTTAATAGCCTCTGGAATGACTCAAATACCATTGATATTCAAACCCAAGAAAGTAACGACGACTTTTTACAAGTGATACAGAAAAAGCTATGGATACACTCAACTCCTGATCCATACAAAGTATACATTCGGATATTGCACGAACTTTATGCAAAAGTTGAGGACGAAGATATAAAATCCCCTGACTCCATCACTAGAGGGATGTTTAAGAACCTCAAGTATCAATTAGATGCTATACGTGACGGAATCGACTGCATTAATAAGAATAATGGCGTAATAGTCGCGGATGTTGTGGGACTCGGGAAGTCCATAATTGCTTCGGCTATCGCATACAACTTAGGCATGCCCACAGTTATTGTTGCGCCTCCACACTTGAAAACGCAATGGGAAGAGTATGTGAGCCGCTTTAGAATACCAGGAGCAGTCGTAGAGAGTAGCGGCAAGATTAAACACCTACACGAACGTTATTCAAAATACGGACAGCCTATCCTATATATTCTTGATGAGGCTCATCGTTATCGAAACGAACTGACTGATGACTATCAGCTACTGCACCAATTAACTCGTTCGCATGTAGACAATAAGGTTCTGCTACTCACAGCAACTCCATATAACAACCGACCACAAGATTTATTTGCAATGGTTAAGCTATTCCAAACACCGAGCCGATCAACAATAAATTCGGTAGACAACCTTGGAATCAGATTCCATGATCTCATAAGTGAATACCGAAAACTTGAAAAGGTTGGTAAAAAGAACATGACTGCTGAGGTAGAGGAGAAACTTAAAAAGTTAAGTCAGGAACTTCGCCTTCTTATTGAGCCTGTTGTTATAAGGCGGTCACGAATTGATCTAAAAGAAATAAAAGAATATGCAGATGATTTAAAAACTCAAGGCATAGAATTCCCAGAAATTAATGGGCCTAATTTGATTCAGTACGACCTTGGCAATATGCGTGAGCTTTATATAACTACTTTAATGAAAATCACAGATACAGAAAAAGGCTTTGATGGAGCTCGTTATCAGTCTGCTCAGTACATAGAGGATGTTAGTAAATTCCGTATCGATTATGGTGCGTTCTTTGATGACACAGACCTAAGAGTAGCTCAGTCTAACTTGGCACAATTCATGAAACGCTTATTGGTTATGCGTTTTGAAAGTTCTAAATATGCATTTCGCTCGACTCTCAGCAAAATGATCAAATCCCACGATTCCATTATCAATTGGTGGGACGAGGGATATGTACCAATTCAAAAGAAAGGAGATCTTGTTGACCCGGATGAACTAGAAGATTTTGATGACATTGATGAGATCATGGGCAAGATTAATGACGGGGAAGAGGTGGATATCGAGAAAGCTAAAAGAAATGCTCTTTTAATCCCAAAGGCATTATTTGAAGAAGATTTCATTATTAAAGTTAAGAAAGACAGAGATTTATTACTCAGCATAGAACAAGAATGGTTCGCTGATAATGAAACTGGCGATGATCCGAAACAACTGCGAGTTGAAGAAGAGATTCGAAAACTTCAAGCAGAAAATCCTCAACGAAAAATTGTGATATTTTCTGGTTACGCAGATACGGCAGAGTGGGTATACAAAAATCTCAAAGAGCATGGATTTAATAAAACTTTCCTATATACGGGCGGTTCGACTGTAGCCGATAAATCAATTGTTTCAAGAAACTTTGATGCATCTTGGCCAGAACAAGATGACGATTACGACATTATTGTTGCTACCGACGCACTTAGTGAAGGCTTTAACTTGCATCGTGCCGGAGTGGTTATTAACTACGATATTCCATACAATCCAACACGAGTAGTGCAGCGTATTGGGCGTATCAACCGTATTAACCAGAAGATGTTCGATGATATTTATATATTCAACTTCTTCCCAACCGACGTTGGCGAAGACGTAGCGAATATCAAGGGTATTAGTACGCTAAAAATGTTACTAATTAATAATATTGTAGGTAGTGACACGAGAACACTTACGCCAGATGAAGACTTGCAAAGCTACTTTAAGAAAAGTTATGACGCAGCAAAAAGCGATGAAAATGAACGATCGTGGGATAACGAATATCGAAATGCGTACAACTCTATTAAACACAACCATGAGCTATTAAAAGAAGTATTGGAAATCCCAGAACGAACACGCATTGTACGCCAAAATCAGCACGAAGCAGTCTCAATATCGTTCGCAAAACGAGGTAACGGTACTCTATTTGCTCTTGCTAATGACAACGATTCTGAAGCACAAATATTAGCACCTGAGCTTGTGTTGGTATTCTTCAAAGCTGAACTAGGTGAAAAATCTAAGGAAGGTGATCCTGATCTAGATCTGAAATTTGAGATTCTTCGTAAAAGGATTACAGCACCACATCCTGCACCAAAAGTTGAAGGCCGACGTGCAGACGCTATCAAGATCATTGAGTATCTTAAAGAATCTTATACGCAAGAGCGTGACTATCTTTATGATCTTTTTGATGCCATTAAAGACTATGACGATCTTTCAGACGGAGAATTAAAATACATTGCCCAGCTTCGTCTATCAGATGATTATCTCAAAAATGCAGTAGAAGAATTAAAACAAAGGTTTCCTGTCCACTACATTAATGTAATTAAAGAAAAAGCTGAAGCAATAGATAGAGTATCTGAAATCATTATGTTCACTGAGGCTCTGCGTAAATGATTCTAGATCAGCCTTATAACAAAGATACCTTTGAGGGGTTCCTGAAAGTCTTTATTCCAGATTTTGTTAAAGATAGTCGACCAGTTAGAACCCACGAAAATTCTATACTTACAGAGGTAACGCAACTAGGCACATCTAAAGAAGCTAATGTAACCATTCTGGAAGCAGTTTGCGAAGAAACAGACAGCAAGAAACGTATCGCGATTACTCAAGCAGCATTTAAAGTTCTAAGAGACCATAGCATTCGGAATGCTTTAATAGCTTTCCATGACGGAGCCGATCAGTGGCGATTATCACTACTAACGTCTACACTAGAATTAAAAGATGGCAAGATAATAAAAAAGGATAGTAACCCTCGTCGTTATTCATACCTTTTGGGCGTAGGAGCAAAAACTAGGACTCCCTACAAATATCTAATTGAAAAAGGATCAGTCAGTGATATCAAATCACTGCAGAGTCTATTCTCTGTAGAAGTAGTCAACAAACAATTTTATGAGTCTATCGCGACTTTATTTACCAAGCTCGTAGGTGGAGAACGTGGCTCTACCATGTACCCAGGCTTGCTAAGAATCAACGGCGAAGTCAACCAAAGTGTTGAACATCAAGAGTTCGCCGTACGGCTTATTGGACGGATTATTTTTAGTTGGTTTTTAAAAGAAAAGAAAAGTTCTGCTGGAGTGCCTATTATACCGAACGAACTATTGTCTCTTGATGCCGTAGCTCGTAACTCAGACTACTACCATAATGTACTTGAACCACTTTTCTTTGATCTACTTAACAAGCGTGTTGAGCATCGGCATGAGTCCTTAAGAGAAGCTCCATTCTCAACTGTACCATACTTAAATGGCGGATTATTTAGCTCACAACCTGGCGACTTTTATAATCAAAAAGCATTAACTAATCCTGAAACACTAGAGCTTACAATCATACCCGATGATTGGTTTACGGAACTCTTTACATTACTAGAACAATATAACTTCACCGTAGATGAAAACACTAGCTATGATGTCGATTTGTCTATCGATCCAGAAATGCTCGGGCGAATATTTGAGAATCTACTCGCTGAAATCAACCCGGAAACAGGTGAGTCTGCACGTAAAAGTACAGGTAGTTTCTACACCCCTCGCGAAATCGTAGATTATATGGTTGACAGCTCATTACTAGAGTTTCTAAAGAATAAAACAGGAGCAGATGAGCAAAAGCTAAGAGCACTAATTAGCTGGGGTCAAGATGATGATGAACTTCATCCTCTGACAGATGCTGAAAAGGAAAAGGTAGTAGGTGCACTATCGAATCTTACTATTCTCGACCCAGCTTGTGGGTCTGGAGCTTTCCCAATCGGAATTCTTCAAAAGGTCGTCTATGTTCTACAGCAAGTAGATGAAAATGCTGAACTGTGGCTCCAAAATCAACTCAAAACTGTTAGTTCACCAGAGATTAGACGTGATATTGAAGAAAGGCATAGGAACGAGAACTATGACTATCTGCGTAAGCTCGGTGTCATTCGTGAATCCATCTTTGGTGTAGATATCCAGACCATCGCAACTGAAATATCCAAGCTCCGCTGCTTTCTGACTCTCGTAATCGAAGAAGATGTCGATGACAATGTGCGTAATCGTGGTATCCGCCCTCTTCCAAACCTCGACTTTAAGTTCGTAACAGCCAACTCACTTATAGGTCTACCAGCGAGTGATGAGGCCAGAGGACTGAACCTTTTTGAAGATGTTTCGCATATCGATCGCCTCAAAGACATTCGCAATCGGTACTTTGGGGCCGACGCCGATGAACGTGCCCGGCTGCAAGTAGAGTTCAAAGACTTACAACTAACTATGTTCAAGAGTCGTCTTGCTTCTATGGGCGCTACTTCAGATCTATATAACATACTATCCGATTGGAATCCATTTAGTCACGATAAGACAGAATGGTTTGATGCTGAATGGATGTTTGGTATTGAAGGTTTCGATATTGTGATAGCCAACCCTCCATACGTAGGCGAAAAAGGCCACAAAACTATGTTTGATCTGTTGAAGCAAACAGCCCTTGGAAAAAAATTCTATAAGGGTAAGATGGATTTGTTTTACTTCTTTTTTCACCTAGGTCTTAATAAACTTACCGACAAAGGTATATTATCTTTTATTTCCACCAACTACTACCCTACAGCAGATGGTGCTCTAAAGTTGCGCAAAGACTTTTATGAACGCACGAACGTTATTGAGTTAATCAACTTTAATGAGTACAAGATTTTCGAATCTGCACTTGGCCAGCACAATCTTATAACCTTACTACAAAAAACTGTTACACCAAACGAAAAACTAAAGACCAAGCAGACTTTCGTAAAGAAACGAGGCGGCCCGAACGCAAGCGAGCTAAGTAGTTTTTTACAGCGCGCCGGTGAAGATGCATTGTTTACCGATGTTGATAGGAATCGTCTATTTGACGGCGATAGCTTCTATATTCGCTTTACTAATGGTGGATCAGCGATAGACTCTATTTTAGATAAAGTCGCCAATAACGGCAAAAAGCTCAGCGATCTATGTCTCGTTAATCAGGGTATTGTATCTGGTGCCGATAAATTTAGTAATGCACATCATCGCAAGTTTCCAACAATCAATGCAACTAAAAGCGATGGAATATTCGTGGTAAATAAAGGTGAATTAGGAAATAATGAATTTCTAAAACCATGGTACAAAAATAGTGATATCAATAGGTATGTTTCGTCAAAAGATACGGATGAAGTAGTGGTGTATGCTCGCAAACAAGATGCTGATATTTTTCCTGCAAACCTTTTAGCTCACTTGAATAACTTTAGAGAAGTCATCGATGCATCATCGGCGAACTCTCCCTATCTACATAGGCCGAGAGGAGACATCTTTGATTGTCCTAAGATTGTCGCCCCTCAACGAAGTAAAGTTAACACATTTGCCTACAACGATATACCTTGGTACGGATCAGCTGATATCTATTTCATTACGAACAAAGAGGGTAAGAACTTAAACTTAAAATCAATCCTTAGCATATTAAATTCAAAGTTGATGTATGTCTGGCTGTATAATCGTGGCAAACGTAAAGGCGAAACACTCGAACTATACGGTACACCGCTTTCTCAAATCCCAATCGTGTTGCCGACTGACGAAGACGAAAATATGCTGACTGAGCTTGTAGACGATATCATTGCTCGCCGCACCAGTAATCCAAATGCTGACATCTCTGCCCAAGAAGCAGAAATCAACAGGATAGTGTACAAACTTTACGGCCTTACAGAAGATGAAATAAAAATTATCGAGAACACTTCCAAGTAGTGTCCTGTGGGTTCATATGGACGAGAAGCAGTTTGATATATAGGTAAGTTTCGTCGTTCAAGAGATATCAAAATCAAAATATTCGTACTCCGCTTTGGTGTGTATGTAGTTTAGAGTTAAGGTTAGCGCGTCAACCAAATCGTCATGCTTCTCAACCCCAAAATGCAGCAGCTGATTAATTATCGATTTGGTAGATCCATCTTTAGGAAAGAACACTCGTCCTTGCTCGAATAACATACTCGCTGTTGATAGACGTGAACGTTTGTCACCACGAACACCTAAACCCTCAACGTCCAGACCTTGGCTACTTAGTACTTCGACAGCCGCTTGTTGGTACGATATATTCTCGATGAGTATCTGGGGGTGCCAATCATTAACAAACAGTCGACTATAGCTTTTTATAAGCTCACATGTCGTAAGGAATGTAATGCGACGATTAGTGAAGTGGGGATCAATATAATAACGTCGATCTCTTTTTGACTCGCCATAAGCATGCACGACTACGATAGCAGTGTAATCCGCCGAGGTGCTTTCGGAGATAGCCAAATCCACACCTATATAAGTGTTTATGTACTCATTGGTTTCATCTTTTTCAGGTAAACCATCCTGATCATAGTAGTTTATCCATTTGGGATCGATAACTTGCCCCTCATCAGGCACTATATTTAGCAAATATTCTCTCTGCCATGCCCTTTCGTTACCTAATTGCTTTTCTTTCTCCAATAGAGACATGCTATCTGGATATTTACCAGGCCAAAGACAGTAACCATTCTCGTCTATAAGCGGGAATCTCTTAAATACGCCCGACATAGATTCTTTTTTGATACTCGCATAAAGACGCATAAGCAAAGAGTCTTCATGGAGTAAGTTACCAATCGTTATAATTTTTGTATCTTCGTCACCTAGTGGCAAAATATCGCCGGTAAACCATTCGTAAGTCTTATTTCGACCGTCCTGAGTTTTGACAGAATTCATATCTTCGACATCGTCGGCAATGATTAAATCTGGCCTGTATGCGCCATGCCTGACGCCACGTATTGCTTGTTCAGTTGAAGCGGCAACAATTCTAGCGTTGAACTTAGGCAGAATTAGAGCCGTAGCGCCCCACTCATCAGCTTCTTCTTCCATGGGCCCGTAATCTTTGCGCAAGAGTTCGTTATTTTCAAACTCTCGTTTAATGTTTAATAAGTGATTACGGGCTTGGCTCTGGGTCTGACTTAGAATCACGACAAACCTTTTCTTTTGTATGCCTAGGATTGCCCACATCGGATATGACTGGGTTATAATTGTCGACTTACCAGAGCCGCGAAAGGCCACTATAACGGCGTGCCTAATGGATTCGTCTTCCGTGATTGAATACAGCTCACGATGAAAAGCAGCCGTTGGATGTTTCACATACTCACTCATGTAAAGATGAAAGAAATAATAATGGCTCCGCTCGGCCAGATGCATCCTGACCGAGCGTTGATTTTTTAGCAGTTCAAAGTCTAAGTTTTTATCTTCCATAGCGCTAGCCATCTCCCGGTGATTGAAGTAGTCCAGCCAACCTTAAAGCATTAGCAACTTGCTGTGCTTGGTCGTCAGTTAATATTTGGCTTTCTTGCTTGATCCGAGCGTTTAACTCAATTCTAGTGGTGTAGGCACCATGATGGTGCTTAAGCCAGAAAATAATCGCCGTCATATTACGCTCTTTGATGGCCGATATTAATTGCATTTCTGCCATATCGTTAATGAAGCCAGCGCTGAGATGGATGGCTTCGTCACAATTTTCAGCAAATAGTGTATCGGATTTACGCCACCGATAGTACGTTGCACGACCTACCCCAGCTTTTTTACAAGCAATCTCAGCAATCGGATACTTTTTAAGCTGCTCTAGTATCCGTTTCTTGCCACGGTCTTGTTTGGCTACAACGCTCATGACAACTTTTCCCGCTTAAGCCCAGTAAGTTTTTCCCAGCGGTTCATTATCACCTCTGCGTAAATAGGTGACTTTTCCATTAGGTAGCAACGTCGCTTTAGCTTTGTAGCTGCTATAAGCGTAGATCCACTACCCCCGAAGGGTTCTACTACCAGATCATTCCGCTTAGTCAGCACTTTTATATAGGGAATCAATATCTCTACAGGTTTAACGCCGAAGATAATGGCTTGACCCGAACTTTTTTCATCTGCTGCATTTGCCTCTATAAAATCGGTGGGTTGGTATCTTTTGCCATGTTTATAGCCTTCCCAGTGTGGTTTACCGGCTATAGCATAGAGAGCAGTTTCGTATTCTTCTTGAAGACCTTCCTGCTCAGGCTCGTTATTGAATTCAACGTTTCCACCCGCGCCAACGACTGCAATGTCATGCTTAGAGAAGAATTTGTATCGAGCAGCAAAGCCCTGATTGCGGTTCGGTACATGCCAGCAGATCATATTTTGAACCTTCCAATGCTGCTCCATGCACTCCCATACCTCTCTAATGTTGCGCCAGTTTTCGTAGACTATGATAGAGAAGTCCGGCTTAGCAGCCTTGGCGACGTTATCCATCCATAGTTTTGTGAAATCTTCCGGCAGTTCGTCAGTCTCAAGGTACTTACGGTTACGTTTAGTTCCGAAGCCTTCTGTTGGCTTGCCGTGCCGTATGCCACCTTTTAGGTATGACAATCTGTAGGGTGGGTCTGTCATTACCATATCTATCTTTTCGTCACCCATTAGCTTGCCCATGTCGGCTTCTACCGTTGAGTCACCGCACATAAGACGACTATCGCCCAGTTGGTAGATATCGCCCTTCTGAACTTCAATCGTGTTGATTTTGAGCTTAGCTAGCTCCTTATCGAGATCAAATACTTCTGGGTGATCGGTATCTATATCGAAGATTGTGTCCAGTTCTTCGCTAGAGAAGCCCACATCGGTCAATATGTTTTCGTCATACTCCGCCAATATACCCCAGTCCCAATCACCAACGTTTTTATTTAGCCTAAGATTCAGCTCCTTTTCTCTTTCAATATCGGGAATATGAATATAGACAATAGGCACTTCCGCCATACCCATATCCTTAGCCACCTTCAATCTAAAATGGCCACCTATGACAACGTTACGCCGTTCTGGAGAGCCGTTGACGACCAAAGGGTCGACGACCCCGAACCGCTCCAGGCTCTTAGTTAACTGTTCGATCGCTGTTTTATCCCAGCGCCGGGGATTATACGGAGCAGCGTTCAGCTCCGATATCTTTATGTTTTGTATAGTTAGTTCTTGCTTAGCCATGGTGTTACTCCTTTCCTTGGCATTAAGCTAATAAAAAATGCCCACCCCACAGCCATATCGGGAAGTCTGATCCATGCCATAAAGACACGGGCTTCCCCATATTGCAGTAGAGTGGGCATTGCCGAGGCCATCGGCCTCTGTGATTAGCAATTCTCGCAAGATTGCTTATCTTGTATAGGTATTAACCTGTATGCGCAATTCCGCACTTTTGTACGTAATTATTTTAACTTAAGGTGCTAGACGCTTGTCTTTCGACAGCTCTTAATTTCTCGAGCCCATCTGGGGCGATATATACATTAATGCCGGTTTTCGGAATATGCACGCGGAGACGTTTGCCCTGGCTTGCAGCATATTGCTGAGCCTTCTTTATCTCATCTTCTAGTAACAAACTGATGTCGAGCGTGTGCGATTCCTCGTGGACATCCTGCTTACGGATGCGCCGAAACGTTCTCTGTGGTTTACCCGTCAGAAACGACCTCTTGATTACTCTGTCAGCTGGCTTAGGATTAGTTGGCAGCTGAGCATGTAGCCGGATGTCGGTAATGACATAGTCAAGATATCCGTCGGCTTTCATGTTTAACTCCGTCCCGGTACTACGCAGTAGTTCTGGCTGAGGCTGTCACCCTTATAACGGTTATTTGACCACTGAAGAGCCTGTAAGTTTCCTAAGGTGTCATTACCGCCGTTGGCTACTGGGTTAATATGGTCGATTTCCCAGCCAGTTGACTGAGTAGTTAAACCATAGTGGCTCCAATAGATCGGTGCTCCGCATGCATCCATCCTCCAAAGATTTGGTGCATATCCGGCAATTGTTCTCGCCTTCATCCAGACTGCCTGAATCGTCTGTGGAGTGAAGTTACGACCGGTACTGTCGCTGCTTCTAGTTCTGGTGTAGGTAGGTTGGTTCATCTTATACCCCTGTTATTTTGTAATTTTATTTCGGTCGACCCTCACTTTTTATAGTGCCGATACTTGAATTTTAGCACCATATGTAGCGTTTTGAAAATAAATTAACATAGTATTATTTACAGCGTGCTTAAAACTTAACTGTGCTATACTAGGCATATGCATAAAATTCAACGTGAGATTTTAAATTTAGCCCAGCACCAGAACATATCAACCCTAAGCCTAAGCGAGATCGCCGCCAAAGTAGGAGCAAAAAGTCCCCAGATAGTGAAGTACCATGAACGACAGTTGGAGAAGCTTGGCTTTAACCTGTTCAACCAAGCTACAGCCAACGCCAATCCTGATCAGTTCGAGCTTATATCCATACCTATAGTAGGATCAGCAAATTGTGGTCCGGCTGATATTTTTGCTGATGAGCGCGTTGAGGGTCACCTTAGAATTTCTTCACGTCTACTACAGACGAGCAGGCACAATGATCTCTATGCCCTTAGGGCTCAGGGTACATCAATGAACCGTGCTAGCGTACATGGGAATCCAATTAATGACGGAGACTTCGTAATTATTGATAGCACATCGACCCAACCCGAGCCAGGCGACTACGTAGTGGCTGTAGTCGGGGGCTTGGCGAATATAAAACGCTACTATTCTGATCCCCTAAATGATCAAGTGGCTTTTATATCTGAGTCAACTGATGACTTCAGTCCCATTTTCCTTCATGAAGCCGATCAGTACGATGCCGTTGTGGCCGGTAAAGTAATTCAGGTGGTGTCAAAGCCAGCGGCTTAATAATAAATTTTGGAGGGGAAATGCAGCCAACTCAAACAGTTCAGATCAGTCAGATGCAAAACAGTATTATTGCTGATGCTTACAAAAAATTTAGCACTAATGGTTGGCCTGTATCTGTAAATGACGATGAATTAATCAAAATCGCTGCCGAGACATCAACTGCACCTGATGAAATTGACAGTCAGGTTAGACAGCTCATTGATAGTGGATTACTCAACTGGGGCGACACGTATCGTTATCACGCTACCTGGCGAACCATTGATGCCTACGAAAGAAACTTCCTAGATGATAGTGTGTTTACCAACAATAGAGTAAGACGACTATTACTTCAGGAAATATTTAAAGCTCGTACAAGCGAGTCTGGCTACCTTGATAGTGATGACGTCTATAGTAACGAAGAGTTTAAGTCGTTTACTCAAAATCTTATTTACTCTAATGCAGAATTTCTTAAAAATTTTGGCTTTATTGAGGCCGGGTTTCAAAGTGGCATGGGGTTTAGGGCCCGCATTAAAGCTAAAGGTCAAAACGTATTGGCTAATCCTGTAACTCTTGCGGAGACTTTCCCCATATCAGTTGATGATAGAGTAACGCTCCAGACAGTTAGTAAAGTTGTGGTCGGTTGGACACCCAGACAAAACCGCAGGAGTGAGGAAGCTTATAAGGCTGAGTTGGCGGAGTACCTGCGGAGCCATGGATACCCCAGAACACGCGAAGAAGAGGGTGTGTCGAACCCCGATATACTGGTTGATGAAAAAGTACCAGTGGAAATTAAGCTTAACCCAGACAGATCGGAGTTGAACAGGCTTAGCGGACAATTACTCGACATGAAAAGCGAGTTTGGCGGTGTCATTGCCTGTATTATCCAAACCAAAGGGTCGCTGGATCTGGTTGAACGCTTTCAGGTAAGGTTCCGTGATGATCAACAAGTAGTAATTATAGTTAAATCAGCATAAGGCTGATCAGGAGGAATGCTATGCAAAGCTGGTGGCAATTAGGAGAAGGTTTTGGTCAGGCCGGTTCGTCGCTGGCTTTATACCAAATTGAATGTGCCTTTTGTGGTGAACGTGATAATTGGGCAATTGAACACCGCGCCGAGAAACGAAAACCAAACTCTCGTAAAGTTTTGTACTTCGATACATACAAATGTGGAAATTGTGCAGGCTATGTAATGGTATTTTGGTCGGCCAGCGAAAGCTCAGGAGGCCCAATGGGAGGAGGTTTACACGCCTACCGCGTACTGCCTTGGCCTCTTGATATTGACGACGGCGAGGAATACTGGCCTGCTACTGTAAAACGTTTCTGGAAGCAAGCTCACACAGCTTTAAGTAGAGAGGATTTCGATGCAGCTACTGTCATGTCGCGGTCAGCACTACAGGCTGTAACACGAAGCCAGAGCGCCGAAGGTAACGATCTTTATGGAGAAATTGAAGATCTGGAGTCCAAAGGCATAATCCCAAAGATAATAAAAGATTGGGCTCACGAGGTACGCCTGTTAGCGCGTCCTTCAGCCCATCCTGAAACTGATGAAGCTGATGTTGACCCAAATGATGCACGGGATATCGTTCAATTCCTTGATTACCTCTTGGAGTATGTCTACGGGCTACCCCATAGGATAGAGGAGTATAGATCAAGACGCGCGCCTGAGCAATCGAGTGACGAGGAGTAACCAACTGCTAAACTAGATTAGGTGAGTTACACCTATATACAAGATCCCCAACACTACGAAGACCGTTATGACGAGTCTACTGTTGAAAAATATGCCGTAGAGGTGAAAGCCTAGTCAATCAAACCTTCGTTAAGATGGAGAAGAAACTACCGGCCAACGAGTTAAAGCAACATAAATCAGGTTGGTATCTCCAGTACAGCATTTTCTACTTCTCTATGGTTGAGATGCCTGCTGCAATGCGTGTCGCGGAGCGTGACGAAACGATCGCCAAATGGATGAAGCAGGATCAAGAAAAAGATCAACGGCTGGCTGAAGCTCATATTGCTGGCGGAACCTATTGCCGGAGTTGTGGTAAAGACATGCGGGTTATCGATAAACACTACATGCGTCGATACGGACGCAGCGAGGACGATATTCTACTGATGTTTGAATGCACTGCCTGTAATAAACGCAAGGCCTTCTGGCAAGATGGTAACGAATGGGAGGGTGCACAAATAAAGTGCGATAAGTGTGGTGGAATTATGAAGTCCGTACATAAAACCAAGGGCAAAGTTGTTACTACTACCATGACCTGTACGAAGTGTGGCCACATTGAGACTGATGTCATGGACTTTTCTAAAGATCTAGTTAAAGAGGAAGAACCTGTTGATCCATTTTACGCATTGGATCGTAAGCGTTTCATTTTTGACAGTGACATGCTATTTAAGTTCCAGCAGAAAGCTCAACACTTGGAACGTATGCAAAAACTGGAAGCCGGGGCTTTAGAGCGAAGTGAACATGCCGATGTTTACGATGCTATCAAGGACATTAAGAAGTTAAAGATCGCTCAACTCAGTGAGCTACTGACCCCTATTCTAGCTAAGAAGAAATATAGCGAATTCAAGCTAGGTGAACCGCAGCTCGGCCGCGAGGTAACACTAGATTTCAGCTGTCTTGATGCTGAAGCCGACCGTGAAGAATATAAAAGCGAGAAAAGCTTGAAAAAGCTAATAGAAAAGACTCTAGTTGATACGAACTGGCGGCTAATGAGTGATGGCGTAAGTTATAGGCTTGGTTATTTAAGTGGTCGGCTGAAAGCCTATGAAAGTGAGGAGGATCTCAAAAAGTTAGTTGAGCAACGCATCAAAAACGGCACATTAATACCACCAAGGCCAGAACCAGTACAGCCTACCGTACAACCAGAGCATAAGTATGAAGGTATGAGGATGCGAGAGGCTGCCCTTGTTTACATGGATAAGATGATGCTTGGCTCTAAGCCAGCTGAAATAACCCTTAAGGGCGGTAGGAAGAAGCGAACAGGTGTATCTTACATCAGTGCCGAGATGAATCCGTTGCTTCGAGTTTTCATACCAATGCGAGACAATGGTGATTCAGTGCCTGAATTTATAAGGAACTACGACTTTAAGATGGGCCCTGGCGATGATGAAATTCCCAAAGTCGGTAAGGACAGTTTAGGACGAGAGATAAGGTTACTTTAAATCAGAGCAAGTGCGGCTTTTGTTCGGTCTATAGCTATCTATAGTATTATTCCTGTCTTTAATCAAGATCGCTTTTGCTTTTTAAAGGGATAGTCTCAATTGTCTCATTTACATCTGTTACAGGGTACTAGACCCACATGCTCAGCCAGCATGAATTCGGACGTAAGTCAAAGAAGTATCTTAGTTAGTTTTGTTTAGAAAACCACTCGGCAAATTCGTGCCAGGCATCTCGACGCGATAGATATCTTTCAACTACTGCTTTTTCGCCTTGCTCGAATACCTCAGCTATAGTTTTGGCATTATCATGGTCAAGGACGGTTACTGTCATATTTGGAGAGCGTTCGTTTTTGCCTCGCGCTTCATTAATTATTTTGCCTGGAATATCGTTTTTAAATACCTGCATCGTACTTCCGTCGTAATAAGCTAAGTACTGATGCAATATAATTGCCCTGTCTTGCACACCATTCATTAAACGTAGAAAATCTTCAGACTTAAACCACTTATTAATGGATTTCATGTATGGGCCTGGGAAGCCGTTTAGCGCAGGTATATCCCAAGAATCATCGCTAACAATAATTGGCTTAGATAATCCGTCGTAGGCGCTTTGAACTTTATCTTTGACAATAGCAACAGGATCTTCGCCCTGCATTTCGTCAATTTCAATAGCTGCTTGCTCAACCCTAATTCCAAATTTGGAGCAGACTGTTTGAGCAATAAGCATTTTTTCTTTGTTGCCCGTTGCGAAATATACAGTATTCATTTCATAAATTATATCGGAAGGAAGTCGGATTACTTAGAACAAAGTACGAAAAGGTTCTACACCGTACTGCTCAGCCAAGACACTACCGTTGACTTAAGCTTTTTCGCCAAAACAATAAGCTGTCGAGGTAAAAAATTAAGGTGTTTGAAGTCGCCTAAAATAATTGAAATCGTTCTAGATTTTCTTAAGTCAACGGCAGTGCCCAGCCACAGGGGACGCTAACAGAGGTTAGATATGCATAATTGAAGTATTACGTTTCCGTACTTATCTGTAGGTAAGTTCGAAAATTTAATAGTTATTAAATCTTATTAACTATCTATGTATAATTTAATAATTATGTGCTATACTACAGTCATACAACTAAGATGAAAGGTATGACATGAGCGTTATTAGTTTCTCCGTAGACGAAAGAACAAAAAATGAGCTAGAACGGCTATCTAAAGAAGAGAACCGCACTAAAAGTGATATTTTTCGTGATATGTACAAAACCTACACGTTCAACCGGACCCTTACTAAAATACAAAATATTGGTAAAGAGAAGTTTTTGGCTCTAGGTATTGAGTCAATTGACGACGCGGAAGCATTTTTGGGCTAACTAAACCATGCAGCCCTTGAAAGTAGTATTTGATACCAATATATTTGTCATGGCCGCAGGTATGCCTGGAGGTTATATAGACTACTGGCTTGATTTTGCTAAACCACCCCACAACAAGTTCCTGCTATATAGTTCACCTATAATATTAGAAGAAGTTCAAGAAAAACTAGAAGAAAGACTAAAGTTTACGCGACCACTTGCCGTTGAATATATCGAAGCTATTAAAAGCATTGCGACAGTCGTTAACCCTAGGGTCACTCTAGATGAGGTGCCGACTGATCCTGACGACAATCGCATTTTAGAATGCGCGATTGAGACTAACGCTGATCTCATTATTACGGCAGATAGAGACTTAATAAGTTTAAAATCATTTCAAGGTGTTCAAATTTTTCATCCCAGTAACCTTAAATACATTTTCAAATACTTAGAGAACGATATTTAATCACTAAAATATCTAAGTCATGACTATATTGATAACAAGGTTCGGAAATCGCCCCTTATACCCAGCCAATCCACTGCCGTTGACTTAAGAAAATCTAGAACGATTTCAATTATTTTAGGCGACTTCAAACACCTTAATTTTTTACCTCGACAGCTTATTGTTTTGGCGAAAAAGCTTAAGTCAACGGTAGTGCTCTGCCAATTTGGTAACATTCGACCACAATAACTCCTTAGGTTCGAGAATACGAATAGGACCTCCAAGCTCTAGTCTTTGCATTTCTAAAATCGCATATTACTCTTGCTTTAATAAGGTAGCCTCCGAGTCTATTATCATTACAGTATGCGAGAATATGTTGCCACAAAAGTGGGCGAAAGCATTGCCGCTCAAACCGGATTGGACGTATTAGCTAATAGCCTTCATAAAAGCGACTATGGTCGTCCGTTGTTCCTATTGGCTCACCTCACTCAAGACATTTACGGTTGGCGAGACGACAATGAAGGCATGGAAGCTGAAGTTAGGACAGTTAGAGAGAAGCTTAAAACTACAGACGAAGTTTTGATGTTCGATAGGGCGATGTCTATAGATCCAGAAACTGATGGTTGGCGGCAGCTTGGAGATCTTGAAGAGTACACCCTTTTCCCCGTTCGCTCAATAAAACCCTTTGCAAAGTCCAGTGATGAAGACCGATTTATATTAAGCGGAGCAGCAGGGTTAAGTCTCATAAACTATAGGCAACACTGCCCCTTACTTTCAAGAAGTAGATATCAAGAGTTCGGTTTTCGGTCATTTAACGAAGCCTGTGCCTTTGTTGGTGGATATGTCGTCGGACGACTCATTGATTTAGAGACAAGTCGCCTGAGAGAAAAAGAACCGGCCTTTAAATACACAGAGGAAGGCTTCATCTATTCAGTTGGCGTTGGCGGTTCATTTCATGGTGATTTCCGTATGTCAGAAACTAGGTTGCCACAATCAGATATCGTTTCGCCCATAAACACAATGACCGAATTTAGCCCTCAGCAAAATCTGGATCTTGCAGGCTATCACTCCATAGAACCAGAAATAGTAGCTACGCTAATTGAAGCTGAATACATAAGGGCCGGAAAGGTTGCAGCAATTCAGTTAGTGAACGAATTTGCCACAGTCCTAACGGAAGGTGCCGATAGTTCAGGTGATATTAATCTCAAAATTGGTGCATTCGCAGACTACGGTGACAAAAACGTTAGATACTCTCTAGCTCCTCTTCGACTTTTACTTACTCACGACGAATATGATCCATTGAGATGCAAGAATATTTTACATAGCAGCCCCTATTTGCCGCAATCCTCAACCATGTTTGAAATTGTATCGACAGAAACAGGTGTGAAATTTCAAAACAGAGACGAGCAGCAAGATTTTGACGTTCGTGGCATAAGTGTAGATCGAGAACATTACGTAGATATGTTTAGGGCATTAATTGGACAGACGTCTGGCGGCTTAGGCCGGACTTCACCAGCACAGTTAATTGAACTCGTATATCGAGCAAAATCTATGCTAGAAGACAAGGTTATGGATGATGACTATTAATGCAACGCTGACGGTGAAGTTATTCAAGCCAACAGAGCCTTCACTCTCGCCATTGACGTTGGGTCAATAGTAAAAGTCAAAGTTCGAAAATCGGACTATAGCCCTAGCCACTGCATAAGCTTCAGCAAAGACTTATCCGAAGTCTTTTTCGCTAGAATGACAGCCAGCCTATGACTCTATGCTTTTTGTAAAGCTGCGGTTAATGATTGAATAAATGCTTGACTTGTATATGTTGCTCCACTGATAACATTAACATTAGCGTTTTGGGATTTAATGGCCTCTTTTTGCAAGTATGGCATTACTTGCTGAGCAATCAATATCGAGGTTTGGTCTAGGTTTGGATATTGTAGAAATTTGACACTTACAATTTTACCGCTTTGGATGTCGGCCTGGACCTGGACATTACCATAATAGGCATTGGCAACCGAGCCATCATAGACACCATTTTTATAGGAACTGCGTGAGGAACTGGAGCTATGAGGAGTATTCGATTTAGCTCTATGTAGAACCAAAATGCCGACGACAAGTACGACAACAATTCCAACTACAACAACGACTTTTTTCATGCTTTTATTGTCTACCTAACGCGGTCATTAATAAATAGTATAGGTTCATACTGTTGATTTCCTGATTTTTTGAAAATAAACTTGACGAAGTATTGGTCTAATATTCGGGTTTTGTGGGTCTGACATTAGCCAGCTGGTTTTGAGTATGCCATAACCCTAGTTCTGACTTCGCCAACCAAGGATAGCCAACTTGGAAAGATAGAACCACAGAAACGACTTTGTTTCGAAAATCCAACCATATCTCATCCAAGCTAAAATCTCGAACTTGCAGCTTTTGAAGCAAGAGATAAATAATAATGTTATATAGCTAATGTAGCCTTAATCCTCGTCGGCGATTCTGGATCGACAGCAAGAGTCAAGGTTCGAAAATCGGGCCCTATTCCCAACCAGCACGAATTAGTGCCTTAGTCAAAGAAGTATCAACGCTATTATACTTGGGGTCAGCTTTGATCCGTGCCATACTACTAATTGTGAGCAGCAAGCTATTTAATCAACCGATAATTTATCAAAGAGTCGAAGCGGGATTTATTTTTATAGCTAGCCTTTACCTATACCTTCACCTGCATTTTCATTTGTTATGGTTTATTGTCTTTTTGTTAAGTGTGGATATATTTATGATAGGCTACCTATTCAGTAAAGTTTTTGGAGCACAGCTATACAATTTTGGTCATACATACATAATTCCAGCAACACTTGTCGTAATTGGCGTATCTAGCAGTACTAGACCGCTAGTTGCGGCAGGGATTATTTGGATAGCCCATATCGCTATGGACAGATCACTCGGCTATGGATTAAAGTTCAAAACCGGCTTTAAAGATACACATTTAGGCACTATCAAGTAACCCTCAAGGTGCCCGTAAATATATAGTTATAGTACGAGGATTGCAAAGAGTCTAGATCGGCAGATTCAGCTAGCTTGAATTCGAACGTTAGTAAAAAATATAATTACAACTATTTTTCTGTTTTTGAAAAGGTCAGTCCATAAATTTTCTTGCTAAGCAGAACAAATTTTATAGTTGCCGATAGCCAACCCACAAAGTAGCCCAAAAATATTAAAGCGAGATCTTTTAGGTCTAGCGAGCTTTTAAGATGCCACCTTACCAGAAATATGATTCCCCAAACGATAAAGATTCCAATACTATATATTGTCCACGATCTGTATGATTTATTCATAAGTTAATTGTATCCCATACTTACTTAGTAAAGGCCGAAAAGTTTCGTGCCCAGCGTACCCATAAGTTACGACCTGGAGAGGTAGTCCAGAATGGTACGAGGAGTGCAGAGTAGCGTAGACAATGTATGAAGAGATTCTAGTCTAGCGTGCTCAACCAAACATAAATCTCGAATCGTAGCTTTAAGAAAGTTTGTCAGGGAATATAACTTATAGAGGTGAACAATATTAAAGTCTTATTGGCTGAGTAACCATTATTCCGGGCCAATTAATATCTAAAGTTATACCAGCTTTAATTCAATTAAAAAAACCAGCAATAATATTGACATAAGACCAGCCAAGAAGATATATTCGGCGATTGTTTCATAGATTTTATCTCGGCTGCCATTGTTAGATCTAATTGAAAGAAATGAAAAGATGACACTTACGGAGAATAGAATTACGATTATCGATGCAAATTGATCGATTTTAGTTTTGTGTATGAGATTTAACGTCCGCATCGTTGTGACTGCAATAAAAGAAAAACCTAATAAACTTGCTGATGCATTAAGTATATGTTCGTTCTTGTGCTTAGCCATAGACTATCTGTTAATTTAATCGTCCGCCCTGGTTTTGAGCTGGAGTATCAAGATATTCAAGATATAGCTAGGCTTATTATTTTGTTGGGTAGCGAGTGTTCAATAAGGAGCACGACACTACCAATGATGTTCCACCGGCATGCCCAGCCGGACTAGTAAAATACAATCATGGTACTTCTTAGTTTCAAAAATCCTACCATAGCCCCAACCGACTCACATAACAGGTATGAATATGTTCCAAATTTTGGGACACTTTCTTAATCTCAACCAGGAGTTATTGGTTTTGGTTACTGACAAATATTAGTGGATTTGGTACATGGGAGGTCGGTTATCCTGGAACGATAATTAAATAACTGGCAATGGCTAAATTTAAAGGCTTATGTGCTAGATCCCGGAGTAGCATCTAACTTTTTCGGACACATTCATAGATTGCCCGTACCGATAATAAGCATGGAGTCGCTCAAGTAGACTGGCGTCGTCGATGGTCTTGGGCAACCGGACGCGAACACTACACGAATTCATACCAACAACCGAGTAAGGGAGCGCTGTCAATTGTCTTCATGTGACTATTGGGCCCTATTACCCGTGCTAATACAGGAAAATCGCCGGCACTACGCTACTACAACACAACTAATTTTCTGTGTGGGTGTATGGACGGGTCGGAATGGTCAGAGTTTCGCTTTTTGGGCGAGCGCTCTGAACCGTTCCGGCCCCGTCCGATCCCTATGGTATTGGACCTTTCTTGTTACGCTACGGGTGTTTCCCGATGCGGACGAATGATGCCCCAGTTGCCGCCTTCCAGCGCCATCTTGAAATACCAGATGATGCCAAGCGGCGTCAGGATCATGCTCGACACGAACGTGTAGAACGGCATTATGAGTAGCCACTTGTTTTTCGCACGCCAGTGCACATAGACCGCCAAGGCGACGTACAGCACTAGAGCGGTGATGAGCGAGTAACCGGGTTCGGTCAGAGCCCACCAGCGGAAGAACAGTCCAACGATGGCCACCAGCCCGCCGTATATCCAGAAAAACGGGTGGCGTACAATCAGCCAGCCGTTCACAATGAACAGACGGAACTCGCCGCCAGCCCACGCCAGACGTTGACGGAACCAAGGCAAAAGGCCGCTAGGAACATCGGTAACCACCTCGAACGGAATGTGTCCGATGCGATAGCCGCGATCCTTGGCAATAACGCCAATCTCCACATCGTTGCCCTGGAAGAACAAAGAGTGGTGATCCATGACGTCACGCATGACCTCGGTCTTGGCCACCTGACAGGCGCCGGAAACCATCCAGGGCGCAAGAAAGCGCATCTGCATAGCCAACCGGTATTCGAGCCGCTGTAACTTAGTAAGCAGCGAGTCGTCAGGGTTGTTCAGCACCAGTCGGATGGACGCGATGTCCAGATTCTGGATAACCAGCTCGCCCACGAGAGACGAAATGGGTTGGCAAGTGATGGTGTCGGCGTCCAGCGGCACGACATATGGCTCTGTGACTGTGCTCAACGCGTTCCGAATTAGCCGGTCTCGGATGGTTCCGCCAGTGGTCCGCCGTCGATTCATCTGAGAACGACTATGCGTACCGCTTTGTGGCCGGTCAACGAATATACGAAAGCCGTGGTTCTTGGCGATATCACCTAGTTCAGCGTAGAACTCAGCCGTCTCATTGCCGGTGGTACAGAGCGTCACGCGCTGGCCGTACTGACTTAGGTAGGTGACGTTCTGGAGGTATGCGGTACGGCCCCAGATGGGAACCAGGATGCGGAAGGACTCGATGGCTTGCGCCCCGAATTCGTAACTGCGGCCGCGGGCACGTATGCCAGCGAAGCCATCAATGAGCACTGCCAGAAGCGGCAGCAGCAGAATGGCGATCCAGAAGAACGACATGTCAAACCTCCATTGCCATAGATGTGGTCGGGTGGACGATGAGGCCGAAAAGCAATGAGCGGATTTTAGACGCGGATGCCCCCTTGGCAGCCATACATACGTTCAGAATGTCGTTTAGCGAGATTGGTTCCGCTACCGCGACCATAGAGATTGCCGGATGGCGAGTGGGGGTGCGCGTTTCACCGACATCAAACAGCGTCTCGTCTAGCTTTTCGCCCGGGCGCATGCCAGTGACGATAATCTCCGGATGAGCACCGATAGTCTCGGCATGGCGCTGAATGATGTCCTTGATACGGTAACTGTCGCCCATGTTCAGGACGAACGTGTTCCCGTCGTTAGCCATCACCGCTGCTTCGATCACCAGGCCGACGGCCTGCGGGATTGTCATGAAGAAGCGGGTCATGGCCTCGTCGGTCAAGGTGACTGGTTTGTCATTGGCGACCTGCCAGGTCAATGTTTCGATGAACGAGCCACGGCTGGCAAAGACATTGCCGAACCGCACAGATGCGGTCAGCATTCCTTGGCCGGCGTACGACTGGATGATGATCTCGGCCAGGCGCTTGCTCACGCCGAGCACACTGGTTGGGTTTGACGCCTTGTCGGTGGAAATGTTAACCAACCGCTGTACACCGCTGTTGACACAGGCCTCGGCCACGTTGTACGTACCTAGAACGTTGGTGACCACGGCCATGTTGGGGCTGCGCTCCAGAAGTGGCAAATGCTTGCACGCGGCTGCGTGAAACACGATCTCCGGCCGGTGCTCGTCGACAATTTCTTCAAGCGTATGCAGATCCCGGATATCGGCCAATACCATGGTCTTGTCGACTAGCAGCGCGGTACCGGTGAGCTCACGCTCCAGCATATACAGTGCATACTCGTTGTTGTCGACGCAGATGACACTGGCGGCTTTTAGGAGATGCAGTTGGCGAACGATATCGCTGCCGATACTGCCGCCTGCGCCGGTAACCAGCGCCGTCCGGTTTTCGATGAGTCTCTTTGCCTCTTCTCCGTAGACGGGGGTAGTGGCACGCTTCAGCAGGGCCTCGGCAGAAACTGGGCTAGTGATGTTCCACATTATGTGGGCTCCATTTTCTTTCGTCGAAAATTGAATTTAGTGGACCGATTGAGCTAACAGAAAGGGTTGCCAAATACTTAAGGGACCTCCTAAACTAACGGGCGAATGCCCATGTGTAGGTTGTGTATATATTAACAGTATTTCGTATATTTAGCAAGAAGGTCTAAGATTTTTGGTGTCTGCATCGTCCCATGCACCCACTTCGTTTGAGTGCGCGGGACGCTGCTCACCGTTTGCCGTGCGACTCTGAGCATAGCTTGCGGCGGATAATCAGCCAATTTGACAACATCTCCCCACCGTAACTTCTACGATTGGCAAATCCGGCGACACGGCTAAGCATAGAAATTCAAGGTCTTCGAGGTTCACGCATAATCTCTTATTTTCATCTAGTCCGGCATTCGCAGTCATATCCTTTTCGCTTAGACTGAAATCAAACACATCAAGGTTCCCAACTATACGCTCTTTATGAGTAGATGCTATGACAACCACCCCTCGCCGCATGTTCCAACGTATCACGACCTCGCCTACCGACTGGTTATGTGCTTGCGCAATTTTCGTTAAGGCTTCGTTTGTAAATAAATCCTGGCGACCTTCAGCAAATGACTGTCAGGCTCCCATTAAACTGAACACACACCCAAAGTAAACAAGCTAGCCAAAGCGGTGCATATTAAGTAACATTGTGGTTAACATTGCCACAAGGAGACTATGTATATGACTAAACCCGTAGACCCACAACTAAAGCAAGAGATAATGGCTGCCGTTAAGTCTGGCATGAGCCAAGCCGAGGCCAGCAAACTGTACGGTGTCAGCACCGCCAGCATTCGGACATGGTGCCGCCAAGACATTGTTGGCGGCGAGATGAACTACATTGTCCAGATTAACCAGCTCAAGCGTGAGCTGATAGCCTTTTTTCATCATGGTTGGCATTTGCAATCTATAGCTTAATCGTTACAAGTTTTTTATCTCTTGGTATGCCGCTTCGTTTTTTTACGCCCGACTGTTTCCTCATTTCGGACTCGTAGTCGTCGATGCAATATTGCAGAGAGTCACCGGGAGAGTTCGCGGGCCTATCAATAAAACGCGCTCTGTCAGCAGCGGCTGGTGAAACTGCATGCTTCCAAGAATATAAAGCTTGAGACTGAATAGAAGCGCCGTCTGGATTATAAACAACAGCCCCTGGATTGCTTGTCCTCTATTAAGTCCTAAGATAGCCCTCGACCTGTCGCAAAAAAACTTAACGCTAATCGAGAGAGCCGCCTAACTCGAAAAAGGCTCCTACAACCTTGTCAAAAACACCCTCCCAATACTCAAACCCGATATCGGGAGAGTCTAGGCTTCGACAAAACTCCTCCCCTTTGCCGCCGGGATCTTCATAGCTTTCATAAATGGTGATAAATCGTCGCATAGCACCAACGTCACGATAACCACCTTGATGGATGACACGGATTAAGCCTCGCATTTCGTCAACTGGCTCAAAAAGCTGGTCTACTGCCTCTTTCATAATGTGCAACGATTACTTTACCATATTTGCGTTCGTTATGCTAGCGTATTCTAGAGGGTGTTCTAGAGGGCTGTTAGTGCAATACAAACTTAACTCTCGTCATTAACACATGCTCAGTAATTTGGAGTTTTAATTTTACTGTCAGTTGCTAGGAACAGTGATTTCAAAAACTGTCCCAACATTTATTTTGGATGTTACGTTTATTGCTCCCCCGTGGAGATCCAAAACTTTCTTCGCCCAATACAAACCAAGACCTGTGCCTTTTACTGAGGTCGAGAGCGGATTGTCAATCCTTATAAATTTCTTAAATAATTTCGTTAGGTCGGCTTCGCTTATACCCACCCCTTCATCGGCGACGGTCACGACAGTATTGGTCTTATCCTGATGGATGTCAACGATCACGTGCGTCCCTTCCCGGGAATACTTGCCGGCATTATCTAGTACATTGTCAAAAACCATAAGTAATAATTTAGGATCGATTATTGCCATCATGGGAGACAACGGCTTTTGGAAGATAATAGCTTGCTTCCGGGCATTAAATAGACTGGCTTGGCTTTCTATGGCTTTTTCAATCTGTGTAGTCATGTCGCAATATGTTTTATCCAAATACACTTTACCGGCGTCAACTTTGGCGACTCGTAGCAGATCTTCGATAATTTCTAGTTGCCGTTCATTGCTTCTATAAGCTACTCCGAGCATATCGAGCTGGTCTTTCGTCAACTGACCGGCGTATCCCATCTGCAGCATGCCCAAATACTGCTGGACGACGGTGGTTGGGGTTCTCAGCTGGTGAGAGGCTAAGGAGATAAACTCCTCTTTGGCGTCGTTCAGTCTTTGTAGTTTATCCCTCTGGAGAGTAATGTTCTTGGTCATTTCTTCGGAATCAAGTTTTAATCTCCACTCGTCCGTAACGTCTTCAAGAGCCAGCAGAATGAGCTGCTTACGATCGACTTGTCTCGCGTTTAGCAGGATGATTTTTGGCCCAAGCTTCGGGAAATTATGCCTGACGACATAGTTAGACAAAACTCTATGTGCGGGGAGAATGTTTTCGAGTAATTCTCTTAGCTCAGGAGAGTCCCATTGACTGTTACCTAAATCATAAATCCGTTTGCGCTCGGTATCCTTCTTGACTACTTTAAATTTGCGGTAAAAAGCTAAATTAGCGGTTACCACGTTTACCCGAATGCGTAAATGAAGCCGAACACCTGATTAACAAAATGCGTTTATGAAGCCGAACAGTATATTCAGCGTATAATTGACAGTAATACTAATGTGTGGAGTTTAAAGTAATGAAAAAAACTATGAGCATCTCACGGAGCACGATCGCGACGAAATACAAGAGCTAAAAGACAGAGGCTATGGCGTAAGAGCTATTGCCCGTATGACCAAAAGAGGTATCGGTACTATTAGCGAAGAGTTAAGCCGTAATCTGGTAGCAGGCCAGTACGACTCTAAGAAAGCTCAGGCTAAGGCATTAGCCCGCCGCAAGGCTTCTAAGTACCAGGGCATGAAGATTGTGGCCCATCCCGAGCTCCAATGCTTTGTTGATGAGAAGCTTTTGCAGCGGCAGTCACCGGAGGCTATAGCCGGCAGGCTGAAAGCCGGGCTAGAGCCGGGACTACCCTATGCCTCCAGAAGCGCTATTGAGACATATGTTAGATCCGTTAATGGCCGTAGGATTGAATACCAGCTCAAGGTTTTAAAAGTTAAGGATAAACGTAGAAACAGCAAAAGAAAACGTCCTGGCTTACCGCCTCATGGTGACACCAAGACTTACATTGATGATCGGCCGGGCGTTATTACCAACCGGGAAAGAGTCGGCGATTTAGAAGTTGACTTCATTGTGTCGGGCAAAACTGGTGAGGGCTATATGCTAACAGCCGCTGACCGTAAGCTTAGAGTCGGTTTCATGCGTAAGGTGCTGCCGGTTAGTGTCGGTAATGCCCTTAGAGCTTTAAAGGATATTAAGAGAGTTTTTCCGGAGATGAAGTCCATAAGCACCGACAACGATTTACTATTCCTCTACCATAAGGCCTTAGAAAAAGCTCTGGGCATACCGTTCTACTTCTGCCATCCTTACTCCTCCTACGAGAAGGGTTCGGTGGAGAACTACAACGGTGAGGTCAGGACCTACATAAGGAAAGGCTCTGATCTTTCGCTGTACAACAGTGCCTATATACAAATGGTGGAGGACAAATTAAACAACCGCTATATGAAATGCTTAGGCTACAAAACACCAAAGGAAGCGTTGGAGGAGTACCGCAAATCTCAGAGTTAGCGTAAAGGTGTTCGGCTTCATAGCCAAATCCGTTAGCGGTTAGTGTTCGGCTTGAGGGCTACGAGCGGGTTAAATCATTGTCCAATATTATAAAAGGTTCGCGAACTGTTTCGGTTATTTCCCGGTAATAAAGCAGCTGTTTTTTCAGCGCATGGATACGGGTATCCTGATTAACTATTTTCTTATTAGCATTTTGTAAATGTTTATCGTCACTCATCTTGTATATCCTTGCTGGAATTTAAGGTATCGGACAATCGATATAACTTGCGTTTAACAAACCGCCGTACCCCAAGTGTGTTCTTAAAAAACTAGGAAATATGTAAGATATTCGTCTTTTCTGGCACAAAATACCTAAAAACTTCAAAACATGACTTATTACTAATTAAAAAATGAAAACTATTCAAAAAACCTCCACGTTTTTGCCGCTAGCCCTTAAGACTCGGTAATCAGCTCATACCGATACGGCATACCCTCATTCTGTTACCATTGAAAGAATCTAGTCATTGTTTAAAAAATGCTTCAGACCCAACCCAAAAGTAAATAATATGATAGTTGCACCAAACTACCGTGGTCTAATTTAGAGCTTAACAGCTGGCGTAAACAACACTACTAACAGTACTAGCAGATCACACAAAAGCAGGGTTAACCGGTAATAACCGTTCACTGGCGAGTCGCTATCCACCGGTCTAAACGACCATTAAGGCCGGCCTTAAAACCTGGTCCGTCCTGCTAGAAATAATATCTGACCCCTGACCGCCTCACGTCTTCGCCGGATAGTTGCTTAGTCGGCTAAAATATTATGCCGAGCATGATACCGAAGACAAAACCTATAACCAGTATCGCCACCAGACGAACCGTGGGCAGATGGAGGATGATGGTGGCTAATATATCATGCATTGTGCGGTGTAATTCTTTCCGTACCGGTTTAGGTTGGTAGTCTTTAGTGTATTTGGTGACTTCATGCCGATGCTATCAAAAAGCCTAAAACTATTGCCACTATAAAGTATATAACCAAATGGGTCAGCGTTATCTTTATGGTCGAACCGGCAGCAACTACTTTGGTTAAAAATGTTGGATCTAGCATGTTGGGTTTCCGCAAAATATTTTAATGGTTGGTCGGTAGTGATTAGAAAACATATGGCACTATGGATTTGACTCGCTTCTTATATACTTTGTATTCCTTGGAAAAGTGCTTCACCAGTAACTCCTCTTCTAATCGACATTTGGCGTTAAATCCCAAGAAGAAGGCTAATAGTAGCACGAAGGCAAATACCTGGCCAATATTAATCGCCGTCCCCACTAACATAATGATCATGCCGGTATAGATGGGGTGACGGACAATGGAGTAGGGACCGTGCTTGATGAGCTTGTGGCCTTTCTTGATGGTTATGTGAGGGCTCCAGTTTCTGCCCAGAATAGCCCTAGCCCAAACCGCAAACCCAAAACCCGCCAACACGATTATGTCTGTTAATTCACCCAGTTGGACAGAAGTTTGCCATAAAGTGTATTGCAAAAATGTTTTGGTGTATAGCATCACAATGAACACGGCAGCCACCACGAAACTTAGAAGTAAAATATATTTAAAGCTAACATGCCTTTCGATATTTTGTTTAACGTCAGAACCCTTGATTAGCCAATAGACTATCAACGCCACCCAGCAGACCAGTATAAATATTCCTGTCCAGTTATTCATTATTTCACTAACCGGTTACGCTCTTCTATTAAGCACAACCATCATTGTACATCGATTAATTCACTCGACCAAGCGACCAATTATTGCACACTGCCATACTGACGCACATCTACGCGTCAGGGTGAGGCCGGGTGCGTCATAGTAACATTGAAAGTAAATCATTATGTATCCAATTTGAGTATAGTAGATTAACCCTCTATACTCTTAAGCATGACGGTGAGATTACCAATTCCGGGGTCTGATGACGGTACGTGGGGTACGATACTCAATAGCTTTTTAGACGTTTCACATAATGATGACGGCACCCCCAAAGTCTCGGCTCTGCAGGCCGCTGGCGTAGTGACATCGATCAATAGCGTTACACCACAGAACGGAAACATCGACGTCAGTCCGTCGGCGATTGGGGCGTACAACAAGCCGTCCACTGGAATACCGGTCAGTGATTTAGAAAGCTCCGTGCAATCAAGTCTTCAAGTAGCTTCGGCTCTGGCTCCTCCGCCCGGCGTTGCCGTTGGATCGATACCGGTGGTTACCGGAACGAATCCGCTAACGACAACCTGGCTGCCTACCGTCGATCTTTCAACGTTGGGGTATGCGACGATTTCTGAAATGGACGCCGCGATCGCCTCAGCCGGAACCACCTCCCTGCCCACTACCTCGCTAATTGGAAGATGGGCGTCTTCGGATCTGAGTGGACTGGCTAATGGTGCCGCCATCACCACGTGGGCGGCTAATGCTTCTGCGCCGACCGGGACGGGAGCGCTAACCTCGCTTTATAGTTGGCTACAGCCCATTTACAATGATTCGACTCATAGTGTCTCCGGTTTACCGGCTGCTGTTTTTAACGCTTCCTCGATGAATGCTGTACTGTCTGCCGACTGGTCAAGCAGCACCGTCTACATGGTTATGCGTTCGTTGCGGGCTAGCACGGATTACAATAATTATGTTCTATATACTGACACGAACGGGGTAGTTCAGCCTCAAATATCTCCAGCCGTCAGCGACGAGTTCATATATCAGGCAACCAGCGATCCAACTGTCAATGTTGGCGATACGACGACTGCGGCGGTAACTTTATCTCAAGCCCTGTCGACTGCCGCCGCTATCACCTCTCTTCCGGTAACGACTCTGTCATCGGCTATCGTCGAGGGCAATGTGACGGTTATCTCCGGCGCCAACACCCAGACCTTTACCTGTAACCAACCGGTATCGTCAGGGGCGACATCAATACCAATCTCTTCCGCCACTCCTAACTTTGCTTATCCCACCAGTTCAACGGTTACGGCCCAGGTCGAGGGTAGCGTCCGTTTGAGCCTGGGGACGACTCATCTGGTAACGATGGTTGTCTCGGAGTCTTCAAACGGAGGCTTATCTATAGACGGTGGAACGCTGTTCTCTGGGGCGACTATACCTCCTTCAACTACCTTAGGCACACAATTTAATCTTGCTTCATATAACGGGGGCTATGGTAAACAGCCTCACATGGAGCTGATCGATCTGCTGGTCTATGACACCATACACTCTCAGATTACCATTGACGAGGTTCATAACTATCTGCGGTCGTTATATTCGTTGAGTGTATAATGGCTGACCAAACATACATAGTCACTGCCACTCTCCCTGGTAACAGAAAATACGTCGTGACGTCTGGCGGTTCTGTGGTGACATATACGACCAACGGTCAGGCACCGGGCTATTCGTCGCAGACGTATGCTAATCATACTAACCCTTTTACTCATGCTTGGGCCATGCCTTTGCCCAGCAACACCTTGATACCGTCAACCTCAAACCAAATGGTTTCAAACATTGTCAACGGTATCACCGCGAGCGGCTATCAACTGGGCATCAACACGCAGCCGCTTTTTGTCGTACCCGCCGGACAACCGGATGTCACGATCACCGGCAACATTGGTAATACCGGTGGGTCAGCTCCGATACCGGCAGCCGCTCAAAGCGTCGCTACCGGCGGCGATCAGCCGTTTATCTTGTTCCAGCCTAGTAGTGACTCGTTATGGGAGTTTTGGGGACTAGATTATAGCAGTGGCGCATGGTCGACCCAAAACGCCGGCTACATGAGCGGTCTATCCAATTCCAAGGGTGTTTTTGATAACGGTAACGGCGTTTCTGCTTCGGGAATTTCTTATGGCGGTATCATGGTGACACAAAATGACATTGCCTCGGGCGCCATAAACCACACCGTTGGTATATATCTATCCAGCTCGGAATCGACCCAGTTTTGGCCGCCGGCCACTAATCATGACGGTGGCGCAACCAATGTCATTGGGCAAGTTGCTGAAGGTATGTGGTTTCGCTTCCCTCCCTCGATGTCAATGCCGAGCGGTTTAAATCCATTATCTCAAATGCTTTTTACGGCAATTCAGAATTACGGCTGCGTAATCCATGACCGGGCTTATGGATCATATATTCCGTTTGAGTCTCATGGATCATGGGCTCTTAACGGGATGACCGGAACAGACCCATTTACCCAAATAGAGAATGGCCAACCGGATTACTCAGTGATAGGATCGTTGCCCCTGGCTAGCTTGGTCCAGATTATCCCTCCAATTTTAGGCAATCCTCCACAAGCCGCTCCAACCGCCCCGGTCCTATCAGTAACTTCGGGGAGTAATTCTTTAAATCTTAGCTGGCAGGCCATTACTTCGCCGACGGTGGCACTGTTCTATCTGGTGCAATATAGGGTTAGCGGTACAACCAATTGGACACCCACCTACCCGTATCCGACGACTAACGCCGCTATAATAACCGGGCTTAATAGTTCCGCCTCCTACGATGTCCAGGTGCTGGTAGCAAATGCCGATAGTGTCGCCTCCAGCGGAACTTTAGTGGCTTCTAATATAGCGACGGCCTCCACCACCTAGTGACCTGCTATTAATGAGTACCGAGAGGTGGTCGGCCACTCTAGAGCGAGTATGTCGGCTTCCGATTGACTGTCTAGTAGTTTTATACGGCATTTCGCACTTTTGTATTAGTATATAGCTATGAATAATGGCAAAAATAGAATATCCGGAGGCGTTGTACACCAATTACCGAAAGATTTAGAGAAAGCTCTGGCTGCCGACAATAAGGCTCTAAAACTTTGGGAGGATATTACACCGCTGGCGCGCAATGAATGGATTTGTTGGACCGAATCAGTCAAACAGCCCAAGACCCGAGAGAACCACGTCAAGCGAGTAGTTTCAGAACTCAAAGATGGAGTGCGGCGCCCGTGCTGTTGGATAGGGTGCATTCATCGTACAGATAAGGCTATAAGCCCTTCCGTTTTAGGGATTCTAAACAAACGCGCCAAAAAAACAGCCTGACGAGTTAACTAATTAGATTCATAGGCAATGTTATAGGTAATAGAATAGCCCCTTGACACCGATCGAGCCGAGGAGATAATCTAGCTTGACATGAAAATGGTTGATTTTACATACGATCTTCCTGAAGAATTAATCGCTAGTGAACCTCCGGCCATTAGAGGCGATGCGCGGTTACTGACTCTTGATAGAAGCTCTGGCGATTGGGGCGATCAGAGGTACGGCGATTTCGTTAACTATCTATCAGCCGGGGATTTGGTTATCCTCAACGACACCAAGGTCATCTCTGCCCGACTAATGACGCATAAAAAATCGTCTGGAGCGATCCGCGAACTGGTTCTGCTGGAAAGCCATGGCCAGAAAGATAGTTGGCACCAACACCGGGCACTTTACCGCGGTCGCCTTAGTCAAGGGGATGTTCTGGTTGCCGGTGACGGCACTGAATTGGTTGTTGAGGATATAATTGGCGAGGGAGTAGCCAAGATAACCAGCGATCGGGACCTGTTGGATCTAGCCGATAAAATTGGCGAGACCCCCTTGCCGCCGTACCTTCATCGGGCTGCTACTGCTCAAGACAAGCTGAGATACCAAACCCTCTGGGCTAAGATCGAAGGCTCGGTGGCTGCACCGACGGCTAGTCTGAATTTGAATGATCAAATCATGACGGCTTTGAAAGCTAAGAAAGTCCAAATAGGTTATGCCACTCTTCACGTCGGACTAGGGACATTCTTGCCGATTCGCACCGATAACATCGAAGATCACGTCATGCATAAAGAGTACTTTTTTATTCCGGCTAGGACCGTTAATGCCATAAGGTCAACTAAGGCTCAAGGCAAAAAGGTTGTCGCCATCGGTACGACTATCACTCGAACTCTGGAGTACTCAGCCGCCGAAATCCTATCTCCCAAAACAGGAGATCTGCAGGGAGAAGCGGATATTTTTATCTATCCAGGCTATGAATTTAAGATAATCGACGCTCTTTTAACTAATTTTCATGCACCGGAAACAACAGTACTAATGCTAGCTGCGGCTTTTGCCGGGTGGGATAATTTAAAAAAGGCCTACGAGCAGGCCGTAAAGATGCGTTATCGTTTCTTGAGCTACGGGGATTCAATGTTTATCTATAGCGGCAACAATTATGATAATGACGGATAATAGTTTCAGATTTACCATTGAGAGCCAGCTAAAAGGGAGTTTAGCCCGGGTCGGTACTATTCATACTCCGCACGGGGCCATTCAAACACCGGCCTTTATCGTGGGAGCGACAAATGCCACTGTTAAAGCTCTCACGCCTGATCAGGTTATGGGGGTGGGTGGTCAGGCCGTACTGGCTAATACTTACCATCTGATGCTCCGACCCGGTGCCGATATTATTCGCTCCGCCGGTGGTATCCATAAATTTATGAACTGGCCGGGTCCGGTATTTACCGACAGTGGCGGATTTCAGGTGTTTTCCCTCGGTATGGCATATAAAAAAGGTATCGATCTGACATCTCACAGTTCAAAGGGAGATGCCAAGACCGCCGTGCACACTAGCGACCAACTGGCGGTGCTCGCCGACGATGGCGTACGATTCCGTTCCCATCTCGATGGCCGGGAAATTTTTATGACACCGGAGCTTTCCATGGAACTGCAACATACCATCGGCGCCGACATTCATATGGCATTCGATGAACTTACCTCCCCGCTGGCCGGAGAAGATTACGTGGCCTTGGCAATGGAGCGAACTCATCGATGGGCGGTGCGGTCACTGACGAGGCACAAGGAGTTAAACCGGGAGCACAAAAAAGACAACCTGCCGCCTCAGGTACTTTTCGGTGTCGTTCAGGGCGGACGTAGCGAGAATTTAAGAAAGTCTAGTGCCAAGTTTTTATCTAATCTCGGATTTGACGGTTTCGGGATTGGCGGAATATTCGAAGCCGGTGAGATACCCAACGTTCTGAATTGGGTCAACTCAATATTACCGGAGAATAAACCTCGCCATCTTTTGGGGATGGGCTCTCAACCCGAAGATCTGTTCATGGGAGTCGAGTATGGTACGGATACGTTCGACTGCGTGGCTCCAACGAGACAGGCCAGAAACGGCACGCTTTATACATACGACGGACGTATAAACATCAAAAATTCACGCTTTAAGGGAGATTTTACACCGCTCGACGGTTCTTGCTCATGCTATACCTGTCGAAACTTCAGTCGAGCATATATACACCACCTGTTTGCGGCCAAGGAAATGCTTGGCGCCACGCTTGCTTCGATACACAACGAATTTTTTGTCGTTCAAACCCTTGAGTCAATAAGACACTCTGTTTTAAACGGCAACTTCCGGCAGTTTAAGGATCAGTTTTTGAGCCGCTATCACTCCTAAACCGGGACACTGAAAAATGTCCGGTTACTTACGTAGCGAAAAACCGGTAAAACAGTCTCTAGCGGCCCAGTGATTCTTCGGTTTTCTTGGTAGCGATGGTCGTTGAGATAACGGTATCGGGAGCCAGAGATATCGAGTCGATGCCAGCTTCTACTAAGAAACGGGCAAACTGGGGATAATCCGAGGGCGCCTGACCGCATAGACCGATGTGGGTATGGGTTTTCTTGGCGACCTTTATGACCCTAGTGATCAATTCTTTGACCGCCTCGTTGTTCTCGTTGTAGACGTGGGCGACGGTATGATTGTCGCGGTCGACACCAAGCGTCAATTGCGTCAGATCATTACTGCCTATCGAGAAGCCGTCAAATAGTTCGGCAAACTGTTCGGCTAGAATGACGTTCGATGGGATCTCAATCATGACATATACTTCGAAACCGTTTTCTCCTTGGACTAGTCCGGCGTCCTTCATGATCGCCAGAACCTTCTTGGCCTCCTCAATGTCTCGACAGAATGGAATCATCGACTTAACATTAGTTAGCCCCATTTCGTTTCTAACTTTTTTAATGGCGTGGCATTCCAGTTCGAAAGCCTCACGGTAAGCATCGGAATAATAACGCGATGCCCCTCGCCAGCCAATCATCGGATTGTCTTCAACGGGCTCGAACTGCTTCCCGCCTATCAGGTTGGCATACTCATTAGTCTTAAAGTCGCTGAACCTGATAATGACATCGTTGGGATAGAACGCCGCACCAATGATTCCGACTCCTTCGGCCAACTTATCGACGAAATACTGTTCTTTGTTCTTGTAGCCCTTGGTCATTTGAAGAATAGTCTCACGAGCCTCTGGATCAGTCAGTTTATCGAAATGCAGAAGGGCCAACGGGTGAATCTTGATGTGCGAATCGATAATGAATTCCTCTCGAGCCAGTCCGACACCGTCGTTTGGTATCATCGAGTATTCAAAAGCCAAGTCCGGCGAGCCGACGTTCATCATTATCTTGGTTTTAGGCCGGGGCAGATTTTTAATATCGGTGCGATTGACCTCGTATTTGAGCACGCCCTCGTAAACATAGCCGTCATCACCTTCGGCACAGCTGACCGTGACTTGTTCGTCATCCTTGAGTTTGGCAGTAGCGTTGCCGGTGCCGACAACACAGGGGATGCCGAGTTCGCGCGAAACTATCGCGGCATGACAGGTTCTTCCTCCCTTGTCGGTAACTATTGCACTCGATTGTTTCATGATCGGTACCCAGTCTGGGTCGGTCATTTCGGTCACCAGGACATCACCGTCTTTAAAGTCGCTGATATTTCTAATGTCGAGGATTTTCTTGACGCGGCCGGTACCAATTTTATTGCCGACGCTCGTTCCTTTGGCAATGGGAGTAGCACTGTTTAGGAGCTTATAGGCTTCGACAACGTTGGGATTTTTTCTGGAAGCGACTGTTTCAGCACGAGCCTGGACTATATAAAGCTTATTGTCATCGGCATCAAGGGCCCACTCCATATCCATCGGCTTATCGTAGTGCTTTTCGATCTCCATCCCCCAGGCGGCGAGGGTTTTAACTTGCTCGTCGGTGATAGCGTATTTTTCCTGATCCTCTTTGCTGACAGCGATATTTTTAGTCCGGTTGCCGAATGCCGGAATCATCTTCATCTTTTTGGCCCCGACGCGTTTTTTAAGAATAGCCATGGTCGGCTTGAAGACCACGAACTCATCGGGACTGACTCTACCCTGGACGATATTTTCTCCTAAACCGTATATCGATGTGACTATAACCGCATTTCTAAAACCTGACTCGGTGTCTATTGTGAACATGATGCCGGCCGCTTTGGCTCTGACCGCCACCATTTGCTGAACTCCTACCGAGAGGGCAACCTTCATATGATCAAAATGGTTCTCGATTCTATAGACAATGGCTCGGTCGGTAAACAACGAAGCGATACATTTTTTGGCCGCCAGCAAAACCGCTTTTTCTCCTTTGATGTTTAAATAGGTCTCTTGCTGACCGGCGAAGGAGGCGTTCGGCAAATCTTCAGCGGTAGCCGAGGAGCGTATAGCTACCACTAGTTTATCCTTGCCGCAAATCCGGCTAAGTTCACGGTAACCCTGGCGTATCTCTTCCTCGAAATCTTTCGGCAGTTTGGCTTTGACGATCATGGCCCGGATCTTGGCTGCGCGGACGCTTAGATCTTTAATCTCCGATATTTTGACGCCGCCGAGCAATTCCTTTATGGCTTGGTTTATGCCGGCACTTTCCATAAAGTAATAGTAAGCCTTTGATGTTGTGGCGAAGCCATTGGGTAGATTGATGCCCTTTGGTGCCAAATATCTGTACATTTCGCCCAGGGAGGCATTCTTTCCACCAACCTCGGGAATGTCAGATATTGATACGTCCTTGAAGAACCTGATGTAGTTGTACATGTTTTTTGGCCTTTATATTTTAGTTTGACTATTTACTGCTTTATTATACTCTCCTCCAAACATTAGCGCTATACCCTGCCGCTACCGTCCGTCCGATCAGAGTGATATACTGTTTGCAAGGTATGGATGAAAAAATAAAGAAGCTTAAAGAATGGCTCGGGGCCGGGTCAATAAATCTCTTCGGGCGACCTTTTTCCGGCAAAGATACCCAGGCCGATATACTGGCTAAACTACTGGACGGTCAGGTCATCGGGGGCGGGGAAATTTTGAGAAGTCACGAAGACGCCATTCCCGAGAATGTCCGACTCACTTACAACAATGGGGGACTGGCGCCGACAGATTTTTATTTACAATTAGTTCCTCCCTATTTAGCTCAGCCACAGTTCTCTAATCACCCGCTACTGCTCAGCTCAATAGGTCGCAAACACGGAGAGGAAAACGCTATTGTATCAGCGGCCGAGAAAGCCGGGCATCCGATAGTCGCCGTCATCAACCTGATTATCGAGGAAGATGAGGTCTGGAAGAGATTCCGGGTCGCCCAGGAAGATCACGACCGCGGCAACCGGACCGACGATTCCTCCGAGGCCCTCAGGATCAGGTTGGAAAAATTTCGTTCAGAGACAATTCCGGTTATTGAGTACTACAAGCAGCGGGGAATAGAATTAGACATCGACGGGTCGCTTCCCCGTGGCGTTGTAACCGAAAAGATTATTGATACTCTACTGTCACGGATCTAAGCGTCTTCCGAAGCACCGGGTATATGGGTAACAGTGAAGGTTCTGGCGAGACCTTCCGGCGTTAAGTCGTAAACCTTGATATCGCCAAATGGCATTTCCACCCCGGCTATGTCCTGATCGCTGATTGATTCGAGATACTTGGTCAGGGCCCGGATGCTATTACCGTGAGCTACGATAAGGACATTCTTTCCGGATTTAAGCAGCGGCCAGATATTGTCTTTATAGAATGGCACGGCCCGTTCATAAACGTCTTTGAGTGATTCACCGTCTTTAATTGGCACATCCCAACCGCGGCGAATATTATTGAAGGCTTCTTCGCCAATTTGTTGTTTCACTTCCCATTTGTTCTTCCCGGTGTATTCGCCATAATCTCGTTCGTTAAGCGCGCCGCTAACCTCGGTGTCAACGTCAAACTGCTGAGAAGCGTCTAAAACCCCTTCCAGAGTTTCCCTGGTCCTTAGCTGCTGTGAGCAAAAAGCTTTATCTATTTTAATACCGAGCTGCTTAACGGCCCGGCCGAGCTCCGCAGCTTGTTTAAACCCTTTCTCGCTCAGGTGTACGTCAGTAATGCCGGTCCATTTGCCGCTGGCATTCCATTCACTCTGGGCGTGTCGGATAACCAGCAATTTACCTACAGTAGGTTTAGGCGCTTCAACCTTGTTGGGGATCTTGTCATACCAGAAATCGATAATGTTTTGGGCCGTGGTTTTGTTTATTCTCTCCAGAGCTTCAACGGTATTGAAAGCGTTATGCGGGCTGATGATGACATTGGGCATGTGTTCTAGCATGGAGACCTCCACGCTATGATTCAGTACCTGATCGGGCACCGTCTCGCTTCTTAGTAAGACAGTTTCCTCATGGTAATTAAGTAAAGCTTCTCCTTCTACTACGTCAATCGCCGCACCGCCTAAGTGTCCGCTATCGAGTAGCTCGGTTAGGGCTTTAGTATCAACCAATTCTCCCCGGGCGGTGTTTATTAAGATGGCGCCCCGCTTCATTTTTTTAAGATTATCGCGGTTCATTATGTGATGGGTTGCCGGCATGTAAGGAACGTGGACGGACAAAATATCACAGCGCTGCAGCAGCTCATCCAGCCCGACATATTTAAAGCCGTATTCGCCCATCAGCTCGTCTTTGGGGAAGGCGTCGTAGGCCAGGGTCTGCATGGAAAAGCCGCGGGCAATGTTGAGTGCTTTCAAGCCGATGTGCCCGGTACCTAGAGCTCCGAACGTTTTTCCCTCAAGATCGTGGCCCATTAACTCTTCACTGGTAAACTCTTCGCGGTCGGCTCTGAAAACGGCCGGTAGCTTGCGGGTAAGGGCCAGTAACAGGGTGAAGGCATATTCGGCTACGGTCGCTTCTCCGTAAGTCGGGACATTGGCGACAACAATTCCCTTTTCGGCGGCGGCAGTCAGGTCAATGTTATCGAAGCCGGTAGAGCGACAAGCTATAAGCTTCAGCTTGGGCATAGTTTCAATAACCTCTCTGGAAACATTACTGGAGATGAAGACCGATATAACTTCGGCATCCTGATCGGTATTGTCGGGACTAATTTTATCCACCACGTATTCCCAGTGATGGTCAGTACCGGCCAGAGCTTCGCTTAGTTGTTGCTTGTCCAGGTCAGTCGAGTCGTAGAAGTATATGAGAGCCATTTACGTTTAACCATTATAACGCGGGGTCTATAATAAGCACAAGAAGTATGAGACAATAAGGCCGCAATTATGAAAATTACCGATATCACCGCGAGACAGATTCTGGATTCGAGAGGAGACCCGACGCTAGAGGCCGATGTCTGGCTTGATGACGGTAGCTTTGGCCGGGCGGCGGCGCCATCCGGCGCCTCAACCGGTAAATATGAAGCCGTCGAACTGCGGGATGGCGGACCGGCCTACGGTGGAAAAGCCGTAACCAAAGCTGTTTCATTCATTCAAGGAGAGATTCTCGACTGTCTGAAGGGTACTGCCGCTGACGACCAATTCTTAATTGATCAGAAAATGATTGAACTGGATGGCACCCCCAATAAGTCCCGTTTGGGGGCTAACTCCATATTGGCGGTATCGCTGGCTAGTGCGCGGGCAGCCGCAGCGTCACGCGGGGTTTTATTTTATTCGCACATCGGCGATATTGCCGGGGGACCTAAAAAATCCTTGCCGCAGCCGATGATGAATGTCTTAAACGGCGGTAAGCATGCCAGCAACTCCTCCGATTTCCAGGAGTATATGCTGATCCCTAAAAGTGCTAAAACGTACGCCGAGGCTGTTAGAATTGGTAGCGAGGTGTTTCATTCTCTGAAAAAGGAAATTGCTTCCGGTGGTCATTCGACAGCCGTCGGTGATGAAGGCGGCTTTACTTACCCGGTATCGTCTAATACCGAGATGCTCGATCTGCTACAAAAAGCCGTTATCTCGGCAGGGTATGAAAACGGCCGGGATGTGTGTTTTGCGATTGATGCCGCCGCCTCGGAATTTTTTCAAGACGGCGAGTATGTGCTTGAGACTGAAAATCGCCGTTTGTCGCCTCAAGACATGATCGAATATCTATCGGACATGTCCGAGAGGTACCCATTAATTTCTATTGAGGACGGCCTTGATCAGGACTCCTGGGATGATTGGGTGAGGTTAAACGAGCGGCTCGGACGACTACAGCTAGTCGGCGACGATTTATTGGTCACAAATCCATCCCGCCTGCAACAAGCTATCGATATGCGCGCGGGTAACGCCATACTAATCAAACTCAACCAAATTGGCACATTAACCGAGACGATTAAAACTATCAAGCTCGCCAAAGAAAATGGGTGGCGGACAATCGTCTCGCACCGTAGTGGTGAGACTGAAGACGTCACTATTGTTCACCTGGCTGTCGGCACCGGTGCTGACCAAATTAAAACCGGGAGTCTCAGCCGAACCGAGCGGACTGCTAAACATAACGAGTTGATGCGAATAGAGATGGCCGATAATACCCTGTGTCTGGCGCACCCCGTCTAATGGTCTTTCCCTTACTAGCTCAGGCGTAGCCCGGGAAAAAGTCGGTTTTGATACTGCCTCTGTCGACACCGATATCCATGAGCATCTCGGTGACCGCCTCGACCATTTGATGAGTACCGGAAATATAGAATAGCCTGTCGTTGTAATCCGGGATCTTCCGCTTAATCGTCTCCGGAGATATCATCCCGCGAACGAAGTTTTGCTCCTCCGGGGGGGGTGATTGTTTACCGGTAATAAAGTAAGTAGTCCGCAATCCGATTGATTCTTTGGCCTGATCAAAAACCGACCGGTAGGCTACATCGTCAACGGTTTTTGCTGAATAAAGCAAAACTATATCCCGAGGTTGTTGTTTGTCTATTAAAAACTTAATCATGCTGCGAAAGGGTGTTATTCCAATCCCTCCAGCTATGAAAGCGAGCTTTTTCTTTTTTGATTCCGGCATCACAAAGTCTCCGGCAACCTGAGCGGCAACTATCGGGGTCTGGTTGTCCATGTCGAGCATCGCATCCTTGTAACTGCTACCATTTGCCACAAACTTCACCCCTACCCGCAAGAATTTCTCGGTCGGGGATGAGCTGAGCGTGAACCAGCGACGGCTGCCTCTTGAATCGGCGTGTTCATGCGGTAGCGTCCATTCCATGTACTGACCCGGTAAGTAGGCCAAACGCCTATCCGGGATGAATACAAACTCGGCCGTATCTCTGGCAACTTTTAGTTTTTCTCGCAGTACAGGGAATAATTTGGTTTTAGGGCTAACCAGGTAAGCAAAGAGATTACCAATCACAAGGGCAACCTCCGGGGTCGTGTAATAATGCCCGACATGAAACTGCGGCGCTACCAAGACCCCCACAATTATCGCGTAATATATCTGTTTTGTCCTGGTTGTCGGGGAGCTATAGGGCTCGGTGAGCATAACGAAACCTAGATAAAAAATTGCCGAGGTTAAAATCATGTTTTTGAGATTGAGAGTCACGCTCGACTTATCGTAGAGCGACAAACCGGCCGTCACGACAGTGGTCGCAATGAGGTAGGCGGCCACCATCGAACCGCGTCGCACTTTGCGCACAATCAGCAGTCCCCCGACTATAACGAATGGCAACATCCAAGCGGTTCCAATCCACCAGCTAGCGTCTTGTCTGGGACCTATGGCCGTTAACACCACAGCTATGGCCGCCGGGTTGAAAATATGTTTATTCCTGATGGTTAACAAATACTTAGAAGCTATCGCTAAACCGGAGGCGGCTAACATGAAAAGCAATCCGTAGGTTTGAAATGACGGCGTGATAATTAGCGACAGGATCAGCCCCGTGAGGATGGATGACTCGGGATTGACTGGAGCGTTAAAAGTGTAGGCAAAAACCCGGTTGATAATCCAGCAAGCAAAGGTGGTAATACCCGCCGCGAGAGCTATATCTACGGCGTTGTAGTGAATAACCCCCGTGGCACTCAATCCCATCGCGGCAACCAATAGGAATAAAAGATAATACATTAGTAGTCGATACATCGATAACTGATCAATAACGTAGTCGACGGGTTTAAGCAGTTGTTGCCACATAATCACCAAACCTCGTAGTTAATGTTGCCGTTTTGTTATTATCGATCATATAGCCTTCAAATCCTTCCAGTGACTCTATGAAGTAGATCCCCTTCTTCCCCATGGCAAAAGCCGCAGTCACGTAGCGATCAGCCTCGTAAACATTCGGACCGATAACGCTCAGGCTGCGCAGCTCACCGTCCTTGTCATTCTCGTCCTTCGGGTTGTAGATATGCTCGCCGCGGATATAGTTACCGGAAGTGGCCATGCCTTGGTCGTGGAGAATAACCGCTTTGACGATTTCTGCGGTATTGAAGGGATTTCTGATCCCGACGGTCCACGGCTGACCGGACTGATTCAGACCGGAAACTTCAATGTCCCCTCCGGCCTCGATATAGTAGTTTTTTAGCCCCATGTCGCGAAGCAAATTGGCGGCATTATATATAGCCCAGCCCTTGACTAATCCGGAGGGGTCGATTTTGCCCTCGTGCTCGATATCGAAGTAGCCGTTGGTCTGTTCCTTGGTTAAATCACATAGCCGCATTACTTCCTTCATCTCCCCGCTCCAGTCTTTTTCGGCAAGCCCCCGGTTGACTTTGCTAATCTCGCTGTCTTTTTTGTAGGTGCTGAAACGATCATCGACCGAGCGGAAATAGTCGAAAACCTTATCGATATCCGAGGGCTTAATCTTATCAACAACCTCCACGGTTATTGGCATTCCCATAATTATCTCGGTTTTCTTCATGATTTAGCTAGATATTGACTCCAATTATGCCTGAGACAATGCTGACGCGAGTGATTGCTGAAAGGCTTGCGAGGTAAAAGTGGCACCGGAGATAATTTGAACATTGGCGCTTTGGGCTTGAACAGCCTCTTGAGTTAGGTACGGCATGGCCTGGTCGTTAATTATTACAGAAGTTGAGTGGGTGTTGGGGAACTGAAGGAACTTTACGGATACGATTTTACCTCCGGAGATAGTTGCCGAAACCTGAACATTGCCGTAATAAGCATCGGCAACCGAGCCGGTATAAGTACCGTCTTTCAATGAACTAGACGGCGCGGTCGAGGAGCCGTTCGTGGAAGAGCTGGACGGCGAAGAAGAAGACGAAGTTGATGAAGCCGAGCTCGTAGGAATCTCGGCTAGCCCGGGGGGTCGTTTGATGACCGGTACCTGATGTCGGATACCAATGCTATAGACGAGCAGCGTCCCGGCTACCCCAGCACTAGCAAATAGCTTCTTCGTTATATTAGATGCTTCACGCATGAATTATGATGCCTTTTTATGTATCACCAGGGTATAAATTCTACGGGACTTAGCTGGAGTTTGACTTGAGGCACACTATAAACATTATAGCGAAAGCTCAGCGGTATCGGCTAACCTGGCCGGAGTCCCTTGTGACGGTGAGCGGTTGGGCTTTCTGATTACGATTACTGCTACACTAATAGCTATAACCATGAATACCACACTGACGCCGATGGCCCGATCAAAACCCCTGACCAGGGCAACGTCCCCGCTAGCGTGAGTAGCGGCGGCGGTTGCCGAGGCGGCTACTGAAGACAAAATAGCCAGTCCTAGCGCCCCACCCATTTGTTGAGAGGTGGTAATAAGCCCCGATGCCAGACCGGACTTCTCGGGTGAAACACCTGATGTCGCCGCCACAATAATAGGCATAAAAGTCAGCCCGACGCCAAGCGGTATGACAATCATCGCTGGCAGAAGGTTAAATACGTAACTCCCGTCGGCCGGCAGGCGACTGAGCCAGATCATCGCCAGTCCGACCAATGATGGCCCGATAACCAGAAAACGTTTATAACCATAACGACCCACTAGTTTCGGTATAACACTCGATATGATCCCGATAATAACGGGGAACGGCAGAAAACTAAGTCCCGCTTTAACCGGAGAATAGTGTAAAACATTCTGGACATACAGAGTTATTATGAAAAACATCCCCAGCATAGTGGCATACATGGCTGCCATCATCGCGTTTGCGCCAACGACATTTCTGTTGCCAAGTATCGACAGAGGCATCAAGGGATGTTTGGCGATTTTAGCCTCATTAAATAGAAATCCGCCCATAAGCACTACCGACAGACCTATCAGTCCCAGCGTTGAACCGTTCAGCCATCCCCACCTTGGCGCCATCGAGAAAGCTAAAACCTGAATAATTAAGCTGCTTGTCACCAGAGCAGCCCCCCTTAAATCAAGCGTTTGCTGGCTCTTTTCCTCCAACTCATGCTTTGGCACCACCCTTAAGACTGCCATAGAGATTATTATCCCGACCGGCACATTGATGAAAAAGTTCCATCTCCAGCCAACGTACTGCGTCAAGGCGCCGCCGAGAAGTAGTCCGACCGCACCACCGGCGGCCGCCACCAACGACCAATACGCCAGAGCCCGATTTCTCTCTTGGCCGTCTTTGAAAGTGGTTAGAACGATCGACAGTGCCGAAGGCGACATCAGCGCTGCCGCACTTCCTTGGGCCGCTCTTAAGATCATCAGCTCGGTGTTGGTGCGTGATAGACCGATTAGCAAGGAGAACAAAGTAAAGGCTAACATCCCGGATAGTAATACCCGCCGGCGTCCGAATAAATCCGCCGCCCGCCCGCCGAGCAATAGAAACCCGCCAAAAGTCAGAGCATACGCCGTAATTACCCACTGGAGCATACTGGTCGAGAATCCTAAGTCGTGTTTAATTGTCGGTAGCGCCACATTGGTAATCGAAATGTCCAGTACGACCATGAATTGAGCGATGGCAACCAGGACGAAAATTAACCACTTTGAATGTTTATGCATCAGCCAGAAGACTCCTTTATGTTCTAAATCATTGTATATGTAAACATTTTAGTGTGTCAAATATTAATATTCTGTAGTATAATTAACTGTATGATTGAGCAAAAACTTCAAGACGATATTAGCCTTCTCCTAATCCGCGCATCGCTAAGAGCCAAGCACGGGCTGCTGGACATCGCTGAAAAATACGGACTTAATCCCCTGCAGTCACTGTCTGTCTGTGTTATGCAACCCGGTCAAGCGGTACCGATGAATTCCCTGTCAAACCCACTGAGCTGCGATGTTTCCAGCGTTACGGGAATCGTTGACAGGTTGGTCGAGAAAGGATACGCCACTCGCCAGGAAAATCCCCAGGATCGAAGAGTCAAGATTGTGACCTTGACCGATAAAGGTGCACAAATTAGGGAAGAACTGCTACGAGCCAATGTCGGGATGCGCATGCCCGGTCTTGGCAGCCTGTCCGATAACGAGGCTAAAGAGCTAGTTAGGCTAATTATAAAAACTACCGGAATAACACTTGTTTAGCGTTTAGCCTTGATCAATCCAACGACCATGCTTGCTCGGCCACCAGTTCCAACGACCCAGAAGAATAACGGTTGCCGGTACTAATAGAGTTCTGACCAGGAAGGTATCCATCAGTATACCCAACGCCAAACCATAGCCGATCTCCTGAATTTCCGTACCACCCGACCGACCGCCAACAACCGCCAGGATCACAAACGTCCCGGCCAGCACCAAACCGGCAGAAGTTACTGTGGTGCCGGTGGTAGTGAGAGCTTTGGTAACGGCTTCTTTCAATGGTAAACCGTGGGCTTCCTCTCTGATTCTGGTCATAACCAAAATGTTATAGTCTTCACCAAGCGCTAACAAGAAAATAAACATTAGAAACGGCATCAGGAAAACGATGCCGTTATCACCAGAGAGCCGGATGAATACCAGAACGCTTAGACCGAGAGCCGCAAGATAGGACAGCACAACCGAAATTATTAAGTAGATGGGAGCCACGAGACTTCGCATCAAAATAGCCAGAATAACCCCGATAATAATGATGGCAATCGGAATAATCTTTTTGAGATCCTGATTAGAAATGTTGCTGATGTCGTAAAGAGCCGGCGCCTCACCGGTTACGCCGTAATCCTGGGCACCGATACTTGAGCCTATGGCGGCAACGGTCGATCGCATCGATGGAGTAGCCTGGAGGGCGGCTGCCGTACCGGGATCACCGACTTTCAAACTGGTTAGATACAAAAGCGTGCGGCCATCTGAGCTAACGTGATCGGCAGTGGCCCGATATGCCTGGTAGACCGCAATTGGTATCGGCACGGGTAATTTGTTCTTGGGTACCGCCGGTAGGGAGGTAGCCGGACCGAGGGTTTTGTATAGGGCGGTGTAAACACTGCCCGACAGCTTCAAGCCATTGGGATCTAATGGGCCGGTGACGTGCGAGAAAACCGTACTGTTGCTCAACCGTTGCTGGGCCACGACGGCCGGGGTGGGGTTATCCCAGACAGGAGTAGCTAACTTAAATATGACTTCGGTTGGGTTGGCGGTCGCTTTAGGAAAGTGCGCAGCCAGTTCGGCGTTGCCTAGCGCTGAATCGGAACCGGATGGTGACGTCGTCGTACCGCCAAAGCCCGATGAATAGTAACCGTTTATGGAAAAGGCCAGGACGGCAAAGACCACGATTCCGGTGACCAGAGTCGGCAACGGTTTCTTGACAACCTTCGATGCGATCCTGCCCCAAAGCCCGCTTTTCTTGGGTGGTTTATGAACATTTGACGGCCAAAAAACTGCTCTGCCAAATATGGCGATAAGTGCCGGCAATAGCGTCAAACCCGCTAACAGCATCAAGGCTATGCCGATAGCCAGCGGTGTACCCAGGTCAGAATAAATCTCAAAGCTCGCGAAAGTTAATGACAATAAAGCCGCGATAACGGTAGCTGCCGAAAAGCTGATTGTCTCACCCACGCGACTAAGGGCCTGGACAACCGCCTCTCGACCACTCAAGCCCGCTCTTAGCTCCTCTTTGACGCGGAAAATCAGGAATAATCCGTAATCGGTTCCAGCTCCCAGGACCAACACGGTTAATAACAACTGAGCGAGCGAAGAGACCTTCAGCCCGGCTGTAGAGGCTTCGGCTATCAACGGTCCGGCTATCATCACCACCATTAATGGCGGGAATAGAGTAATCAACGGAGCTAACGGCGCCCGGAAAATCAGCACCAACAGTACAATAATGAACAATGCCGAGAACATCTCCAGTTGAGAGTTGGTACTACCAGAGCTTTTGGCGTTATCTACCGATGTCGCTACGTCTCCCGCAAGATGAACGTGCAGACCACTCGGCAAAGCAATTTTACCAAATGCACTACGCAGATTGTCTACTACGGTCGTTGGATCCATGTTCTGGTTGCTGACAAAAGCAATTAATTCATCAGCTTGGTTGTCCGGCGATCGTCCCTGATCGGTGACTTGCTTGACATTGTCGACGTGACGGAGCGAGTTCTCTATAGCCACAATACTTGTCTGATCGGATGTGGTTAAAGGACCGTTGTCGCGCGATATTATAACCGGAATGCCCTGAAGGTTGCTATGGCCGAATACACTCGCCAGCTGAGCCGCTTTTTCGCTGGGAGCGCTAGCCGGCAGAAAGCTTGAATTGTTCGACTGTGTCACGGACGATAACGAGGGCAGGTTCTTAACTATAAGCACCGACCCGACCAACCAGACGATGAGGACAAGCCATCGAAATCTGACCGAGAATTTTCCAATGGCCTCAAACACCCGGAATCCGAGCATCTTAGCGGGCTTAGCTACAACCGACTGTTTATTTCTTGACACTACCGTTGGATTTTACCTGCTAGACTCCACTCAAGTCAACCTTACCTCTAATCGTTGACGCGTCAACAACCTGGCACTGCCATCTGGCAAGTGGTGTTTATTCGCCTGTTGACTGAAGATTAGCCCCAGATCTGCGCGGATGAAAGATTGTCGCTGTGAAGATTGACTGGAAAGATGGGCATATAATGTAGTAGCGTTACCAAAACATATGAAAAGAATAGTCACAACCAAATACGACGTTCGTAGCAAGCTTGAGAGGGTGTTTAAGCACGACCTACTGCTAGCTCTTGTCATCGGTATAACAATAATTTTCGTCGGTGCTGGTCTAGGTTACGAAAATAATAAGGTCGTACTGGTTAACCCGCTGCCATTGACGCACTATATGTCAAAAAACCCCGGTGGGCTCAGCTTTTTAGCTAATTGGGATGGAGCAAACTACCTGGCGATCGCTTCACATGGTTACGTTTCTGCGAACCAAACAAATTTCTTCCCCTTATATCCCATGCTTATCTACCTTTTCCATTTTATATTGTTTTCTCCCCTTTATTCAGCGTTAATAATTTCCTGGGTCAGCTTGGTTGGAGCCGTATTTTTCTATATCAAGATCTCCGGTCGTTTGTTCAATGTCAAAGGCGCCAGCGAAAAACTGCGGGCTGCGCTCGTGTTCATACTTTTCCCGCCGGCAATTTGGTTATTAGCGGCGTACACCGAAAGCCTGTTTGCATTTTTGGCCCTCGGCGCAATTTATTTCTCTCTCTCAAAACGCTATCTCTTGGCTGGACTAATGCTGATGCTAGCCAACGCCGCCCACGTTGATGGAGTGTTCGTCCTGGCTTTAGTAGCGATGATTATGATCGAGGAGCGGGCCGGGTGGTGGCGAATTCTGGCAACAGGCGTTACCGGGTTCTTAGGTCTGGCCGGTTATATGCTTTACTTATCGGCCCGTTACCGTAATCCGCTATCGTTTGTCACTGCCCAACGCCAACACGGCTGGCTGGAGCATTCGCTGGGTAGCTTAGCGGGTGATTTCAGTTTTGTGCACTTATTGTTTTTATTGCTGCTGATTGCCGGTGCGATATATTGGTGGAAAAAGCGGAAAAGCTTTTCAATTTATTGTTTATTGTTCGTCCTCGTACCGTTGGTGGGCGGTCAATTTGGGGGGTTTGAGCGTTATTGCTTGATGGCCTTTCCTGTCCCGCTAATGCTTTATTCATTTTTCCGCCAAAAAACCACCGCCTACAGCATTATTATTGCTATCAGTGCTATCTTCTGGACTTATTTCCTGTTCCAGTTCAGCGGCGGATATATTGGCGGCTGATTTTTTAGGTGTATGTTTTAATTAGTGGTATGTATACAGTCAGCCGCGAGCAGTTTGAATCTTTAGTAAACGAGGGCATTGAAGCTTTGCCGATACTCTACCGCGAGCGGATGGAGAATGTGGCGATAATCGCCGAAGACCAACCCTCCCCTCAGCAACGCGAAAGACTTAAACTGCGGGGCGACCAAACTCTCCTCGGGCTCTACGAGGGGGTGCCATTGAGCGCCCGTGGCGGCCAGGTCAAGTTACTGCCGGATAAAATAACATTGTTTAAAATACCGCTCGAAGCATCCAGCAACGGCCTTGACGAGCTAAAGGAAAACATTCGTCATACTATTTGGCACGAAACAGCGCACTATTTCGGATTGGGTCATCAGCGAATTCACGAACTGGAATGACCGATATATCTTAGTTTCTTCCGGCTAATAAGCAGTATTTAAGATATAATATTTTTGATGTAGTGTCTAATTTAAAACCGGTTGCCTGGTGGGGGTATAATCTAGTGGTAACCGATATATAACTATTGCCTTGATAGGAGGTGTGTTTTGAAGCTTGTAATTATGATTCCCTGTCTTAACGAAGAGGCGACCTTGCCGATAGTTTTAAAATCCATCCCCAAAAAGATTGCCGGCATAGACAAAATCGAGATTCTGATTATCGACGACGGATCTAGCGACAACACCGTCAAGGTAGCTAAGAAACTTGGCGTTAAGTATTTCCTCATCCATAACCGCAACCAGGGGCTAAGCCGGGCCTTCCGCCATGGATTGTTCCGTTCTCTTGAAATGGGTGCTGACATTATTGTCCTGACCGATGCCGATAACCAATATAAACAGGAAAGGATTCCTGAACTTATTAAACCGATTCTCGATGACAAAGCCGACCTGGTTATCGCTGACAGAAAAACGCAGACAATCGCGCACTTTTCCGCCACCAAGAAATTCTACCAACGAACCGGTACGTGGATACTTAACAAAGCAGCCGGCACTAACGTCCCCGACGCTGTCAGCGGGTTTCGGGCTTATACCCGTGAAGCCGCTCTGCAGCTTAACCCGATTGCCGATTACAGCTGGGCTACTGAGACGACCATTCAGGCTTCGCAGAAAAAACAGCGGATCGCTATCGTGCCGATACCGACAAATCCGAAACTGCGGGAATCGAGACAGTTTAAATCATCCTGGCAACATGTCCGACGTTCAAGTATCACAATTATCCGGGCGTTCATTATGTACAAACCATATACCGTATTTATGAGCTTTGGAACCTTTTTCCTGGCACTCGGATTGATACCCTTCGTCCATTTTCTGTACCTGACATTTACGACGCACTCGGCTTACGGACCCCACCACCTACAGTCGCTTATTAGCGGCACCGTTCTGCTCATAGCCTCTTTTATTTCCTATACTCTGGGAGTAATCGCCGATCTTATTCGTATTAATCGTTTACTGATCGAGGAAACACTCGAAATAACTAAGCGAAATCACCTGAAAAGTCTTGGCAGGAAATAAAATCGGTTAAGTTCTTCAGTTAAAAAACCAACGCTTCGTGTGATAATACTTTGATCCAACAATTAGGACCGGTCGAGTAATTTTCCTGGCAGTATCGTTAACTTTGATAACTACGCTGTCGGGCCAGTCCCAAGTCGAGTCGCTACGCGATAAGAACGTCAGAAAACCACCACCCTCCAGAAATAAGACTGCCGCTAACATAGCAAATGCTGCTTTCCTGACCGGGCGGCGTCTTAGCGCTAAAGAAAATCCCCGCCCGACGATGGCGACCGCCAAAAGCATAATTGGAAGGAGATATCGTCCGTTCATGGTTACTAAAACATCGGTGTACTTATACTGAGCGTAGCCGTCTATCCAAAGTGCTACCACGTAAAATCCGACGACCAAACTGAAGAATACCAGGTAAGGGTTGCCTTTAAAGATACGCTTTCGCCAAAAAATGACGGCCGCTATACCAAGGATACCAATGATAAACGCTGCGGCAGCCGGTAACGGTAAGGGGGGATAGTTTTTGTATCCATGGGCGGCCCCGTTGATCGCAAAGAATAGTCGATACCACATCCAGTAGGCCCACGACCCGAGATAAGAGACCGGGTTTTCGTATTTCACCGGCGTAGGGGACTTCAGCACTCTTTGGTGGCGCTCGAAGTCGGCTTTCCATGGCGAGTAGGTTTCGCACGATTTAACGCTGACGATTTGAGAGCAATCGGGCGTAAAAGTGTGGTACCTTACCAGGTTGTAACCGTCGCGTTGCGCAAACAGTCCGATGCCGATTACCAAAAGAATACCTAGAAGAAGACGATAAATTTTTGACTGTTCTCGCCAGCTAGTACGAATCATCTTGGCAAATTCATGAGGCGCTCGGCGATGATAAGTCCTGATAATACTAATGAGAATAAAGACGAACGCCCCGGCAAATATGGGAGCAAAAGCATATTTGACTTGGGTTCCTAACAGGCCGAGAGCTAAGAAGAAAACGATTGTCGCTAGTGAAATATGATGGTTTTTTATCTCATCGTAGAGGCGATAGGTAAGCAGACACATTCCGGCAGTCAACGGAAATACCAAATCGTCATAGTTGACATGGGCGGCCAGCTGCGGAACTATCGGGATGAGAATAAACAAGAAGATACTTATATTGGCTAAGGCGGCGGAGATTTTAGCTCGTCTTAGGACCTTTTTGAAGAGAATTAGCCCTAAGGCGAAGAGAGCGATATCGATAAGACGCATGGCAATCACCTGGCCCGTCTGGCTGTGGATGATTAAGGATACCAGGCGATACGGAAAACTCATCAAATAGTGATACAAGTAGGAAGGATCGCGCGCCACCGCCCCGTAAGCATCCGCACCGGGAGGCTGGTGACTTAAAAACGGCAGCCAATAATGTGAGTACGTTTTGATAAGTCCGAAGTGATAATCTTCATCAAACGCTTGAGGATAGTCGGCCGATAGAGCAATCCAAATAGATTCAAAAACAAAAAAGGCTATAGTCCAAACAAAAAACCGGCTGGAACCGAGCCATGTTTTAATTCTGTCGGCGTAGTGTTTCATCGCATCGCTTCTGCTCATCAATCGCTTTATTATAACGTATGGCATGATAAGCCTTATTAGGTGGTCTGGCTCTTAGTACAGCTAAACTTCAGCTTCGACGAGTGTATAATTGAGTGTTAAAGCAACAATCATGATAAATAGGCATCGGAATGCAATCGGTTTGGCCCTGGTACTGCTGACCATAGCAATTTTTGCCTATTATATTTCCGGCCACACCTATCTGCTTACCAAACTCGGCGACACCTCCTTGCTGACGATCGTCATTGTATTTCTTCTCTACCTTGGTTGGTTCGCATCGCTTGTTATGATCGTGGCGGCTACGCTAAATCTGTGTCGGATAAGGTTGTCGTTGTCGGAAAACAGCTTACTGAATGCCTATTCAACTCTGGTTAATTTTTTTGTGCCCGGTCAAAGCGGCCCGTTGATGCGCGGAGCATATTTAAAAAAACGCCACAACCTAAGTATTAAGAAGTACGTTTTCGCATCCCTGCTCTACTTCGCTTTCTACGCATTCGTTAGTGCGGCCATGTTACTAGTTTTCTCGCGGCCATGGTGGCAGACCTTCCTGGGAATCACCGCGTCTTTAGTGCTCGGTATTGCAGTTCTAAAGATATACCGGCAGCGCAAAAAAGTCGAAGAGATGTCGATCGATTGGAGTCTTTCAAAGCTTTCTCTTCTGATGCTGGCTACCTGTCTCCAGGCGGTCTTTCAAGTTGCCATCTACGCCGTGGAATTACACAGCGTCAATAGCCAGATTCATCTCACTCAGGCCATTACTTACACCGGTGCGGCTAATTTCGCATTGTTCGTTGCTTTAACACCTGGAGGGATAGGCATACGGGAGTCGTTTCTTCTATTCAGCCGTCATTTGCACCACGTCTCCAGTGCTAACATCGTGGCCGCGAGCGTCATCGATCGTTCGGTATTTTTATTATTTTTGGCGTTGCTATTTATACTGACACTAGCCTTTCATGCCCGTGATCGTTTCCGGGTGAAAGCTACCTAAATTAATTTAGGTAGCTAAATATATTTTTGAGTGATATAATTATGGGCGAAGTAATGGCACAAGAAATGATTGCTGCCAGCAGCCTCGTCAAAAGGTTTGGTGAGGTCACGGCGGTAGACAATATCAGTTTTAAGGTCAAAAAGGGTGAGATATTCGCCTTTTTAGGACCAAATGGAGCCGGCAAATCGACGACGATTAAAATGCTGACTACTTTGTTGCAGCCAACGTCCGGCGAAATCACCATGGACGGATTTAACGTCGTCCACCAGCAGGAACAAGCACGCAAAGCGTTCGGGATTGTGTTTCAGGATCCAAGCGTCGACGATGAGCTAACGGCTAAAGAGAATATGTGGCTACATGCCGTTCTATACGGGGTTCCCAGAGCTGAGATTGACGGCCGAATAGAGGAACTTCTCGGTTTAGTGGAGCTCTGGGATCGACGAAATTCTCGGGTCAAAACGTTTTCCGGAGGCATGAAACGACGATTGGAAATTGCCCGCGGGCTGCTGCACCACCCTACTATATTGTTCCTTGATGAGCCAACGCTGGGTTTGGATACGCAGACCAGAAATCTGTTGTGGAACTACGTCAAGAGCCTCAATAAGTCGCAGACCATGACAATTTTCTTCACCACCCATTACCTTGAAGAGGCGGAAAACATCGCCGATAACATTGCCATCATCGATCATGGCAAGATTATCGCCACCGGCACAGCCAGCGCGCTCATGAAACAAACCAAAACTAAATCGCTAGAGGCGGCTTACCTAAAACTAACCGGCAAGGAGCTCCGCGACGAAGCGGCCAGCGGTACCGAGCGTCTTAAGTTGCGCTACCGGGCTAGAGGGGGAGGATTCAGGTAATGAGAGTCGTATATGCACTTTGGTTGAGACAAATTAAACGATACACTCGGGCACGGTCACGGATTATTGGTGCTATTGGCCAACCGCTGCTGTTCCTGCTAGCTATGGGCTACGGCTTGGGGTCGGTCTTTAAGAAGGCTGGCGGCGGAAACTACATGCACTTCTTGGTGCCCGGCATTATGGCTCAGACCGTTTTATTCTCAGCCATGTTCTTCGGAATTAATATCATCTTCGACCGGCAGTTCGGTTTTTTGAAAGAGACTTTGGTGACCCCGGTGTCCAGACTAAAGATTATGCTTGGCAGCGCTCTAGGCGGAGCCACCACATCACTTTTGCAGGGATTATTAGTGTTTGTCATATCGCTCGGTATCGGGTTCCGTCCCTATAACTGGGCTATGTTAGCGGTGGTTATCCTCATTCTTGGTTTGTTAGCCACGGCTCTAACCAGCTTCAGCTCGGGAGTAGGCGCTTTTGTTAACGACTTCCAGGGGTTCCAAGCCATCAACCAATTCCTGATATTGCCTCTGTACTTCCTCTCGGGGGCCCTCTACCCGCTTAATAACGTGCCTACGGTACTGCGCATTATTGCCGATATAAACCCCATAAGCTATGTTGTCGATGCTCTGAGGGCTGCTTTAATCAACCAATCGCACTACGGATACACTAAGGATTTTCTGGTGCTTGGTATTACCGTGGTGATTATGGTGCTGTTTGGCGTATACCGGTTCCGTCGTATCGAGGCCTGATCCTAGACCCGTGGCCAGATAAGTTTACCGACCACTGCCTCTTTAGTGAGCCAACCAAAATCCCGGCTGTCGCGGCTGGATTTACGGTTATCTCCCTCCACGTATATTCGGCCGTTTTTAACCCGGGTTACCCTTTTGATTTTTTCTAGTCCGTCATGCCGCACGATTACCACCGCCCCCGGTGTCAGATCGCCGTAGACCGTCCCCGCTAAAACTATTCTATTTGGCTCCAGAGCCGGTGCCATGCTGATCCCTACGACGCGGCGAACGAATACTCTAGGCAGCTTCGGCTTCCATGTTCTTGCGGACGGCTTGGTAATCATATCCCTCTTTGGTTTTAGCAAAAAGTTCACCTACCTCATCAACTAGGTTGATCAGCTTTTGGGCATCATCAGGGTTCATTGACTTTTTGGCCTCTCCGGCAGCTTTGGTTGCCCGCCAAATTAGATCATGCAGTTCCGGGAATTTTTCAGCATGCTCAGACTTAAAGTAGTCAGTCCATAGCACCCAAAGGTGTCGTTTGCACAGCTCAGCCCGTTTTTCTTTAATAATCACCGCTCGTTGTTTGAATACCGGATCGTCCGAAGCCTGGTATTTCTTGCAGGCATTGTAAACGCTTTGTGCCTCAATCCTGGCTTGTGCCGGGTCATAGACGCCACACATCAAATCACAATGTGCATATACGGGTTTTATAATATTCAATCTCATTGTTGCCCTCCTATTAAATCTCTATGAAATTATACCCTTAACACTGCGGTCCGGCCTAATGTTTTCGCCTTCGATATTCATTAATCTCGGTGATGGTAGCGGCGGTTGCTCCGTGTCCAAGTAGTCGAATTTCGGTCCTTTTTATAGGCCGTATAGGCTGACGATTAGGATTGAGCACAACAGCCACACGGTCATCGAAAGTACCATTTATGCGGTCCACGATATACAGCTTAAGCTCCTCTCCGTTGAACTTCTCTTTACGGGCATTCATAAAGCCGCGCCTCGCCGCCGACGGAATGCTCCCCTTCGAAGCGTCGCTCGGTAGAAACTCCGCAGTAAAATTGCGCCAGGCAAATTTCGATTCAGCCTCTTTGCGTTTATCGTTGGCTCCATCATCGTTCAACTGATGCGTTATTCTTATTACTCGATCCAGGTAATTCTTCACGCTCTCCATGCCCATGTAGTATGGAAACGCCTGCATCGCAGTCTCAGTCCATTCCGGTTTATATTCTTTTATAAGCTTTTGCCAATAACCTATCGATACACAAGCCTCTATACTAGCGGCAAGTAGCTCGGGATAATAATCCGGATCAAAGCCTAATCCGACACTGGATATTGACTCCAATAAAGCATTGCTGAGACCAAGCACAAGTTTTGGCGGTATGAATATATGTTCACCGGCTTTCATGCCTCCTTGACGCTCTCCGGGCGTGAAACTCGCTAGCAATACATAACGGACTCCGTCATCACGGCCCAATATCGTTTGATCCGAGATATTTAAGTCAATCCCTCTTATGGAACTATCTACGGCCAGCCTGGCCACCGAATCAAGTTGGCCGTCGACGCTAAACTTCGCCAACACTCCGTGGCGAGCATCTTCCGCTCCTCGTGTACAGCTACCAAACAATGATGCCTCGGGATTGTCATTGGGCAAAAATTCACTTATACCGGTTAGTGCCTGGGGGCTTTCCGTGTAAAAAAATATTCCTCGGGTTTCAGACATATTTCGCTCCTTTAATATCAGCTTGTTTCTCCCGCCACATATCCACTTCTTTATGATTTCCGCTGAGTAGGACTTCGGGAACTTTTAACCCGCGAAATTCAACCGGACGGGTATATTGAGGAAATTCTATATCCTCATCGCCACTCCTAAAAGATTCTATTTCGGCCGACATCGCCCCTCCGAGAACTCCGGGAATAAGCCGAACTACGCTATCAATAATGACCATGGCCGGGAGTTCACCGCCTGTTAAGACGTAGTTCCCGATACGATACTGTTTGTCGACCCAGTCTGTAACCCGTTCATCGTACCCTTCATATCTCGGGCAGACGATGATAAGCCCGGGGGCTTTGGCAAGATCCCTGGCAGCTGATTGGTTATACAAGCCTCCTCTAGGGGTGGGTAGAATCACCAGAGCACTGGGGTCGTTTTTCTTGGCCTGTTCAATTGCTGAAACTAACGGTTCGGGCTTCATGAGCATACCGTCACCGCCGCCGTAAGGAGTGTCATCAACGCGTCGATGCGGCCCTAACCCGTAATCCCTCAGATTAATGTACTCAAACTCGACGATTTTTTTTGATTGAGCCTTATAGAGCATACTGGCGTTCAGTACTCCGTCGAACATCTCCGGGAACAGTGAGATTATTTGTATTAGCATGGCAGGTGAAATAGTTACCTCTTAATTATCTAACAGTTTGGCGTAATATCAAAAAGAACCCGTAGAGATTTAAAACCCCCCGGGCTCTTGTTTGTCACATAAAGCTCCCAACATGCGTAAACCTTACCCACATTGGCTCGCGGCTTCAGGCTATATTTTTTATTTTTTCAGATGCAAGTCCGAGCTATCCAGCTCAACTTACGCCGTCATTATACATCTAGATCGTCGAGATCTTCAAGTTCCTTGCGAGTCTTGCTGAGAACGTCCTCAGATTCTGTTGCTGTGGTGATTTCCGGTTCACTGCCAGTCTCGTCAGGTTCACTCACACCGTCGGAATCGGCAACAATGCCGTCGTCGTCAGCAGAACTTGAAGGCGCCTGGTAGTCATTGGCGACTTGATCGTTAGTTGGAGCCTGGTAGCTGTGAGCGGGTGCCGGCCCGTCGTCGATAATTTTCAGATTATAGCGGGCATCGTTCTTAGTTCCCAATGCCCGTAGTAGTGTTCTGAGCGATTGGGCGGTGGCGCCGCGTTTCCCAATAACCCGGCCGAGATCTTCGGGATCGACACTGAGTTCAAGCAGCACCCCTTTCTCGTCAATTCGACGCTCGACTTTAACCGCATCGGGCTTGCCGACAAGTGATTTGACGATGTATTCAATAAATTGTTGGTCTATGGTATTCATCTCTAGAAATTATTCCTCCGTCTTACTATTAAAACCCATTATATCAGGACTGGGCTATTATACTTCAAAGCTATAAGATTCAACTGTAATTTTTGTTGTTTTAATTTTTGCGGAAGATCGGTATTAGGACTGAGGAGATTCTTCGGTTTTGACTTCCTCGGCCTCGGTCACAGTAGCCTCCGGAACCTTACCTTCCTCGGCTACCTCTTCGGTCTTGGGGAGTTCGACGGGCTGCTCGGTTTTCGGTTCTTCTTTCCGATTACGACGCAATTTGTCAGGATTCTTAATGGCGGATTTCTTCTTGTCATGTTTCTCGACCCATTTCGGGAGTTTGACTCCTTCGTTTTTGAGTAGCATTGCTACTCGTGGCGACGGTTTGGCGCCGTGTTCCAGATAAAAACCGGCTTTCTCTTTGTCGAGAACTATCACCTTGGAATGAGGATCATAGTGACCCAGTTGAACGACGACTTTACCGCTTGTCGGTGTCCGCCTTGAATCCTGGACTACTATTCGAAACATAGCTAGGCCTTTGCGGCCGGTTCGTTGCATCCGTATAACTAACATAGTGGTATCTTAAAACCTGAAAGGTCTCCTTTACATGTCTCCGGCTTGTTACAGCACTTTGCTAGATTTTACCGGATATTCACAGATAAGTCAAAGGCTAATGTCGGCATTATTGATCCACATCTCTTTTTGTTGTATTATCTCACCTCAATGAGCTCCGAAGCCGTTATATATAAAGAGGCGACGTTGTCAGACGTTAACGAGCTGGCCCTGATAATGGAAAGGGCTAAGGCTGAGCGCGACAAACTTCCGCTGCCACAATGTCTGACCGGTTTGCAGTCTGCCGACTACGTGGAATGGGAGATGGAGAGACCGGACGCTTGGACGTGTTTGGCAAAGATCGGTCAAAGTGCCGTTGGTTTTGCCCTCGGCTATCCACTTCTGAGGACCGGAGGGGATGCCGAGAATATCGATACTCACCATTTATCACTACTAATGGTTGATCCTAATTACTGGGGCAGAGGTATCGGCAGGGGCCTGCTCAATCTAACAATTCAGCACGCCCGTCAGGCGGATCGCTCGATAGTGTCGCTTTGGACTCGTGAAACAAAAAATGACCGAACACGACGTTTTTATGAACAGAGAGGTTTTGTTTTGACTGGCGTTTCTGACTCTGAGGAACATTCCCCCCGGGTCCACTACGAGCTCACGATTAAAAGTTCTCCTGCCGCACTCGTCACAGAAAAACCTGGAAAAACTTCAGAGTTAGCCTAGTAACGCCCTAGACTGTCGAATTACGGTAACCGGCCAGTGCTTCCTCGGCTGCCTGTTGTTGTCCGGCCTGTTTGCTGGGACCAACACCTTCTCCTCGTATTTGACCATCGACAAAGACGCCGACTCTGAAAGTTTTATCGTGATCAGGGCCCTCTTCGCTGAGGACTTTATATACCGGCGTGAAACCTTCTTCGCTCTGGACGATCTCTTGCAAGTGAGACTTCGGATCCATCCAGGACCCTTTGGCGAGGATATCTTTAAACGTCACCAGTAGTTCATCGGTCACAAAGCGGCGCGCCACTTCATAACCTTGATCTAGGTAGATTGCTCCGAGAACAGCCTCAAATGTATTCGCTAGTATCTGGGCCCTAGCTCGTTCACTACCCCGCTTTTCGCCTCTTGATAGACGAAGCAGAGGCTCATAGCTGAGACGCAGGGCAGCTGCCGAGATACTTTCGGTTCGAACCAGTGAACTGCGCCAGTTGGTGAGTATTCCTTCCGGCTCACTAAAGTTAGAGTACAGGTATTCGGTGGTTACCAGCTCCAGAACGGCGTCACCCAAGAATTCCAGGCGTTCGTTATGTTCTTTGGTGGTCTTGCGGTGCTCGTTAACGTACGACCGATGGGTAAAGGCGGTTACAAGCAGATCGATGTCCTTAAACTCGATGCCTAGGTTATCACGGGCAAAGGTTACGTAAACGTTTGTGTCCATATCTTCCATCCAGGCAGCTTCTGTAGAGCAAAAAAGCTAAACTGTTCCCTCGCGTATTTTCTTAAGACCCAGGAGCATTAGTTTGGCAATATCTTCATACTCGATTTTATCAATCGCGTCATTAGCCGGCAACCACTTCGCCGACATTAGCCACTCCTCAGGATCTAGCTTATTACTTTCACCGCGAGCTTCAACCAACCAGATATGCATGGTCATCAGCACCAGGGTTTGGACACGCCGGTAGCGGAAGGTTACTTTACCCAGTTCCGAGAAGACTTCCATATCCTGCAAACCGGTTTCTTCGCGTATTTCTCTTTCAGCCGCGGCCCCAGGGTGTTCACCGGCTTCGACATGACCTTTAGGAATAGTCCAGCGTCCCTTGGCATCCTGAATTAACAGAAATTCTATTTTGCCGTCTGGATTTTTACGAAATATTATTCCGCCTGAAGTTATTTCGTTAACCGCCTCAGTAATTGCCGGTTGGCGCCTGACGAAACGACGGAATCCAGATATGGGGTTTGGTCTCATAAATGCTTTTACTTCCTTTTATTTAGCTAGCTCGTCGTCCTGGACAACGGTTAGCGGAGTTTCTGCCTTAGCCTTAGGTTTTCCTTCTATATCCCTGAGTACGGTGCCCAGAACACCGTTAATGAACTTGGAAGAATTGTCGCCACCGAACGATTTGGCCAGCTCGACTGCCTCATTTATTACTACTTTCGGGGGAATGTCCTTGTCGAACAGCAATTCGTATATGCCAATATGCAGGATAACCCTGTCCATGAGAGCGATTTGGTCGATCGGCCACTCCGGGGCAACCGGCCTGAGAGTGTTGTCGAGTTTTTTTTCATGTTTGGTTATCCCATGCACAAGATTTTGAATGAAAGACTTGTCATCTACGGTGTCTTTGTAGCGGGAGATATTGCGCTCTAAGATCTCCTGGATATCACAGGTAACGTCGTTGGCTCGTCGTCTAAAAGTCCACTCATATATGGTTTGAAGAGCTATTATTCTACCGAGGTGACGATTACTTGCCATACTTCAGATTATTAATGTATCTTTGACTCTTGGGTTACTAAAATTAATTTGCCGCTTTTTTGGCTAACTTCTTACCAGTTTCGCGGACGGTTGTATACACCTTCACCGGCGACTTGGCGTTAACGCGTCTCGCCAGATCGATAACATGATGACTACGTCTTGTGGCTGTTCGTCGAGCAGACGTTCGTTTTTTAGGCTTACCCATAAATATACTCCTTAACTAACTGTTTTATCGACACTCTGCTTATATTTTGGCACTTAAATCTTCACTTGGTATATTAACCTTTTTAGCTCAAAGATTCAACTTTATCTAGACGGATAATCAGATGACGAAATTGACGAGATGCTGGCTGACGTAGATAGTCTTTTTTATTTCGTGCCCGGTTAAAAGCGCTGCGACCTTTTCTTCTGCTTTCGCGGCTTCAACGACAGTCTCTTCGCTGGCAGCCGCGTTAACCTTTATCTCGCCACGAAGTTTACCGTTAATTTGGATCGCTATGCTCATTTGATCGAGTTTAAGGTATTGCTCGTCGACTGCCGGCCACTGGCTCAAGTGAATCGAGGTGGTGTTACCCATTTGATGCCAGAGCTCTTCGCTAATGTGCGGAGCAAATGGCGCCAGAAGCTGGAGCAGACTGTTAATCGAGAATTCCCAGGCTTCCCTATCCGCAAATAAATCAAGAGTTTTTTGTTTGTAAAGGTCGTTGATCATTTCCATCTGTGAAGCGATGGCGGTGTTATAGCTTAAGGCGTTCAGATCATCGCCAACCTTTTTAATTGTTCGGTGTGTGATCCGGTTGAGCTCCCGACTAACTTCCGGGTTATGCTTGGCGTTCTGTTCTTCCTTTGCTTCCAAGAATTCCTGCGTCAAGTTCCAGAATCGCTGCAGGAATCTGTAGGCTCCGGCCATTCCCTCAACACTCCAGTTAACCGCCTGATTCCACGGCCCGATAAATAACTCCATGATCCGGACGCTATCGGCACCGTAACCCTGTTCGATCAACCCGTCCGGCTCGATGGTATTACCCCTGCTTTTACTCATCTTCTGTCCATCGGGAGCCAGAATCATTCCCTGGTTCCTTAGGGCTGAGAAGGGCTCTTTAAAGTCAATTAGACCCTGATCGAACATTACCTTTGTCCAAAAACGCGCATAAAGCAAATGCATCACGGCGTGCTCGGCACCACCGATGTAATCGTCAACCGGTAGCCACAGATCCGCTTTGTCTTTGTCGAACGGTTTAGAGTTATTGTGTGGATCAGCAAACCGCAAGAAGTACCAACTGGAGCAGGCAAAGCCGTCCATAGTATCCGTTTCGCGCTTTGCCGGGCCGCCGCATTTCGGACAGTCGGTATTAATAAACTCAGCTATCTTGGCCAGGGGGCTGCGGCCGTCTCCGCTCGGTTCGTAGTCGGTGATCTCAGGTAGAAGTACCGGCAATTGGTCCTCGGGTACGGCTACCGCGCCATCCTTCGAGCAATGGATAATCGGGATAGGCGCTCCCCAGTAACGCTGACGGCTAATGAGCCAATCACGGATTTTATAATTGACTCTTTCCTTGGCAAAACCTTTAGTCTCTAAATCGGCGATAATTTTATCTCTGGCTTCTGCCGCACTCAGACCGTCATACGTACCAGAATTAACCAGAACCCCTTCTCCCTCGTAACAACGATTCCCGGTAACATACTGCTCCCAGGCCAATGAGTGATGTTCGAACGTCAACTGTTTAGCTACTTCGGATTTTGGAACCCACTTAATCTCGTGTTTTCCCTCTTCGACTTCGCTGGCTACGCGCTTGTCTGAAGCCAAAACTACTTCGTAAAATACTCCTTCGGTACGTTGATTCTTACCCTTAGGTATCCGGTAGCCCTCCATGACGATTGTCGAGCTGACGGGTTTTATCGAGGCAAAATCAGTATAACCGCTCTCCTCTGTCACCTGTCTTTTAAGGGCCGCGACATCGTCGGCGTCGCTTAGCTCGACGTCGCCGCCTAAGAAATGGGTGTTGTCGGGTTCGACAAGTAGCAAGTACTCGCCTTTGTCGTTGCAAAGAATGGCAGCCACGACGCGACGCTCCAGGGTCTCAACGTCGTCACGGTGTCTATTTATTCCTGTACCAGATAATTCCGGAGCAATAACATCGACAATTGGAAGATCAAACTTTTCGGCAAAATCGTAGTCCCGTTTATCGTGAGCCGGCACCGCCATAATCGCGCCCGTACCATACCCATACAGGACGTAATCGGCGATCCAGATGGGGACTTTCTTGTAATTCACCGGGTTAATGGCGTAGGCTCCGCTAAACACTCCGGTTTTTTCCCTGTTTGTTTCTTGACGTTCAATGTCGCTTTTAGAAGCTGCCGCCTTGATATATTTCTCCACTTCCTCTCGTTGGCCGGTAGAAGTAATTTGCAGGGCAAGGGGATGTTCGGGAGATATAACTAAAAACGTCGCCCCAAACAACGTATCCGGCCGGGTAGTAAAGACCGTTATGCACTCATCGGGCCCGTCAATCCGGAATTTGATTTCCGCTCCAACCGATCGACCGATCCAGTTACGCTGCATCGACTTTATGGCGTCAGACCAATCCAGATCATCCAAGTCGTCAAGCAGACGATCGGCGTAATCTGTGATCTTGAAGAACCACTGTTTCAAAGACTTCTTTTCAACTTTGTTACCGCATCGCCAACAAAGTCCGTTCTCGACCTGTTCATTGGCTAGAACGGTTTTGTCGAACGGGCACCACCACTGCAGGCTCTCTTTCTGATAGGCCAGATTAAGTTTGAACAACAGCAAGAAGAACCATTGGGTCCAGCGGTAATACCCGGGGTCGGTACTGTCTATCTCCCTCGACCAATCGTAACTGAACCCCATCTGTTTAAGCTGGCGCTTGAAGCGGTCGGTGTTTTTATTTATCGCCGAGCGGGGACTGACCTTGTTCTTGATAGCGTAGTTCTCAGCCGGTAGACCAAAAGCATCCCACCCCATAGGGTGTAGCACATTGTATCCTCTCATTCTTGCAAAGCGGGCCATGGCATCACCAATCGTGTAGTTGCGAACATGCCCGACGTGCATGGCGGCGCCGCTGGGATACGGAAAGTACTCCAGGACATACTTTTTGGGTTTTTTTAAGTCATCAACGGCTTGATATATCTTGTCGGCTTCCCACTTATCTTGCCACTTGGTTTCGATTTCCTTGGGGTTATAGCGTTTCACAGATATCAGTATACCAGAGGTGAGTAATACTTAGATGGATCCAATTTTAGCTATATGGCCGAGAGCACGTCCTGCGTACTTCTAACCTGTCCGATACGGGGGAATACGCTTTTGACGGCATGGTCATGCTCCTCCCCAGACATGGCCGACATGGCGTCCTCCACGAATATCTGGTTGTAGCCGAACTCGTAGGCAAAACGGGCGGTACTTTCTACCCCCATAGTGGTCGATATGCCGCAGAGCACAATCGTATCGATCCCTCGCCTCCTGAGCTGTAAATCCAAATCAGTTCCGTAAAATGCGCCCCATTGACGTTTGGTAATTACAATATCCCCGGGCTTCGGGCCCAGCTGAGGTACGATATCGGCCCAGTCCGGTTGATATTCTGATGCCCTTGTGGGTATATCTGATACGGGATGTAGGCCGTCTTTGCCGTCGGCGGAACGCATCACATGCACTAAAAACACCGGCATGGAGTTTTTTCTAAAGCCATCCGCTAACAAAGCGGCGTTGGCAATTACGTCGTTCGAATCGTGAGGCGCGCTTGGATAACCGACAATCCCTTTTTGCAGATCAATCACCACCAGAGCTGACCTGTCTTGATGTAGACTAATTTTATTCATACTTTAGATTTTACACCCATTATAAAATCACATGAAGTCGGGGCCATAGCTCTTGGCTCACCGATCCAAAGCTTGGCGGTAAATGTCGGTCTACCCTTAATAAATTATCTCCCGACGAATAGTGCTATTTAGGTTTGTGAGCAAATTGTAACTGAATAAACCGGATTTAGCAGATATTTGCGCTACAGAGTTCGCTTGATGCCTATTGGAGGATATGACTACTACTTCATCCCCGACTTTTAGACCAGAATCCTGCAAATCTATCAGGGTATGATTCATGCAAACACGGCCAACGATCGGTAACATCTTGTTCCCGGAGCTGACATACCCTTTGTTGCTCAGCTCTCTTGGTACCCCTTCGTAGTACCCAAGGGGCAGCACTCCCACCCTGGTAGGTTTGGTTGCTTTAAATGTCATGTTATAGCTGACCGCCTCGCCTGGAAGGAGATCGATGATCCGAATCATTGTGCTCTGTAGCTGAGCTACCGGTTGGAGATCGTCCAGTTCGGCGTGGTGCGGATCACTAGACGCTAGCGGGTTAATTCCGTAAAGCCCGATGCCGATTCTAGCGCTATTTTGATACTTGCTGCGCACTTTTGAGAACCCGGCGGTATTGGCGATATGAGCGTATCCAGGAGTAAATCCAGCTCTCCGTATTTTTTGAATGCCCTCGTCAAAGAGTTTGACCTGGGTGGTTGTAAAGGTTGAATCTTCAGGGTTATCGGCGTCGGCTAGATGGGTCATCACGCCCTCGAGTTCCAGATTGCCGTATTTTTGAAATGCCTTTAAGTAACTATCGAGCTCCTTAGGCTTAAGTCCTAAACGATTCATTCCGGTATTGAGCTCAACGTGTATTTTTACAGGCTTTTTAAGTCGTCCGAACGCTTCCAAGCTTTGAACGTCCTGAACAACAAAGGAACAATGTTTAGTGTCCAAATGCGGAACATTTTTGGGGTTAATGTAGCCAAGGACTAATAGACGATGTTTGGTAACGCGTCTAATTTGGGCCGCTTCAAAGTAACCATCGACCGCCACAAAGTCACAGTCCTCGCCATTTAGTATTTCGGCCATTTTCCCAATGCCATGCCCATAAGCGTTAGCCTTTAATACCGGAATCAGGCCACAGCCCGGAGATATATTCTTGAGGAGTTTGACATTATTCTTGACGGCCGAGCGGTTGATGGTAAGTCGATTAAGAGGTAGGAAGCGGCGTGACTGGTGCTCTCGGTAGGTGGTTATTAGCCTGGCAGCCTGATCCTTTATCATCGGAGTTCGTTTAAAACTGTTGGAGAAAATTAGTCGAGAATGTCGTTGCCAATGACTGGCGCTCTTTAAACCTGTCCTTGGCGTATCCTATCAGTTTCTCGACCAGCTCGACGTTGCTGTACCCGGCCGCCCGCCAGTTATGCGCATAAAGGCTTCCCGGTAGTGGATTTACCTCGTTAAAGTAAACAACTCCGCTCTGGCTGTCGATTAGCATATCCACTCTGGCGATACCGCTGCACCCCAGTGCCGCGTAAACCCCGAGTCCCAATTTTTCAGCTCTTTCATACAAATCACCGGGTAATTTTGCCGGGACCTCACTGTAGCCTTGGCTGCCTCTTTTGCCACCTGTTTTCTTGCCGCCTTTCCCTTGACCCATGTATTTGGTTTCAAAGTCGAAAAAATCTTCCGGTTTGGTGAGCGGTTTTTCTAGCAGCGCCGGAACTGGACGGTCGTTACCCATAACCGGGAGGGTGACTTCGATGAGATTAGACACCGCCTCTTCAACAATGATACGGTCGTCGTAATGGAGGGCGACCTCCAGTCCGTTGCGTAGTTCCGTTTCGTTCTGAACTCGAGAAATACCGATACTTGAGCCCAAATGTGTTGGTTTAATGAACAAAGGATAGCGGAGTCCTTGGCTCACCTCTTTTATAGCTTTCTGAGGCTCACGCTCGACTTCAGATTTACTAAAGGCTAAAAACTTAGTGATCGACAGATCGTTTGCCATGGCGATTTGCTTTGCCAATAACTTATCCATCGCGACTGCTGCAGCGCTGACGCCACAACCGACGTAAGGAATCCCCGCCATGTCCAACAGTCCCATCAATGCACCATCTTCCCCGTAAGTCCCATGCATTGCCGGAAAAACGACGTCAATTTTGCGGGAGGTTTTCCGGCCGGCAAGACCACTGGATTTGACGAGTGTCATGCCCCCGTTAAACTCCACGCTAGCGGGATGACTTTTAGTAATAAAATCTTTAATGTGTCCCGAAGAAAATAGGCTGATGTCTTTAAGTTTTTCGTCCCAGTACCAAGCGCCGTCTTTGGCGACATAAACGGCTTCAACCTTATATTTGCGAGTGAGCTCCAAGGGTTTAATGATACTAGACAGTGCCGTTACTATTGATACGTCGTGTTCGGCTGACCGTCCGCCGAATATAACAGCTACTGTTTCCATACGTTCATTATACGGTTTTTCACTTAGACTACAATTACCATATGCAATTTAACCATGCAATTAATGAGCTCGCTTGATAATTCACTGGTTTTAAAAAACAACCACTAAAACTGGGGGTGAATTATTTAATGCTTATCTAGGGACGCTATTGCAGAGTAAGGTGAAGGTCTTCAGGCGTAATTATCCGGCCAGTCGTTTTGCAGCATGGCAATATCTCCGGCGGCAACAAACTCTCCGAGGTTGTTATAAAATTCCAGCGGGTTAGTTTCTATTCTGAGTTCGCCACTATAACCGGATTTTTTTAATCCTTCTTCTATGTATTTGGTAACCGAGTTCTTCATAAGCACGACGACATCTGCGCCGGACGCCGCAATTAGTTCGCCCATTTTACTATGAACGTCCTTCGTCTCGGGTCCTTGATCAACCAGTCCCGGGGTAACATATACTTTCCGTTTGGCGTTTAGTTCCTGTAGTAGCTTAGTGCCGGCACGAATTCCCTCAATATTACCGTTGTAGGTGTCGTCGATAACCCAGCCGCCACTGAGTTGATACGGTTGCATGCGGTGCTCGAAGGGGGCCGTTCGATTAATCCCGGCGACGATTTGTTCATCGCTGAGCCCTAATTCATGGCCCAAGGCCGCCGCCAAAGTTAATGGTCCAATTTGATGACGACCGAGTAGTTGACTTTTAAGTGTAAGGGTTTTTTTGCCTTTCTTGATAACAAAACGAATTCCGTCGATGTTGATCTTTACGTCGTCGACCTTCCAGCCGAGAGCCCCCTGCTCGGTGTAGGTTTGATACGCTTTCCGAATAAAAGGTCTGGCCGCCACCGATTCGCCGTTAACAAAAACATGCTTGGCGTCAACCGATCGAGCCAGACTAAATATGTCTTTTCCAGCGGCTTCGAGTGTTTTATAGTGATCGAGGTGAGCCGGTGCTAGTCCGGTAATAACTCCGTGCGTCGGATGGGTATTCTTAACAAACTTCTCGACGTCTCCGGGTTTTCCCTCGCCATATTCAATGAGCAGAATATCCTCGTCTCCCTCTAAACTAGCCGCGAACTCTGCGTGGGATACCGGCACATTTTTGTTTGCCGGTGTGGCCGCAACCTTTTTACCCTCGCTCAGCACCGTCAGCAGCAACTCCTTCATGCTGGTCTTACCATAGCTGCCGGCTATCGCCACCCGGTAGCCTTTGTGATCCTTAAATATTTTTTCGGAGCGCGCTATCAAGCTTTTTTGTTTAGGGTTGATGAGCAGAATTCGCCCCAGCTCCAATTGAACTACTACCAGGTGAGCCCAAACTACCGGGTAAGAAAATATCAGGGCCAGGCCAAAATACACCCCGCCAGCCAAGTTCTGCCATAAACCGGCGTATATTAGCCAAAGACCGGCCAATATCTGAACCGCTACCCCGAGATACAACCCGAGAATCAGCTGTTTGGCAACCTTGGTCCGGTCCAACTTGCGGCGGATCATAACGTTATTAAAGTTCTGCGTTCGCCAGAACCATTTCAGGTAAGGTCCCACCTCGTACTCGGTGTTCTGCAGCATATATACCAGGGTGATAATAAACCGAGGCTTATAAAAGATGCCGAGCGCATCCCCCATTTTTTTAATTTTTAATTTCATGCTAAGAAATCCATAACCGCTTTAATTATTTCAGTCGGTCGCTCTATTTGCAAAAAATGTCCAGAATTGGGGAATGTCTTAAGGGTTGAACGCTTAATGAGCTGGGTGAAGGTCTGTCCGTAAGCCAGCGGCGCTTGATCGTCATCTTCACCGTAAAGAAGGAGCGTCGGCACCACGAGACTGGAGGCGTCGTTTCTGACATCGTCGGTGATAATTTTTTTAAAGGTTTCTTGCAAATGTTCGGCCACCAGCATATCCGATCCCACACTGCTGTATACCTGGCGGCGGACCTTTTGCTTGAGACTTTTAGGTAGTGGAGCAGCGAGCAGTTTACCGGCCTTAGTCATCATCCTGAGGGCTTTGACGCGGCCCTTGTATTCGCCCCTGATGCCGGCGCTGGCGATGAGGATCATTTTTTCTGGTTTAAGTACACCCCGAGCAACACCGCGAATGGCTATGGCTCCGCCGTTACTGTGTCCTATGACGGCATAGACCTTTTTGATACCTAGTTTGTTTAATAAGTGGGCGACGAAAGAGGAATAATCATCCAGCCCCCAAGCGGACTTAGGTGATTCGCTACCGCCAAAGCCGGGTAAATCACAGATGAGAACGTCGTATTTTTGATCCAAAGCTGCAGCGAAGTTCTTCCAGCTGCGGCTATCGTCTCCCCAACCATGAAGTACTACCACCACCTTACCCTTGCCTGACCGGTTGTAATTGGTTAGTAAGTTGTCGACGACGGCTTGCATGTCTTTGTGCTATAGATTATACGTCAGTTTATGAGATATACCCTAGGGTTACGGAGCGACTACAGCTGGGTTACTCTCTGCTGAAGCTCGCTCGTGGGTATAGTCTTGGTTGGTAACTCAACCGTTAGAGGTAGCCCGTATCCGCTGTAATATTCGATGTGATTGGCGCCGTAGTTGATTTCCACAATCTGGTGCGAGATCGGATTTACCGCCATGCTTAGGGTATATTTGGTATTGTCAGAGTAGTTAGAAGGGTTGAAAGAGGCCGGGTTACCTAGTCCCGCGTCTAGGGAAAATTGCTGCATAAAGCGGGCATAGGACGATGCCAGCAGCGTAACGTTATATATATCGCTACGCTGTCCATCGACCACCGTCGTAGTAACGTGAGCTAGATCCGGATTAAGTGCCTTGTGAGCCAGCGACATAAGATTCTCTCGTTCAGTCTCGGGGATATATGCGGTCGGTATGGTACCGAGTATGGCTTGATTAAGTAAATGCGTAGATTGCGGACTCGCTGTCGTATTGGCGCTTTTACCCCATACCCCAACGACGTTATTAATCCTAAGTGGTATAGCCTGGTTATTATTAGCTTTCGCCTTGATGACGGTATATTCCGTATAATCGGCGCTCGGTGTACTTATTGTTTTAGTAGAAACTAAGCTGCCGCCTTGAGTGAGATCGGTATAGGCAACCGCTACGTCACCGCCGCCCCCAAGACCAATTTGAACGTATTCATCGAGTTTACCCTGAGAGTTTGAATCAGTAATATGTCTCGTAACGCCAACGGTTGCCAGATCATTTGCAACTCCGTCCCAGAAGACTCTGGAAGGGTTTTCGTATATCTTTGTCCAACCTGCCCATACACCAACAACTAAGAGAGCAATGCAGACAATCACTAAAGATAGTACGGTTTGTCGGCGGCTTAATTTCAGTTCATTAGCTTTTTGTAATTCGCTCACACCTACATTGTATCAGCAAGGTCTGTTAATCTAAGATATACTTGGCAATAACTAAGCCAAGGGGTCGTAGTTAAACGGTATAACAGGTCATTCGCATTGACCAATTCGGAGTTCAATTCTCCGCGGCTCCACCATAGCGATATCCATAAAATAATCAGACCTCGGGCGTTATGCGCGATGGACCGTATGATGAGTTATTACTGCGCTTCCCCATGGTAGTGTCTATTTTCTAGACATAGCCTGCTGATAGCTTATTTGCTTCGTTCATCCTTTTGTTAATCGAATGGCAATCCACAACAAACACCGCCATGGATCGACGCTTTTGCACTATTCAATGTTGTAGTAGTTGATCCATTCACTCTAGTTTGTTAAGACAAGAAATGACAATATTAACAAAACAAACCGTAACAAAATGGTTGTGAGAACAACCCGGTACTAAGAGATCTTACTAACCACCATTGGTGCGCGAGAGAGGACTTGAACCTCCACAAGTGTTACCTCATCGGAACCTGAATCCGACGCGTCTACCATTCCGCCACTCGCGCATCGATTGTTATTTTAGCACAGATACCTAGTCTGCGATCTTACCGGTTAGCATTTCCCAGTTCTGAACGTTGTTATATATATCGGTTAAGGTATTTATTTTATGCTCACTCAATCCATAGATGTTAACTCTGGAAACGTACAGATAGCGGGGTTGATATAGTCCGAGGGCTGGAGCGTCCTGCTGCCAAGCTTGCAAAAACGGTTGGTATTTTACGGCTCTTAGGGCGGGATCCGACCGGGTGCGTCCGCCTTCTAAAGCCATATCGGCAGTGGAAGATTTATACTCCGAAAAATTCAGCCGGTTTGGTGACTGAGGATTCGCCTGCGAGCTGTCCCAGTATACAAAGACGTCAGGGTCAACGCCGATAGATATTCCATAAAGCAGAGCGTCGTAGTTATGAAGCGAGACGGTGTCCTGCAAGTCGGCGTCGCTCTGCACTATAACTTGGACGTTCACACCTAGTGTTTTCCATTCCTGGCTCAACTGGGTGGTTACGTATCGGCTATCGCGGGTATCGGCGGCGTAGAGATTAAACTCGAGAGGGACGCCGTTCTTATAGCGCACACCGTTTTTTCCCATCACCCATCCGTCCTGGATTAGTTGGGCTTCTGCGGCGGTAGGGTTATAGCCAGACTGACTGTATGTTGGGTCATAGCCCAGTTGCCCTATAAGGAGTGGTTCCCGGACCGGTATGACGGCATAACCCAGTCCGTTAATTATTGAGTTGACGTCAGCGCCCTCCACTAAAGCCCGTCGGACGTTTTGATCAGCCAAGACTCCAGCGTCGGTTTTGAAAAATACCATCTCGGCGGCAGTGAGCGGGAAGCTGTAGGTATAGAGATTGCTGCGATTTAAGCTGGACGGAATATAGTTCAGTCCACTGATGGCTGTCAGGCTACCGTTTAGGTAGTGGTTTATAAGGTTATTCTGATCGTGGAAAGCCCGAACGATAAATTCACTAAGTTTGGCTTTGCCCTCGTGATAGCCGGCAAAAGGTGTAAGGATGATCTGTTCCTCGCGGGTAGACGGAGTGTCGCCGGCAACTTCCAGCGATTTCCAGTCAAATGGTCCGGAGCCGATGGGCTGTGTGTTGAACTTTGAGGACCGGAGTTCACTGGGAGCCACATTGCCGAGAATGTGCTGTGGTATGATCCCGTTTGTCAGAGAATACGGGAAGGAGTCCAGCGGATTACTAAGGGTAAACGTTACCGTGGTTGGATTTACCTCCTTAACAACAACGTCCTGCCAGCTGGAGTTTAGATCCGACTGCGAATCAGGATCCTGGATAGTTTTATAAGTAAACACAACATCGGCGGCGGTTAGTGGCTTACCGTCCTGCCAAGTCAGATTGGGTCTCAGGGTAACGGTGTAGATTTTTCCGGTGGAGTTGACGCTCCAGCCGCTCGCCAAGTCGCCAACCAGCTGGTTGTTCGAGTTATATGTTAACAAGCTGGAAAATACCAGTTTGGACAGAGTGTCGTCCACCGGACCGGCAGCATAGATTGGATTGGCGGTAGTGAAGTCCCCTAGAATTCCTTCACTGTATATTCCTCCGGGCACACCGCTGCTTTTTTGGTAGAAGTTTCCCAGTTCGTAAGTCTGAGCCATCACCACGCCGGACAACATGACAACTAGCAATATCCAGCTCAGTAAAAAACGCCTGACGTTCAGCAATCTGTCTAAGCGGTTGACGACGTTCCGGTCAATATTGCGTCCGGCTTTTTCACTGATACTGCCGACCTGAATCTTGCGCCGCAAAATTTGGCGACGGAGACGTCTTTTGATATTTACATTGATGCCCTTAATAAGGCTACCCTCCTGGAAAGGCGACTAATGCTATTAGGCGACGATACCCAACACTAAGGAGACAGCAAAGATAACGACTAGGATTATAGTCATCTCGTGCAGAGTCTTATCGCTGCCACGTCGGGTCATGTTAACTTCGCCGCTACCACCCAATCCGGCGCCAAGTGAAGCCCCACGAGTTTGCACGAGTATTAACAGCACCATCAGAAGCATTGAACCGATTGTCAAATAATTCCAAATACTCATAATCCCTCTACTATTGTTGTCACTAAGTAGTTTACCAGTCCGATGACCATTCCGGCAACCATAGCGGCCCAGAAGTCAGTAACGTGCAGTGGTTTATACAAGGCACTGGCTAGCAGAACCATCAGTCCGTTAATAACTACCATGAATAATCCTAAGGAAAATAAGACAGCCGGCAGAGATAGAACTACCACTACCGGGCGTATTACGACGTTTATAGCGGCCAGTACCAGACCACCGATAATTATCACGGCTATATCGTTATTGTAAGATAGGCCACTGGAAAGGAGTGCTGCGGCTATCCATAGCCCTAGACTACATGTCGCCCACCTGAGTAGGAGACGCACTGTCGGTCGATGCATCAGATTATGCATATGCTTATTGTATCAAAAGATGCGAGGCAGTTTGGCGCTCAACAGTTCATAACCATTGTCGGTAATAAGGACGTCTTCTTCGATTCTGACACCGATACCCTCTTCTTTTATATAGATTCCCGGCTCAACAGTTAAGACCACTCCCGGCACCAAAGGAGCATGGTAGTCTCCTACGTCATGAGTCGCCAAGCCCAGAAAATGCGGGCTGTGCGGATAATAGCGAAAAACTTCCTCTTCGCTAATCGTCTTAATGAGACCCAGTTCACGTAGCTTCTCTCCGACAAAACTTCTTAGATCGCTTATGACATCGGCATAGATGACACCGGGCTTTAACGGCTCCAAAGAAAATTCGACGGCATCGTTAACCGCCGAAATAACTGCCTGTTGTCGGGGGGTAGCCTTATTTTGGCTCCAAGTCCGGGTAATATCCGCACCGTAATGATTATACGAAGCTCCGACGTCGGCTAAGATCAATGCCCCTTCCTCGATCTTGCTGGAATTCTCCTGATAATGCAGCACACAGGCGTTAATTCCGGACGCGACAATCGGGTCATAGGCGTGCCCAGCAGCACCGTCGCGGCGGAAGCTCCGGCTGATATCCGCCTCCGCCTCATATTCGTACTCGTAGTGATGTCGACGGGCACTGTTAATCGCCCGACAGGTGATGTCGACGGATTTCTTGATGGCGGCAATTTCCGACGGCTGTTTGACGAAGCGCATCGTCTTAAAATGTTCGCTCAAATCGAGAATATCCAGATCCGGGGATTTATCACGTAATTTACGGATTAGTGATGCCCTGGCCGGGTTGGCGTACATGTTATAGGTAGGGATGTAGCTCGCCGGAGGGGCCAAAGTCGCCAGATGACGAATCCTTTTGAGCGTCCCTTCAATCAGTTTCCACCCCTCTTTATTCTCCATAACGCTCTCGATACCGGAGATCGCCATTAATGATTCTGCTTTGACCTCACCGTTGAAGATATCCCCGTAGTCGGTCGTATCGGGCATTATTAAGCATTCTTTGTCTTTGTACATAAACAGCAGAGCATCAGGGACATCTACACCGGTAAGATACCAGAAGTTAGGGTCCTGGTTGAACGGGAAGTTGGTATCGGCAATTCTCTGAAGCAACCCGTTGGCACTCAGTAGTATCGGAGCCGTACCGGTAAATAGTTCCCTTAACCGGCGTCTGTTACCCGTAAAAAAATCTGCGTTAATCTCGTCCACTATAAACCTCGTTTCACTTCACTATAACAATTTAATTAGACGACAGTCTACAGGTCACTCTTAAGTGCCCGGCTAATCGTCTGGGCTTTCGCGTTGCCGACAACCTGAGCTATCTCTGTTTCTGGTGCGGCGATCAGGCCCCTGATCGACCCAAATTGCCTGATAAGTTTTTTGCGCGTCGCCGGGCCGATTCCGGGTATATCTTCGAGGGTGGATGACGTTTGTCGTTTAATTTTGAGTATAGAATGATAGCTGACGGCAAAGCGGTGACTTTCATCCCTGATCCTCTGCAATAATTTTACCAGGTTTGTACTGTGGGGGAGATTGACAAGGATAAAATCTTCAGTCTCAGTATAGTACCCGCCTAGCTTCTGCAAGACCTGGGGATTTAGGTTCACGTTAGATCCTCGACTATCAACGGACGCCTTCTTAATTACGATTTGCTCTTCCCTCTTTGCCAGCCCGATAAACGGTAGGAGATCGTCTCCCATTTCGTCGCGGGCCCGGATAGCAGCGTCGAGTTGACCCTTCCCGCCATCAATCAGCACCAGGTTCGGTTTACCCCAGGTATGGAGATTCTTTTCGCTCAGACGACGAGCTATAGTGCTGTGCATATTGTAAAAGTCATTGTTAGCTTGTAGTTTCATCTTAAACTTACGGTATTCGCTTTTATCACTAACACCGTTAGTGAACACAACCATACTGGCTACGACGTCGGTGCCGCTCATGTGGCTGATGTCATATCCTTCAATACGCCTGGGAAACTTATCGAGAGAAAGTAGATCGACTAATTCACTCAGAGCATGGTCCTTGCTGATATCCAAGAATTCTTTGTCGCTAAAAATTATCTGCCGACTCAGATTTCTCAGGGCAAACAGTTGGTTACGAACAGCGGCGGCTTTCTCATACTCGGACGCCTTGGACAGCCGGTTCATTTCCTTCTCCAGATCTTTCTCGACCGATTGTCGCTTTCCTTCTATAACCGCGATGAGTTTTCGTAGATTAGCCCTATAATCCGCCAGGCTGGTCCGCCCTTCCTCCAGTCCCGGGTCCAAACCCAGATGATAGTGCAGGGTAGCCCGTTTTTGGCCCGGGATCCGACGCGTCGCAAAAGGAAAAACTCTTCGTAAACCCTTGAGAGCCTGGCGGGTACTTAACGTGCTAAGGAAAGGACCGAAATACCTGGCACCGTCATCCAGCGGCCGGCGGGTAGTGCTGACGGTCGGGAAATCACTGTCGTAGTCGATGCGAATATAGCTCATGCTCTTGTCGTCGCGTAGCAGAATGTTATAGCGCGGCATATAGCGTCGAATCATTTCCGCCTCAAGAAATAAGGCTTCGATCTCCGAGTCAACAACCATCCAGTCGACATCGGCAATCTCGCCCACTAGGCTCTCGGTCTTAGGATCCCGGCGCCGCGATTGCTGAAAATACTGTCGTACCCGGTTATTTAACACCGCCGCTTTACCGACGTAAATAATCTCGCCGGCGGCATTTTTATGGAAATAGACGCCTGGCTGTTTCGGTAAGGTTTTCAGTTTAGTTAGAAGTTCGGAACTTGGCATATTCGCTATCTATTATATTCCCCTTACAAACCTTGGAGATTGGATGTAATCTGACCCATGTACCCGCCGTCTAAGTGTGGCATGGTACACTGGTTTTAGATAATTAAAACCAAAACACGTGCGAAAACTATCTGAAGCAGAAATAGAACAACGGCTCATTCGTCTCACTAACCTGGAACGACTTCA
>JAJZNU010000011.1 GCA_021811625.1 bacterium
AATACACCGACAAGAACGTCGAGAGCGATCCCAAATACGCCGAGGAGTCGATGACCAAATCCGGACAGCGGGGAATCCCCGTGCTCGACATCGACGGTCATATCATTGTCGGCTTTGATCGGCAGCGCATAGACGCCGCCTTGGCCGTTTAGCACGAATCGCTGAACTAGTACATGTAGCGTAGCTCACTGCGCCGCTGACACTAGGTGTTGTATAATGCCGGCATGGCAAGCCCTGAGAAAAACACCTCTAATCCTTGGAACCTGGAGGCCAGTGGCGAAGCTCTGAAGGTTGGCGTATACGCGGTAGCCGCTGAAGACGCCCGGCAGAGGCCGGATTTTCGAGCATTACAAGCCGTGCCCGAAGCCGACGTCAGGGAGGTCCTGTTGTCCTTGGCCGCCAGCAATCCGCTCGATGGCCCCCTCGTCTCCTCCGCCGTAATGTCGCGATCAGGCATTTTAGTTAAAGAGATTCTGAAGGGCGAAGAAGATCAATTCTTAAAAAAGCGCGTCTTAACTAATCCGTTACTGGAAGTACTCTATACCAAGCTCGCTGAATTAAACACCGCCGCTAATCAGGCCCACCTACGAGGCGGCCATCCAGAGCTCGAGGAAAATATTATTGTGGTTATGAATGTCACCCTCTGGCAAATGCTTAACGGTACATATAGCGAAAGTTTAGGAGATCAAAGTGGAGCCGAAGAGACTCCTCAAAACAACTTAAGCTGGTCGGCCTTGAGCAAACGGATGCGGCGGGTTCTCGGCATTAAAGCTCCGCTAAAATAACATCCCCAAAGGACAACAAAAAGCTTCGCGGGATTTGCCATATGGAGTTTTTGTGCCTACCCTTTCGATGACAACGCCACCGTCGGATGCGCCGATCGCCGGGTCGGGTATTCGAAAAAGCGGCCTTTTTAAAATTAATTGATCGATTCGTTGTGCCGCAAATCAGCTAACATACGCTAAAATATCTAGGTATCTATGCCCCAGAAATGCTTATTCCTCATGCTCGGCTATCCGGGAGCCGGCAAGACGACCGTGTCTCGCCTGATATGTGATCTGACCGACGCCGTCCATATTTGGTCCGACCATGAGAGGCGCGCCATGTTCAATCAACCGACCCACTCCAAGGCCGAGAGCGATAAACTTTACGCCTATCTTAACCGCCGCACCAAAGAGCTGTTAAGTGACGGCCGGAGCGTCGTGTTTGATACCAGCTTCAACCACCTTAAAGACCGGGAACATCTCCGTCGCATCGCCGATGACGCTCAGGCCAAAACGATCCTGGTATGGGTAAACACCCCGCTGGACCTGGCCAGAGCACGTGCCGTACATGACAGCCACGCCTTAGATAACCATTACCCCGAAGCAATGTCGGAAGCGGAATTTGAGCGCATTGCCAGGCATCTTGAACCGCCGCAAGCCGATGAATCGTTCTACGCTATCGACGGCGAGAAGATTAGCCGGGAGGCGGTGGAGAAGTTACTCACCCGGGCCGGCGTGATCTTGAGTTAGATCGGTAACCTGACACCTTCGTAGCTAAATACCCGTCAAACTGCTATAACTAAAGTTGTCGCCACCCAAGGACTCCCGACAAGCGGGAATACTCGTGGGTTAATCAAGTAGCTTAGGTCATACTCAATATATATGTCAGATAATAAAAATTACGCCAGCCGACTCTTAACCCCTATACGCCGAGCCTTATCCTATAGCGGGCGGGCCATCAAGCGGTACTGGCAGAAAAACTGGTGGCATAAAGTAGTTATCGCCCTGGCGTCACTGCTTATCCTGATAGTCGGCACCATGTACGGGATAGCCCGGTGGTATATATATAGCGAGTCTTCCAAACCCTTAACTCTCGGGGTTTCCTTTATACCGGACTACGCCTCGAGTCTCGGCCTGGACCCGAAAACGACCATGGACGCCATTATTAATGATTTGCATGTCAAACAATTCCGGTTAGTCAGCTATTGGAGCGATATCGAACCGACGCCCGGACATTATGACTTTTCAATGCTCGACTGGGAATTCAGCCAGGCCGCTAAAGCCCACGCCAGCGTGACGTTAGCAATCGGGCTGCGTCAGCCGCGTTGGCCGGAATGCCACGCCCCCGCCTGGGTCAATACCGCCGGGCCGGAGAGTTCGTGGGTACCCGAGCTCGATAGCTTCATGACTACCGTTATTAACCGCTATAAAAACAACCCGGCGCTGGCTTCCTATCAGTTGGAGAATGAATTTTTCAATAAGGGTTTCGGTCAGTGTTATAACTTTGACCGGAGTCGCTTGGTAAGCGAGTTTAATCTGGTCAAAAAAACCGACCCCAATCATCCGGTTATCATTTCCAGAAGCAATAACTACCTGGGCTTGCCGATCGGTAGCCCGAGGCCGGATATTTCAGCTATTTCCGTCTATCGCCGGGTCTGGAGCCCGCCGATCGGCCGATACTTTGAATATCCATTCCCGGCCTGGTATTACGCATTCTTAGCCGGTGCCAACGAGATCTTAACCGGCAAGGACTCGATTCTGCACGAACTTCAAGCCGAGCCTTGGCCCCCCAACGGTGAAAGTATCACAAACTCGACTCTCGCCGAGCAGAATAAATCAATGAACGCCAAAATACTTACCGCCAATATAAACTTCGCTAAAGCCACCGGCATGCGCACCATCGATCTGTGGGGGGCGGAGTATTGGTACTACCGCGACGTTAAACTTCACGATCCATCGCTCTGGAATACCGCCAAAAGGGAATTTGCCAGCAACTAAGGGCTGCTTAGTGGCGGGGACTATATAGTAGTTGACAATAACTCTTTAAAGTTGTCAATATCCTAATCGTCGGCTACAATATGCTCATGGCCAAGAAGAAATCCAACCAGCCGAAATCTATCAAAAACCGCCGAGCTAGCTACGACTATGCGCTCGGTGATTCTGTAGTGGTGGGGATGGAACTGAAAGGGGGCGAGGTTAAGGCCTTGAGGATGGGCCACGGACAGTTAAGAGGCGCCTACGTCACCATTAAAGGCGGCGAACTTTTTTTGATCAACGCCACTATATCGGGCACAAAAGGCATTATCATTAGCGAATCAGACCAAACCCGACCGCGTAAACTACTGGCTAAAAAACGCGAAATCGACAACCTGATGGCCGTTAAGCAAGAAGGTAAAACTATAGTGCCGCTGGAGATAATGACCAGGGGGAGATTTATAAAATTACGCATCGCCTTAGGCAAGGGCAAGAAACGCTACGACAAACGCGAGGCCATCAAAAAACGCGAATCAGACCGGCGGATCCAGTATATAGAGAAGAGAAGCTGAGGCTCCCAATCATTACCCTCGGCTAGTGTGCTAATATACTAGTGTAAAAAGGTTTTGGAGGAGTTACCGCATCTATGCGCGTCGCTATGATCGCGCCACCATGGTTACCAATCCCCCCGGAGGGCTACGGCGGGATTGAAAACGTGCTTGACGCGTTGGTCCCCGAACTACTCAGCCTGGGTGTAGAAGTTGAACTCTTTACCGTCGGTGATTCAAAAATCCGAGCCACGAAAAATCACTGGATATACGAGCACGGTCAATACGACAAGATCCACCGTCCGCCGTTTGATGCCACTATCCCGATTAGTCTCTCGCAGCTGATGTTCGCCCTTAATACCATCAAAAAAGACGGTGGCTTCGATCTGATTCATGATCACATCGGTTACCTGGGTCCGGCCGTTCTGACCTATGCCTGCGACAAACTTCCACCGGCCATTCACACCCTTCACGGCCCGCCGTTTACAACCGAGGATCGTCTCAAGCTGGGAATCCCGGATAACTTTCCCCTGTGGCGCCAGTTTCACAAAACCAACCGCTTTTTCTTCGTGCCGATTTCCAAAGCTCTGCGGAGTCCGGCGCCGGCTAATATGAAAAAGCTGATGTTGCCACCAGTCTATAACGGCGTCAATGTAAACAATTTTCCGTTTGTTACCAAGAAAAGCGACTATTTCATCACCCTGGCTCGATTTCACCCCGACAAAGGTCAGCATATCGCCGTCCAGGCCTGTTTAGAGCAAGGAGCGAGGCTAAAAATGGCCGGCGGCGTAGGGGACCTGATGAGTGCGAAGAAATTGATCCTCGAGATCGGCAATCCCCTCAGCACCTATCGCAGTCTGCTAGATTTCCGCTACTTCAGCGACAAAATATTTCCTTTTTTGCAAAGTGGGCAGATCGAACATGTCGGGGAAGTCTCCGGCCAACACAAACTGGAATTTATCAGCAAAGCCCGGGCTCTTTTGTTCCCCATAGAATGGAACGAGCCTTTTGGTATGGCCGCCATCGAAGCCTTGGCTTGCGGCACCCCGGTAGTCTCCATGGCCAGAGGCGCCTTACCGGAAATCATTACTCACGGAGTTAATGGCTATCTGGCCAACACCGAAAAAGAATTTAAATTCTATATGCGTAAAATTGATGAAATTGATCCAGCGGCTTGCCGCCAATCGGTGGAAAGGAAATTTTCCGGACGGGTAATGGCTAAAAACTATCTGGCTCGTTACCAAAAAGTGCTAGCTATGGCCGGCTAATCAAAATGAACCTTGGCTAATATACTTTTTTCAAAGTCGCTTCCGCGGGTAGCCGAGATGCCGCTACGACGAGTTTCCTGACGGTGCTGCTTGATCCCTAAAATGGCCGCCACGCTCCATGCCTGAATGTCCTGCGGCGGCTGTTCGACGACATTCTCTCGATCCATTTTTTCATCGTAAACGACAATTTTAGCGGTGTTCAGTCGATGCTCCTTGGAATTGTCTCCTCTAAGGTACTCCGGAAATCTTTTAGTGACCTCGACGTCATCGAGTAACCTGTCGGCCAAAAACGACGCCAGCTTGTTGTAGCCATGCACCGCCAGTCCTTGGACGATTAGGTAATTGTCCCATATCCAGACGCTGCCATTATGGTAGGCTCCCGGACGATAGCGAGCCTCATCGCTGGCTAGACTTCTTATACCGTTAAGTCCGAACATTTTTTCCGAAAACAGTTGTCTAACCACAGCTTCACGGCGCTTAACTAGGCCTTCTGCTTTTCCTTTGAGTAAGCGAGAATGAAGCAAGTGTCCCATGTCCGACGTCTTAATCCTAAGCGGACGCAGCTGAGCGTCTGGGCCGCGATCAGTCCCGATGACAAAGTAGCCCCCCTGTTCCTCGCACCAGAAAACCTCCATGATTTGTGTCTTTAGATTGAGGGCGAGCTTATGCAAATTATCAGCCACATTAAAATCGCCTAAATACTTTTTATATAACTCCGCAGCATCAAGCAGCGCATCATATGTAAGCCGTTGGACGTCAACCGAAGCTATCCCGCTATCATGGTTAGCTATCTCCCCGTTGTCATGGAAATAACTGTCCCACGAGTCCCGCCACACCTGATTATCTAGCCCCAGGGGATTGGTTTTTTTAAATTCGACCAGACCTTCGGGGTTCTGTGACATTCGGGCTTTCATCCAGTCCAGCGCTGCTTCTAAAGCCTCAAGCATAGTCCGTTTAGTATTATTTTGATCGACGAATTCAGTGTCCAAGAATTTTCGACCCTCTCCTGACTTACGGCAATACTTACAAAGGACCCTGACGAACTCCGGAGTAGTATCGACAGCCCCGTAGTATGGCCACCCCCAATGCCGCTCCCGTATAAGAGCCCTAGCGATCTCGTCGGTGGCCGGATTCCTAATTTCGTGGGCAATCCGGCCGGGCTCTTCCTCGCTGTTAACATCAAATTTAACTCCTTGGTACCGCGCTAGAGTCAGCAGGGTGTTTCGAGTAAGATCGGGATAAGAATCGATTAAATCCAGAGCAACCCGAAGCGAGTCACGCCCGAATACCGCTTCGTACAACTGAAATCCCCGATCGCCACGATGCTCCTTTAGTGGCAATGCCGCCAGTACCGGGCGTTCTCCTATGTGAGACGGTCCCTTTGCTTCATCGAGCCGCCACAGCTCGTACAAATCCGAGGGCGACCTGGCCAGTAGAATATCTTCAACGGCCGAAACAGACAGCAGACGTTCGTTTTTTAACAAATATTTATAGGACGATTGGCGCGGTTCATAGCCCATGACGCTATACTACCCCAAAATGCCAAAGAATTCGAAAGTCTGTAAGCAACATCTTACTCAAATGCTAACAAACACTACATATATGCGTCACCACCGAACGTTTCCGGAGTTCTTGGTCAAACTCCCGCGATAGGATATAATCAGCTTGTTCTTTTACATTCCGGGGTAGCTCAGCGGTAGAGCGGGTGGCTGTGAATACGCAGCCTATTTGGGTAACCAATTAGTGAACATCGGGTGAATTGCGGGAAACCTACTTCTTAATCGATAAGGCAATCCGCAGCCAAGCCAGGAACAGGATTAACTTCGTGGAAGGTTCAGAGACTAGAGAGTGAGCCTAACAATAATCTCTCATTAGCGCCCGACATCCACAGTCTTAGGGATGATGATATAGTCCACCCCCCTGTGAAAGCAGGGGATAAGTGTAACCACTAGGTCGCTGGTTCGAATCCAGTCCCCGGAGCCA
>JAJZNU010000007.1 GCA_021811625.1 bacterium
GTCATCCCGTATACGGAAAATAGTGCCGAAGTTTGGTTTCTTGTTCATATTTGTTTCTCCTGTTTTTTGTTTTTGGAAAGTCTACAGGGATATTATCTGGTCATTGGGGCTATTTGGCAACATGGTTGATGACGTGCTGAGGATTCGCTACTTTGATCCCCAATCCGACGAGATTCGCGACGTCAATTTGGTTTTAGCCGAGTCACTCGCGCGCTTTGACATCCTAACCACTTCCAAATCTTTTTCCCTAATCTACGATCTGGTAAAAAGCATAATCGAAGCTAGTTAACAACAACTCCGCCTTGCCGAACAATTTCGATGGCATCGTCGATAATGCGGATTATGGTGGAGGGTTGTCTGCCGGACAGATCGCCGCCGTCGATATAAAAATCTACTCCCTTACCAAAGTAGGCCTTGGCTTCGTCCACTGTCGAGGCAGGTTGAGCGCCGGGAAGGTTAGCACTACTCGTCAACATCGGACCGACACTTTCCATTAATTTAACTAGCTCTTTTTCGGCTGGCAAGCGAACCGCCAAACTTTGCTTGCCCTGATGTAAGTACTCTAGGTTTGGATCACCTACCGGCAGGATGACACTGATAGGTCCCGGCCAGTACTGTTCGACTGCCTTCAGGTACCGCCGTTTAATCCCTAAATCAACCAGCTGCTCGATATCGGCGGCAATAATCGTTCCCGGTTTTCCGTCACGGTGCTTTAGCTCATATAATCTTTTGACTGCCGCTTTATCTGCCGCCCTGGCCACTACACCATAAACCGTGTCGGTAGGGATTATGCCGACGCTGCCCGGTTTAGATAGATAACGAGTGGCTTTTGTTATATCTTCCATACGTTCCAGGGTTTCGGGTGTTAGACTATAGCACAGCAAAACACTTTCTTCCATGTTTCTACATACAGAGTTCAGAAATTAACAAATTGATACGTTGTTTGTATTCATAATTGACAATAACATATCGCCTGTAGCGTAAGTATTTACATACTTAACTGTATTAACTATCGCTACCTACCAGGATGAACAAGAAGCTCTTGTGGTTGCGACTGAGTACCGTGCGTCTCTCTTGCGTTAAAGAAAGGCGAGCAATAGCCGATACAATTAACGACTATATATCGGAGCGACTGACTTCTATACCAACGCGCCCAAAGAGGGATAGACCGGCACCAAGTCCGGATGAATTGGCTGGGAGGGAAGCTTTTGACAGCTCAGCTTTTTCAAAGGCCAGGTATTTAGGAACCAGTGCTTTGACGTCCCTTGTTGGTTTTGGATTAGCTGGAGCAGGCAGAGTCGTGGAAGCAGTTGCTCCTAGAACTCAACCCCAAGAACACGTCAATGAAATAGTGCGCCAAATTGGAAATGATATGTCTTATGTTGGCGTTGCTGGCGGCGGTATAGGACTGGCTACCACGGTTGGTATTGCTAGAGGTTGGTTAGGAAGGATGCGAAGCTTTGATGCTGGATGGGATGAGGCGACCAAACGCCTGGACCCTGTTGGTCAAATAGAAGATTCTTTGCGAACTGAATTATCGCCGGAAGAATAACAGCCTATTCAAAATGAGTAGGGTGCTGCCAAAGACAAGCTAATATGGCAGAAAAGGTCAACGGGTAGACTCTATAGCATAAGTCCACTAAAGACGTTTACCCTCATTTTTGCTAACATATATCTCATGGATCTAGCTGATTTAGTTGTGATTATCCTGCTGCTAAGCGCGCTGGCCCGAGGGAAGATGAGTGGTTCGATCAGACAACTGTCCTCCACGGCCGGCTTCTTCGGCGGACTGTTTTTAGGAGCCTGGGTAGGACCGCACTTTGTAAAATTGGCTCATACCTCGCTGTCCCGGGCCTGGCTGGCTCTGGCGATTACCATGGGACTAGCGCTATTACTTTTAAGCCTTGGTGAATACGTCGGGGCCATCTTAAAAGCAAGGCTTCGTTACAGATGGCTTGATCAAATAGACAGCTGGCTCGGCTCGGCAGTTGGCGGGGTAACGCTCTTAGCATTCGTCTGGCTGGGAGCGGGGACCTTGGTAACACTACCTTTCCTCGGCCTGCAAAACGAGATTCGCGGATCGTACATTATTGGTCTGATGGATCGGCAACTACCGCCAACTCCCAACGTTATCGCCGACCTCAGTCACTTTATTAACCCGAACGGGTTTCCGACCGTCTTTAATGGCGGCGAACCAGCGGTTAGCTCCAGCGCTCCGCTGCCAAGTCTAGGCTCGTTATCGCCGGCCGTAAACCGTGATGAAGCATCGGTTGTTAAGGTCGAAGGCTACGGCTGTGGCGGAATAGTGGAGGGCTCCGGATTTGTAGCCAAACCCGGCATCGTCATCACTAACGCTCACGTCGTCGCCGGCGTTAGACAGCCCTATGTTATAGACAGTAACGGCCAGCACAATGTCTCGGTTATCTGGTTTGATCCGAACCTTGATCTGGCGGTATTGGCAGTTAACGACCTCGCCGGCAAACCTTTAACGCTCAGCGACGGAATAGCCGCCAACGGTACTCCTTCAGCCGTCCTCGGTTATCCGGGGGGAGGCAGTTTCACCGCCCGGCCGTCGGTGGTGATGGACGAGTTTACGGCCGTCGGTCAGAATATATACAACCGCGGTAATACCACCAGAAATGTTTATGAGATCAACGCCGTCGTGATACCGGGTAACTCCGGAGGACCGTTAATAAGTGAAACCGGCGATGTCATCGGAGTTGTCTTCGCAGAATCGACCGTCTATAACCACGTCGGCTACGCCTTAACGATGCAGCAGGTCATCAGCGAGCTCCACCAGGCGGAAACTCAGGACCAAGTCCACTCTACCGGACAGTGTGCCGAGTAGGGGGGGAGTAGAGTATAGTGCGCTCCTAAAGCCCGGATTGTTTGCGCTAGTTAGCCATAAGGTCATATAATCTAGTGGACATGAAAAAACTGTTTTGGAACGAAATTGAAAATAAACTAACGTTCGAAAAAGTCTTGCCTTACATACTGATCGTTGGTGGAATCATCGGTCTCGTATGCTCGATAATCCTAACCTATGACGGTTTCAAACTAGCTCAGAACCCTCATTACCAACCATCATGCAACCTCAACCCGATCCTGTCGTGCGGCGACGTAGCTCTTTCGTCACAAGGCACCTTATTTGGTAATCTGCCCAACTCCTGGATGGGCGTTGCGGCTTTTCCGGTGCTGATCACAACCGGCGTCGCCATGCTGGCCGGAGGACGATTCAAAAAATGGTACTGGCTCGGCCTGGAAGGCGGAGGCATACTGGGTATTGCTTTCGTCCACTGGCTATTTTTCGAAAGTGTTTACCGCATACACGCCCTGTGTCCGTATTGCATGGTTGTCTGGGCGGTGACGATCACGGTTTTTTGGTATATAACGCTGTATAACTTAGAGAAGGGACATATTAAGTTTTCCCACAACGAGCAGCACGTTGTGGCCCGTTTCGCTCAAAAACATCATTTGGATATATTGGTCTTTTGGCTGGTAGTTATCGCCGCCCTGATACTGAAGCACTTCTGGTACTACTACGGACACTACTTGTAAGCCTACTGGTAAGCTCTTAGGGCATCGATCGGATTCTTGCGGGCCGCTTTGAAAGCCGGTGCAATTCCAAATATAACCCCGACGATAATTGAGACGCCGCTGGAGATCAGCATAATCTGCCAGGATAACTCCGGCTGAAGCGAAGTGGTTACGCGCAGGCTGACATTGACCAGGACGGATAAGAGGATTCCGACAATGCCGCCCATTAAGCTCAAGATAATTGATTCGATCAAGAACTGTTCGAGGATTTGACGGTCGGTGGCGCCAAGAGCCTTTCTAATCCCAATTTCGTGAGTCCGTTCGGTAACCGCCACCAGCATAATATTCATGACTCCAATGCCGCCGACAAGCAAAGAAACCGCCGCCACGGCGCCAATTAGTTTCGTTAGTAAATTGAGTATATTATTGGTGGCCGAGAGGCTGTCTTGCTGAGTCAGAACACTAAAGTTTTGAACTCCGCCGTTAAGAGCCAGCAGCCTTGAATTAATCGCCGAGGCAACGTCCGGAGCCTGCGCCGAGTCGCTGGGTCTGGCCAGTATTTCATAAATCGGGGCAGTGCCCCCCTCCAAGTGTTTGGCAACTTGGTAGGGAATGAAGATGGCATTATTGAAGTTGGCATCGAGCGATAAGGGTGCAATATCGAACTGATTAAACTCACCGCGAACCGTAAAGCTTACCCCATGAAAATTAAAACTCATACCCAGTGGCACTTGACCAGGAAACAATGCGTCGGCCGCACCACTACCCAGGACGGCTACCGGTTGGGTGTCGTCGGTGGAATCGAAATAGTCGCCGTATTGCAGACTCTGGTTGAGAAGACTCGGGATAGAATCCGAAGCCCCGATAACTAAAATGCCCCCGGGTGACTGGGAGTCGACACTAACATTTCCGGGAATCACGCTCATAGGCGAAACTTTGGAAACGTTTTGCGTTTGGTTGACAGCCTGTAACTCTTTGTCACTCAAGCCGCCGTCGGACAGTCCGTTGCTATTGAAAATGCTTAATGAATTTATCCCTCTGTAACTACCGGTTCCGGGACGAATGGTTATTAGGTTCTTCCCTAGTTGATCGATCTGGTTGGCCACCTGGTGCTTGATACCTTCGCCCAAGCCGACGATTGTCACCACCGAGCATATCCCTATAATGATGCCCGAGGTAGTCAGCAGGCTGCGCCAACGCGTCGACCGGACTGAGTGAAAAGCCATTTTAATATCGCCGTTTAGAACATTCATTTCTTACTCCGTCGCTTTTTGGCTGCAGCTTTTTTCTTGGACTTTTTAGAACTATTTTTGTGATTGGTAGGACGATCAGCACCGGGAATAGCTTTCATGAGCGCCGAGATACCGGCCAGGTCGTCTTCCTCAGTAGTCGTGGGCAGTGAATACATCACTCGGCGAGCAGTCGGCGCCACCTCACCGAGCGTTGTCGGCTCATCATGAATAATAGCCCCGTCATGCATATAGACTACCCGGCTGGCATAGCGGGTCAGCTCCGGGTTGTGAGTGACTAGCAGAATGGTCGTACCGTTTTTATGAATTTCACTGAGCAGCTCCATGATCAGACGACTACCGCCGCTATCAAGGGTACCGGTCGGTTCGTCGGCGATAATGATCGGGGGATTGTTAATTAACGCCCGGGCGATGGAAACGCTTTGGGCTTGTCCGCCGCTTAGGTAACGCGGCAAATAGTACTCCCGCGACTGCAGCCCGACACGCTCTAACATCGCACTGGCTAGTTTCATTCTTTTGACGTAACTCATGCCGCGGTAGGCGAGCGGTAGAGCAACATTCTCGAGAGCGGTGAGCCTGGGAAGAAGGTTAAACGACTGAAACACAAAACCGATCTTGTCTCGACGGGCCTTGGCTCGCTGATTGGAACGAAGACGCGCCACCTTCCGCCCGTTTAGCAGGTATACCCCGTGCGTCGGTTTATCCAGCAAGCCAATAATATTCATCAGCGTCGACTTTCCCGATCCGCTCGGACCCATCACCGCCACGAACTCTCCTTCTTCGACGCTTAGGTTAACTTCATCTAAGGCGACCGTAGTGGCATCGCCGAAGCCATAAAGTTTACTTATGTCTTTAAGTTCTATAACGGGCATAGTAGTGTAAGTGTAAACCTGTTTTTGCACTGATAGCAAGGTGTTTTTGTAGTAATTTTTAGGTATAATTTACCGGGGAGCAGAAAAGGTTACAAAACGGAGGGATCGCATAGTTGGTCTAGTGCGCCGTCTTGGAAAGGCGGTATAGGGGCAACTCTATCGAGGGTTCGAATCCCTCTCCCTCCGCCACGATACCGTCGTTAAAGGCATATATTTAAGCCGAAACGGAAATCTCTATCGATTACCTTCTTAAAGAAATGATCATACATCCTGATTCGGGCTCAGCCATCCCTGATAGAGAGTCGCATTTGAGCTCTTCAAATCCTTTATGCTAGAATGACTTATATATGTAGACTCATAGGTAAAAAGAGAGCAGAAAAATAACCTTTATGTCCTGTCCAATAGACTACCAATACCAGGTTCAGACAACGGTACATGGGGAGATATACTCAATAGTTTTCTAGAGGTATCGCATAATGCTGACGGTACATTGTCTCCTTCTGCTATTGCTAATGCCGGAGGACTAACGACTAGTA
>JAJZNU010000008.1 GCA_021811625.1 bacterium
GCGAGAACAGCGACAGCAACATTCCTGGCCCAACTTCAGTTTACGTTTCCGGCCGTTATGCCTATGTCACTAATAATGGTAACAACAAACTGGTCGTCTACGACATCTCCTCGGGCACCCCTGTCTACGTCGGCGAGAACAGCGACAGTAATCTATCTCATCCTCAATCGGTCTATGTCTCTGGACGATATGCTTATGTTGCAAGCTATGGTAGTAACAAGGTAGTCACCTACGACCTCGGCGGCACCTACACCCAAACTCTCCAAGCCGGCAGCACCGAAACAAGCTCACTCCAAGTAGATACCAATGCCGCTATCTTAGGCGACACAAACATCCAAGGGGGCTTAAGTGTTGGTGGGAGCGCTAACCTACAAGAGAACGTTGGGGTAGCCGGACAGTTATTGCTAGCTAATACAGCTAATTCAACTACGGCCTTCCAGATCCAGGATGCTAGCGGGAATGTTATTCTGACGGCTAATACCGTCAACGATAGCATTATTATCGGGTCTGGTTCAAACACGGTGACGCTTAACTCATCCAATGGTATTACTCTAAGTGGCACGGCTCGGCATACCAAACAAATTGTTCTCGTACCGGAATACGCCGGAGCCGTACTTGACAGTGCCGGAGCGCTGAACGACGTTGGTACTATGACATCCGGCTACGATAGTACCCAGAAAGAAAACTATTACCAGTGGACGACGAGTGCTAGCACTAATCAAACATACGACATCGTAGTACAAATTCCGATCCCGTCGGACTTCAGCGCCTGGGCTTCTTCTGCTCCTCTGACGGTGGATGTTAACACCAGCGATACCACAAACGGCACGGTTGTTGGAACTCTCCTAGACACCTCGGGCGCAGCTGTCACTAACTGGAACACCTGTGCGTTAACTCCTACGGTTACAGGTTGGATCAGATCTGGAGCGGGGGCTATTGACGGGGCTACGTGTGACATTACGTCCGGAACATGGACTCCGGGGTCGCCAAGTACGCTTATGCTTCAATTGCAGGCACCCACCAACGGAACGACAGAAGTCGGAGACATAATTCTCACTTACCTAACGGCTTACTAATAGAACCAGAATTAGCTTTGGTCACAAGGCTATCTGTAATACGGACGTAAAACATGCCCCAATGCCGAAACAAATGCTGGTCGATGCATAGAGTCGGATATGTTTAGACTACAAAAGGCCGCATGGCTGCGCTTCTTAAACGTTCGCTTGCTAACAAACTGCATCTTTCTAGGACAAGCTTTTGTTGACCAGTGACTTTTCTCGTAACTACTAGAATGGTGTATGGTACTAAGACCATATTAGACTAGCCTTATAGTGCTAGTTAAGAATATTTATACCAATGTGACAAAGAAGCGTTTGTGCGGGTATAATGACTAGTGAAGGACAAATGTAATAAAAATGGGTAAAACAATTGCCGTTATAAACCAAAAGGGTGGGGTTGGTAAAACGACAACCGCCGTCAATGTCGGTACTTATTTAGCCGAGATTGGTCGAACAGTTCTAGTAGTTGACTTCGACCCGCAAGGAAACGCCACCAGCGGTCTGGGGCTCGATAAGAACGACCTGGGCACATCGGCCTACGAAGTATTATTGGATCCAGCCATACTGGTTGATGCTATACATGAGACGAGAACCCCGAATCTTTTTCTGCTACCGGCCAATTCCTCACTGGCGGCCGCCGAGGTAGAGCTCGTTAACTCCCCGATGCGAGAATTCAGGTTAAAACAGAGTCTACAGCTAGCCCATTACGATTATATAATCATCGATTGTCCGCCGGCCCTCGGGCTATTGACCATAAACACGCTGGCTGCCGCTAACTATGCAATTATCCCTGTTCAGGCTGAGTATTACGCCTTAGAAGGTCTTGGACAGCTCCTAAGCGTCATCCAGCGGGTTAGGGAGACGGTAAACCCAGATCTCGAATTACTTGGTATTATACTAACGATGTACGATAAACGGATAAGTTTAGCGGACCAGGTGATGACTGAGCTGAAAAAACATTTTAAAGATAAACTTTTTCAAACGGTGATACCTCGAAATGTTCGCTTAGCGGAGGCGCCGGGTTTTGGTTTGAGCATATTTGATCACGATAAATGGTCGAAGGGGGCCAGGGCATACAAGCAACTTGCCAAGGAGATAGAAAGTTATGTGCGCAAAACAGATTAAACAAAGAGGATTGGGCAGAGGTTTTGACGTGCTCCTTCCGAAAAACTTCGATGACTCTTTGCTGCTTGATGCTAGCGAGCGGATTAGGAAAATTAAACTTGACTCGATAATCCCCAATGCTGCTCAACCTAGAAGTCACTTCAATCCAAAAGATACCGAAGAGCTAGCTGCGTCCATAAAGAGACACGGTGTACTGCAGCCGATAATTGTCACTCCTCAAGAGGAAGGGACGGGTAAATATAAGATAGTAGCCGGGGAGAGAAGGTGGCGCGCCGCTAAACAAGCCGGTCTAAGCGAGATACCTACTATAGTCCGCTCTCTTAAGGATCTGGAGCGTTTAGAAATTGCCCTTGTCGAAAATGTCCAACGGGTTGATCTTTCCCCCTTGGAGCAGGCTGATGCCATTGAAATGCTGCATAGACAACTCAGTGTCAGTTATGAAAATATAGCTACCAGATTAGGTAAGGCGTCGTCGACAGTTGTAAATACCGCCCGTCTAGTGCATCTACCCGAGGACGCAAAACAAGCCCTTAGGAATGAGCAGATCACCGAAGGACATGCCCGGCAAATTCTCTCAGTGAAGGACTATTCCGGCAAACAAAGCGAGCTGTTGAACCTGATTATTAAAAACGGTTGGTCGGTCAGACAAGCCGAAAGATTCGTGGCGGCTCTTAAAGACAGTGCTCCCGATACGAAGTCAGAGGTCGTTAGCAGGAAAATAAGGAGCGAGACGCCTGAGACTAAATTACTGGGTAAGCGATTAAAAGCACCGGTCGCTATCAGATTTATGGCACATGGAGGGAAGCTTGAGATTAGTTTCAAATCGGCGACTGAATTGGAGCGGTTACTCCGGGATCTAAACAAGGGGTTAAGTTAGGTCGTTTTGCCAATCAGCGTTTGCTGATATGGGGTTTTCAATAGTATTGTGACCTTGCCACGCTGTGGGGCATTACAAGCCGTAATACACTCAGCATATAAATCCTATCAGTGTTTTATAGTAGAAAAAAAGAGATATGAAGTTAGCTCGCACCAGCCCTAGAGTCAATGCAAACTAGAACTTCTCAATCTCATTGACGGGTGTAATACGAACCACTAATTGTCCGATTATATCGTTAACAGATACCGGGCCGAATATTCTTGAATCCAACGAGTTGGTCCTATTGTCGCCGCAGACAAAAATTTGTCCGGGCTTGATCGTCCAGCTCGCGTCGTCGGGAGTGGTACCAATGGCCTTGCCGTAGGGCAGTGTCCTATCGGGATCAAAACCGTTGGGATGTTTCTTATTGTAGATGGTTACCACGCCGTTTTTAACGACAACACGATCGCCGGGCAGTCCAATAACGCGTTTAATAAGTTGTTCTGACGTATTGCTCCCCGCTCCATAGAGATTGTGCTCGGTGAATATTACTATATCTCCTCGCTTGGGGACATATGGATGACCGGTAATCCTCGCCCAGGTTCTCGGCAGTTCCCAGACTATTAGACGATTACCGTTTTGGAGTGTAGGCAACATGCTTGATCCATCAACCTGATACTGCTGGAAGACGAATTGCCGGAACAGATATGCTAAGCCAAAAAGCGCTATGATTACGACCAAAAACAGGTAAACATTTAACCACTCCCGGCGATGACGCTGACTTCTCGTTTCTCGTTGCGGTGCGTAGCCGGCTTGACCGACATCCTGATTACTCTTCGGTGACAGTTCAGAAGGCATCGATTTTATAGCCTTCGATGGTTTGAGCTCTTTTAGTCTTCGGCGCATAGTATGAATTAGATTGTACATGTTTACGACGCTAAGCGAAACCGTTATACTAAACTTTACATGCCCACGGACAATTATAAGCGTCCGGCTCATAGTGTTCCGCGTCGGTCTATTGATGGTTTTGTACGAAGCAGACCTCCTAGGACAGTCAGATCGGCGCCACACAATGCAGTCAGGATGCCTGAAAACTACGGACCATACCAGGGGGTTACAAAACCAATCCCGAGTCGTGAAAGCGCCTTGCCGGCATCGGCTATCACGCAAGAGGAGAACGGCCGCCCGGCGGTTCAGTCTGTTGATCAGCCCTCACTGCTAAATAGGAATCTGGCCTCCAATCGTCCGTTATTGGCATCTAACGACCGAGATCAGAAACGCTTACTCAGGCATAAAGGGCATCGATTGAGGAGATGGTCGTTCAGGGCGTCGCTGGCAATAGTGACGGCAGTGGTCGTGATGGGTGGATTCCTGGTCATTAAGGGCTATATCAAGCTACACGAGGTGTTTCATGGTGGAGGAACGGCCGCCGCATTGCAGGCCAATGTCAACCCCGACCAACTTAAGACCGAGGGGGATGGGCGGGTTAATATCCTGATCCTGGGAATCGGAGGGGCTGGTCACGATGGTCCGGATTTAACAGACACAATGTTGCTTGCCAGCATCGATCCCGTTAACAACAAGGCTGACTTATTAAGTGTGCCGCGAGATCTGTGGGTAAAGATGCCCAACAACTATATAGCCAATTACCAGAAAATAAATGCCGCGTATGAGTCGGGAAAGTATAAGTTCCTGGGGACCGAAGACTCGAGTAACTCTAATCAGCAGGCTGTCGAAGCCGGGTTTAAAGCCGTTGATGGTGTAGTAAGCAATGTACTTGGTATCCCCATTGATTATAACGTTTTAGTGGACTTTCAGGCCTTTCAGCAAGCAGTCGATACAGTCGGCGGAGTTACCCTAGATGTTCCTACAGAACTCTATGATCCGACCATGGCCTGGGAAAATAACTGGAACCCGGTGCTGGCTATGCCCGGCGTCCAAACTATGAACGGCGCTCAAGCTCTGAACTATGCAAGGTCTCGCGAAACTACTTCGGATTTTGCGCGTACCCAGCGCCAGAGGGCAATATTACTGGCGCTCAAGCAAAAAGTATTAACTCTCGGAACACTCAGCAATCCCCTAAAAATCTCCAGTTTGATCAGCGATTTCGGAGATAACGTAAGAACGGATATCAGCTTGAGCGACGCCGAAGCACTTTACGGCCTAATGCAAAAGATATCCAACAGCGATATTCAATCCATCGGGTTAGCCGATCCACCGAATAACTATGTAACAACGGGAGCCATAGACGGTTTATCGGTAGTTGAACCGACAGCAGGTGAATTTAATTACAGTCAGATCCAGTCTTATGTCCGCAATACTTTAAGAGATGGTTATTTGGCCAAGGAGAACGCCAATATAGAGGTACTTAATGGCACAAACGTCCCCGGTCTCTCTAACAAGGTGGCGGCAACTTTGAAGTCGTACGGCTACAACGTCGGCTATGTAGGTGATGCACCAACGACCGACTATCAGCAAACTATAATTGTTGATTTGACAAATGGCCGCGATAAATACACTAGCAATTATTTACAAAACCGCTTTGGGGTTAAGACGGTATCTTCACTCCCGGACAAGTCTATAACCCCCGGGAACGCCCAGTTTGTTATAATAGTTGGACAGAATGAGGCAAATACTAACTAAGCTTAAGCCGACCGGTGGATTTGCTCATGTAGTCCACATTGGTCTTAACGCCCTATTGCCAATAGTTGTGTTCATCCTAGTCCGCCTAAACAATGTTTTTATCCAGGTAGCCTTGGCCATAATATTGTTAAGTAAATGGCGTATGTTAGCGGTAAACTTAAGATACTGGCCAGCAAACATCAGAGCCAATGGTATTGATCTGATGGTTGGTATGTCGACGTTAATCTTTATGATTCATACCACCAGTGTTACCTGGCAGCTGCTGTGGGTTGTGTTGTACGGGGCCTGGCTTATTGGACTTAAACCGATGGGTAACACGATCGGTGTAGCGGCTCAAGCCGGCATCGGGCAATTGTTTGGCCTGATGGCTTTATTCATTGAGTGGCCTGCCGCCCCCGCTTACGGATTGGTATTAGGCGGCGGAATAATCTGCTACGTTGCCGCTCGCCATTTCTTCAATAGCTTTGATGAACCGTACAGCCGTTTACTGTCTTATATATGGGGATATTTTGCCGCTGCTTTAATTTGGATACTAAGTCACTGGCTATTATTTTACGGCGTCATCGCTCAGCCGACGTTATTGCTGTCGGTGGTCGGTTATGGTGCCGCGGTCCTTTATTATATCGATCATTTTAATATGTCTTCGAAATCTCTACGCCGACAGATCGTTTTTGTTATGATAGCCGTAATAACAGTGGTTCTAACGCTATCTAACTGGCGGGACAGGGTAGTTTAAACAGGGGAGGGAGGACATATGTCAGAAGATCAGGAATTAAATAACACACAACCAGAAAAGACCGAAGACCAGAGTACGGTTGATTGGCACCCGACACACGAAGGTCTACTAACAACCGGGCATCAAAAGGGAATCAGTTTGCCTCCAGAGCTGAGTGGCTATCGAGGGAAGCATAGCGGGTATCTACGCCCTGAGTTCAAGAGAGTCAAGTTTCTAGCAGTTGCCGGCATAGTTATAGTTGGACTAGCCTCGGGCTACCTGGGAGGGTGGATTGCAGCCGATCATAATAATAACCAAAGCGACAACACTACGCCGATTTCTTCTAAACAGACGGTAGTAAGCAGTACTAGTCAGGTTATTAGCCGGATAGCTAAGGTTGTCGGTCAGAGCGTTGTTTCGGTTAACGTTACTTCGCAAACCCCCACCAGCGGTATCTATAATATTTTCGGTGGAACCGGTGGTGCAACGACCCAGCAAGATGCCGGTACAGGGATAATACTATCGGCGGATGGGCTAATAATAACTAACCGGCACGTTATTCCTGTCGGCACTACAAATGTTAGTGTGACTTTGTCAGATGGTACCCAGTACAATAACGTTAAAGTTGTCGGACGAACCAGCAACAGCGACAGTCTGGACATTGCTTTCCTTCAGATACAAAATCTCAACGGACGTAAATTAGTCCCCGTAACGCTGGGTGACTCCAGTCAGATGCAGGTAGGGGATCAGGTCGTGGCCATAGGTAACGCGTTAGGACAATTCCAAAATACTGTCACCAGCGGTATCATTTCGGGTTACGGTCGTAGTGTTCAAGCCAGCGATAGTACCGGTACTACTTCGGAAAACCTCAGTGATCTGTTCCAGACTGATGCGGCGATAAATCAGGGAAACTCCGGTGGTCCCTTAGTTAACCTCAGCGGGCAGGTTATCGGTATTAATACAGCTATTGCCACCAATTCGCAGAACATTGGCTTTGCAATACCGATCAACGACGTTACTGGGCTGATCAAGGGCGTAGAGCAAACGGGTAAGCTAGAACAGCCTTATCTGGGAGTGATTTATATACCGATAACCAGTGATATCGCCCAACAATACAACTTGAGTGCGACATCGGGAGCCTGGGTTCCACCGTCGGGTATAGTGGGCCAGACGGCGGTAATATCCGGCGGTCCAGCAGATAAAGCAGGAGTCAAACCCGGGGATATAATAACCGCTATTAATGGTAAAGCGATCAATCAGACTACCAGTTTAACGTCGATAATCGATCAGCAGTCAGTAGGGAATACCGTTACCCTAACGATCAATCGGAGTGGTAGCACTATCACACTCAAGGCCGTGCTGGGAACGGCTCCGACGAGCTGAAAACCTGAATAAAATCGTCGGTCTCTAGGAGTTTAAATCCGGCAGCGCGAGCGACGCTGGTCAAGGCTTCATGCTGAGGCGGCAAGGATTCAGTCATAATTAACCGGGGTGTAGGGCTAAAGTCTTTGGCTTGATCAAACAGCTCCCGATAAATATCTATCCCATCCGGACCGCCAAAAATGGCGGTTCTGGGTTCCAGAAGTGCGGCGTCGTTGATTTGAAAGTCATCGGGAACGTAGGGAAGATTACAGAGTAGTATATAGACAGTCTCCGTTGGGCGGGTACCTTGGTCATGTATGGCAGACAAGAGATTACCCTTCAGGACTTCGAGCGATACCCCGTGTTTAGCGGAATTAATATTTGTAACTTCCAGACATCCCGGATCGATATCAATGGCAATAACATGGCAGTCGGCAATTTCTTTCACCGCGGTGATTCCCAGGGCGCCGCTGCCGCAGCCAACGTCTACGACCGTCATCTTCCTCTGAAAATTCTTATCGACAGAATTATATTTCTTGAGAAGATCAATCATCGTCTCGCTTTCAGGGCGTGGCTCTAAGACTCGGCGATCGATATAAAATTCACGTCTATAAAATTCGGATTTACTCCGTATGTACGCGAGAGGTTCATGTTTTGCCCGACGCCGGACCATTCGATTTAATCCAGCCAGGTTGGTAAGTCCGCACTGGGCTACTGCATCTTTGAGTTCAAGCTGTGGATTTGCCAGCAACCAACCGCGGTCCTTCCCGGTTGCGTCTTCTAAAAGGACCAGAAGATCCAGTCGCGAAGTAGGGTCGCCGGCGGTGTCCAGCAATTTGATATTTGACGCTAGCCAGTCACTGAGCTGCATAGAGTCCTACTTTTTAACAAGGTCTAGCTCAGCGGTCTGGAGCTTTTCAATAATATCGTCTATGTCTCCGGTAAGTGCTGCCGGAATATTGGATCGACTGTAACCAATGCGGTGGTCGGTAATACGGTCCTGAGGGAAGTTGTAGGTTCGGATTTTTTCACTACGGTCACCAGAACCGATTAAACTCTTGCGTTGATCGCTGAGCTGGCTCTGCTCTTCTTCTATCTTTCGAGCCAATAGACGTGATCTAAGAACCGATAAAGCCTTATCTTTGTTCTTGATTTGGGATTTTTCGTCTTGGCAGGTCACAACGATACCGGTAGGCAAGTGCGTTATTCTTACGGCCGAATCGGTCGTGTTAACACTCTGACCGCCGTGTCCTGATGAACGATAAACATCAATGCGAAGGTCCGCCGGGTTGATATCGATATCAGTTTCTTCGGCTTCTGGTAAGACGGCGACCGTTACAGTGGAGGTATGGATGCGACCCTGACTCTCAGTTGAAGGTATCCGTTGAACCCTATGGACACCACCTTCGAACTTTAGACGTTTGTAAACATCCTGGCCGTGCATTTCGAAAATTATTTCTTTAAAACCGCCAACTTCTGAGGGGCTTTCGCTAACCAGCTCCAGACTAACGCCGTGGTTTTCGGCCCATTTTGCGTACATTCTGTACAAATCTCCAGCGAATAGACTGGCTTCATCTCCGCCCGCAGCCGCTCGAATCTCCATAATAACGTCGCGTTTGTCGTTGGGATCTTTCGGAGTCAATGTCTCACTGAGTTGTTCGACGATCTTATGCTTTAGTTCAGAAAGTTTTTCGACCTCGTTTTTGGCAAGCGCGGCTATCTCGGGGTCAGAATCGTAGAGTAGTCCCTCGGCTTCCAATAACTTCCTTTCGACATCATCTTTGTCAGAGAATAACCTGAGAGTTTCTTCTATAAATGATTGGCGCCTAGCAAGCTTGGGATATTCCTTGGAGCTATATATAGCCGGATCTTGCAGTCGTGTCTGAATCTCGGTTAGTTCGTTTTGCAGTTCTGATTGTTTGCTGTCATCCATAAGGCAATCTAATTATAGCTAATAAACACTAATACCAGGCAATCTATTGTCGACCCCGCTGAGTGAATATTGGGCTATATTACTTGTTGCCTTGACGGGCGACGGACTTTTCGGATCTATTAACGGCTCGCCTGGTAATCTTTTTGGCAGCTGAAGCTCGTTTTTCTCGTGCGGCTTTACCGGCTTCGGCTCGGGCTTTGAATTTATCTACGCGACCCTCGATGTCAAGAACGCGCTCCTCACCGGTAAAGAAAGGGTGCGAGCTGCTGGATACATGAACCTTGATCAGGGGATACTTTACGCCGTCCAATTCTATTGTCTCATCTGTTTGGGCGGTTGATCGCGTCAAGAACGTAGCCCCATTATTGAGGTCTTGAAAGACTACTGGGCGGTAGCTGTCAGGGTGGATGGATTGTTTCATGAAGCAAATTGTATCTGTTTTACGGTGAAAAGTCAAAGCAAAAAACTATATTTTGCTATAATGTAGCTTGGACCCAAAAAATAAAAAATAAAATGCGTCAAAAAAACGGTCGAGTCGTTAAGTATCTAAAGACTTCGGTATATCTATTATCGATAGCGATTATCGCTGTGCCGAGTGTCTTGACGCCGAGTGTTGGTCTGGCAGCCAGCGGACAAATCTACCTTGCTCCGGCGACAGACTCAATACAAATCGGCAATACTTTTACCCTGGCATTAAGAATTAACCCTGGTACAGCAGTGAATGCCGTTCAAGCAACGGTGTCTTACGACCAAAACGCCTTGGAATTCATCTCGTCATCGATAGGAGTTTTTTCGACTTGTGTGAGTAATAGTGGGGGCGGCGGGAGCGTCACCCTGGCGTGTGCGATGCTTGGAACCAGCACTTCCAGCGATTCGCTGATTGACAACATAACCTTCAAAGCTCTGAGCGGCAGCGGAAATACGACCTTAAATCTTATTAACGCTAACGCCTCTAATGCTGGGTCCTGGACAAACCCGAGCAGCAGCGGGGCCACCATAGATTTAACCTCACCACCCCCGCCGCCGCCATCGAATCCTGCGCCCGTCGCAACATCAACGCCTTCCAAAACAATAACTCATATATCCGCTCCAGTGACATCAACCTCGTCCGGAGGAACAGTAACTCCTCCGCCTGCTCCAGTCGTCGTGCCCGAGGCGCCCACCAACGTTAAACTCAATGTCGTCAGTCAAAATGTCAACTATACAAACGCGACCATAGCCATCAAAGCGACGGCAAGTGTCCAGCTATCACTAAAATACGGTCTATCGCCACAAACACTCGACAAAACTGCTCCGTTAACCGTAACCGGTCAGACGGCTCAACTTAATTTCGGATCGCTATCTCTAACGCCCGGTACGACGTACTACTATCAAGTGGTAGCCAGTTTTAACGGGTCAACCCTAACCGCTACTCCGGTGAGGACAATAACTACGAAGGGCTACACCGTGCAAGTAACCGTTTTGGATAGCAATTATCTTCCTTTAGTTGACAAGAAGGTTAGTCTCCACTCGGCGGCGCCAATCTATGCCTATACCAATGCAGAAGGTGTAGCAACTTTTTCTAACGTGGCTCCGGGTTCGCATGAGCTCGATTACACATCAGGCGACCATTCTTATGTAAAAGGGGTCTATGTCCCCGACAATCTTACCGTCATACATGGGTCTGAGGTGGCGCCGATCCAGTCATCGGCTGTTGTGCTATCGGGCTACCGCCAGCCATCGTTTCGGTCTAGTTGGACTTATTCAATAATACTAGCTATGGTGGCGGCCTTATGTGGCGGGTTGTTTACTTACTACAGGAAAGCTTTCCGGCGATTATTCGCGTTCATGTGGCGAAAGATTAAACGACATAGAGGGGTATTGCCGATAATCAACCGTCCTATTGGCTAAATCTGTTTTTATAAAGTCTTTTACCGCTCGGCTCAGGCGTTTTTCCCGGGTTATTCACTTCCGTAGGCCTGTGCCAAAAGACTCAAGTCCAACAGATTAACGCAACCATCCTGATTTATGTCAGCACGACCCACCGATGGTGAGCATTGGCCGTAAGATGCTGCTAGCAGACTAAGGTCCAGCAAATCGATATGACCGTCCTCGTTAATATCCGCCGGGTAGGCCGTAAACGCCGAGACGGCAATCGACGGCAAAGACGTGTTCCCGCTGGAATCATAGGCAACAACCTGATAATCATATGAGGTATTGGGAATTAGCGACCCATCCGTATAGGTTGTTGTAGAGGTTGTTGCAATCTGAGTGCCGTCCCGATAGACCATATATCCGCTAGGATTCCCGCTACCGGCTATCCAGCTAAGTTGGATGCTATTTTGGTTAATAGTCTTAGCGACAACGTCATTTGGCTGCGAGGGCAGGGAGATGAGGCCGGATAGTCCATTCGGGGATCCCAATCCGCTTGGAGTATCAAAGCCTATCGAGGCCGTACAGTGTGTGGTGTTAAGACTGGTACAGTCGTTGCCGGAAGTTATATCATGGAAAGCCGTCGAACTATATTTAGCGTATGGTACGGATGACCCGATAACCGATGGGGGTATACCGCCGGAGAGCGCAAACATTCCGGCTATCAAAGGGGTTGCTAGAGATGTCCCGCCGATTTGATACCAAGTACCGTTTACATTTATCGCCGCCCCGGTGTTAGGATCTGCATCGGCTGACAGATCACCAAAAGATCGGTTGGCACCACATCCGTTAGAGGCCCAATCGCTTAGCGAGGTTTGCCAGGTAGGAGCTGGATAGTACGTCGAACAGCCGCCGCCAGAATCGACCCAAACCGTCTCATTCCCCCAGCTATTGTTCACTCCAAGCTGGAGAGTTGTGCCTGCTACCGAGACTACGTCCGGGTTGTCGCTTGGCCAAGAGGCTCCGTTCGACACCGAGCCCAGATCACCGGTGGCGGCAACAACCGCGATGCCGGGATAATCGAAATAATTATCCAACGAAGGGTCGTCGGTATTTCCTCCCCAACTGTTGGATATCGATACCGGTTTAAGAGAAGCGGCTTCAGACTCAGCCGCAGCTAAGTCGGTGTCGACAGTATCATTTGCCTCCACTAGTGCTATCTTACAGGTCTGGCATACCATGTGAGCAGTTTCAACATCAAGCGCAATCTCGTTGCTCCAGCCGGCATTAGCGGGAAGGGGAGAGGTAGCGCCATTTTGGTTGATGACGCTCAGACAGGAGTTGGCTATCGAACAAGTTGGAATGCCGTAGTAGGTATCATAATCAGCGAGCGACGTCTCGAGTGCGGAGTTCCCGCCTGTAAAACTTCCAGCGTCGACAATGGCAATTGTTTCCGGCCCGAAGGAAGTTGGCGTGGGACAGATCGAGGCAATAGTTCCACCCGGTGTGCAAGGCAGAGAATAGGCGGTATGGAACTCAGCGGGGCCGTAACTACCGGCATTGGCGGGACTGGCGGTTAAAGGTTGGTTTCCGTCCGGCATCATACTTATGTCCGACAGACAGCTAACGTTATTAACTGTCGGTGCCCGGCAAACACTCCGAATTGGTCGTGAAGACAGAGGTTGAAGTGCGCTAGCCCCGAAGCTTATGTGATAAGCAACAGAGTGCATCGTACTACCGTCTCCGGGAGGAGAAGACATCACAAAAAAGACAAAAAGCATTCCCAGAATAACGGCGTCACCACAGGCGATATATAGCCACTTTCGTCTGTGGGGGCGACAACGATTACTCGATTTGTAAATAATGAACATTTTTGTTTTTGTGGACGATAATCCTTACGTATACAATTATATGTCTTGGTTTAGGAAAAATGAAGCTGTGCACCCGTACACTATGTAGGGATTAGGAGCGGGACCATTGTAAATAGTTGGTTAACTTGGTAAAATACCTCAATCACTATTTTAAGCAGGTCGGAATTTGGGTCCTCCCGCGGATTAGCTGTGTAAGTTACCGTAGGCCATCCGATCGAAGAGAAAGGATTTCACATTATTATGCCGGTAGTAGAAGTCGATATTAAACAATTATTAGAATGCGGTGCGCATTTTGGACACAAGACCGAGAGGTGGCACCCGAAAATGGCGCCATTCATATATGCCAGTCGGGGAGGTAGTCATATTATTGATTTAACCAAAACCGTCGAAAGATTAAATATCGCCTTAGATTTCTTAAGCAAAACTGCATCTGAGGGGAAACAGGTACTATTTGTTGGTACCAAACGGCAGGCCCAGGAGATAGTTAAGGCGGCGGCCGAAGAAGTCAATATGCCTTTTGTTACCGAACGGTGGCTTGGCGGGATGCTGACCAACTGGAATACGATCAGTGAGCGGGTAAAGCACTTACAAGACTTGGAAAGACGGATGGATTCCGGTGAACTGGCTAATAAATACAACAAGCTCGAGGTCCAACGATACCAGGAAGAAATCGACAGTATGAATCAGTTATACGGCGGCATAAAGGAACTTCACGCTAAGCCTGGAGCGGTTTTTATTGTGGATATAGTTCATGAATCCAACGCTTTAAAGGAGGCTCGGAAACTTGGCGTACCAACAGTAGCCATGGTGGATACAAATGCCGATCCGAGCTTGGTCAGCTACCCGATACCGATCAATGATGACGCCATAAAGACCATTCAGCTGGTAGTCGATTATGCTAAACGGGCGATTACTGCGGGTCGCTCAAACGCGAAGTCTAATGATAGCAAAAAAGAGCCCGCAAGCAAGGCCGAGTAAAGGAGGCAACAGGAGCAATATGACCGTCGATATTAGTAGCATTAAACGTCTCAAGGATCTTACAGGGGTCGGATTAACCGATGCCAAGAAAGCCTTGGAAGAATCTTCCGGTGACTTTGACAAAGCTCTCGAATCCATGCGAAAAAAAGGACTTACTAAGGCTGACAAACGTAGCGAACGAGAAGCTCGTGCCGGTCTCATCGGAACCTACAACCATGATGGACGGATTGGAGTCCTGGTTGAGGTAAACTGCGAAACCGACTTTGTCGCACGAAACGAAATATTTGTAAATCTCGTAAAAGATATATCAATGCACATAGCGGCATCTAATCCAGAATTTTTATCAATAACAGACGTCGCAACAGACGTTAAGTTAAAAGTGCGGAATGATTTTTTGGAAAAAAGTCGGGCGGAAGGTAAACCTGAGAATATGTTGGATAAAATTGTTGATGGGCAGGTAGATAAGTATTTCAAAGAAAAGTGCCTGCTCGATCAGCCATTTGTTAAAAATCCCGACCAAACTGTCGGCGAGTATATAAAGGAGCATAATGCCCGCCTTGGGGAGAATATACTCGTGCGTCGATTTAGTCGAATGGTTCTTGGCGAAGTTAACTAAACAAAAGCAACCACTTTTATTAGTTTGGTGTATGCTTGCCGAGCAAGTTAAGGTTATTTTTCGTAACCAAACAAGTGATGGTAATATCTATATATGGAAACAATTCAACTAAGCCTGTCCGAAGAAAAATTTAAGTCCATACTTCAGCACTTCAACGAAGAGCTCAAAAAAGTCCGAACTGGTCGAGCCAACTCTGGCATGCTTGATGACGTTGTGGTTGAGGTTTACGGGACACGAATGCCTCTAAACCAGGTAGCCAATATTATCGCTCCTGAGGCACAATTGCTTCAGATTACGCCGTTTGATCCTAATAACCTTCAGGCTATATCGGCCGCAATTCGCAATAATCCTACATTGGGACTAAATCCGGCCGATGATGGGCGGGTGGTGCGAATACCGATTCCTCCGCTAACCGAAGAACGGCGACGAGAGATAGCTAAAACCCTCAGTGAAAAAATAGAAGAAACTCTAATAAAAATGAGAACAGTTCGCCACGATGCACTGAAGCAAGCGGAACAGACAAAAAAAGATAAAGAGATGAGCGAAGATGACTACACCCGATTTGAAAAACAGATTGATGATGCTATGAACAGGTATAAGTCTCAAGTAGAGTCCTTAGCAGCCACGAAAGAGAAAGAGATTCTATCCATATAGCTTTTAAACCAGCAGACCTTAAGCAAACTTGTTACAATAGGTAGGATGTCTGTCGGTTTGCTGATTCTTGGGCTAGTTTTATTCATACTGCTCGTAGTAGTTCACGAGTTTGGCCACTTTATGACGGCGCGAAGAAATGGGGTTGAGGTTGAGGAATTCGGCATATTCTTTCCGCCTCGGCTTTGGAGCCGAAAAACCAAAAAAGGGTGGGAATTTAGCGTAAATGTTATTCCTCTTGGAGGTTTTGTTCGACTAAAGGGGGAACATGATTCCGATACCGGGAAAGGGACTTATGGGGCCTCTTCGCTGTGGGTTAAAACCAAGATATTGTTGGCCGGTGTTGGTATGAACTTGGTAGCGGCGTTTGTCCTCCTGACAATCCTGGCGTGGGCGGGGATGCCGACACTTGTAAACAATCAGTTTACGGTTCACAGTGACACTAAGATGGTGGAAGATGAGGTGCTGATCGGATCGGTGCAGCCTAACTCGCCAGCCGCCAGTATTCATCTAGAAACCGGGGATCGGTTGGTCAGTATTGGCCGAATCGGGAGCCCCTTGAAAAATATCCAGAACGCCGATTCGCTCCCCGGGATCACAAAAAGCCTAGCTGGAGACAAGGTCCGAGTTACTTACGAACGAAATAAACAACAGTATTCCGCAGAGACTACGCTATTAAGCAGCAAAGTTGTCGATGCCAGTCAAAAGACCAACAATCCCAAGGGCTATCTTGGAATTTCGCCTACCCAATATACGCTCAGTCGATCGACCTGGTCTGCGCCGGTGGTTGGCATCGGACTTCTTTGGCAGTTTGTGGCCTTAACCTTCCATGGTATATGGACGGCTTTGGGGGGGTTATTCAGTGGCAATACGGCTCAGGCTACAGCGCAGGTTGCCGGGCCGGTGGGCATCTTTGAGATATTGAAAAACGGCAGTCTACTGGGTTACCAGTTCGTGCTGATGATTGTTGCCGTCATTTCTCTCAGTTTGGCAGTAATGAACGTCCTACCCATACCAGCACTGGACGGGGGTAAGTTATTTGTGACTTTAGTAACCAGGGCCTTTCACCGGAAGCTATCTGAGAGGGCGGAAGCGCTGATATACGGTGCCGGGTTCATCTTCCTCGTAATACTTATCATATTAATTACTATTGTCGATGTCCGACGTAACCACTAATCCCAAGAGCGAAGACCCCAATCAAGGTGTTACTTGGGGGGCCTTGAGTGCCGTAGCTGTTGTCGTGGCGGTTTTTGTGGCGGCACAGCTTTTCGCCGGACTGATTATAACCATCTACCCACGCTTAAAGGGGTGGAGCGGCTCAAGAATCAGTGATTGGGTTAACAACTCAATCGGCGCAGAATTTTTCTATGTCTTACTGGCTGAGGTGATCACTATTGCGCTGGTGGTTTGGTTTATACGTTGGCGCAAGGGCTCGTTGAGGGCGATTGGGCTTAAACGTGCTTCTTGGCAAGATGTACCTTATGCAGTTTTAGGATATATAAGCTACCTCGTTATTTATATATTTGTAGTCGGTTTTCTCACTGCCTTCCTAAAAGGTCTGAATGTTAACCAGTCACAACAACTAGGTTATAGCCAGACGACATCAGGATTGGCCTTGGTACCGATTTTTATCAGTCTCGTCATTTTGCCGGCGGTAACGGAAGAGTTCCTTTTTCGAGGATTCCTGTTTAGTGGTCTGAAAAAAGCTATGCCAAAAGTCTGGGCGATCATTATAACCAGTCTTATTTTTGCCAGCCCGCATCTTTTGGAGAGTGGTAGTGGTGGACTACTGTGGATAGCCGGAATCGATACGTTCGTGCTATCACTGGTCTTGTGCTGGGTTCGCGAGAAGACCGGTCGACTCTACGCCGGCATGGGAATCCATGCCTTGAAAAACACCGTAGCTTTTATTAGTCTCTTCCTGCTGCACGTTCACTAAGGTACAATCATATTATATTGAAAGACGGGGTTGAATAGACATGAGGTTGTCAAAATTATTGGGGCGTACGAGTAAAACCGAAGGAGCGGATTATAAAATTGCATCACATCGTCTTCTAACGCAGGCGGGATTTATTCGCGAGTCCACGGCTGGCCGATATTACTTGTTACCTCTGGGTGTAATGGTTCAGGAAAAAATTATTGGCATAGTTAGGAAACACATGAACAATGCAGGTGCTCAAGAAGTCCTGATGCCCGTGCTGCATCCCATTGAGCTTTGGCAGGAGACCAATCGGACCAATACGACGGGCTTCGAACTAATGAAGGTTAAAGACCGCCGGGAGGCTGAATTTGCTCTGGGGGGGACAGCCGAGGAAATGGCGGTAGATTTGGTTCGCAAATTTAATATTAGCTATAAGGATCTACCGTTTAATATCTATCAGTTCAGCATGAAATTTCGCGATGAACTCAGGGCGCGGGGCGGATTGCTGCGAGTGAGAGAGTTCATTATGAAGGACGCCTACAGTTTCAGTACTGAGGAGCAGTTTGCCGAGTTATATAAGCAGATGTGGGGAGTGTATGATGAGATTTTCCGCGAGGTAGGACTGAAAGTCCAGGCAGTTGCTGCGGATAATGGCTATATCGGGGGCGAGTACTGTCATGAATTCATTGCCGAAAGTCCCGCGGGTGAAAGCACCTATTTTGTGACTGAGGATGGAAGCTACGGGGCCCATCAAGATATAGCCGTTTTCGCCAAGTACAAAGCACCGACTGATGACGAGAAAGAATTACCCCTAGAGGAAGTCGAAGGGGCGGGTATCATAGGAGTTAGTGAATTAGCTAAGCACCTCAACATTCCTGTAGAAAAAACGACCAAGACGATTTTGTTTGAAACCGACAAGGGAGAGGTCATTGCTGCTGCCGTCAACGGTCTTTATGATGTTAATTTGGTAAAACTGCAACACATTATAGGTGCGGCCGATATAAAACTGGCCAGTCCGGAGACGGTCAAACGGGTTACCGGAGCAGATGTTGGGTATGCCGGCTTTCTAAACTTGCCCTCTGATATTCGAGTCGTTTTGGACGAGTCGGTAGGCGGTCGCAAGAACTTCGAGGTTGGCGCCAATAAAACCAACTATCATACGATCAACGTAAATTTCGGTCGCGACTATCCAGAGCCGGACCGATATTGGGATATTGCAATGGCCAAGGAAGGTTATTCGGCTGTAGACGGTCAGCAAAAGCTGATCGAGAAAAAAGGGATCGAGGTAGGTAACATCTTTCAACTAGGCTATCACTATAGCAACCTTATGAGAGACACGGAGTACACCGATGAGCAGGGCAGGCGCCAAAAGTATTACATGGGTTGTTATGGCATTGGTATAGGCAGGACATTGGCGGCAACGGTGGAGGTGCATCATGACGACAAAGGTATCATTTGGCCGGAGAGCATTGCACCGGCACTCGTTTATCTGGTGCGACTTGGAGATGGTAGTGACGTAATTGCCAAATCCGACGAACTGTATAAAAAACTACAGGAGAATGGGGTTGAGGTGTTGTATGATGACCGAGACTTACGTGCTGGAGAAAAATTTGCGGACGCCGATTTGATAGGGGTACCTTACCGTTTAGTTGTTAGCAAGAACACTCTAATGAACGGAGAATATGAGCTAAAGAAACGGGACGAAGCAGAGGTGAAAAATCTATCCGAAGTCGATTTGCTAAAACTACTGGCATCCGGCAAGACGAGTTGATATAATGAGTCCTCAATTATCGGTGTTTTTCTATACAACATAACCAACGGGTCGGGAAGGAGATATTGCCAGTGAAAAAATTATTCAGATTGACCAAAGATGGCATCAATGAATTGCAGTCCGAACTCAAGACACTGCTGCAGGAGCGTAAGGCGATCTCTGAACGCATCAAAATAGCTCGGGAATTCGGGGATATGGCCGAAAATGCCGAATATCAGTCGGCGCGCCATGAGCAGGACAGAAATGAGTCTCGGATAGATGAGATCGAGCACATTTTACAGAATGTCGAGATTATCAAATCACCCAGAAATGACGGAAAAGTCCGTCTGGGTTCGGTGGTTAAGCTCAAGAACGGTAATGGTACAGCCAAGGAATATCAGGTGGTTGGTACCGTTGAGGCAGATCCGCTAAGTGGCAAAATCTCCGACGAATCGCCTATCGGACAAGCTCTGCTTGGCAAAAAAACGGGCGACGAGCTGGAAATTGTAACTTCCACCGAAAAGCTCACCTATAAGATCACGGCAATATCCTAAGAGGTGAATTGCTGGTGCTAACCGGCAAAATCAGCTAAGCTATCTAGTATATGCAGTGGTTAAATACCATCGCCGACGAGCTGATCAAACTTCACCCGTCTGGCGACATTATCGTATCGTCAGGCGTATCGCCATCGGGTACTTATCATTTGGGGACCTTAAGGGAAGTGCTGACGGCGGAGGTGATTGCCATAGAACTCCGGAGGCGGGGAAGAGTTGCCAGGCACCTACACATTGTTGACGATCTCGACGTATTTCGGAAGGTCCCGGCTAACGTCTCCGATGAGTACACTCATTATCTGGGCCGACCGCTCTGCGATATCCCGGCCCCGGACGGTAGCGGACGATCATACGCCGACTACTTTCTAAGTGACTTATTGATAGCTATCGATAAAATGAAACTTAGTGTCGAAATAGTTCGGGCGAATGAGAAATATCGTCAGGGTTTTTTCGTTCCAGCTATTGAAAAGTCGCTGGAGAAAGTGCAAGACATCCGAAAAATTCTTGAAACCGTTTCTGGTCGTCAGCTTGATGATCAATGGTCGCCGGTTCAAGTTCTGGAGGATGGTTACTTAAAAAACCGAGAGTTCGTAAGTATCGATCTTCAGAATAAGACCATAGAATATATAGGTAAGGACGATCAACCCTCCACGGTCAGTTACGCTCACGGAGAAGTTAAACTGAACTGGCGGATCGACTGGCCGGCGAGGTGGTGGCTTCTTGGTGTCAATGCCGAACCGTTTGGGCGTGATCATGCCACCAAGGGAGGGTCATACGACACCGGCGAGATAATAGCACGAAAAGTTTTCGACGTCACACCGCCGTTGCCGATACCCTACAATTTTATAAACCGTGTGGGTGAGACGAAGAAAATGAGTAAAAGCGCCGGTAATGTTATAACCGCCGCCGCTTTATTAGACATAATGCCGGTGGAGATAATATGGTTCTTTATCTTGAGATTTCCGCCAGATAAGCAATTGTTTTTTGGTGAAGGGGAGACACTTCTTCGCCTATTCGATGAATTTTCAGCGCTCCTCTCCAAGCCGGACAAGTCAGAGGGAGAGAAACAGTTGCTTGAGCTCTGTCTGAATAAGGTAGCGCAGCCAACAGTAAGTCAGGTGCCTTTCTCGCATCTCGTAGCCAGCTATCAGGCGGCGCTTAAAGATCCGGTAAAAACGTTGGCGGTGATTGCTCGGACAGAATACTCAGCAGTGGTTGCCAATGAGCCCGCGACTATCACTGCAGAGCTCAAGTTCATTGATATGTGGCTAAAAACATGGGCTCCTGAGCAGATTAAGTTTGATTTAGCGCCATCCTTTGATGAAAAACAATTTAGTGATTCTGAGAAAGATTTTTTGCAGAAACTCGGAGACAAGATTGACGACGCACCAGCAGATGCCGATGGCGATTGGTTTCATCGAGCTATTTATGAATTTAAAGATCAAGGACAGACTAACCCAAAGGAAATGTTCTCAGCTCTTTACAGACTCCTTATCGGGCAGTCGTCTGGTCCTCGGGCAGGGTGGTTTTTGAGCATTCTACCTAGGGATTGGCTAGTAAACCGACTGCACTTTAAGGGATAAAGAATAAAATAAGATGAAAACAATCGTGCTGTGCTCCAGCGCCTCTTTTTACAAGCACCTCAATGAGATTGCCGACGAGTTGGGAAAAATGGGATACAAAGCAGTAGTTCCTTTAAATGCCCGGCGTATGCGTCTTAGCGGCAATTATGACACGAAAATTTACAAAACATGGTATGAAAACCCCGACGATTTTAGTCGTAAGGCGAGGTTTATCAGAGAACATTTCCGTAAGATTACATCCGGCGACATAATTTTAGTTATTAACGATGAGAAGAATGGCATGGCTGGTTACATAGGTGCCAATGGCTTAATGGAAATGGGTCTAGCATTTCATTTACATAAGCCCATATATGTTCTTAATGACGTTGATAAAAAATTGCCGTTTTACGAAGAAGTTTATGGTATGGGTTCGGTTATTTTACACGGTGACCTCGGCAAAATCGGTAGTCACAAGAAGATCAACTGAACTATATGCTATAGTAAGGCGGTGGTAGTGGCTAATAAAAAAGTTGGAAAATCTGTTGATGCCTTTAAACTGCTTAACAGATGGAATTTTGCACTAGCGGGCCTCCATTTTATACAGGGGGTGCTTATCCTTGTGCTGAGCACTACGCGCACTTTCCCGGTGACAGTTAATTATCTGACGGCCGATCCGCTTCAAACAAAAGCTGCCGGTCACACGGTGCTAGCCTTGGCCACTCGACACATTTTTGACATTAATTTAGCCTATTTGGTGGCAGCTACGTTCTTTTTGTCGGCAATTGCTCACATAGTTTCAGCTACGGTTTATAGGCCGGTTTATGAACAAAATCTCGACCATGGTATGAATAAACTAAGGTGGGTAGAATACAGTCTAAGCGCCAGTCTGATGATGCTATCAATCGGTCTGCTGGTAGGAGTGGGGGATTTTGCCACGCTACTGACCTTGTTCGGGCTGACGGCTATCATGAATTTGCTTGGATTAGCGATGGAGGTTTACAACCGTGGCAAGCAATCCGCGAACTGGTTAGCGTACTGGATAGGAGTTCTGGCGGGTGTTGTTCCGTGGGTGGTAATTGCGATTTATCTTGTTGCCGGCGGGATATACGGTAACCGAGCTCCGGGTTTCGTGTATGGAATTTTTGCTAGTTTGCTTATTTTATTCAGTAGTTTTGCGGTCAATATGTACTTGCAATATCGTCGTGTCGGCAAGTGGAAAAACTATTTATACGGTGAACGGGTTTATATGCTATTAAGCCTCATTGCCAAAACGGCATTGGCATGGCAGATTTTTGCCGGTACCCTTCGCCCTTAAAGAACTTATGGCAAATGTAATCTTTGATTTTGATGGGACAATAGCCGACAGCATTAAGGCGTTTGTTGAAATACTCGGCAGTTTGATAAACCGACCAATTCCTGACGATACCGAAATCGATAGATTGCGCTCTCTGCCTCTGCTGTCGATCATGCGTGAGCTTAAAATACCACTATGGAAGGTGCCTCGTCTTATCAAGAAAGCACGCAAATTATATCCAAAACATATTGAGGAGATTCAGCCGCATCAAGGTATGCCCCAAGTGGTTCGAGAACTACATTCCGCCGGGCATAGACTATGGATTATGAGTACCAATTCGCCGGTAAGCATCAAGCATTTTTTGTCAACCAATGGGATAGATAAATATTTCATCCAGATCTACGGTAACGTCGGTGTATTTTCTAAGTCTAGAGCGCTCAGGAAAGTGCTCAGGCAAAACAAACTAAACCCTGAAGACAGCTATTATATCGGTGATGAGGGTCGAGACATTGAAGCCTCGTACGATAACGGCGTAAAAAGTATTGCCGTCACCTGGGGTTTTGCGGGTACGAAGTTGCTCAGGGAATTAAAACCTTACGGCTTGGCCAGCGATAGTTCTGATATAACTAAAATAATCGATCAAGCATAACTGGTAAAATATTTAGAATGGCAAATTATACAAATAATCGAAATGGACCATACCGTCCGGGTCAGAAGGAAACATTTAACATATCTCGCAGTAAAATCGAGCTCTATATGCAATGTCAACGGTGCTTTTGGTTAGACGCCAGGTTAAAAATCACTCGGCCCTCTGGCCCTCCGTTTAATATAAACAAGACCATCGACGAATTATTTAAAAAAGAATTCGATAAACATCGGGCCGCTGGGACTCCGCATCCGTTAATGATCGACAACAAAATTGATGCTGTGCCGTTTGCGCACCAGGAACTAGATGACTGGCGGTATACCTTTACCGGGGTCTCGACGCTTCACAAGCCAACTAATTTTCATGTTTACGGCGCGATTGACGATGTCTGGATAAACAGTGCCGGCGAGCTTATTGTGGTGGATTACAAAGCCACTTCCAAAGCTAAGGAGGTGGATATCAGCTCAGACTGGCAGATAAGCTATAAGCGTCAAATGGAGGTCTACCAATGGCTGCTTAGGGAGAACGGGTTTTCAGTTAGTAAAACCGGTTACTTTGTGTATACCAATGCACGTCTCGACGTCGAAGAATTTGGTGATAAATTGGAATTCAAAACAAAATTAATACCCTACGACGGAGATGACTCTTGGATAGAAGACACGCTCACAAATATGAAAAAATGCTTGGAGGGCGATATTCCGGCAGTTGGAACGGCGGCGATGGGCGGGGCTTGCGAGTTTTGCTCATACGCCAAGGCTCGAACTGAACTTACCCTAAAATCTTTAGGGGGCAAAGCAACTGCTAAGCGTCCAAAAACGATTTAGCCCAGTAAAACTGAACAGATCGAAGTTTCTACCTTACGGCAAAAATCGTTATAATGGATAGTCAGAAATATGTTAGATATCCAATTCATACGAGACAACCCCGAACTTGTTGTTGAGAAAAGCCGTCAGAAAGGTTACGTAGTCGATATTGAGGAGTTATTGGCTCTTGACCGGGAGCTTCGGGAGAGGCTGCCGAAGCTCGATGAACTGTATCATCAGCGAAACGAGTGGGCTGCCAAGTTTAAGAGCCAAAAACCGACGAGCGAAGAAATAGAGGCGGGGAAGAAGTTAAAAGAGAACATTAAAGACGCTACCGAAAGATATGGTCAGTACGAACGAAACATAGATACCGTTAAAAAACGTTTCGACCAGTTATTGAAATCCGTACCGAATATGCCCATAGACGATGTACCGGTCGGTACGAGTGAAGAGCAGAATGTTGTAGCCAAGACGGTCGGCGAGCCCAAAAAATTTGATTTCGGTCCCAAGAACCACTGGGAACTAACAGTAGCCGAAGCGCTCATCGACAAGCAAAGAGCGGCAAAAGTTGCCGGCAGTCGATTTACGTATTTGAAGGGCGACCTGGTGTTGATGCAATTTGCCCTTGTCCAATTTGCCCTGCAAACCTTAACAGATACTGTGGTAGTAGAGAAGCTCATAAAGGACAATCAACTAAATCTTGTCCCTAAACCATTTACTCCTGTTCTCCCGCCTGCTCTGGTCAACACCAAAGCCTATATGGCGACCACGCGGTTGGATGCCGAAAACGTCACCTACAAACTGGCCGACGATGAGCTTTGGCTAAACGCCAGCGCTGAACATAGCCTCTGCAATATGTATATGGATGAAATCGTTTCGGAGTCTGAATTGCCGATTCGTTACTTGGGATATGCCACGTCATTCCGTCGTGAAGCCGGCACGTATGGCAAAGATACCGAGGGAACCATTCGTATGCACCAGTTTGATAAGCTGGAAATGGAGGTATTCAGTACACCGGAAACTGGACTTGAAGAGCATAAATTATTAATTGCCGTTCAAGAGCATTTAATGGAGAGCTTGGGGCTGCCATACCAGGTGCTGCAAAAGTGTACAGCCGACATTGGTAAACCCAATGCCCGAGGGGTAGATATCGAGGTCTATTTCCCGGGGCAAAGTAAGTACCGCGAAACCCACACTGCCGATTATATGACTGATTATCAGGCGCGATCGTTACAAACTCGACTGCGTAGGACGGATAACCGCGTTGAGCTGGTCCATACCAATGATGCTACAGCCTTAGCTTTTCCGCGTTTAATTGCCGCAATACTCGAGAATTACCAGACGAAAGACGGGCATGTTGTTATTCCGGAAGCATTAAGACCGTTTATGGCGGGTCGTAGCATAATTTAAGTACGCGAGCTACGTTTAGTTAGCTAGGCGAAGTTAACAAGGAGGGAATATGATTAAGCGACTGGAGTTAACCTGGCTGCACGAGTCAAGCGAGAAATCTATAGAAAAATATGTGCAAGCAAAAATAGGCCAGCTCGATCGTTATGTACCTCGGCGAGACCGACAAGCCGTTCACGCCAAAGTCACACTTAAGAAGTCTAAGGCCCAAGACAAACGTCAATACGGCTGCGAGGTTATCCTCACTCTGCCGCGCGGTAGAGTATTGAAAGTGGACGAAGCTTCACTTAATACCTATGCCGCGATAGATATATCCGAGGCCAAATTAAAGCACCAGTTATTAAAGTACAAAGAACTATACGGTACCCCGAAATTCCATCGTAGAGTCCTTGCGAGATTTAGACGGTCTCCGGTTGACGGCAAATAGCGTTAAACTGTTTAAATTTAGCTCTGTAACTAGTACAATTACTAGGATAGATTCTAAGATGAAGGAGACTGTTAACTTTCGTGGCTAAGTTTAATTTTAAGAAAATGCTGGGTGACCCCCAAGCTAAGACATTAAAGCGCATCCGCAAACAGGTTAAAGTTATTAATGATCTGGCGGACAAGTATAAGAAAATGTCCGACAACAAACTTCGTGAGCAAAGCGAAGTCTTGAGGAAGCGTCTAGGTGATGAATCAGTCGACAAGATTCTACCCGATACCTTTGCTTTGGTTAGAGAGGCGGCGACCCGTACTCTAAAACAAAGGCACTACGATGTTCAGCTAATAGGAGGAATCGTTCTTCACGAAGGCAGAGTGGCAGAGATGAAAACAGGAGAGGGGAAAACTCTGGTGGCTACTCTACCGGTCGTGCTAAACGCTTTAAGCGGTAAAGGGGTTCATGTTGTAACGGTTAACGAATACCTTGCTCAGAGAGATGCCGGGTGGATGGGGCAAGTATACGATTTTCTTGGCCTGAGCGTCGGTGTAATAATCACAGAAAAATCATTTATTTACGACAAGGAGTTTGTTAATAAGAACCACAGCGATGTCCGTTTCCAGCATCTCAAACCGTGCACGCGCCAAGAAGCTTATGCTGCCGATATCACATATGGTATAAATAACGAATTCGGTTTCGATTACCTGCGCGACAATATGGTACGAGAAATGGATCAGCTCCGTCAGCGTAAATTACACTACGCCATTGTCGACGAAGTGGACTCAATTTTGATTGACGAGGCTCGTACGCCACTGATTATTTCGGCTCCGTCAGTTACTACCGGCAATGCTTATGCCCAGTTCGCGAAGGTGGTACGACAATTAACTCCCGAACATTACGAGACTGATGAGAAGCGAAAAACTGTTGTATTAACTGACGAAGGCGTGGAGAAAATTGAGAAAATACTGGGAATCAGCAATCTGTATGCAACCGAAAATATCCGTACAATATATCACCTAGAGCAAGCGCTGAGAGCTCAGACACTTTTCCATCGCGATAAAGAGTATGTGGTAACCAAAGAAGGTGAAATAATTATCGTAGATGAGTTCACTGGGCGTCTGCTGCCGGGACGAAGGTATAATGAGGGGCTTCACCAGGCCATCGAAGCCAAGGAGAACGTTGAAGTCCAGCAAGAGTCTATGACTCTGGCCACTATTTCCTTCCAGAATTACTTTAGGCTATACGAGAAATTAGCCGGGATGACCGGTACGGCCGTAACCGAAGCCGAAGAATTTCATCAAATATACAAGCTTGACGTGGTCGAGATTCCTCCCAACCGCCACATAGTTCGTACTGATCGCAGTGATCGGATATACAAAACTGAAGCCGGTAAATTCCGGGCGATCGTCAGGGAAGTCAACTTGCTTCATACCAAAGGTCAGCCGGTACTACTAGGAACGGTCTCTATCGAGAAGAATGAATTACTCAGTAAATTATTAACGAATGCAGGTATACCTCACAAAGTTCTCAACGCTAAAAACAATGAAGGTGAGGCAACCATCGTCGCCAAAGCTGGTGAGAAGGGGGCGGTTACTCTGGCGACCAATATTGCTGGAAGAGGTACGGATATAGTATTAGGCGAAGGTGTTACTGATCTTGGCGGGTTATTTGTCTTAGGAAGCGAGCGTCACGAGTCGCGTCGTATCGACAACCAGCTACGTGGAAGAGCCGGTAGACAGGGTGATCCAGGTACAACCCAATTCTTTGTTAGTACCGAAGACGATTTGATGCGGGTGTTTGGCGGGGAGAGAATAGCTTCGTTGATGGACCGGCTGAAAGTTGACGAAGATACTCCGATTGAAAATCGCCTGATTTCTAAATCGATCGAAGGAGCCCAGAAGAAAGTCGAAGGTTTCCATTTTGATCAACGAAAAAGTGTCGTCCAGTACGACGACGTAATGAATCGACACCGCAAAGCCACCTATACGATGCGACGTGAGATTTTAGAAGCGGTTGATATCAAGAAAAGGGTAGTTATTTTCATCGAAGAAGAGGCTAAAGCGCTGGCGGCCTCGCCTCAACTCACATCTGACGAGTTCGAGGATATACTAAAGGCGACTTTCCCCTTCGACGAGCAAACACTTGACCGGTTGTTTGATACGGAATCGGATAAATTCGAAGCAGTTCTGCTCACCGAAGCCAAGGAATATTATGATGCCCGGGAGGCCGCCTTTACCCCTGAAATCATGCGCAAGGTCGAGAGAGACGTATATCTTCAGATACTTGATGAGCTCTGGATGCAGCACCTTGAGAACATGGAGCATCTGAGAAATGGTATACACTGGATGAGTGTCGGACAGCGCGACCCACTAGTCGAGTATCGTCGACAAGGTCAACTGCTATTCGAGGAGATGCAAGAAACTTTAAGGCACAGTGTGGTCCGGGCTCTACTTAGTGCCGAACCAGTGCCTGCCGAGGATCTGGAGCGTCCCGTTGAAACTGAGCTCACGCGGGCTGCGCGGCAATCAATCAGCAATGCCGGTCAGATCGTGGACGAAGAGAAGGAGTTTGAAGAAACCGACTTCAAGGCTTCAATTCCGTCGGCGGATAACATCGTTAAAAAACAAACTGACCATAACCGCAAAAAGGCTCATAAAGCTGAGCGTCAGCGAAAAGCTAAGGCACGAAAACGTCGGTAGATAAATTTATAGGGGTGTGGAGAAAGTTCCAAAATAGCTAAATGAAACATACGGTATCGGAAGTTGTTCTAAATAACGGATCACGAGGATTATTAATTCATATCCCTGAAGCCAGTGTTATGACGTTCGATATAAATTTCCGTGCCGGGGAGTACCTTGTAGCTCCGGAAAAGACCGAGACTCCACACCTGATGGAACATATGGTCTTGGGAGCGAATAAACTCATACCAAGAGCTCGTGATTTTCAGGCGGAGTTTGAAAAAAATGGCGCCTACAACAACGCCTCGACCAATGTTTACGATATTAGCTACGAAGCTGAATGTGCTGACTTTGAATGGGAAAGGATCCGAGATCTGCTAATGGTGGCCGTGACTCAGCCATTGTTTTTGGAAGAGGAATTCGCGGCTGAATTCGGCAACGTTCGAGAAGAGCTGACCGGTAGATCTAACAATCACTTCAGACACTTAAGTCTTGCTCTCCGGGAAAACTTTGGGCTCGTCTCCAAAACAGATAAAGAAAGACTAAAGTTGATGCGCAATGTCACGGTTGACGATGTCAGAGAGCACTACGAGAGGACCCATACCGCGGCCAATATGCGTTTTATAATAGCCGGCAACATAACTCCATCCAGGCGCGAGAATATCGAGAATGCCCTAAACCAGATTCAACTGCAGCGCGGACATAACCGAAGGGTCTTGCCAGACGAACGGCCGAAAAAATTGAAAGAGCCTTTATACATCCGTAACCGAACCGTCGATAACCTATATTTCTATATTGACACCTTTATGCGTCGCCGCATAAGTGATGCCGAAAACGATGCCTTGGACATATTGAATATCATGTTAACGGAAACGCTGTACTCGAAGATTTTAGGCACGGCTCGCGAAAGGGGTTTGGTTTATGGCATGAGCTCTGGCTACAGTCAGCTTAAGGCCTCCAGTAACTGGTGGTTTGGTGCACAGGTTATGCCCGCTAATGCTGGGGCGCTCTTTGCCATAATCGTCGAGGAGCTAAAGAAGGTTTTTATCGGTAATATTGCCTCGGAAGACATTGAAGCAGCTAAGGCTTATTCCCTGGGACGCTTCCAACGGAGTGCACAAACAGTTGGGGGTACGGCCAGTGGTTACGCGGGAAGATACTTTTTCGATGACGTCATTGAAGACTACTATCTAGTCCCTAAGCGCATACAAAGCGTTACTAAATCAGGAATTATCGATATTGCTACTCAAATGTTTGCTGAAAAAGTATGGGGTTTTGGCGTCCTTGGTAACTGCGGCATAGATTTTGTCCGCGAATTAGGAGAACAACTCGAACCACTCTGGAGCGGTTTGTAATTCTAAAAACAAGCTAAAAATATGGCCTCAAGCTATAATAGTTCCTATGCAGGATGTAATTGAGCAAGCCAATAAACTAAATATCGACCTTAAAACCGCTCTAGATCACATCAGTTTTGACGAGCTTATGCGCAAGAAAGAGCAACTCGACAAAGAGACGACAGCGCCGGATTTTTGGCAAGACAACCTCAAAGCTCAAGAGATAATGAAAACCCAGAACAAGTTAAGGGCCCGGTTAATGCCTTGGGTGGATTTGAAAAAAAGCATCGAAGAGTTAGTGGAATTAAGTATGTCGAATGATCAGAGCCTGAAAGCCGAACTAGAGACGCAGCTAAAAACGGCCGCCAGAAATCTTGAATCGGCCAAGGAGGAACTTAAGTTCAACGGTCCCTACGACGAGCGTGATGCCATAATTAGTCTGTATGCAGGTGCCGGTGGAACAGACGCGCAAGATTGGACACAAATTTTACTCAGAATGTACATGCGTTGGGCCGAGAAATCCGGCTACAGCGTGAAGACAATTGATGAGTCGCCCGGAGATGAAGCGGGACTTAAAAGTGTTACCGTCGAAGTATCCGGGCCCTTTGTTTATGGTCGGCTTAGAGGCGAGCATGGAGTGCATCGCCTGGTTAGGTTAAGTCCCTTTAATTCGGCTGCTTCTCGCGAAACGAGTTTTGCAAAGGTGGACGTACTGCCCAAAATCGATGAGCCTGATGAGATAAAGATTGACGAAAAAGACCTAAGGATTGATGTATATCGGAGCGGTGGTCATGGCGGACAGAGCGTTAACACAACCGACTCCGCGGTGAGGGTGACACATATACCGACGGGGATCAGTGTGGCTATTCAAAACGAGCGCTCTCAGCTTCAGAATAGAGAGACGGCCATGACTGTTTTGAGGTCGCGGTTGGCTAGACTAGAAATGGAGCAACACGCCGAGAGACTTTCCGAACTAAAGGGACCAAACACCTCGGCGGAATGGGGAAATCAGATTCGAAGTTATGTCCTTCACCCCTACAAGCAAGTCAAAGATCTTCGTACCAAGTACGAAACGTCTGATCCGGAATCAGTGCTCGACGGCAATCTCGATGGGCTTATCAATGCCTATTTGGAGTACAGTATTTCATTGCAGTAGTGATCGCTAGCTTATAGGGCCTTATCGTTTATGCTCTTCTAGCGCAGCATAGACCCTATGCTATAGTATGAGGCGTGCACTACCTAGGCTTACGACATAAGTATGAACGGAGAGTTGGACTAAAGCAGCAACAGCGCTCAAGCTATATAATCTTTCTCGATAAACTAACGTTCATTGTAGGTATTATCGGTCCGTTTACTGTCTTACCGCAGATTTACAGTATATTTTCCTCCCACTCCGCCAGCGGAGTGTCGCTGACTACCTGGGTTTTAATATTTGTCGTCACATTCCCGTGGATACTTTACGGGATTGTTCACAAAGAGGTCAGTATTATTGTCAGTTTTATTCTCTGGGAAGTTATGAATCTGGCGGTGGTTATTGGAGTGCTAATTTACTAAAGCTAAGGATATACTAATGACTGTATTATGAGTACTACCAATAAAAACGCGGTGGAAATCAGGAAGCTAAAAGTGATGTTGGGCGGACAAGTTATGCTCAAGAACTTGTCCGCGGATATACCAAGCGGGAAGATTGTTGGTTTGTTAGGACCGTCTGGGGCCGGTAAGACAACCTTGATACGCACTATCGTCGGGCGACAAAAAATAGCCAGCGGGCGAGTAACGGTTCTTGATCAAGATGCTGGAGCGGCCGAACTTCGCAAAGATATAGGCTACATGACTCAATCTCCGGCGGTTTACTACGATTTAACCGTTAGAGAAAATGTCCGTTACTTTGCCTCCATGAGGGGTCTGGGTAAACTAGAGGCCGAAGAAGCTATCGGCTACGTCAAGTTGACCACTAATGTCAAACAGTTATTTAGAACTCTTTCGGGGGGTCAAAAATCCCGCGTATCGTTAGCGATAGCATTACTTGGACGTCCGAAATTGCTGGTTCTGGACGAACCGACCGTTGGAGTTGATCCAGTGCTACGCAAACAGCTGTGGCAGTTATTTGGCGAGTTGTCTTTGCGCGGTACAACCTTGATCATCTCTAGTCATGTGATGGATGAGGCCAGTCACTGTCAGGAACTGTTGCTTATCCGCGATGGTGAACTCCTGGCCAGCGGTTCCCCGAAAGGTTTATGCGAGAGAACCGGGACTAGAACGGTAGAAGACTGTTTTTTGAAACTTGTAGAAGGGAAGAAGCTGTAAGATGAATTTACGTCGAACCATGGCCACGGCGTTGAGAGTCCTTCGGCAACTCGGCCACGATCCTCGAACTCTGATCATGATATTTTTGGTGCCATGCGCGCTGATTACCATCTTAAAATATGTTTTCCAGGGAGATGGGCACACGTTTAACTCTATCGCACCTATGATCCTGGGCATTTTCCCTCTGATAATTATGTTTATCGTAACCTCGATTGCCACCTTAAGAGAAAGAACAATCGGAACACTCGATCGCTTAATGACCATGCCGATGTCCAAGCTGGACCTTATATTCGGTTACGCTATAGCCTTCTCGCTATTGGCTGTCGTTCAAGCCTGTATCGCCAGTGCAGTCGTCTTGGGGCTACTCGGCGTAACCGTTCTCGGTGGTACAATTCCTGTGCTGATCGGTGCGGTCTCCGCGGCCTTCCTGGGAACCGCCTTGGGACTATTTTTAAGTGCTTTCGCGACCAGCGAATTTCAAGCGGTTCAATTTATGCCTGCCTTTATCTTGCCTCAACTGTTAACCTGCGGGTTGTTTATCGCCAGAGACCACATGGCTAAGGTCGTCCAATGGTTTGCCGACGTGATGCCACTAACTTACAGCGTCGATGCCATGAAACAGGTTACCTTGCACGCCAACTGGAGCGCCTTGCTAAGCAGAGATATAGCGATAGTGCTGGCTTGCGGGATAGCTGCATTAATTCTTGGATCAGCAACAATTCGTCGGCAGGATGGTTAACTACCGTCGTTTGGTATAATAAAGCTAATGATTCTTTTGGACAGGGTAACGAAAATCTATAACCGCGATATGGCACCGGCGCTTGATCGCATCAGTCTTCGGGTAGAGCCGAAGGAGTTTGTAATCGTGGTCGGTCAAAGCGGTGCCGGTAAAACTACGCTGTTGCGCTTGCTAACACGCGAAGAAAGACAGACCAGCGGAAAGATAATCGTCGGCGGAGTAGACTACGATAAACTCCAGGACAAAAACATCCCGCTTCTCAGGCGTAAAATCGGGGTCGTATTCCAGGACTTTAAGTTACTTCCAAACCGGAATGTTTTTGAGAATGTGGCTTTTGCTCTCGAGATAGTCGGTATGAGTCGTCACGAGATTGAACGAACCGTTCCCAAAGTACTCGAAATAGTTAATCTGAAGGGGAAAGAGAAAAACATGCCACTGGAACTGTCCGGAGGAGAGCGTCAGCGTGTGGCAATAGCTAGGGCGGTTGTTCGTCAGCCCAAGATCCTGATCGCCGACGAGCCGACAGGTAACCTTGATCCGAAGCATGCCTGGGATGTTATAAGGGTCTTAGAGAAGATTAATCGTTTCGGGACTACCGTACTGCTCACTACCCACAACAAGGATATCGTAGATAAGCTAAAACGGCGGGTCGTGACCATTCAAAACGGCAAAATTGTTCGCGACAAAGCCAACGCTGCTTACAAAATATGAAACATAGAATAGTAACCATATTACGTATTATCCGTACGGGAGCCATTAATTTTACCCGTAACCTTTCTTTGGCGGCGGCGGCGATGGCTGTCATGGGCGTCACCTTAACTATTATCCTGTTTTCGGTCGTTGCCGGATCAGCTTTTAATCATTCCATAACGCAGTTAACTAACAAATTGAATGTCTCCGTTTACCTCAGTGATTCCGTCACCCAACCGCAACTCGATAGCTTTCTTAAGCAGCTACGGTCTCAGCCGAATGTCAAAAAAGCCACATACTATTCCAAGGCGCAAGATCTGGCGCAGGCAAAAGCCCAGAATGCCGGCAACCAGACATTGCTTCAGGGGCTGAGCGAGACAGGGAATGTTATTCCGGCCAAAATCCAGATCCAGCCGGTCGACCCCAACAAAATCCAAGATATAAAGAACTTTCTTGATAAACCTGCCAATCTAGCGCTGGAAGATTCACAAACTCCGACATCTTATTCTGGCGATGAAAAAGCAGCAATCGATAAAATCGCTCACGCTACCAACGTTATTCGGGAAGCTGGCGTTGTAGCGGTGATAGTCTTCGCGATGATATCAATGCTTATAATCTTCAATACCATCCGTATGGCTATATTCAACCGGAGAGACGAAATCAGCATAATGCGGCTGCTAGGAGCCAGTACCTGGTTTATACGCGGTCCCTTTGTGGTAGAGAGCGTTATCTACGGCATAATATCCGCCTTGGCTTCTATCGCTCTCATAGACGTCCTATTTGCCGGTACCGCCAATGGTTTACAGGCAAGCAGCCTAGGGCTTTTAGATATTAATTACGCAAACCTATTCTTTAAATCCCACTTATGGCTTCTTTTGCTATTGCAGTTGATGATTGGTATACTAATTGGTGCCGTATCGTCCGTAATTGCCACGCGGCGTTATCTCAAATTCAAATCCAAGTAAAACAACTACTAATATCGTTCTAAAAAAATAGTCGATTAATTTTCAACTAATTGACGCTGGGACGTATCTTAGTATCGTATCAGCAGCGGGTCACAGATAAGTAAATAAGAGGGTAATTTAATAAACTTGTAGGGTGTGGTATGATGAAACTGCTAATAAATCAAACAAAAAAAATGCTTCAAAAAATTAGACTATTTCGGCATCTTCCGATAATTCGACGACTATCGAATATGCAGTTTATAGTAGTTATTAGTTGTTTTCTAGCTGGAAGCGTTGCCGCTCCTATGGTATATGCTTCAACCCTGCAAGACCAAATTAATTCTCTGCAGGCTCAAAACTCTCAAACCGAATCAAACCTCAATTCTCTACAGCTTCAGGCGGCGAGTTACCAGGATGCTGTCAATCAACTCCAATCGCAGATTTATTCTCTCCGGCTGGCTATACAGGCCAATGAAGCAAAACAAGTAGACCTACAACAGCAGATACAATCAAGTGACCAACAAATAGCTCAACAAAAACAGATACTAGGATCTTATATAAAGGCAATCTATGTCGGCGGCCAGATGAGCACAGTTGAGGAGTTAGCTACAAGCAAGAGTCTAAGTGACTTTGTTGACTCCCAGACCTATCGTAACGCGGTTCAGAGTCAGATTCAGACAACGCTAGCACAGATCACAGCGCTAGAAGCACAGCTCAAGACCCAGCAGGTTCAGGTTACTCAGTTGTTGCAAACGCAGAACACGCAGCAGGCACAACTAGATGCCGAGGAAAGTCAGCAAGCTCAACTATTGTCCTACAACCAAAGTCAGCAAGCGCAGTATAATCAACAAATCGCTGCAAACCAATCTGAGATTGCGACGCTTAAAGCCGAACAAGTTGCTGCTGACGCTGCTATTGCTAAAACTGTGCAGTACCAGCCACCTAGCAACCAAAACGCTCAAGCTGCGTGCAATAACGGAGAGGGGACTGGTGGATATCCGTTAGCCTGGTGCAACGCTTATCAAGATGCGATTCCTACCATTCCGAACGACGGCGGGAGTGGCGATAACCGTGAATGCACTTCGTATGCGTACTGGTATTTTACGTCGATAGAACACCAGTCGGGATTTAATGTAAGTGGTAATGCCGGTTGGTGGTGGGAAACAAGTAATTATCCGGTAACAACCTGGAATTCCAGCGTAAAGGACGGGGCGATTGGCATTGAACCTTCAAGCTCTTTGAGTGCGCCGGTTAGAACTTACCATACTTCTATAGATGGCGGATACTACGGCCATGTCATGATTGTTCAGGCTTTACCTGGCGAGAGCTACCCGGGCTTCAATAACGGGCAAGCGGTGCCGTCTGGTGACGTACTTGTTAGCAGCATGAATGAAGATGGGCAGGGACACTTTCAGCTAAATCTTTGGCCAGTTAACTACTTACTATTTATCAACCCCCAGTAATCCTTGAGGTTTGCGCGGTCTGTGTGCTGTATAATTAAAACTTATGCTGAAAGGTTGGGTTAAGATGCACAAACGTCTAATCTTCCGTGCCGGAGTGCTGTTAATTGGAGTAGCATTGTTTGTGCTCGGGATATTTGTTGGTGATGGGAGGATTAGCTGGTCGACTTCTCGCAACGGATTGCCAGCTCAGCTGGATTACTCCAGCGTGAATCAGGTTTACCAGGACCTCAAAAGCCAATACTACGGAACTTTGACGACGACCCAGCTGCTTAATGGTATGAAAACGGGTATGGTGAATGCTGTGGGCGATCCTTACACCGAGTATTTCACGCCTTCACAAGCAAAAGCCTTCAATAACGATCTTAATGGTAGCTTCGGGGGTATAGGCGCCGAACTGGGCGAGAACGCCAGTAACCAATTGGAGATAATTGCTCCCCTGGCCGGCACTCCTGCCGATAAAGCGGGATTAAAGCCGAACGACCTAATAACATCTATTAACGGTACAAACACCACCGGAATGTCTATTGATGCAGCTGTGGCCAAAATCCGTGGTCCGGTAAATAGCAAAGTAACTCTGGGCATTACGCGCGGTGGAGCACAATTGACCTTTACTATCGTTCGAGCCAACATTACGCCACCCAGCGTCACCTACAAGACACTTAGTGGCAATATCGGGTATATGCAGATTAGCCAGTTCTCCAATGACACTTCTGGTCTCGCCGAGAAAGCCGCGCAGTCCTTCCAGCAAGCCCACGTTAAGGGGGTTATTCTCGATCTTCGGAACGATCCCGGCGGGCTAGTAGATGCGGCCGTGAATGTATCCAGCCTGTGGCTTCCGAGTGGCCAGGAAATAATGCAGGAAAGAGCAGGCAGCTCAGTTCTGCAAACCTACTACTCTACGGGTAATGACCTACTAAAGGGAATTCCAACGGTCGTCCTGATAAATTCCGGTTCAGCCAGCGCTGCCGAGATAACAACCGGCGCGCTCCACGATAATCACGCCGCCTACGTTATAGGGGAGAAAAGTTACGGAAAGGGCGTTGTCCAACAGCTGGATAATCTAAGCGACGGTTCCGAATTAAAGGTAACGATTGCCAGCTGGTATCGGCCCGACGGACAGAATATCAACCACAAAGGTATTCAACCCGACCAAACGGTCGGACTCACCGATGCTCAAGCCGCTGCCGGTCAGGATCCTCAGCTACAAGCTGCGGAAGCTTACCTGCAAAAGTAATCAAGTGGCTATATTAAAGCACACAACCTAGCTTGGATGGTCTTTGATAACACTGACAAAAGTTAAGTTTAGAGCCTCAAAGTCCGGTCACAAAAATTTAAGACTTTTAATAAAATAATCCGAAGAAAAAATTAATAATTTCGAGTAACCGGCAAAAACGTGGAGGTTTTTTGACCGTTTAGCCCCTGTTATTTGTGTATACGTTAGGGTTACAGTACCCTAAGTTCGTGAAAAAACTGTATACCGACGATGGTGTCCTGCTTGCCATCAACAAATGCAAAAGCGGGGCAAGACAGCAGCTGGTAGGCAGCGTTGGCTATGCATTCAGTGCAGTCGTAGTCATAGCTTGGGCCATGAGACTCAAGCCCGTGGCCGGCTGCTAGACCGCTTTGTTAAGTGGCTGCTTGGCAAGCAAGCTCAGTCAGAACTGGGGGTTTCAGAACGCACCTGGCGAGCTCAAACCAACTGGTGTTGGCAGATTGTACCCAAGCCAACACTAACCGGTGAAATTTACCCCATCATCCTGCTAGATGGCATACGAATCGGCTCCATGGTTAATCTCATTGCCCGGACTACTAAAGCTGAAAATTAGTCCAGGGTACCGGGGAAAGAATAGAGCATAATCGTGGTTAGAGCTTGCCAAAGGATAGAACCACAGGTATATTAAAAAGTAACATCAAGAGGGAGAAGGCGTGGCGGAGCGGGCGACAAAGTACATTTTTGTGACCGGGGGGGTACTCTCTGGTCTCGGTAAGGGGATAACCGCTGCGTCGTTAGGTAACCTTCTTAAATCTCGAGGTCTTCATGTCAATCTTCAAAAATGTGATCCATATCTAAATGTTGATGCCGGTCTGCTAAACCCCAGGGAGCACGGAGAATGTTTTGTTACCAAAGATGGAGCCGAAACTGATCTTGACCTTGGGCATTATGAACGGTTTACCGATGAGGAAATGACCAGCACGAGTTCGTTGATGAGCGGTAGAGTACTCCTAAAACTTATTCAAGACGAACGATCTGGTAAATTTGATGGGGATGACGTTCAGATAATCCCTCATCTTACAGGCGCAATACAGGACTGGATAAAAAAAGCCTCCGAGGGCTTCGATGTCCACATTGTCGAAATTGGCGGAACAGTCGGCGATTACGAATCGTTAAGCTTTATTGAGGCAATCCGCGAGCTTGGAGTTAGGGTCGGTTTAGATAACTGTCTTTATATCCACGTAGTTTATCTGCCTTATCTAAATGCTTCCCACGAGACCAAGACCAAGCCGGCTCAGAATTCAGTTCGGGAGTTACGTGGTCTGGGAATCGCTCCCGACGTTTTAGTTGGTCGGAGCGAATTACCAGCTAACCATGATATTAAGAAAAAACTTAGTTTATTCAGCGGGGTGCCGGAAGAAGCCATAGCTCTGCTGCCGAATGCATCAACAATTTATGACGTGCCATTAACAATAGAAGATAGCGGGATAGCGGATTTTGTTGTCAAAAAACTTGGTCTTCCGGCGTCGAAACCGGATCTTACGCAGTGGCGGGATGTCGTAGAAAGAGCAAGTAAACACTACGATAGGCAATTGAATATTGGATTCGTTGCTAAATACATGGACAACACTGATACTTACATGTCCGTGTTCGAAGCCCTGCAGGCTGCTGCCTGGCATAACGATGTGTCAATAGATATATCTTGGGTTAATGCTGCCAAATATGATGAGCCGGGAACCGATATTGCGTCGGTACTAAGTGAGTTTGAGGGCATTGTTGTTCCTGGCGGATTTGGGCAACGCGGTTTGGAGGGCAAGATAAAGGCGGCACAATATGCCCTCAGTGCCAAAAAACCCTATCTAGGGCTTTGTTTAGGCCTACAAATGGCAGTCATAGCCGCCGCGCGCAATTTTGGTATAGAAGACGCCACTACGTTTGAATTGGATCCAGACAGTCCGCACTTGCTGATCGACACTATGAATGATCAAAAGGATAAATTGCAGACCGGTGGCACAATGCGGCTGGGTAACTATAACTGTAAACTGGATGACGGTAGTTTAGCTGCAAAAATATATGGTACGACGGACATCGTCGAACGACATCGTCACCGTGGAGAATGTAATAACGCCTACCGGGATCAGTACGAAAAATGGGGAATCCGCGCTACGGGTATAAATCCCGACAACAACTTGGTTGAAATGATTGAAGGCATAGACCACCCATTTCTCTTGGCGTCCCAGTTTCATCCGGAATTTAAGTCTCGACCAAATCGTCCCCACCCAATGTTTGTTGGTTTTATCCAAGCAATGATTGCAAATGCCGGCTAATTAATATAGGGTAAGCAGTATGGATCCTCAATCTCAGACACCCGCTCCACAGGCCTCGCCCCCACCTAGTTTCACCGTTCCGGTACACAAAAAACGGATACTTATGGTCGAGGATGATGAGGCGTTAGCCAGCGTTTATTTAACCAGGCTTGAAGCTGAAGGTTTCGAAGTCCGAAGGGTAAACAACGGTGAAGACGCCTTGGCTACCGCAGAGGAGTACCGACCTGATTTAGTGCTGCTCGATGTAATGATGCCGAAAGTCAACGGCTTCGATGTGTTGGATATTTTGCGCAATACCCCCGAAACGGCGAATATGAAGATAATAATCCTTACAGCCTTGAGTCAAGAGAGCGATAAAGCTAGAGCCGAGGCCTTGGGAGCTGATGATTACCTGGTCAAATCACAGGTCGTAATTACCGATGTGGTTAATCGCATTAGACACCACCTCGGAATGCAATAAGCCGTAAAAATCTACTCTACAACAACTTCGGTTCGTCGAACGGTTTTACCAGTGAAGCGACGAATCTTTCGAGTGCGGTAGCCCACAACGCCGTCTTTCACGGCATGGATAGTGAAGTTACGGCTTAGTGTGGTTCCTTTACCGGCGCGTTTAGTTAGTCCTACCTGGCGGACGATGACCTGTCCGGTTTTAACGCTCTGTCCACCGAACAACTTAACTCCCAGGCGCTGACCAGGGGAGTCATGGACATTTTTGGCGGTACCGCCGGCTTTTACATGTGACATTTACTTAGCTCCTGTTAATGATGATAAGCTTCAAACCGAAAATTACATGCTTTGTCGGTTTTTGGGATTAACGTTTCCTGAGAACCAACAGCTCGCGAGCAACCGATTGTTCTTTGCGAAAATAGATCAAATCAGTCGCTAATACATGCTCGAAACTGACTCTAATATAACCCAAATCGTTGATCTGGTCAATAAGGGGGAGATGTTTGAATCTATCGGGAGCCACTTGCCAGGCCGGCACAGCTAAACACAATCGGGTGCCAGATTTTAACTGTCCGGCTATATTTTGCAGGAACTTTTTAATTATATGGTTACAGTCTGAAACTCCCTGTGCGATAACCTCTGGAGTGGAAGAGGGTGAAAAGTGTCTCCCGAGATAGGTTTCGCTGGCAATAAAATCCAGATCGGTTTTCCAAACAAAAGAAGTGGCATCGGCTATGGCTAGGTGGCAGAGGTCCTTATCGAGACGGTAGGCGTCTACTAACCAGCTAACGTTAGTCTCGGCCTCGTTGACCATGCGCTCGTCTATATCGCTACCGAATACCTTATACCCCATCAGCAAAGCTTCTTGTAGAAGTACTCCTCCGCCACAAAAAGGGTCCAAAACGGTTCGTGATAAATTGTTTTCCGGCCCGCCGCCGAGATTAATGATTATCTGTGCCAATTTAGGGGGAAGTAGGCCAACCCTAAGATCTCTTTTGGGACGGCCATAATCGCGGCGGCTATAGTCGGCAATGTCTTGCTCCTTCACCGTTTGGGCACAGATGGTTTTATTGCCCGCTTTGACCAGGATCAGCTCTAGGCCTCCGGCATGCGTGAGCCGGTTATGCAACACCTGAGCGCTGTTAAGTCGTAAGGAGGTGTTCGGTACAAACCGCAGACTTTGTCCGGCATCTTTTAAGACCCGCTTCATCGACAGGCCAGTGGCCATCAACTGCTTAGGCGTGACCTGTATATCTATGGCGCTGATGCCCAGCCGTAATTTGCCGCTGGCTTTAGCAAAGGGGAGGCTAGCTGATTTGCTGACAAGCGTAGAATGAATTCCGGCCCAGTCTGTCGTATCTTGCTCATAAAGCACCTCGGCCAACTTTACTGATCCGCCCAGACGCTTGAAGTCTATATCCTCAGTATCTAAGTCAGATATTAATACCTGATTACCGATTAATTTAAAATGATTGGCGCCATAAAGGCTTTCCAACTCCGCAATGCCTAAGGCTGGTTGCCGCCCGAGTATCAATAAAGCGTTTTCTTTATTCATCTTCTTTACGTTTAAGTATATCGCGCTTTTACGTATAATAAGCTCAATATGTCCGAGAATTCGTTCCTGAAACGACGCTGGAAGGTGCTTTTAAATATCGGAACGTTTGTAGCGCTGGCAATACTTCTTTACGCGCTCCGGAAAGATATCGGCAGCACTATAGACAACCTTGGTCGGGTTTATGCGGCAGCTCTTCTACTGCTTATCCCGATCGAAATTTGGAACTACGATGCCCAGACCCGTCTTTATCGGGAGCTCTTTCGGCTGGTAGGAAACAAGTTGGGTTACAGATTTCTTTACGAAGCATCGCTCGAGCTCAATTTTATAAATAACGTTTTTCCCAGTATCGGACTGACAGGTATCTCGTATTTTGGTGTGAGAATGCGCTCGGAAAGCATCACCGCCGGAAAAGCCGCGGTGGTGCAACTACTTAAGATTGTTATGATCTATGTGTCGTTTGAGATTATGCTGCTGTTTGGAGTAGTTTGTATGGCATTATTCGGTCATGTCAATGGCCTCATAATTTTAGTGGCGAGTTCAATAACTACGTTAATGGTCGTCGGTACTTTAGCTTTTGTATCGATAATCGGTAGCGAGAAACGAATTAACGCATCTTATGATTTTCTGGCCAAGGTCATTTCCAAAACTATTCATTTAATCAACCCTCGACACACCGGTGCGGTCAAGCTTCAGGCTGGACGCCAATTGGTTGAGGAGTTGCATAAAAATTACCGACTGATTCAAGACAACTATAAACAACTGAAATGGTCGTTGTTATGGGCGGGCTTGGCGAACTTGAGTGAGGTATTAGCAATCTACGTGGTGTTTATTGCTTTTGGTCATTGGGTCAACATCGGCGCAATCATCCTGGCCTATGCCGTGGCCAATTTCGCCGGAACGATATCGGTGCTTCCAGGGGGGGTAGGCATATATGAAGCGTTAATGACCGGCGTATTGGCGGTTGCCGGAGTGCCGGTGGCTCTAACTCTTCCGGTGACTATCATGTATCGAGTTGTGAACTCTATAATCCAATTGCCGCCAGGCTATTATTTCTATCGTCGGGCGCTCCGGGCGACACCGAGCGAGTCTAGTAGTGGAAGAGCTTGAACTTAGCGTTGTTGAATTTGTCGCGTTGGTTAACCAAACGCTGGAGTTTGCGTATTCCAGCGTCACGATCACCGGCGAGCTAGCTAATTATCGCGTCAGTAAAAATCGATGGGTGTACTTCGATCTCAAGGACGACGAAGCGATAGTTCACTTTTTTGGAACAATCTACCAACTACCTGGTCCGCTAGAGGAGGGGATGCTACTAAAAGTTAAGGCGTCGCCTCGCTTGCATCCCAGGTACGGCTTCACTCTAAACGTCCAAAGAATAACACCGAGCGGAGCAGGATCAATTAAAAAGGCAGCTAGCCTGCTACAAGCTAAACTTGCCAGCGAAGGGCTGTTCGATGTCTCGAGGAAGCGGCCGTTGCCATATCCTCCACAAAAGATTGGTTTAATTACCTCGTCGGAGGCGGCGGCCTATACGGACTTCATGAAAATACTAAGAACCAGGTGGGCGGGTACCCATATTCAACTCAGTGATATCACTGTTCAGGGTGAACAAGCAATCTCACAAATTGTTGCCGCAATCGAGACACAAAATGCTCTGCCAACTCCGTGTGAAGTATTGGTTATTATTAGAGGTGGCGGAAGTGCCGAGGACCTCCAGGCTTTTAATAGCGAGCCGGTAACCAGGGCGGTAGCTACCAGCCGAATACCGACCATGGTAGCCATAGGCCATGAACGCGATATTAGTTTGGCGGAACTGGCTGCTGACCAGCGGGCAAGCACCCCTAGTAATGCGGCGGAGCTGCTGGTGCCGGATAAAAATCAAGTAGTGAAGGCCCTGATTGCGCAACGAGCTACGATGCGCCAAAAGCTGATAACTGTGATTAATAATAATCGGGAAAGTTTAACTGAACGAATCAATCAACTGAAGCGGCGTTTACAAGATTGGGTAAATCATGAGAAGGGTTGGCTGAATTCTCAGCAGGCAATATTACAGGTCTTAAGTCCGGAGGCCGCCCTCGCTCACGGTTATGCCTTGATTCTCCAAAGCGGCAAGCTCGTCGGCAAAGATAGACGTTTTAAGGTCGGGGAGGATATTTCGGTGCTGTTGCACGCCAGCCGGCTATATGCCAAGATTACAGCGGTAGAGAAAAGAACAAACGTTTCTTTGGAAGATAAGGAGAAAATCAATGGCTAAAAAATCACGAACATATTCTCAGATGCAAAATGAGCTGGGAGAAATCATTAATTGGTTTGAATCGGACAGTTTTGATCTTGAAGAGGCGCTAAATAAATATAACGAAGCCAACAAATTGGTTAATGAAATAAAACAATACTTAACCGAAGCCGAGAATAAAGTCTCTAAACTGAAGCCGGTTTCCAAGATAGAAAAATGATCTGGTTATTAGTAATCGTGACGGCAATCCTAGTACTCTTTAGCTCTGTTTTATTTTTCGGTGCTCCGTTCTTACCGACGCTAAGCCCGAGAATAGAAGATGCCTTGGACTTATTAGATCTTGAACCGGGGCAGAAACTATACGAATTAGGTAGCGGCGATGGAAGAGTGCTCAAAGCCGCCGCTAAAAGAGGAATTCGAGCCATAGGGTACGAAATAAATCCGATACTGGTACTTTTCAGTAAGATCTATACTTGGCCGGAGCGGCGACTGGTTAGTATTCACTGGAAGAATTATTGGCATACTTCGCTGGCGCCGGCAGACGGACTTTACGTATTTTTACTTGACCGATACATGGCTAAATTGTGGTCTAAGATTGAAATTGATCTCGACCACCCCCTAAAAATGGTCAGTTACGCTTTTGCGGTCCCCGATGTCGTACCAAAAATGGTTCGAAATGGCGTTAAATTATACGAATTTAGACCATCCAAGCGATCGAAGGGGTGAATCGATAGCAAGCTGCCAATTGAGCTCTTTACGCTTAAGGTAAAATCAGCTACCATAAATCCTATGCAGCCCACGAAAAATAATGGCGCATTGGCCGTCAGCCTAGTAGTCGTAATCCTTTTTTTGATAGGCGCCGTAATTTTCGGATTATGGGCATTTAACAGTCGTCAGGATTACAAGAATAACACCGATAAAAAAATAAATGTGGCTGTAGCTGCCGCCAAGGCTCAGACGCAGGCTGCCGATGCTAAAACATTTGCCCAGGAGTCTGAAAACCCTCTTAAAACATACACCGGTCCTGAGGCCTTCGGCACTTTGATAGTCAAGTATCCTAAAACTTGGAGCGCTTACGTCAGTGAAGACGATTCTGGTTCCACTCCAATTGACGCTTACTTCCAACCGGATTATGTGCCTAATATTACCGGCACTTCTATTAGTATTGCTTTAAGAGTCCAAGTGCTTCAACAAGCCTATAGCGACGTCGTGTCTCAATATACCAATAACTCACAGCAAGGCTCGGTAACTATTACCCCTTATTCACTACCCAAGGTTCCTGGGGTAACGGGCGTTAGAATTGATGGTCAGATCTTTCCAAATGTTCAGGGCAGCCTAATAGTACTGCCATTGCGAAATGAGACCTTGCAGATATGGACGGAATCTCAACAATATGAAGCCGATTTCAATAATACAATTTTGCCCAACTTTAGCTTTAGTCCCTGATTGCCTCAGGAACCCCGTTTAGGTAATAAAAGTACCCACCTTATTGCCGACCTACATTCTCCAGGTCTATACTGAAGTAGGTAGATAAATTGAGGGTAGGTTAAAAGTGTTGCAACCATCCATTTCAGGGGACGAATTAAGTATTTCAGCTTTAGTGGGTTCGGTTGCTGAGGATCTTAAGTTACCTCTCATGCAAATTGCTCGCAAGGTTGAATTGGGATATTTAGAGGGAAAATCTGCCGAAGAGACGCTAAGCGATCTCGATGGAATTGCCAGTGATGCGCTAAAACTCATGGACAGTTATAGTCTTGGACTCGAATTGGGGGAAAGGCAGCAACTATTAGAACTTGAGCCGTTATCTATTCAGGCGGTACTTTACGATACGGCACAGGAGATGGATTCAATGGCGAAGCGATACGGTGTTGAGTTGGAACTCAATACTACCGGTGCCAGACATCAACTTATCATGGCCAATAAGACGGGATTGAGAGCGGCTCTGTTGAGTCTCGGTAGTGTTTTCATTGAATCGACGGCTACTACTAGCCCACGCCCCACCATAACGCTGGCAGCCTATAAAACGGCACAAGGAATTGCCAGCGGAATTTACAGTCAGACCGCCGATATTTCACCAGGCGCCCTGGCGTTGGCGTGTAGACTCAGCGGTAGGGCAAGGCAACCCCTCAGTAACTACTCTACGGGCAGCGCGATGGGCATATATGTTGCCAACAATATCCTTCAAGCGATGTCGGCTAAGCTCCGGACCTCAAGATTTCGCCATCAAGGCGGATTGGGTATGGTGCTACTGCCCAGCAGACAGTTACAACTGGTTTAGAGAATGAAAAGGATTCTACTGGTCGAACCGGATAAAATATTAGCTCAAGTTTACAAGGCGTCGTTAAAGCGGGCTGGCTACGAAGTGACCCAGGTATCCGGAGCCCAGGAAGCAATAATCTCGGCCAATGATTTCCATCCTGATATCGTGGTGCTAGAGTTGAAACTTGTTGGCCATAACGGTGTCGAATTTCTATACGAGTTTAGATCCTATCCTGACTGGCAAGAAATACCGGTAATCATTAATAGCCTGATTCACCCCCGGGAATTCGCCAGTAGTGCAATACTCTGGCGGGAGATTAAAGTTGCCGGATATCTGTATAAACCCCAATCTTCCTTAAAACAGCTCAGTTCGGCCATTCGTTTCATATTGGACAAAGAAGCTCAGAGTAGCGTTCCGGCAAGTCTCAAACGTATCGAAAACTTTTATACAGCAAGGGACTTTGGGTTTTGAAAACACTCCGCACCGATGGAATAATTCTGGCGAGGACTAACTACGGCGAGGCTGACCGGATCCTTACGATGCTAACACCGCGCTACGGGAAATTACGCTTGATTGCTAAGGGAGTTCGCCGGCAAAATTCCAAACTGGCTGGCGGAATTGAACTCTTCTGTATCAGTGAAATCATGTTTATACAGGGTAGGGGTGATATCGGTACAATCATTTCATCCAGATTATCCAAGCATTTTGCAATGATTGCTAAGGACCTGGAGCGCACCATGAGCGCCTACGTGCTAATTAAGAGAATAGATAAAGCTACCGAGGACGAATCGGAAGCTGACTATTTCTTCCTCCTGGAACAGGCCTTAACGGCCCTGAATGATGCTTCCGTTGAGACATCAATGGCCGTTGGGGTAACTGAGCTGTGGTTTTCGGCTCAACTGTTAACATTAGCCGGTTATTCACCAAACCTACACTCAGATAAAGAGGGTCGAGAACTCGAGCTGTCCGCTAGCTATGAGTTCAATCTCGATAGTATGTCCTTTAGGGCCGTAGAAGGGGGGGATATAACCGATAAACATATCAAGCTTTTGCGCCTGGCATTTGCTAAAAATACACCGCAGGTACTTCTAAGAGTGGCCGGTATTGAGAATCTGCTGCCAAAAATTAATCCTTTAATTCAGGATATGTTTGAAGCTCATATTGCATAAGTGTTTTGTAGTTTAAGGGGGCAAAATCCCCACAAATAGGTATAATGGTATTAAAATATGGATAACCTAAGTTTAGAAGATATCGTCAGCCTGGCTAAGCGGCGCGGTTTTGTTTTCCCCAGCAGCGAAATATACGGCGGTTTCGCCGGTGTTTATGATTACGGGCCATACGGAGTCGAGCTGGCTAACAATATCAAGGCAGCTTGGTGGCGGTACATGGTGCAACTACGTCCGGATATTGTTGGTCTGGATAGCGGTATATTCATGCACCCGAACATCTGGAAGGCGAGTGGTCACGTTGAAGGTTTTAGTGATCCCCTGGTAGAGTGCCGGAACTGCCATAACCGCATTCGGGCGGATCACGTTCTTGAGGAACTCGGCGAGCAGGCCGATGAAAAGATGAGCGAGGAACATTTGAATGAATTGTTCCAGAAACACCGGCAAGAGGTAAAGTGTCCGGTTTGCGGCAAAGTTGAGTGGGGCGATGTCAAGAATTTTAATTTGTTAGTTAAGTCCAACCTAGGGAATTTTAGCGATAACTTTGACGACAACCCTAGTTATTTACGTGGCGAGACCTGCCAGGGTATCTACGTAAATTTCTTGAATGTGCTAGACAGTACTCGCATCAAAATACCTTTTGGAATCGCCCAGATCGGCAAGGCGTTTCGTAATGAAATTAGCCCAAGGCAGTTCATTTTTCGGACTCGTGAGCTCGAACAGATGGAGATGCAGTATTTTGTCGAACCGGACAGCGAGATGGATGAATACGAGAAACTCCGTCACTACCGTTGGGACTTTTATAAAACAATCGGGCTAAGGGAAGAAAATCTGCAGTGGCACAAACACGAGAATTTAGTCTTCTATGCCAAGGAAGCTTACGATATAGAGTACAAATTTCCGTTCGGATTCAAGGAATTGGAGGGTGTTCATGCTCGTGGAGATTATGATCTGACGCAACATCAGAAATTCAGCGGCAAAGATTTAAGTTACTTCGACCCGATAAATAACCAACGTTTTGTACCGCATATTATCGAGAGCTCGGTGGGCGTTGGAAGAATTATGCTGGCCATTCTGACGGACGCCTATAGCGTGGAAGACATTAACGGTGAAAAACGAACCGTGCTCAAGATTCATCCGGATATCGCGCCGATTAAATATGCTGTTTTCCCATTACTGCGTAACAAGCCGGAGTTGGTTAACAAGGCGCGCGAAGTATATGATCAACTTAGCAAGCTTGGGATGTGCGAGTGGGACGATAACGGTAACATCGGAAAACGATATCGCCGGCAAGACGAAATAGGAACTCCCAAATGCATGACAATCGATTTTCAAACCCTGGAAGATAACACTATCACCGTTAGGGATAGGGACACAACCTTACAGACCAGAGTAAATATAAGCGACCTTGTATCAACCCTTGGGTCAGTAAAAGCATAATTTAGTAACTATACCGATAAATGAATACATACTATACAGACGGGAGTGCTAGTCCCAACCCCGGACCAGGAGGGTACGCGGTAATCTTAAACGGGAAACCGTTAGTGCTGGGCGGAGAACCGGACGGTAAAATTACCACCAATATCCGGATGGAAGGGTATGCCATCATGGCCGCACTAAAACATTCTAACGGCCAGCCTTGCGAAATATACACCGACAGTGAATTTTGGATTAACGTTATCACAAAGTGGTCGTTGGGCTGGGAAGCAAACGGTTGGAAGAAGAAAGGCGGGCAGATTATGAACTTAGATATAGTCAAAGAGGTCTGCGAACTCTATCGCCGTAGTCAAGCAACTCTAAAATGGGTACGTGGCCATAATGATGACCCGGGCAACGAGCTGGCCGATCATTGGGCGAATGAAGCTCGGCTTAGGAAAGACAAAAGCGGACCCGTGTTATGATAAGTATGTCAGCGAAGCCCGTTTAGCTCGCCGAGTACCCTTTGTTATTAACAGGCCTATATCCTTATAAAATTCAGAACCGGAGAACTACCATGCAAGAAGAAAACAAGATCAAGACGTACGCTTTTATTGATAGTCAAAATTTAAATGTTAGCGTCCAAAAGTTCGGCTGGAAAATGGACTGGCGTAAATTCCGCCGCTTCCTCGCCGATAAATATGGTGTCGATAAGGCATTTATGTTTATTGGTTATCTTCCGGAGAACGAAAGTTTATACGAACAGATGCACGAATCAGGCTATATGGTGGTTCTTAAACCGACTTTCGATATCACTAGGCCCCGCCAAGAGGCGTCATCCGAAGCAGGAGAGGAAAAGAAGCCGGTAAAGGGAAACATCGATGCCGATCTAGTGCTTTGGGCGATGAAAGAGATGAGCAATTACCAAAAAGCCATCATTGTGTCGGGTGATGGGGATTTTTACAGTTTGGTCGAATATCTCGAAGGCAAGGGGAGGCTGGCTAACATTTTAGTTCCCAGCGGTCATTATTCTCAGCTCTATAACGCTTACGAGAAATATATTATCAGGCTGGATAACTTCAAGAGACAGTTGGCCTATCACGACCGCAAAAAACGTTCGTAACTGTCAGCCAGGGTAAAATTGATATAAACGAGGCATAACTATCTGGCTTTGCGTATTCAGATGGCTATGGAATAATGGGGTTCAATGAGACAGAGACAAGCTTTGAGGGTTATGCTAGACGGCGATTCGGTGTTTTTGACGGGACCGCCCGGTTCGGGGAAGACATACGTTCTGAATGAATACATCAGGTTGGCCGGTGGTCGCAAGAATATCGCTATTACTGCTTCTACCGGCATTGCTGCGACGAATATTGGGGGTACGACAATACATTCCTGGTCAGGATTAGGAATTCGCGACCAGCTGACTTCCAGAGATCGGGAGTATCTCCTAAATGCGGAACATCTTGAAGCTCGGTACAAGGGCGCTGACGTGTTGGTTATAGATGAGGTATCGATGCTGCATGGGCACCGGCTCAATATGGTAAATGAAATGTGCAAACTAATGCGGGAAAATGATGCTCCCTTCGGAGGATTACAAGTGATCCTGGTTGGTGACTTGTTCCAGTTACCACCAGTCAGTCGCGGGACAGATGAAATGGACTTTGTACACAACTCCGATTCCTGGGCGGAGCTTAAACCAAAAATCTGTTATCTAAGCGAACAACATCGACAGGTGGGTGACAGCTTACTGGACCTTTTGCAAGCCATGCGCGACGGGGAGATAAGTGATGAACAGGCCGCCGCGCTGGAAGCCAGACTACATACTAAACCCGACCCGACGAAAATCATCACCAGACTTTATGCGCACAACGTCGACGTCGATACCATTAACTATGAGAAGTTGTCTAAAGTTAGTGGTGAGGCTAAGGATTTTATAATGCAAACGAACGGTCGCCCGGCTAAGGTCAAGCAGCTCATCTCCAGTGTGCTCGCGCCGGAAACCCTGACTCTCAAAGTCGGTGCCGAGGTGATGTTTGTAGCGAATAATTATTCAAAGGGTTTTGTTAATGGTACCAGAGGCAAAGTAAGCGGTTTTCGGGATAACTTGCCGATCGTAACCCTGCAAGATGGTCGGCATTTACGGGTCGACCCTCATAGCTGGACTATGCGTGAGGACGATGTAGTACTAGCGGAAGTAATCCAATTGCCACTTAGGTTAGCATGGGCCATAACGATTCATAAAAGCCAGGGAATGAGTCTGGATGCTGCTGAAATTGATCTAAGCAAAACGTTTACGAGTGGTATGGGATACGTGGCTCTAAGTCGAGTCCGTAGCATGGACGGTGTGTATCTGGCTGGAATTAACCGTCTCGCTTTAACAATGCACGCTGACATATATGAATTTGATAGGTATTTGCAAAAAGAATCGGCAGTGTTGGAGCGGATCGTCATAGACGAACCGGAGGAGGAAGTGAAGACCATTAAATCTCCCAACGTCGAGAGCTCGGTTGACGACGATCTTCTTCAAAAACTTATAGCATGGCGCAAGCAACGATCTGTAACCGATCATGTTCCGGCATATATCGTCGCCCATAACAGTCTGCTGAAGGCCATTGCAAGCCATAGACCAACGAGCGCCATTGAACTTTTGGGCATAAAAGGTATATCTGATAAAAAATTTTCCAAATACGGTCCTGAACTGATGCAAATTTTGGGCATAAAGGACGAGGAAGAGATTACCTCCGCTGATAAATTATCTGCCAAGGGTCGTCAGTGGCGATACGGAGGAGACGACAAAGCTTGGAAAAGGGAAGATGAACGGAAGCTCCGGGATATGTTAGAGAAGCATGTCCCTCTGGAAGAAGTAGCTGAAGCCATGGGACGCCGACCAGAAGATTTGTGGTGGCATTTGAGCACTCAACTGTATCCGCTTGAAGAGAGTAGTAAAATAAAAAGAAGTTAAACGGGAGGGAAGAGATATGAAGGTAACGAAATATCCGCAAAGCTGCTTACTTATAGAGGAAGAAGGAAGGCGGTTGTTGATCGATCCGGGTTCATTTGTCTCCAAGCAGTTTACGGCCAATGATCTTCTGCCTGTTGACGCGATTTTAATAACTCACGAACATGCCGATCATCTGGACAGCTCACTTCTTAAATCTCTGACCGCACAGGGTAATATACCGGTTGTAGGTAATGCTTCTACTGCTGAAGCGCATGCCGGTGTGATAACAAAAGTCGTTAGTGACAGGGATAGTTTCGACGTTGCCGGATTTCATGTAACCGTCAGGGAGTTACCGCATTGTCTAATGCTGGACGGTTCGCCAGGACCCCAGAACAGCGGTTATGTTATTGATGGTGTTTTCTTTCATCCAGGAGACGGCATAAGCATAGATGATCTTCGCGTTGAGAACGCCGCGGTGCCAATTGCCGGTCCGGATGTTAGCCCTAAGGATATCTACGGATTTATTCGACAGCTAGGATGCAAGGCAGTAGTTCCTATTCACTACGATTATTTCCCTAATGATCCAAAATTCGTAGCGCAATTACTACAAAGCATGAACGACGACGTCAAGGTGGTGGTTCTCGATAATGGACAGTCTACCGACATCTGATTCCTGTACCCGTGCCCCAAAACGATAGCTAGAGGCTTATTTAATGTATGGTAAGGTCGTGGTTGTCCCGGCTGGCGCTGAGGGTGTCGTAGAAGGGGATGTGGTCGTAGAGGTCGGCGAGGGCCCTTCATTAAAAATAAATTGTCCATTATTGACGCTAACCGTCCAAGGCGTTTCGTTGCTGAACTGATATGCCTGCTCCTGGGTCGTCGCGTTACCAAATTCCAACCCATTGCGATCTTTTATGAATGCATTTTGAATAATACCATTAACATCTGTGGGTGGATAGATCAGTGCACCGCTTGAGACCTCGGTATCAACCGACTTGGACGAGCTGAGAGGATAGAAATCTACAACGGTGCCTTCATCGGATGCATCGATTGCCGACACCATACCTGTGTTATTGTAGTATCCAAGCATCAGATCACCATTTTGACCAACTGAGATAAGCGGGTTATCAATGACCAATGCATTATTAATACCCGGGCCGCCACCCTTACCTTGGTAAGTAACCACGGCCGTACCGCGGACGATTGTCCGATTCAGATTGGGATTACTAAACTGAAGACCCGCCTGATAAACTGATTCGTAAACAGCTGTCCCCTCGCCAGGGATAGCTTGACTATTGGGGACTAAATTAATTACATCTGTAGATTTTGGCGCTTTAAAGTTAAATCCGCAAGCTGCCGCATATTTACTCCAGTCTACGCCAGGAAAATTAAGTCTCATCTCAGCAAGATAACCTTTAGGATCATAGTCAGGGAATGTAGTTCCTCCATACAGGTTACTGAAGCCCCAGAAGCCCGACAGCGTCCCAATTATTTTTGGCTTGCCATCCTCGATAACATAACCGCTTGAACCGCTGGCTCCAAAACTACACACCGAATCATCGATTTTAGATTCACGTTTTGGTATGGCAGTTACTACCACATCAATTGTTTCGCCATTGGTCATCGTGGTTGTCGTCTGACCTATGTAAGGCATAGCAAACTGCTGGGCGGTCAGGGAGTCTGGAGTGTTTTCTTCTTGGTTGATTGGCCATCCGCGCATGTAAACCATAGATTTCTCGGGTACTAGTTTATTAATCTCATCATCAGATAATCTTTCAGCCCGATAACTATTCACTACTTCTTGTTCGGTGGCTCCCACCAAAACACCTAAAGCGTGATCGCTATTAAGACCATTACCGACTATAACCTCTGTAAGCTGTCCGATTGGTGTCATATTTGTTTGAGAGGTCCCTGTTTCGGCGATTGGAGGTTGAACAAAATCGTAGGTTTGTCCATTAACAGTAGTTAAGGGCTCATTTACTCCTATACAGTGTTTAGCGAACGCCACCCCAACCGGAGGAGCAGTGAGATTGCCGTTCTTATGAATTAGAGTTCCCGAACAGCCGATGCCCTGCAGATAAACCGTATTCTCGTTGGCAAACGTTTGAGCTACTGCGGGCAAGGGAAATTCCGAGGTCTGATTACCTATCTCGTTGCCCACTGCATATGGAGTCACTGTCGGTGATTCACCTAAGGCGGTAGCCGAGGCGGGGGCAGCGGACAGTTGCTCGGTAATGGATGTTGCACCGCCATTCAACGCTGCAATAGCGAGACCAACTCGCAGTGCTGCGTTGGCGACAGGATGTTGATGGTTTTGATAATTTTCAGACATGGTTTTGTTTTATAGAATGAACGATATATATGATTAATGTAGCATACATTCGACAACCAGTCAATGCTACAGTCTTATGCTCTCTCATAATTTTCGTTAATGCGCGAGGGACATTACATAAATAATTACGCTATGATATACGTCGCAGAATTCATCACGCCGGATTTATCAAGAAACCATTTATCGAGTTAAGGCCTAAAAGAGTTCTATAGCTTAATCCACAATTTTGTCGATAAAAGTAATCTCGCTGTCGTATCGCGAGACTGTAAAAAAGACATATGTCTTGAATACAGATGTAATGGCAATTTTAGTAGCTTGGCAACCAAGGTCCATAAATAAATAGGTTCTTGCCCAGCAATTCTCCTAATAGGATAATGAGACAGCAGTATAAACAACCTCACTATGGTCGTGGACAGGAGAGCAGCTACAGGGGTGATGATAAACATAAGCTTGACATAGCAGCCATAATTTGCTAATGTATATGTCATGACAAATGAAAAGCCACACGACAACCGCGAACACGAACGACGCAATCGCCTTAAACGAGTTGTTGCGTCAGCCGCTGGTTTGGTAGCACTTTCAGGAATTGGTCTTTACGTATCACGTCCATCCTTACCAGAAAAAAACCAAGTAGTTAATGTTGCCGAACTTCCACAAAATAATCAGAAGGCGAACGTTGAAGTGACCCTAAAAAATGGAGAAGGAATAAGTAACGCTATATTTGACTTGGCTGTAGCGGAAGGTTTGAATGCCTATAAAGGGAACGTTATAAACGCGATTAACCATGATTCTCATGAAATAGCTAGTGCTGTTTCGCAGGCTCCTGGAGGTGAAGTAGAGGCTGGAACAAAAATAGATCTAAGAACCGATCATCCTATAATTCCTAAAGACTTAGAAATTGCTACACGACAGGATCCGAACATCTCGATCCAACAACTCGATTCTTAGTAGCGCCTCGAACTGTCTAGTGAACACCACATATTGTGGGTCTGTGGATTAAATTATATAACTGTGGATAAGTGGTGTGCATAACACCACCTATTTTATTAAAATACACTTGTATGTGGGTGGCAGTGGGTAGTATATTCATGGTAGTGGGTAAATGTAGGTAGCCCAAAATAGACTGCCTATCACAAAAACAAAAATCCACTAGTAAATTTAAATAAACCATATGACACAGGTGGACTACTTTCAGCGAAAGCTCGATGACAAACGGCGGTTAACAATACCGACTGAGCTTCGAGATAAATTCGCCAGCGGAGCGGTTATCACCCGTGGTTTTGGTAAATACCTCCATCTTTACCCGAAGGATGTCTGGGATAACCTCGTTGAGCCAAGACTTGACGGCGATATCCTGGATGAACGGATTGCCGATCTGAATGTCCAGTTTAGGACAGGCAAGAGCGAGCAAGCCCCCGACGGGAAGCAAGGACGCATTATGCTGGAACAACATTTGTTGGACTATGCGGGCATCGATCGTCAGGTGACCGCGGTCAGCGTCGGTAGGTATTGGCGACTTTCATCCACCGAGCCCTAAAAGGCTGTTGCTCGGCTAGGAAGCTCTTTAACAATCCGGGGACCAATTAGCAAAAACGACAAACGACTCGAGATTAGCTAATCGGCAGTCAACAAGTGGATCCAAGGATAACCACTTCTAAAAACCTTCGCTCTTTACTCAAAAAACACCTCCCAAAACTCCACCTCACACATAAGTCTCTCAAATCTTTGGTTTTGGCCAGTGTGGAAGATTCAAGATTTTCTTAAAAACAAATCTAACCGTAAATCTTCAACACATCCACGGCAAAAACCATACACAAAAACAAAAATTTTTTAAAAACAAAAAGTTGGCTGCTGATTAGGTGACCTTGTACAGCGAGGATCGAGTTGTAATTAAAAAAGTTATATATTCGATCTAAACAAAAAATAAAAACAAGATAGACATGGATCGAAAAAACCAAAACAAAGACAAACATACGCCGGTTCTACTAACAAAAGTCCTCCAAGTGCTTGATCCTAAGAAAGGGGAAACATATCTCGATCTGACGGCAGGCTATGGAGGGCATGCAATGGCGGTAACTCAACTAACGCGTAACTATAAAGGTTGCGTTCTAGTTGACCGCGACATTGAAGCCGTAAAATCGCTTCAAACACTCTTCCAAGACAAGGGCGCCAGAATCATACATAGTGATTTTTTAAGCGCCAGTGAATCCTTGCAAGGAGAAGGGCAGCAGTTTGATCTTGTATTGGCGGATTTGGGCGTGTCGTCACCGCACCTTGATAAAGCGAGTCGTGGTTTTAGTTTTGCTAAAGACGGACCCCTTGACATGCGCATGGATCAGACGCAGGCTCTTAGCGCCCATACTATAGTTAATAGCTATAGCGAAGCACTATTGAGCGATCTGATTCTACGGTATGGTGAGGAACCAAAAGCCAGGCAAATTGCCCGGCGGATCGTGGTGTCTCGTCCCATCGAAACTACTGCCCAGCTTGCAACAATTGTCGCCAAAGCTTGGCCGGGACACAGTAAGGTCCACCCGGCAACCCGAACGTTCCAAGCGCTTAGGATTGCCGTCAATAACGAACTGGAATTACTGCGACTAAGTTTGCCGATCTGGAAAGATCTGCTAAAACCAGGCGGACGAATGGTAATAATTAGTTTTCATAGTTTAGAGGATCGTCTGGTTAAGCAATTTCTCAAAGAGCATAGTGGCAACAACTACGATGCCGAGTTGAGACTAATCGGTAAACAACCGGCCATTGGCGACAGCCAAGAGATTGCATTAAATCCGCGCGCTCGAAGTGCAAAGCTTAGAGCCGCCGTGAAAATAAAAACATAAAAAGAAAGGGAACCGCTCATGCCAATCAAGGTAAGAAGCAGCTCCCAAACCTATAGAGTTCGCGTCCGAGTGACGTGACCCTATAGCAATGGTGGTTCAGGCGACGCTTAAGCTCCAGAGCTTTAAGCGTCCCCGGACCTGAAAATAAATACAAATATAAAAAGACAAGGACAAAATGACATACTCAAGCTCACTAGCTATTGGACGTCGCCAGGCTTTTTCGGGACGTCATCAAAATGCGGTCAGCTTCCAGAGAACAGATCGTCGTCTGGGGCCGATCAGCAATACAATTATTCTCGTGGTTTTGGCCTGCCTTCTAGGCTTGCTTTACCTGACCCAAGTTACCAAAACTAACGCCTACGGTTATCAGATAAATAATCTGCAACAACAACAGACCTCTCTGCAACAGCAAAATGATAGCCTAGAAGTAACTTCGGCTAATCTACAATCGACCTCTCGAATTCAGAACAGTACGGTTGCCAAATCCATGGTAGCTGTAACCCCCAGCGGCACCGTTACTCAGTAGAAGAGTTATAATGTAGTACTAATGATACCGTCTGTTAAAAAAGCGGCGTCTACGTCGGATCCGGCCCGAAGGACGCATATGTTGTATCTCGCTCTAATGGCGGTAATGGCGGTGTTTGCCCTCAGATTGTTTTATGTTCAGATCATACGCTATGGGTATTATCATGCTCAGGCACTAAGTGATCAGCAGAAGGAATATGAGATTCCGGCAACAAGGGGTATTATCGAGGCACATTTGGGCAACTCCATTGTCCCTATCGTACTCAATCAGGAGCTATATACGCTCTATGCCGATCCGACTCTTATCAAAGACCCAGCTCAGGATGCCTCTAATATCGCTAAAGTCATAGGCGGGTCGGCCAACACCTACAAACAACTGCTTCTAACCAAAGGCACTCGTTACGTCATTCTGGCTAGGCAGCTTACAAAAAGCCAATCGTCACAGATTTTAGGGTTTAAATATCCTGGTATCGGTACACAGGGTCAAGACTATCGAACATATCCGGACGGTAGTTTAGCTTCGCAGACCCTGGGTTTTGTTAACGCTAGCGGGCAAGGGGAATATGGACTAGAGCAGGCACTTAATACTGAACTATCAGGTACTCCGGGTAAACTTAAGGCCATAACCGATGCTAACGGTGTGCCATTGGCTGCTGTGCCTGGCAACATTGACAGGGCTCCAATACCCGGCGACAACATTGTGACGACTCTCAATATGGGAATTCAAGCTCAGATGGAACAAATTCTCCAGGCTGAATACAAAAAAACTAATTCGCAAGGTCTGAGCGCTATTATTATGAATCCGGATAACGGCCAAATCGACGCTATGGCCAATTACCCGACTTACAATCCGGCGAATTATTCAGCGGTCACTAACCCCATGCTATTTCAGAACGCTGCTGTTGATGATCCTATTGAGCCCGGATCTACTATGAAGACCCTGACTACATCCGCGGCTCTAAATATGGGGGCTATACAACCGAACGAATCATTCTATGATCCAGCCCATTGGGTTATTGATGGGTTTAACATTACCGATATTAAACAGGACGGCGGTGCAAGGGTCCAAAATATTGCCAGTATCTTGGCTTTGTCGCTTAACACTGGTGCTACTTGGATGCTGATGCAGATGAGCAATCCTGGAGGGACCACTATTAACGGGAAAGGGATTACTGCCTGGCATAATTACATGGTTAACCATTTTCGGCTGGGCCAGCTCACCGGTATACAACAGGGCTATGAATCACCGGGATACGTCCCACCAGCTAATCTCGCCGATCCAAGTATTGATCTACGCTACGCAAACACGGCCTTTGGTCAAGGAGTTCAGATTACCGCCTTGCAGCTAGCGACAGCTCTATCCAGTGTTCTGAATGGCGGCACCTACTATCAGCCTACTTTAGTGGACGAAACTATTAAACCGGATGGTACGGTGGTTAAGTTTCAACCAAAGGTGCTCGAGAGGAACGTAGTTAAACCCAACATCGGGCAGGAGCTGATCCCGCTCATGCAAAATGTCGTCTTAGCTTACTTACATGGAGGCTTCTACTTTATGAACTTTCCCTCTAATTACCTAGTTGGAGGAAAAACGGGGACGGCGCAAGTTGCACGACCTACCGGTGGCTACTACTCGAATATTTTTAATGGTACATATATCGGTTTTGTCGGCCAGAAAACACCCCAGTACGTTATAATCGTTTACAATATTAAGCCCAATGTGCCGGGTTATGCCGGTTCGCTAGGAGGGCAACCGGTATTTGCCGATCTAGCTCACATGTTGATCAATGAAGGCTACGTAACCCACTGATCCTAAGATGTTATAATATAAGGAAATCTTCTCATGAAACACACACTAAGTTTTGCCGTCCAAACAAGCACCTTAATTCATATATTCGCTCTAGGTTTTTTGGGCTTCTTATTGGCCATGGCCCTGACGCCTATATTCACCACTATGGCCTACAGGCATCAGTGGTGGAAAAAAGCCAGAAGTGACGCTTGGTCGGGAGGTAAAGCAACAGTCTATAACAAACTGCATGCCGCTAAACACCGCAGCAACATCCCGAACATGGCTGGTCTTATATTTGTAGTTTCGATTGTCATTGTTACCGCTGTCACCAATCTGTCTAGGGGTGAGACGTGGCTACCGTTGGCGGGTATGGTTGGTGCCGGGCTCGTCGGGCTAGCCGATGATGTGATGAATATCCGCGGCGTAAATGCTGCGATCGCCGGTATGAAGGCCAAGGTCAAGTTTTTGCTCTATAGCGTGGTCGCTTTAGTGGGGGGCTGGTGGTTCTGGGAAAAACTCGGTGTTCATACCATCTATCTCCCGGGGTTGCATGACATAAACATCGGGGCGGCGGTCATTCCGTTATTCTGGTTCGTGGTTGTCGCTACCGCTAATTCGGTGAATATTACCGATGGACTGGACGGGCTGGCGGGCGGTCTTTTGTCTTCTTCTTTCGGCACCTACGCCATCATTGCCGGCATTGAGGGGAAATATGCCTTGGCGGCCTTCTGTCTGACGGTAGTTGGAGCGCTACTCAGCTATACCTGGTTTAATATATATCCGGCTCGTTTCTTTATGGGTGATGTTGGTTCGTTCGCGCTTGGTACGGCTCTAGGTATTATTGCTATGCAGACTAATACCATTTATGTGTTGCCGATTATTGGGGCGGTCTACGTAGTTGAGACCGGCTCTGTTATTATCAACCGGGCTTCGCGGAAGCTTCGTCATGGCAAAAAAGTCTTCCTTTCTTCGCCCATACATCATCATTTCGAAGCAATCGGCTGGCCGGAAACCAAAGTCACCATGCGCTTTTGGATTCTGGGACAAGTAGCGGCCGTTTTGGGGCTGATACTATTCCTAATCGGGAGATATAACTAGGTCTATGAATCCTGGATTTCAGCCTTGGCGGCAACTGTTGAAACAGCGGGCTGAAGTACCAGAACAGCCTTTACCGAGACGTCACCGTCCGGACTACTGGTTGGCGATTATCGTGATCAGCTTACTGGTTATCGGTCTAGTAGTCATTTATTCAATTGGGACAGCCCTGGGGCTCGCCAACAACGTCAGTAGCAACTACTATATCGATAGACAGATGCTGGCGATCGGTCTAAGCGCCATAGCCTTCGCAATTGCATCTAGTATACCGCTGGAGTGGTGGCGGAGGTATTATAAGCTGCTCTTGGCTGCTGGAGCGCTAGCGACTTTAATGGCCGTCCTAATGCCGGTTAATCCTCAATATCCTGCTCACCGATGGGTTAGACTTGGCAGCTTGTCATTTCAATCCGTAGAATTGGTGACATTTGCCGTCGTTATCTGGTTGGCGAAATTTTTGGCTGATCGGATGAGGAAAAATCAATTGAGTGACACCAGAAAGACCTTGTGGCCATTAATTGCCGCCTTAGTAATTCTGGGGGTGGCGATTGCCGGGGTCCAAAGCGACCTAGGTTCAATAGGTGTAATTTTGGCGGTAATGAGTGTGATGATATTTGTAGCCGGTATGCCTTTAAAGAAAATAGTAATGGTAACTCTTCTAATTTTGGTGGTTGGTGGACTGGCCATATCGACGACCCCTTACCGCCGAGAACGATTGGCGACGTTTTTACACCCGACATCTAATTGCTTAGGCAACGGCTATCAATCATGTCAGGCACTTATTGCGGTAGGATCGGGGGGAGCCGTGGGACTGGGTTTGGGGCGAAGCGTTCAGGCCTATGGATATTTGCCCGAATCAGCGAATGACTCCATTTTTGCTATCTACAGTGAGAAATTTGGTTTTATCGGTGACCTTGTATTGTTGGGGCTGTTTGCGGCGTTATTTACGCGAATTAAGAAAATAGCCATGCAGGCTCCCAACAACTTTACGAGACTACTAGCCATCGGGATTCTGGCCTGGCTTAGTACTCAGGCATTGATAAACATTGGTGCTATGATCGGGTTATTGCCGCTTAAAGGGATCACGCTGCCATTAATTAGCTACGGGGGGACCAGTATCCTGTTTATAATGCTGGCGATCGGCATATTATTCCAGATTTCACGGTATACTAGCTACGTGGCCCTAAACCGCGATCTTGGCGGACGGCAGAAAGAAGGCAATAATGACAATCATTCTGACAGGAGGCGGCTCGGGCGGGCATATAACACCTCTCCTGGCGGTCGCTCGTGAATTAAAACAACTCGATCCTAAAGTACGCCTCATCTATATCGGTCAACGTAACGACAAACTCGGGGATATTCCTAAAAATGATCCGGATATTGACGAAACCTATGTCATCAGAGCCGGAAAACTGCGTCGCTACCACGGGCAAAATATACTACGTCAATTAGCCGATCTACCGACGATGGCAAAGAACGTTCGCGATGGCTTCAGAGTTGCGGTAGGTTTAATCGAGGCTAGACTGCTATTAAAGAAGTTGAAACCGGACATTATCTTCATCAAGGGCGGATTCGTGGGGGTTCCCGTCGGTTTGGCGGCAGCTTGGTGTAAGATCCCCTTTATAACCCATGATTCCGATGCCGTACCTGGCTTAGCAAACAGAATAATTGGTCGGTGGGCTAAAGTCCATGCTGTAGCTCTGCCCAAAGAGGTATACTCTTATCCGCCAGATAAAACAACAACCGTTGGCGTACCTGTCCAGGGGTATTTTAAACGCGTCGATGATAAATTGAAGCGTCAATACCGTCGCGAGTTAAAACTCGACAAATACAAGGAGATCATCTTTGTTACGGGCGGAGGGCAGGGTGCTAAGAAACTAAATTCGATGGTTAGCGACAGCGTCTCGACATGGCTGAAGCGCTACGAGGACCTGGTGGTTATCCATGTAGCGGGACGAACCCACGAAAAACAAATAGCCGACGATTATGCCAAAGCACTACCTCCTTCGAACGTTGCCAGAGTTTTAGTAAAGGGTTACGTAGAAGATTTGTACCGATATAGCGGTGCGGCGGATTTAGTAATCGCCAGAGCAGGGGCCACGAATATTGCTGAATTCGCTGTCCAGGCAAAGGCCTGCATTATCGTCCCCAACCCCCTCTTGACCGGTGGTCATCAGCTTAAAAATGCCGAAATCTTAGAGAAGAGTGGGGCAGTGAAGGTCGTCAAAGAACCAAAAACAGGGGCGGGGGAGTTAATAGCAGCTACTATAGAACTACTGGATAATGCGACGGAGCGGGAGCGATTAGAACAAAATATTTATTCATTTGCGAAGCCAGACTCTGCACGACAATTGTCTGAACTCATTAGGCGAAATGCCCAGAAGTAAACTAAAATGTAGTTATGTTTAGAAAACAAAAATCGTTGCCTGCCCGAGAACGACGGCAGAGCATTTCCCAAGATCTGCCAAGAGCAAAAAGTTTTTCTTATTATGACGCCCGATCCTCACGAGCAACAGATAGTATTCGCCGAATACCGATCAAAGAAACTAAAAGCCCTACTGAGCCGGTGTACCATCGACTTCGGGTCCGGACGGTCTTACTTATGATAGTTATTCTATTCTCGGCACTCTATGAATCAACTCTCAGTAGCAATCCCAAGGTGGTTATATTAAATCCGAAAAAAGCGGACAATATGCTTTTGAAACCTGTTTCGGTCTATCAGGCTGCGGCATCTAAGCTTATCAGTGCTTCGATAAGCAATCAAAATAAGTTGAGTATAAATACCTCAAAACTGGATAGTGAGTTGCAGCAACAGTTTCCGGAATTAGTAAGTGTGAGCTTTAATGTACCGCTACTTGGCCGACAGCTGGATTTGGATATTGTCGTCGCAAAACCGGAACTTATTCTAAATACCTCGGCATCGGGTAAATTCATAATAGACGATGCCGGCAAAGCCGTTGCAAGCGATATTGGTCCGGCGGCACAGAAACTTAGCGGAATAACGCTACCGGTCGTAACCTATCAATCTATTACGACCGTGAAACCTGGAGATACGGTACTCGCCTCATCTGACGTAAGTTTTATTAATATGGTCGAATATCAGCTCAGCGCCCATCATATATCCGTTCAATCGATGCAAGTCCCATCGGGGTCAAGAGAATTAGATGTTTATATATCCGGTGTACCATATTTTGTAAAATTTAACTTAAACGACAGCAACAGTACAGGGCAGCAGATCGGCACGTATTTAGCTACCGCACAGTATCTGGCAGGGAACCATATCACTCCATCGACCTATATAGATAGTCGGATACCGGGAAGAGTTTACTATAAATAGCCAACGTTAGTATCGTTCATAAAAATAAACAATTTCACTCAATTAACCCCACTCTACCCCGACAGTTCGTACTTTGTTCACATTATGTTATTTATCCGTATGCCGCCTAAAAAATATATATCACTATCACAAAAGGGGGAAGTCAAATTTTAGCAAAATTCTGCAGGTGAGTAGGGCGCGTGAAAAAAACATATAAAGCAACACCAATATTACAAAAAGCAAGTTTTCACGACATAACTGTGGAAAAGTCAAACTAGCGTCACGATGTCGCTTAGATACGCTATAGGGTCTAAGGTATTCTCAAGCGTACCGGACGAATAGATAGTAAATGATGGTACTTGAGGGAGTTTGAAATACACTAAGCACATTAAAATATTAAACATTATGACGTGGAGCTCCGACCCGTCCCCTGCAGGGGTTGTATTGTTTACCGTTTATTTCAATTAATACTATGTCGCAAAAGATACATTGTGCGACATCACGTGTATGCTTCAAAAAGACTTCACTCTCCCGCTAGTTTGTGCTTCGCTCTTTCCTATTTTGCATGTTAGTAATTATTTTCTACTGCTCTTCCAGTCTCTCTTCATTAAATCGTAATTTTTTATTTTTGTACCTTCTGCTTTACCGCAGTAGCAATATTTATGTTAGTTCGTAATATGTTCAGGCTGTCATTCTTTTATCGCTAATGAATGGCGCTGCGGGATAGAAAAACGGCTCTATATCTACCAACCAAGTTCTCTCTGTTAGCTCACCTTGCCGTTTGCCATTAATGAATTGATTAGCGCTCAAGTCCGTCCAAGTTAGTCCAGCGCGGCGTTGCTCGCTGGAGTAGTAATCTGATCCCACCTGTTCTAAGTCAGATTTCTGATCGGCGGTTAATTTTCTGATATTGCGTATAACCTCAACTTCCGCAGCTAGCAGGTAATGTCGCGGTAATTGTCCTCGCCTAATATACATATCATTGATCGAGGTTGGGGCGGGAGCCTTAAATAAACCCCAGCTATGAGTAACTACAAATGTCCCGGTAATACGAGCTATGTTTTCAAATTCGTCATCGGCTATTTCCAATACTTCTCGGAGTGAATAATCTTTAGGTGCCATAATATCGCAATAGCGTATTGCCGTAGGGGTTGTCTGCGAGCAATTGTTTTCTGATGCGACAATTTTCGAATCGTACGGTGGCCACAATACTTGATCGCCATCATACACAGGAAGCTCGAGGCCCCAATATTTAGTGATGGCGTTGGAAGTGGTCATCATTCTTGTAGTCTAAAAATCTAGTCTGCTAGAAACAAGTTCCCCGACACTCCTGAGCGTTTTTTTATTCAACATCCGCTATGTCGTAAGTTGCTTTAGCGACTCGCTTGAATTGAGATTTACCTTGCAGATTCAGAAGAATAGTTGTCTCTTTGACGAAGCGACTTTTCAATACCCGCTTGACGATTTCGTCCCTGTGAAGGGGTTCGCCAGCTTCTTTTAATACTTTCGTTATGATGTCGGCAACCGTTCCCTTTTGGTAGCCCCATTCCTTAAGGGCGTAGATACCTCGCCCGATTAGTACGAATCGAGGATCTTTAATGAGCTCATTATGAATCGCCTGGGTAGTAACATCTTTTCGTTTGAAATCGCTTTTTTTAATGGCTTCAGCGATCTCATTAAAGTGCATCTGTTTGCCCTGCTCTTTCAAGATAACATAGATCTTGTCTCGGATATTCTTTGGATTGACCATTGGCCATTTGACCAGGCCCCACCGACCATTTAAAGTGGCCATTTGTTTCGAAATACTGGCCAATGATTCGGCAAGTTTTGCATCTTTAATTCCTGCTACCTCGGCAAGTTTATCTACGGTTACGGGTTCGCCAACAGCTTTGATTGCCTCGGTAACCTTGGATATTAGTTTTTGAGTGGATTCAAGATCGTTAACAGAGACGATACCGACAGCGCTGTAATAGAAGTCACTTTCTTCGAGAACAAACAGTTCTGGGCATAATTTGGCCAAAAACGCTACGCGAGCCTGTTCCAATTTATTGTCATCATTAGAGAGAGAAGACGTTAGAGCGCTAACCCGCGCTGCCCCGCCATAGGTTCGCAGGCGTTCAGTAAACAAGCTCTGGACTTCAGGGATATGCGGTAAACTAGTACCATTAGACTGCAGTCGACCGATAATCACCTTCTCTAGTTGTCGTACTCTTTCGCGGGTTATCCCAAGCAACTCACCGATTTGTTCCAGGGTTTCCCTGCGATCGAATAAACCAAAACGACGGGTAACTATTTCCCGTTCTCGTTCCCGGTCTATAGTTCTCAGAACATCTTCGATGTACTTCTTAAAATCGGGTGCCTTATTAGGTCTGTCTACATTCATAAGCTTAAATTATATACTTTATCCTCGAAATGTCAATATCCGCATATCTTGATGTGAATATTGTAGCACTAAATGGACTTATACGCCTAGTCTATGTTGTAGAAATATCATGAAACCACAACTTGCCTAGATGGCAAATTGTGGAAAAACTAATAACTAGTTCAGCGTTTCGTCCGTCGACGCCCGTATCGTCTTTGTGGGGCTTCCGCTAGTAATTGTTTTGCCTTACTCTCTGTTAATTTAGTGGGGTCTATATCCTTCGTTATCTTGGCATTTTTTTTGCCGTCGGTTATATATGGACCGTATGGACCTTTAATAATTTTTATCCCGCCCGCGAACTCCTTGATGTACTTTTCGGCGTCTTGTTTTAGTTTAGCCTCATATAGGGTGCGGGCTCTGGATTCGGTGATGGTATTGGGGTCATCTTCTTTCAAAGATACATAAGACTTATTAACTTGGATATACGGACCAAACCGGCCGATGTTAGCCAAGATCTCCTCACCCTTAGAGGTTTTTCCGACTACTCGCGGCAGTTCGAACATTGGCAGAGCCTGCTCCAAAGTGACGCTATCAAGGGTCGCGTCTTTAGGCAGAGGAGCAAAAGCTGGCTTTTGGTCATCCTCGGCCTCTCCGCGCTGCAGAACTGGCCCAAAACGGCCGATACGAACGTAGATCGGCTGTTTATTTTTCGGATCGACTCCTAACTTTCTAGCCTGACTAACTTCTTGGCGCGTGGCCTTTTCGGACTTCAAAACTGATGGGTGGAAGCTGGTGTAAAATTTTTTCAGCATTTTAGTGCGATCTTCGTTACCGGCAGCGATGCGGTCGAAATCCGCCTCAACGGTGGCAGTAAAATCATAGTCCACAATATTGGGGAAATACTTGACCAAAAAATCGGTTGTTACTTCGGCAATAGACGTCGGGATTAATTTATCTCGATCTGCTCCCTCGATTACCTCGGACTTATCGGCAGTTATATTGGAGTCTTTGAGAGTTAAGACGTTTATTTCCCGAGGTTTGCCCTCTAGGTTGGATTTCTCAATATAGCCGCGGGCTTGGATGGTGCTGATTGTGGGAGCGTAGGTGCTCGGTCGACCGATGCCTAGCTCCTCGAGCTTTTTAACCAAACTAGCTTCGCTGTATCTTGCCGGCGGACGACTAAAGCTCTCGGTTGCGGTCATTAAAACCAGATTTAAAGTATCGCCAACCGCTAGAGGGGGGATGAGGGTGTCATCCTTAACTCCTCCGTAAACCTTCAAGAAACCGTCGAATTTTAATACCTCCCCTTTCGCTAACAACTTTTTGTCGGGGGTCTTAGATATGTCTATGGTAACTTCCGTGCGTTCTATCTTCGCCTCGCTCATCTGACTGGCCAGTGTTCTCTGCCAGATCAGTTGGTAGAGCTTGTCCTGTTGTCTGTCCCCGGATATGGATAATTTATTAAAGTCCGTTGGTCTAATGGCTTCATGAGCTTCTTGAGCGCTGGCATTCTTGGTCTTGAATTGTCGCGTTTTATGGTAGTCGCCTTCCCCGAAGGTTTTGGCGATGTACTCTTTGGCTGCATTTATTGCCAACCCGCTGAGTATAGTACTGTCGGTACGCATGTAGGTAATATGACCGGCTTCATAGAGTCTTTGAGCCAGCTGCATCGTCTGACGGACGCTATACCCTAACCTTCGGGCGGCTTCTTGCTGAAGAGTGCTGGTAGTAAACGGAGCTCCCGGGGAGCGGATACCCGGTTTTTTCGATATACCGGCTACGGTAAACTTGCTTTGCTTAGCGGCCTCCAGGAAATCCTTAGCATGTGCAATGTCCGTAAGCGCGGTATTCAACTCCGCTTTCATCTCTTCGCCCTTAGTATCTAAAATAGCGCTAACCTTATACGTATTTTTGGCTTCGAAGAGCTTTATCTCCCGCTCCCTCTCCACACATAATCGAACGGCGACAGACTGAACGCGGCCGGCGCTTAATCCCGGTCTTACCTTTCGCCAGAGGACGGGAGATAACTCATAACCGACTAGGCGGTCCAGAATCCGCCGTGCCTGTTGAGCATCGACAAGTTTAATGTCGATCGTCCGGGGATTCGCAATTGCCTGGTCAATCGCTGTCTTGGTAATTTCGTGGAAGACAATTCGCTTAGTAGTCTTTGGATCCAGACCGAGCGCCTGCGTGAGGTGCCAGGCAATCGCCTCTCCTTCGCGGTCTTCGTCACTAGCTAACCATACAATCGAGCTCTTAGCGCCCTTTTTGAGCTCTCTGACGACTTTTTCCTTGTCGGGGCTTATCGCGTAGGTTGGACTGAAGTCGTGCTCCACATCGATGCTCAGACCCTTTTTTGGTAAATCCCGTATATGACCGAAGCTACTCTTGACGGTATAGCCGCCGCCAAGGTATTTCTCGATGGTCTTGGCCTTAGCGGGGCTTTCTACGATCACCAAATTGTTAGTATCTTTTTTAGTCACGCCCTTTATCTTTAGCGCGTTCGGCGCGATAATGCAAGGCTCTTAAGTGTTATTGTTCAGTAATTTTTGTGAAGCAAGTGAGAAAATTATAATACTTTATCCGTCCAACGATCAAGTTTATAAATACGCTTTCGCAAACCGGTAACCCGCCCAAACCCCCAATATCGAACCGACCCCGCTGAGGAGTATACTTGTGATACTAAACCAGTTCCCGTTAGTCATTAAGGCCCCTACCCAACCGCCAAGAGTTCCACCAATAAATATTCCGACCCATATCGCTAATTTCATAATGCTTAGTTTACCACCTATAGAAATTATCGGTATCGAACGTTGCGAGTAAAAATAAAAAAGAGCATAATTTGACGCACCTACAAATACATGTAAAAGGTATTGACATAATGACATGGATTTGCTAGAATTGCAATTTGTAGATACCTAATATGGTATTTACGCACCTTATATATGAGTATCTTTGACAGGCTTCAGTGCCTATCAAAGGTACCTATAACATCTAACATATCGTTAGATTGTTTTAGAGCGTGCTATACAGCGGTTGTTACCCTCCACTGATGTTTAGCTTTTGGTTCTTCCAATGAGCGCTCTAAAACAGACTATCCCCTTTAACTTTACCTCTTTATGAGGCCCTCGTGGGCCAGCGAGTCCCCTAAAAGATTCCGCTTTAATAGGCGGAGGCACGAGTCTTAAGATATTTCAGACATCGATGCTTCGCTGGGGTGGGTTGAAGGGTGTAGCCTGGGCTTGACTAGTTTTCGAGCCCCATAATAAGCCTCTGGCGGTGCCCACCCCCTCCAGAGGCTTTTTTGGTTCCAAAATAGACCTAGCCTATTTACTAGGACAAACTTAAATTAAAAAACTTCGGGTCTCGTGAGGTAAGGGTTGTCCTGAACTGAATATCCACTCGCTTAAGATGGCGGCTACTTCGCGTTTAAGCTCGGGGAGTTTTTCCTGCTCCTGCGACGTAAGCTTACCCAGGACAAAAGCACTGCTGTCCTGGCCCTCGTTGTCATCCGACCCTATCCCGATACGAACACGACCGAACGTTTCCCCTAGGTGTTCAATGATGGATTTGATCCCATTATGACCGGCCGCCGAACCGCCGACGCGGGTTCGTATCTGGCCGAACGGTATATCCAGCTCATCATGAACAACGCACACATACTTCAGGTCAATTTTATAAAATCTTGTCACCTTGCTGAGCGCTTCACCGCTGGAGTTCATAAATGTAGTCGGCTTGATAAGGATGACTCTCGTATCACCTAGTGTCTCTTGAGTTAGTAGGCAGTTCAAATCTTTCTTGTTGATCCAAGCCGGAAAGTTATTCATTTCGGCAAATCGGTCCAGGCATATAAATCCCAAATTGTGGCGGGTCAGTTCATATTCCGGGCCTGGATTACCTAGTCCGACGACTAGCGCCGTCTTATTAAGGCCCAGGCTATATAAGGAGAAATTTTCACCTATTTCTGGTCGTTTTTGTAGTAGTCCCATGATCTTATTTAAGTATGATGCAGCACAAGAGAAGTATCAAGAGATCTCCCGTGGTCGATCTCCGGCCCGGTGTGCGACATGTTTCTCGATAAACCATAGCTGCAGTGGTGTGCCGACAAAGTCATAGCGATCCCGGATGACCCTCTCTAGATACCGTCGGTAACTCCAATGTAAAAACTTAGTCTGTGAACCGAATATTTTAAAGGCCGGGACGCTATTGTCGGTTTCCTGGACTATGTAATTAAGCTTAGGGGTCCTATTCTTTAGTCCAGCCGGCGGGTGGGCCCCGACTGCTTCCGAAAGCAGCCGGTTAAGTTCCGGCGTTGGAATACGGAGCTTGCGTCTTTCGACTATCTCAACAGCTAGATCAAAAATCTTGGTGACATTCTGCCCGGTTACGGAACTCGTGAAGATTAGCGGCGCCCAAGGGACGAATGAGTAATTGGCGGCAATCTCTGGGGCTAAGGTATCTCTGGAAAAGGCTGTTTTCTCGGCGGCACTATCCCATTTGCTGACCACGAGGATTAAGCCTTTGCCGCTATCTTTGACCATACCAGCTATTTTCTGGTCGAGGGCCACGTTAAGCTCGTTAACATCCATTAGCAGTAAACAAACATCGGCTTGTTCTATGGCGCTTAAAGCTCTTAGGACGCTAAAATATTCCACTCCCTGCCCGATTTTGCCGCTCCGGCGAATGCCGGCAGTGTCCATTAACTCAATCTCGCGTCCGGTGTATTTGACGATAACTCGATTGATGTCTCGAGTCGTGCCGGCGCGGTCGGCAACGATGGCCTGTTGTTTTTTGGCTAGAGTGTTAAACAGATAGGATTTACCGACGTTGGGTCTGCCTAGAAGGGCGATACGTATTCTATTACTAGCTTCTTCGATGGTGGCGTTAGGAATGCTTTCAGCCAGTTGTCCTAACAAGCTGTCCATGCCGCGATGAGTCGTGGCCGACGTGTGGATGATGGTCTTGATCCCGAGTCGAGTAAAAATATCAAGATCGATTCCCTTCGCCCGGTCGATCTTATTAACCAGCAAGAAAACGATTTTACCGCTTTTGAGAGCCATTTTAGCCACCCGGCGGTCTTCATCGGTAATTTGGACGTCGGCTTCTACCACTACCCATATAATGTCGGCACTTTCGGCGGCCTGACTTATCTGTTCTTGGATAGTTAGTTCAAAATCGTCGTCGGGAGATTTTATTCCGGCCGTATCCACCAGCCAGAAATCCTTTCTAATTTTCTTTTGGCTTTTTTGATCAGCGGTTGTCCAGACGGAGGCTTTGGCGGTGATACTGTCTCGAGTTGTTCCCGGTTCCCTGGCGACAATAGCCTCTCGTCTATTTAAAACCGCGTTGAATAAACTGGACTTTCCAACATTGGCCCGCCCGACAATTGCAATAATCGGTAATTTCTTCATGTCTCCTACATTCTAACAGATGTGCGACTGGAATTGATCTAAACGATCCGAAATTGTCCCGACTTAAGGCCGTCGATGGAGTATTCGGCGAAGCTTATCCGACGAAGACTCATAACTCTATATCCAAGTGCAGCGAAGGTGCGTCTTATCTGTCGGTTTTTCCCTTGAGTCAGGGTGACTATAAGGTTTTCCCTTGAGTCTTCCTTGGAACTTTCGGGTCGTCGTAAGCCCATAACGCTGGTATAATCATCGACTCGGACTCCCAGCTTGATCCGGTTCTCATCCGGAACTGACAGCGGTTTGTTTAACTCAACTTCATATATTTTTTTCTTGATAAATTTAGGATGAGTTAAGCGGTAAGCTAGCTGTCCATCGTTGGTGAGTAGTAGTAAACCGCAAGAATCCTTATCCAATCTACCGACCGGTTTTAGATGGTGCGTATTTTTCGGCAGAAGACTGTAGATCGTCGGACTACCCTGCCCGTTTCGAGAACAGACGTACCCGACCGGCTTGTTCAGTATCAAAGTAGTCGGCAGTGCGGTGATATTGATGACGCGTCCGTCTATGGTCACCTGGTCAGATTCGGTAATATCCTGCCCCATGCTAACCAAACTACCATTTACTTCTACTCTGCCCTCGGCTACGGCTTTGTCGGCGCTGCGCCTCGACATCCCCGTCGCTAAAGCCAAGAATTTATTTATCCTCATCTTGTTTATAGGATTTTACGCTGTTTTAACTGAATAACTAAATATTACAGAGATATGCCGCTTGGATCACTGAGGTTGACGTTATCGTTTGTCGGAGGGCTATTGTCAAACTGAGGTAAAGAAGCCTCAGGAGCTTGTGGCGGCTCGAGCACTTTGTCGTGGGTGACCGGTGCATTGGTGACATCTTGCCCTGGCTGAGGAGAGGCCGGCGGTGTTTGCGAAGGTCTAGGGATGGATTTCGGCTGCTGCACGGGCTGAGTGGTTCCGGCTTCCTGATCGTTAACGAACGCCTGGATTTGTGATAGCACTGCGGCCTGTTCTGAAGCGCTGGTATTGTCCGTTGCCGAACTTACCGACGAAGCAGCGGCTGCGGCTGATGCTGTTGGAGTCGACGATACTGCCGCTTTATCCTCTGGAGGCGACGCAATTGGTATCTGCGTAACAGTTAGAGCGGGGTTTGGCTGAGGGGGTGTGGGGGTTTGAACTGGTTGAGATGTAGGGGTCTTCGGCGCACTAGCTGCTGCCACGGTCGAGGCCGGGGTGGTAGCGGTCTGCGGCGGTGGTGTTGCCGCCGTTATTGGAGCGGTGGCCGCATTTTCGTCTCCCAACACCTCGTGAACGGATCTAACCACGTCCTCCAGGGTTACTTGCGATTTGACTAGATAACGGTCGGCCCCAAGCTTATCCGCCCGAGCCTTATCCTCTGCTTGTCCGAGAGCGGTCATCATGATTACCTTGGTGTCTTTGATGCCTTCAGTACCGCGAAGAATATCCAGCATATCGAACCCGCTGATTTTGGGCATCATAACGTCGCTGATAATAAGGTCGGGATGTTCTTTGACGGCTAGAGCCAGTGCCTGCTCTCCATCAGCTGCCGAGATAACCTGGTAACTCTCCGCCTCCAGACGAGCCTTATAAATCTCACTAAGGTTGGTGTCGTCCTCAACAAGCATGATTTTTTGCGGCATAGATTTAGTGTCCCCTTGGAAGTGAATAGTCCTTATATGATCTTATGCTTATTGATTTATATTGTAACATGGCTACAACAAACTGGCGATTGCCATCTCCTTTAAGGTGTTAAGATCTCCGGGTTAGCCGCTGCTGCAGCCTGAAGTTGTGCCGCCCGTTGGGTAGACAGACGTGGCAGATTTATATAGAACGTCGATCCGCTGCCAACTTTGCTCTCGGCCCAAATACGGCCACCATAGAGCTCAATTATCTTGCCGCAGATGAAAAGTCCCAGTCCGGTTCCACCAACGGTCCTGGTGGCTGAATTATCCACGCGGTAAAATTTTTGGAAGAGATGCGGAATGTCTTCGGCCGGGATACCAGGACCGGTATCGCGGATATAAAATTGAACGATATCGTTATTGCCGGTCAGTCCTAGAGAAATAGAACCCTGGTCGGTATATTTAACGGCATTGTCAAACAAATTGGTTATAACCTCTCGTAGACGATCAGGGTCGGCGTATGTATAGTAGAGGGGCCTAACGACCCTAGTATTTCCCAGGGGATTGCTGGCGTCAATTAGGTCCGGGGAACCCGTGACAAATTCGACACTTAGTTTTTTCTTCTGAGCAGCGAAACGCAAGCTATCAGCGAGCTGTTCAATAAGCGCGCCGATCTCTACGACTGTCGGATGGTTGCTGAGCCTCCCGTCTTCGGCCTTCGCACTGGTTAAGAGATCCTGGAATAGTTTGCCAAGATGTTGGGTCGACTCATGCGCCTTAATAAGGAAGCCCCGAGCCTTGCTGTCGATAGTACTGACCTTGTCGTTTAGGGCGAGAGAAAGATAGCCTTCGATCGCTGCGACCGGTGTGCGCATCTCGTGGCTGGCGGTGCTGATAAAGTCGGCTCTTTGTTGCTCGGCTTGGTGCTCTTTGGTAATGTCCCGAAATATTGCCACAGCGCCGACGACCTTGTTATCCGGGGGGATAATTACCGGCGAGATTACTAGCGAGACAATCGTCTGCTTGTTGTTTCGACCGACAAGCTGTTGGGTGCAACTAATAGGCTGCTGCTTAACCAAGACCTCTTTAAATAGATCTCGATCGTTCTTTAAAGGTTTACCATCTTCCTCGGCTAGCTTAACCACTGTATTAATATCTATCCCCAGAGCTTCGTCGACTTTCCACTCCGTCAATGTCGCCATGGCCGGATTAAATAAGTTAATTTTCCCATTTGCATCAAATACTATGGCGCCATCGGCAATTGACTGAAGTAATATTTCAGATTGTTGTTGCCTGCTCCGAAGCATAGCGCTCAAACTGTTAAGTTTGGGATTCCCGGTTTTTGCGTTCAAATGGCGCCAAGTAAGATAACAAATCAAGCCAACTAAAAGCAGTCCCGATCCGATGGCTAACGTTATGCCTAAACTGATATTTCTGGCGGCGTTTGTCTGGAAGCTTAAATCCAGGGCGTAGCCAAAAACTAGACAGGAAGCCCCGCCAAGCAGCCTCGCTGTCCAGCGAAGTGTTTCAATATTTTTGCTAAAGTCGTTTTTCATAATGGCTACGAATACTAGACAGATAAACCATAATCATTATGTCATGAGCAACGCTTCTATCCAAGCGAATGGACATCTGGATAACAGATGTGATAAGATTACGCTGGTACTCTCTAAGCCGGTATATTAATCGCCTCTATTTATATGTTTATGGCCCCTTCGTCTAGTGGTCCAGGACGTCAGGTTCTCATCCTGAAAATCGCGGGTTCGACTCCCGCAGGGGTCACCAGCGTTTTAATTCTTCAAGCAACAAATGCGATTTATTGGCCTGGTGGTTCACTATTTCGAAATTAGATTAAGGCTATAGATTAAGAAACTTCAAAGCATTTGATTGATTAACAACTTGCCAGTCAGCCTCATTGCCGTAAGCCTCCACCCATTCACTTGGCGGTTTTACGGCTTTCTCTTTCCACTTAATTTCGTAGCCATAAAGTTTTCCACTGCGTTCCTCTACTAGATCTATCTCCTGCTGTTTCCAGGTTCTCCAGAAGTACTGATTAGCATACAAGTCAGTATACGTACGCATCTTTAGACGTTCAACAATCAGAAAATTCTCCCAAAGCTTGCCAACGTCATCTCTTATATCGAGCGGATTGAAGTTGTTAATAACAGCGTTACGGACGCCGACATCATAAAAATAGTACTTGGCGGTTTTTGTAACCTCGCTTCGTAAATTACGGCTGAAACCTCCTAGACGAAAAATGATGTAAGATTTCTCTAAAAGATCCAAGTACCGAGCAACCGTATTTTTATCAACATTTAGTGTAGTGCCTAATTCAGTTAGCGATACTTCATTGCTCACCTGATAAGCCAGCAAAACCAGCAGCTGAAGCAATAGACGCGAACCTTTTACTTCTTGGTAAGTTAAAATATCACGAAGTAGATATGAGTCAACCAACTCTCTTAGAAATTCGGCTCGATCTCCATTGTTCTGAGCGGTTATAGCATTCGGATACATGCCATATGTTAGAAAGCTAGGAAGCTTCTGCTCAAAGACTTTAGCTGGCGTTACTTCATGTTTCAGTAGTTCGGTTAGAGCAATGGGATAAAGATAGCGACTAGTCTTTCGTCCGGTAAGCGGTTCACCGATTTGACCAGCTAGAGCAAAGGACGAGGAACCAGTGATTAATACCGACAGATGTGGCATGCTGTCGTTAATAATCTTCAGAGTTTGACCTATGTTCGGTATAGCCTGGGCTTCATCAATAGCCAAAACAGCGGCAGAACCTATAGCGGGTTCGAGAGTCCTACTATCCGCCACTTCAAAAGCATGCTGGGTGCTAATCTCGTCTCCCCGATAAAAAGCAACCTGAAGCTTAGTTTGCTTTAAAAAATTATCGAGCAGAGTAGTCTTACCGACCCGACGTGGTCCTAAGATCACCAGGGTCTTCCCAGGCTTGAGCTCATCTGCAACATTTAGATATCTCTTAATCAACACCCCATTATTATACATAAGCACTCACCGTAATGTCAATACTATAGTGAGCAATCCTCACCGTAATTTGATACCATTCACCATAATAACTTTGACCAACACCTCTCACAGGTTCTTCAAACTTTCTATCTTAGTAGGGTGCCCATAAGGATAATAATGCCATTTACTTCAACCAACCCCAACTCCTCTAGTTTCTTATCTAACTCTACAAGATCGGCATACAAGGTGTTCCGTTTTTTACCCGCAGGGGTCACCATGGGAATATTACAGATACGATTTGACTATAAATTTCTTTAGCCAGAAACTAGTTGCCAAATTACATCTGTTAAATAATTCGATTCCACTTAAGTTGTTGGTATAATTAGACCATGATTTTCAAAGATAGAGTAGTTGTAATAACTGGCGCCAGCAAAGGTTTTGGCAAGGCTCTCGCAAAAGAGTTATTAAGCGAAAAAGCTACCGTAATTATCACAAGCAATAACGAAAACGAACTTAAAGCAACTGCTGAAGAATTGGGTTGTGGATACTATGTTGCTGATGCCTCCTCATTTGATAATTGTGTTTCATTAGTAGATTACGTTCAACAAAAATATTCACGGATAGATGTATGGATTAACAATGCAGGAATCCAAATAGCACCATCACAGTTGGAAGATGTAGATGTAGAAAAGCTTCACAGATTGTTTAGCATCAACTACCTTGGTTACTTTTATGGCTGCAAGGCTGTATTGCCTGCTATGAAGAAAGTGGGCAGCGGTTCAATTATCAATGTGAATTCCACTGCTGGTTTAAGTGGTAAGCCTGGCCTTTCGGCTTATGTGTCATCTAAGTTTGCTATTAAAGGTATGTCGGAATCTCTCAGAGAAGAAGTTAAGGATACGAATATAAAAGTGTATCAAATATTTCCAGGCGGCATGAAAACCGATATTTATCGTGAACAAGTTCCCGAGGACATTGATGCATACATGGACGTCAGCTATGCAATAGAATTAGTAATGAAAAATCTGAAATCTAAAAATCCCGAGTTAGACCAGGTAATCAAGAGACCTGTTCAATAGTTGATTCCATCTGATAATTTCGCTTACTATTTGCTTATAAATTGAGTGGCCTAGGGTCACCATCAGAGAATTTCAGACTTGTTGAATTATTTCTTCGCCTTCGTTATTAGGTTCCTCAAATCGCTCAATATAGCCTAGTAACATTTTTTCAGTCACCGGGAAGGCGTTTGCGTCAGTTCGCTTATTGCGTTCTTTTAATCGGCTCATTAATACTTCTGGACTTGCTTTTAAATAAATGAGTTTCCACTCGCCACCATTTTCCTCAACCAATTTCTTATAGAAATCTCTACTGCTACGCCTCCAGAAACCATAGTCTACTACCACAGATTGTCCTCGCTTTATTGTCAGGTATTACGCGTTTGCTAAGTAGGCCGTTGTGGCCGGCCTGGTAATAGCAGCCTTTTGCTCATACCAAGTTTGTCCGGTTTTTTGGCGTATCTTCTCTAGCTTTAGGAAAGCTACCATGCAGCT
>JAJZNU010000009.1 GCA_021811625.1 bacterium
AAAATGCTGGGCAAAGCCATGGCTGAGCTTAACCGGTCAAAAGAATAGCCGTCCTGGAGGCGGTCGACCCGGGATGACGAAAAAAGTCGGCGCATACCCCGGATATTACTCGCAGCAAGCTTTATCGTACACCAACCATACTAGCCGTAAGAGATGCTTTTGCTGCCCGTGAGCTCTTACGGGTACATGAGGAGCACCCGCGTTATGGGGTTAGGCGTCGAGCCGCCGAGCTTGGTTGGAGTCAGGCTAAAGCCCGGCGCATGCGTCGTCTAGCAGGTATTACCATTGCCAGGAGAAGCAAAAAGTATAGTCGGAGCCGTAAACCACCAGAAATAGCAGCACCAACCAACGCTTTACGCCACTACGCTGTCTTTCGTGACAAAAGCCGGCCGCAGGACGGTATGGACTACCACAACATGGTACATGCTAGTGCCTGGGTTCAGGACTTTACATATTTGTTTGTCGATCGGCAATACCACTACCTAGCAGTTGTATTAGATCTAAAAACCAGGCAAGTGCTCGGTTGGAAGCTTGGACTTAGGCATACCAGCGATCTAACCTACACGGCCTTACTGGACGCCCTAAGTAAGCATCCAGTACCGGCCATACTGCATAGCGACCAGGGCAGCGAGTATCTATCTTTCAAACATCAGGATATATGCCAGAGATTAGAGATACAACTCAGTGCCAGCAGCAAAGCCAGCCCCTGGCAGAACGGATTTATGGAGCGCTTCTTCGGCACCCTCAAGGATGAATTGCCACCACTCAAGCAGCTCAAATCCACTGACCAGTTACATGAAACAATTGCCATGACTATCCATTACTACAACTACAAACGTAGGCACAGCGCTCTAAATAACATGAGTCCGGCAGCTTACGCTGCCAGCCTCATGGCGGCTACGCCGCGATTAAACCCGCGAGACAAGCTGTTGCAGAAAAGCGGAGCTTGACATCCGAGCGTGAAGCACGGGCGATCTGCGACCATCTTCATAGGGCTCTCACGGCCCCGGATGGTCCAGTTTCAGTATTGAGACTCGCCGCAAGGAGACTAACACAGGTCGAATCGCTCGAACGGCTAAGACTTTCGCTTGATTTCTTAGAGTCCGAAGGTTTAGGACTTTTCCTCTGGATGTGCACACGCCAGGTGTCAATAATGAATACTATGGTCTGCGTTTACTAGGCACATCAGCTTACACTCATCGCGAACCCGCCCAGTCGGCGGACGTGCATATCCCCATATGCAACTCGCGTTGGGTAGCGGCTCGAGCCGCGTTTACTGGAAGGTTTCAGGTACTATCTCTTGATGACGAACGACCATCGCCGCTTTGGAAGTCCGCGGCAATAGTGCCTATCCACTGGACCAACGTTCGTCACGATCGAGACATCTTATTGGTCGGCGTTCTAACCCTGAACTCCAACAGGGCGATGGTCAAAGAGAGACTCATCGAGGATGAAGCCCGAAATGGAGTTGACATTTGCACGCACCTAAAGCCCTCCATGCCGGGCTTACTCAATACTGAAGAGCGCAATGTCTTGCGAGGGTGTCTTGAAACAACAGCTACGAAGCTCCTAACCGCTACAAGGGAACTCGGGTTGTTTCAGTGATCAGGATTCGTCCAACTGTTCGCGCAGTCTACGCATGTATTCTTCGTACTGGCGAACTTGTTTATCCCAGCGGGACTCGGAAACTACCCCGGGGCGGATCAGGCTCTTCGCTATCGGTGGGCGAACAGGCCCATCATATATGACCCTGAAACCAACGACCGATTGGGTCGATGCCTGCGCTAGAGGCGGATCATCGTACGTCCGGCCAGATGGTGCCTCCTCGACTATTGACATGTCTATGTCCTCTCCGCCAGCTTCCGCTGATTGCCGACCAGCGGGTTCGCGCGGCTCTTGGCCCGGTTCACTTGGGTAGCGCTCAGTCATGAGGGCTCCTCATACCAAACGCAGCCGAACCACACTAACGAGCGCCCGTGATATAGGGCTCGATCGCCGTCGGTAGCTCGTCTGGTGTCCTTCCATGTGCACGTTCCTATGGGTGATACTGGTTACTACGTAGAGTAGCGAACTGCCCACAATGCGTCAAGCCCACCTTTCTTGGCAATCACGCGAGCAGTTCGCCGGTGGCGGGAGAACCGACCAGCCGGGGGGAGCATGGCAGCAGGGCCGGGAATGTTTGGGGCATCGTCAATCAGGTTTGTCTTCTCCCGCCATGATGCCCCACGTACGAGCACTAGTGGCCCTCAAGTGAATCGCTTCTCTAGTAGCGACAAGGCGGATCCTCTGGCGGTGATCGGCACGCTCATGAAGCAAGGCTCAGCCTGCGCCGCCAACCAAGAAAGCCGGTGCACCATGCAGCGCCAGGATACCCGAGATGTAGTTACAGAAGTGTGATCCCTCTCGAAGGATAGCTGAGCAGGGATCTTGCTCACCTTGCGAACGAATCGTGTCGTGATGTGGATCCTGGCGGACGGTTCGATCCACTATCGTCATAGCGGGCGCCTTTATGGGCGCGCCGGGGTCCATGCACCTGACTTCTATTCTTTGCCGAGCTTCGACCAGCACGCTCTGCGTACGTACGCCAACTGAAGGCAACCATTCATGAAATGCGAACGGGTCGGTTGTTGGTTTAGTGGCACGACAGCCCCGGCAAGAATAAGCTGCCGGACGGCCGAGTGTTTGCTGATGGAGCACGAAAGCCGTTGCAACGGAAGGCTACAGTGGCCCTAGTGAAGAAGTTACGGCCTGTTCCATAGGGTGTGCCCTTCTTGAACCCAGCGTTGCTCGCACTTGGGGCAAGCGGCATCAAAGACGGCATCGATATCAACAGCACGGTCTGGTTGCTGACAGGCGAACCAATTGACGTCGGGGTCAATCATGTCACGAACGGTGTGATGGGAGCAGCGATGATGGAGAAGGGCATAGCCTCCGGAATCGAACCACCGGATTGCCGACCTATTAGGCGATCGCCGATACCCCGGGAGTATCTCGGTCAGCGCCGATGCCTCAACAGTGTCACCACACAACTGGCACTCCGCCGTCATAACAGCCACTCCAGTTTTAGGCTTGGCCTCGGAGGCTGCGAAGCTGCCTCATGTGAGCAATTTTCTTGTCAAGTAGTCCTTTGCTGCCGATATCCGTCCTGGAGCGGACTGGACCGGTGATACGATCGACCAGGCTTTGAGCCCGAGAGGAGGCAACGTCTAGCGTGTCGGCTATACCAACCGCAGCCAGGGCACGCGAGCCAGTCAGCAAGATCTTCGAGCCCCTCTTATTGACTGCGGCCCAATAGAGACGTGCTTCTGGGTCGTCTGCCGCTGGTATAGCCGAAGACGGAACGTCAATAATATCCCCAGCACCCTTCCCATCGGGGTAGGACTCGGGTACGACGTACTTGCAAACCGTGGCCTTGGCCCGAAACTTTACTGCCGCAGGATTGAGGGTTTCGGTCGCGGCCATCATACACAACTCAAACAGATCGGACGACAATAGGGGCAACACGTTCATGGCCTCGGGATCACCGAATCTGGCGTTGTACTCAATGAGCTTCACGCCATCACGTGTTGCTATGAAGCCCCCGTAAAGGACACCGTGGTAGCGATTCCCAGCTTCTTCACCAAGCGCTTGTACCACGCGTTCATTGATGGCCTTAGCAGCCGTGACGTCATCCTCCGATAGGAACGGCAGCGAGAAGTCCGCGCACGAGTACGAGCCCATCCCGCCTGTGTTCGGCCCAATATCTCCCTCTCTTGCACGTTTGTGGTCTTGTACCACTGGACAATGGACGACGGCCTTGCCATCCGTGACACTTTGGAGACTGAACTCTTCGCCCTCAAGGCGCTCTTCAATGAGAACCAAGCCATGCTCGGCGATCAAGTCTTGTGCGTAGGACAAGGCGTGATCCATCGATGCCAGGTGCTCCCCAAGCACCTTTACACCCTTCCCCCCCGTGAGCCCGTCTGGCTTCACGACAAAGTCGCCCAATCGACGGACAACCGAGGGCACCGATGCTTTAGAGCGGACGATCTCGTAATCGGGATTCGCGTCGATGGAGTACTTGTCCAAGAGAAGTCGAGTCCAAGACTTGCTCGCTTCTACCTGGGCCAAGTGCTTGCCAGGGCCGAAACATGGCACATGCAACTCGCCTTCAATCTGGTCAACGAGGCCGGCGGCGAGCGGCTCCTCTGGCCCGATGACGACGAGCGCCGGTTTGGCCTCCTTGAGGAAAGAGGTGATTGCCGAAACGTCGGTGAGGGCTACTCCACCCAGGAAGCGGTTACACCGCTCGAGCATCCCGGGCGAGTCGTGCTCAGAGGCGCCGACGATGGTATCGACCTGAGGGCTGAGAGCAAGACCCTGAAGGAGAGCGTCCGTCCGCCCGTCCTTGCCAAGGACGGCAACAGTCAGGCCACCGTGGGATCCGCTCATGAGGACCCACCCTTCCTCTCGGAGGTGATGGGCCGGTAGCAAGTCTCCGTGTGATCAAGCTGGCCGGTCGGCCAGGCCCCTGAAGAACGATGCGCCATCACGTGTCCAGTTGTGCGAAGATCAAGTGGCCTGTGGCGACAGCCGCTGGACCATAACCCCACGAGTATAGACGAGCGTCCTGAGCTACAAAGTTTCGTCATCGCACCACCCAGTAAAGCATAGGATTTATTGTGATGCAATGAAGTACATCATGATGATCTCGGCCAGGGGCTCCCCGGGCGTCCTGCACGATGGGAGCGTACCATCTGTGTAATTACAGCTCTGGCATTGGTCTGTGATGGGCCAGCGGGCAGTCGGGTTGAGCCAGCGCTGATCTATAGAGAGTGCTTCGACCAAGGTCGTTTAACCCTCAGGACGACACAGCAGCGGGCTTGCGCATCCCGCAGCAAGCTCGAAGGCTCGGTCGGACCCGCTAGGGACCTCTTCCTTCCATGGCAATGCTGCGACGGACGCCCGCTCGTTTCAGCGCCCACGAAGCGGTGGTGGGTTTGGCTCCGAGGGCCTTGCCGACCGCCACAAGCGACAGCCTAAGAGGATATGTCCTGGTCAGGACCCAGGCCGAGCACTTTGCGTTGGACTGGTGTGAGGTTGAAAAGCGCTCTAACTCTAACCAGGTGTGCCAGTCAAGCGACGCCCTCGTCTGGCTCGCTGCCGTTGAGACCGACATCCACCGTGGCGCCCTGGGTGGCCCCCGCCGCCGGCAAGACGACGCTGGCCGAGTACGGGCGGTCGTGAGACGACCGAGGAGCGCCACCGCCTTGCCCTTTGTTGGCGGCGTGGCAGCTCCGGTGGGGGGAAGTCCTCGGGCTTCAGCGCCAGGACGTCGACCTGTTGCACGGGACGGTGCACATCGAGCGAGCGGTCGTGCGACCGATGCAAGGGCCGCTCGTCGTCGGGCCGCGAAGACCGCCGCCGCGCTCGGCCCGGCCGCTCCTATCGCCGGTCCAACGAAGCGCCGTCCACTCCACCTTGGTGTCGGGCTGTTGCTGCCCCTCCCTGTGCGCGCCAGCCCTGTACAGCTAATTGCTAGGGGCTGGAATGGTCTCAGTGCAGAACTGAACCTTGAAGTCTTCGGGGACAAAGTTGATCGCTGCATAGTCTACGGCGTAGTTAGTGCCATCGTCATAACCTGCCAATACATAGCCTTCGTAAACCTCTGAAGAAGAACCATAAGTTGCTAAGGTTAATTGAGCGGTAGCAGTCCAGGTGCCCAACGTGCCGTTACTGTTAATTGGGGCGTAGTCTACGGCAGTGGTGGAGCCCACACCAATGAGATAGATATAACCGTTATGAGTTGCAGTTCCGCCGTCAGCAGTATTAGATAATAGCGGAGAAGTCGAACACCACGTCCCACCGGTAAGCGCCCCGCCATCTGGGCAACTTGACAGCGCGTTTACTAGAGCACCGTTGCTACCAATTTGTGCAAAATCTACTTGATTTATTGCACTTGTTCTGTTGTATCTACCAAATGCATATTCGTAACCGTTGCGTATCAACCCGAGGCGCAATGGCTGATCGCCTTCGATACGTTGGTTTCCGGTTTCCGGTAGTCAAAAATCATTTTCCCGACTAAATGCCTACAGGCTAGGTTACGCATAAATAGCAGTAATATCTTACAAGACAGAACATGAAACAGCGAGGTAGTCACGGAGCGCCATGCGGGTGTCAAGGTACCTTTTCCGTGAACACGTTGTCTCGATACGCACGCGGCATTCGACGCCGGAGTGATGGCATATCAGCTCAACGCCCTCAGCACAGAACAGGTGTGTGACCGCGACAGGCAAACGGCCGGTCCGGGTTCTCGCTGCCTCTCGACTCGTAGCTGGTTGACTCAAACCCCTGCTAACCGCTGGGAGTAGTGACGTCCCTACTGATAGCGGTTCTTGGCTCTGATCAGCTACCTGCCTCAGGTGAACGATCAGGCCGATTCCTCATGGTCGGGGCCTATGCCGAGTACTTTCCGCTGGACGGGCGTGAGGTTCGAAATCGCTTCAACCAGGCGTACCATAATCCGTAATTAGCTCAGGACCTTTGCAACATTTCTTGTGGTGTCCTGTACTGCAGGGATGAGTGTAACCTTTCTGTGTTGTAGTATGCACGATAGCTCTTTAGTTGGGAGTGGATGTTGTCTGGGTCTGGGAAGAGATGATTAAGTCCTTCCTCCTGAACAGTTCTGTTAAAGCGTTCAATGTGGGCATTGTCGTTCAGTTTCCTTACCCTAGAGTGTCTAAGAGTAATACCCTTAGCCTTAAGTTGTTCATTCAACCACCTGCCATGCTCTGGGCCATTGTCACTCTGGACGGTACTAAACTTAAAGCCAGCTTGTTGTTCACCCCTTCTCAGGAAATCTAAGCTAACAGCCTGAGATATATGCTCATGGTACTCAACATATGTCCATCTAGAGTAGATGTCTATGAGGGTGTATAGATAGGCCCCCTGCTTAGACCAAGGATCTACTACGTGTACTGTAGTCTGGACTAGATCTCCCGGGGCTTTAGCATACGGTCTAGGTACATTGACCCGGTAACGTTTACCTTTTGGTCTGAGCACTAAGCCTAAACGTTTTGGTACTTTTTTGACACTAGATAGAGAGACCTTGAGCGCTTATCTCAGACAGTGAGCATGAACCACTCCCGCACAACGTCCTTTGTGCTGTCTCCAGTAGACAATTCTGTCTATGACAGCTTGCGGTAATGTATTTAGTGAGTTTTGCGGCTTAGAGCTAAGATTAGGTATTGGCCAGGTAGGAGTAGTCCAGCGAAACTGTTTGCCGGGCTGTCTGTTGGGTCGGTTGTAGTTAGCCAGTTCTACATGCTAATTTATCTCCTGCCAGCGTTTAAGCCAGTGCCACAGCGTCACCCTATGTACACCAGCCCTTCTAGCAGCCACCGAGATTGGTAAGCCTTCTTTAATTACTAGTTCTACGGACCACTTCCTCGCTTTAGCCAGCAAGGGATTGTTAGAGTAGCTCATACGGCTGTTCTCCTGTTTAGGTTGGTACTTTACAGTTTAGAACAGCCGCTTTTATTAGTTACCGCATGTTGCAAAGGGTTGAGTTAATACGATAATCTAGACTTTTTATTCAACTTATGTTAATATATTGATGTATGTTAGAAACAAATTCTGTTCGTCTGTATCGTGTCGAAAACCCGAATATTGCGGCTCAATCTGATGGCGTGGTATCTCATGAAGATTTAGTTGGACAGTGGTTTACGCCAAATATTGGTACAGCCACAAATTATCTTCGTAAAGCCACGCAGACTTTCGGCAAAGGCGCACACCCAGTAGAAGGAGCGCAGCTTGTTGTCACTGATGTGCCTAAGACTGACCTAGATGCATTTCATGTATCTAAACATCCTATTGCCTCTAAAATGGATGTGGAGAGTGATAACTATATAATTCCCCCTAAGGCAGTATATCCTCGCACGAGCATTGAACTAGATGAGATGCTTGGCGACTTAAGGGGCGACTTGGGCAGATTCGATAAACTGGTTGAAGCTAAGCAGCGTGTGGCTCAAGTAGCACATGAACTAGGTGAAATTTCCTTAACTCACGCATAGTTAAAGAACAAAAAGGTTTGAACTTCCTTCGTTATGGTGGAGCACTTGTAAAGCTCAATCCGCCTAGTCATTATGGTGCTAATCCAGCACGGTAGTTATTGTGCTAGACTTGGCAGAGGTGATACCTCAAATGTTTCATGCCAACGCAGTAATTCACTCTTGGGGAGAGCCCAAGTAAAAACTGGAATACGTACCAAATCGCTCTCTTTAAAACCAAGGGTGGGTCAGGGTGTTGACCATCAGCTGCACGTGACCGAAGAGCAAATTACACTGTCTCTCGCCGGTGCAAGGCCGTCACGAAGACCATCGTCATGACCCGGTCTAGTGGGCCGTTGTACTCGAGATGGTTATCGGTGCTGGTGAGATACAGCGGTCCGATTAATGAGACTGACCTTCTCCACAAGGGTACGCCCTCCGGCTACCTCGGTTGGTTCTTCCTGCCGGAGTGGTGAACTCTAATCTACTTGCATAACCCGAACTATACAGCGCACAAGAGCTGAAACACGACCACCTCTACAGAAGCCATAACCAGATTTAGATGTATAGGCGACACTTCCAGAATATAATTAAGATTCTGGGCGAAAGACAATGAGACACACATAGTACAGGCTTGTACTGGTGTGGTATGTCGGACTAAATAGCATTAAAGTTACAGTCAGCTTAAGTAAAGCAGCTAAAGCTGGAATAAAATGGATAGACTCTTATGAGAGCCACTACACGAAGTTATAGACAAACTGCCAAAAAATTAACGCCTACATTATTCACAACCAAGTTTAATCTATTTGACCCTTGGCAAAATTAAAGGCCAAATTAAAAGTAACGAAGTGGTGAATAGTGCAATTGCAGTCAATATAGTTGACTATATAACCAGCTTATGCTAATATGTATTTGTTCAGTATTCCAAAATATATAATTTAATCAAAGGTATAAGACAATGAGCGAACAATTAAGGCCCACACAAGAATATCAATCAGAGAATCCTTACATTCCATTAATAAATCAAATGTACAATGAACATTCATCGGTTGCTGTACAGAGAACTGAAGTAGATGCTCAAGGTAGACATATAATTGAAGCGGACTGGAACATTTCTAAAGTAGAGCCAACTAAGATAACCGTTAGTAAAATAACCCCGGATGGCCAAAATAAATTATTGAAGGAACTGTCCATAGACCAGCTAGTTAATACTCAGTTTCTTTTTTACACTCGACTCATGAGTGCCATCAATGCAAATACTCCTAACTATGCCAAATATTACAATAAAAACTTTGATAAGTTGTGGAATGAATATACACAAAAACTAGGCTTTAGCCAATCATATAAAGATTTGGTTACAGCTAAAATAAGAGAAACCTATGGTAGCTAAATCATAGATCCAAACACAACCCGCGTTAAGTCTAGCTGCTTATCCTTGCTCTGTAACAAGCCAATCATAAATTTGATGCGGTCTATGCCACTGTAACCGTTTTCGGAGCGACTTTATCTAGCTCTTTCTTGGTAAGCTTAGATATATCACTGAGCTAGGGTCGGTAAACTCGCAGCTGACGGTTGGCGTTGTCGTTCGCTCCAACCTGCCAACCCGAGTAGGCGTCGGAAATGTAAACGTCAATCCTAACGCGGCACTCATCAGACCATACCGGGTAAATTCGGTGCCGTTATTTGACATAAATGTATAAGCAACCTAACGGCTGAGCTTTATTAAGAATAGGGTGGGGTAGCAGGCATCCGGTTAGCTGTTCCGGTTTAAAAACAAAGCTTCGGTGGTTAAGTATCGGCTTCAGGGACAGCAAAGGGCAACTCAACCGTAACTTTTCCAGCGGCAACGTCGTTAAGGCCACAGTAGACTACGTTACGCTTGTTCTCAACCCTAACCCCGCCCGGAAAAACGACTTTTCCCAGATCGGGGTATTTGGCCTCGGTGGCGGGAAAACATTCACGACAAGCCAGTATGCTCTCTTCGCAGACGGCCAGTGACCCAAGATTCAACACCCAGGAATGCCCGTAATATTCTCGATCATATCGACCGGTTTGTGGATTGTAGACTCTTCGGGCAATATGACCGATGATTCCCACATAGCCGTCGTTTCCGCCTAAATCATAGGCGTCTGAAGCTCCGCCCCATTCACCGCTGCTATGGTCAAATAATTCGTTTATTATCGGCGCCTTGGTCATGTCTTCGGCATTCACTTCATCAAGACTATTAGCGATATAAATACCGACTTTACCAAGACCACCAACTTTACCCTGTGGCCGGGTTAAAACGCCGACCCGGCCATCGTTCATCGGGAACAATCTAACATCCTTCATGCCGTATGGCCCGACCAAATATGGCTCTAGATCAAACGGGCTATTGCCTGTGTATATATGGGTTTCCCAGTTTCCGGATCCGGGCCGGTCGGGGTAGTATCTAACTCCTCCGGCTACCCATTTATCGTGGACTTTTTTTACAAACGGGTCTTGTAGTGGCAGCGGGTCAAAATCTTGAACTGCTGTCCAGGAACCGCTTTGGTTATGTTCTAACACTACCGAAACAGTATTACGATCACTTTTCCTCGCTTCCAATCGGGCAAATATATATTCCTTGCCCTCGTAAATGAAGGGCGAGGACACGTTATAAGCATCTTGATCGCCAGACTGGATATCAAGCAGCTGACCGGCTTGATGATGGTCGTGTTTTTCCTGTAATAAGCTCTCGATCGTACGCGGCAGTAATTGGGTTTGCGGATAGCTCACTTTGAATCTCTGTTTCTCGCCAAAGGTTTAATACATGCATATTATACAGTTACATCAGCCGTTAGTATACAAATTGGGCTGGGCCGGTTCGTCAACTAACGCCCCTAGCCGGTGGCAATCCTAAACTCGTTGTCCGGCGAATTATGGATAGTCGCATGATTTGTTAATACAGGCCAGCTACAGTTTTGTCATACAAGACGAGATAGGTCCCACGACCGGCTCTATCACGTTTGCTGGCATAAACCGTTCGAACAGCGAAGGACCTTAATCAATACAACCATAACATGGTGGCTCAACTTGACTTGTCGCGGTTTTTGCTACCGGCTTTAGTAACGGCCAGTTAAGCTGCCGGTATTTAACGGGATTCCCACTGAAAATATTTAATGCCCACAAGACTGAAAATAACTATATAGCCCAAACAAGCTATTAAAGCCCAGAGTGAATTTATGGTCCACGGACCAATATGCGACACACCCCCGATTACCTGTACTATGGCTCCGAATGGTGACCAGCGGGCAATAGTTCTTATGGTATTGCCCAACGTACCGCTTAAGCCGAGTAGTCCGAGCAACAGCAAGGCGATAAATACCAGCCTGGCAACAGCATTAACTGCGTCGGCGGATTTAATCAGAGCAACGATAGCTTGGGCAACGCTTAAAAACACCGCTCCGCCCAGTAAGGAGATTAACAGCACTAATATGTATTGTTCGGCACCGATAGACACATGGTACAGTCGTGTGCCGATAATCAGAACGATTGCCGCGATAATCAAATTCGAAATTTCCTGAACCAGAATCCGGCTAATCATAATTGTCCAGGTTGGCGCCGGGGTAACTCTCAGCCTTTGGAATACGCCGTTTTCCCGGTCCCTGGCAACATTTAAGGCGTAGCCAAAGATAGACAGTGACATTACACCAATTGTCGTCACTATTGCCAGCACAAACATGTTGCCGCCAAACGTTTTTAAAATGTGCTTGTTATTCCAAGAGAAAAGCAGAATCATCGGCAGCAGCAAACTAATAAACAGTGAACGTTTGGTTCTGATCAGCACGCTGAAGTTGGCCCGCATGAGAACCCGTAAGCACTGAAACGAATTGGGTGAATTAATCACGGATTTGGCTCCCGGTTAGCCCAATGAATACATCTTCAAGTGTGACTTTGCCTCGCGCAACTTTACGTACATTCGGATCGTTGCGGTGCCGTTTGATTAATTCCAAAGGTGTGCCGATAGTAATAATTTTTCCCCGGTCGATGATCGCTACGCGGTCGCACACCGCTTGAGCTTCTTCCATGGAATGCGTGGTCAGCAGAATGCTGCCGCCTATGTTGCGCTGGTTATCTATCCGGTTCCAAAGTTGGCGTCTGGACTGCGGGTCCAACCCGGCTGTCGGTTCGTCGAGCAGCAACAGCAGCGGGCTGTGAATGTTCGCAATGTAGAGCGATAACCGTTGCTGTTGGCCACCGGATAGTTGCTTGAAGCGCTTGTTTGCTTCGGCCTGAAGTCCGATTAATTCCAGTGATTCAATGATATCTTTATCTGACAGATTAACATTGTACAAGCCGGCATATAAGCGAATTATTTCTTTGATGGTCAGTTCGGCCTGAAAACTGGTCGATTGCAGCTGCACGCCGATATTTGCTTTGGCCTGAAGTGTATTTTGGCCGATGTCGACCCCGTTCAAAGTCAATTTACCTTGTTTGGGTATGACCAAACCCTCGATCGCGCTCAAGGTACTGGTTTTACCGGCACCGTTTGGACCCAGCAAACCAAAAACCTCACTTTTACGAATGTCAAAGGTTACATTATCTACCGCAATCTTATTGTCATATGCCACACGAAGACCCTTGACTTCTAGCACTACGCCGCTGGGTTCTTTACCTGTATGTCGCACCTTAACAATATACTATAAGACAGCGTGTGACAGATCATAAAATAACTATTTGAATTTTCTATACGGCTTTGGCTAACGACCAGCTATTGGGCTGTATTCATTTCTTAATCGAAACGGCCTGTTCCACCCAGCTGCCATGCTTAGTTGGCCACCAATTCCATTTACCGAGCAAAACTACCACTGACGGAACCAGTAATGTCCTGACCAGAAAAGTGTCCATTAAAATGCCCAAAGCTAAGCCGGCACCGATGTCGCGCACTTGTGTATCGCTGGAACCGGCTACTGCCGCCAGCACACTGAATGTTCCCGCCAGAACCAATCCGGCTGAAGTTACCGTGGTACCAGTGGTAGTCAGTGCCTGTGATACGGCCTTTCGTAGTGTCAACTCATGCGCTTCTTCGCGGATTCGTGTCATTACCAATATGTTGTAGTCCTCACCCAGGGCCAACAAAAATATGAACATCAAAAACGGCAGGATGAATGTCAGACCGCTTTCGCCGGCTATGGTGATAAAAACCAGCACCGCCAACCCGAAAGCGGCCAGGTAAGACAAGGCCACGGATATGATCAAATACAGCGGCGCAACCAGGCTGCGCAGCAAGATCGCCAATAATATGCCGATGACCAAAATCGCCACCGGTATCACCCGTATCAGGTCATGATTGGAGATCTGGTTGATGTCATAAAGGGCAGGGGCTTCACCTACGATACCACTATTGGTGGCGCCCACACTGGACGCTATGATGCTAACTCGATGCCTTTCCGCCGGTGTGGCGTTCATCGCTTTGGTCGAATTGGGATTTCCTGCGGCCAACGATACCTCAAACTGGACAATATGTCCGTTCGGACTGATGTAGTTCGACAATGATTTGTATGCCCGGTAGACAATCGGCGATATTCCGCTTTTGGCCAGTGACGGCGGCATAACCAGCGGAAGTTTGTTGGGTGGGCCCAACCGTTGATACAGCTGAGTGATCTCGCTGACATTCAATATAACCCCGTTAGGAGTCAGTGGTCCGTTCACTCCGTTGAACTCCGGAGCGACAGCAAGTTCGGACTGAATCTTAACTACTGGTGCAGGGTTTTGCCAGACGGTTTGCGGCAATACAAATAAAACACCGGTAGGATTAGCACTACTAGTTGGAAAATGTTTAGCCAGCAAAGCATTACCCTTGGCCGCATCACTACCGGGAGGAGGAGTCGTGTTCCCGCCGAAACCGGCGGCTTTATAGTTGGTTGCCGATATAGCCAACGCCCCAAAAATTACCACTCCAGCTACCAGCACCGGAACCGGTCGCTTAACCACGCTCGAACTGACACGACCCCATAAACCGTTCTTGGCATTGGGTTTATATTTGTTAGACGGCCAGAATGCAGCACGTCCAAAAATTGCCAGTAAGGCGGGCAGCAGCGTTAAACCGGCAACCAGCATCAATCCGATACCGATAGCCAGAGGACCGCCCAAGTCCGAATACAATTCAAAGGTTGCCAGCATCAGTGACAGCAGCGCGGCCATTACTGTGGCAGCCGAAAAAGTGATTGATTCGCCGACGCGGCTCAGACCCTTAACGATAGCCTCGCGCTGTGCTAAACCGCCGCGCACTTCTTCGCGCACTCGGAAGATAAGGAACAAACCATAATCAGTTCCCGCACCGACTATTAGCACCGTCAACAAAAGTTCGGTGAACGAGGACACTTTGAGGCCGTGTTTGGCGAGTTCGCCGATGAGCGGCCCGGCTAAGGTCACTACGAATATCGGCGGGATCAAGGTAATTATAGGCGCCAACGGTGCACGGAAAATAAGCAGCAACAGCAAAATTATAAACACGACCGAGCCCAGCTCAAGCTCGGTATTGGTGGAACCGGTTTGTTTGCTGTTATCTACAGCCGTGGCCACATCACCCGCTAAATGAGCCTGCAGATCCTCGGGCAATGCCGCTTGTTTGATTGCGCCGCGCATACTGTCAACAACTTTGGTCGGGTCAATTGATCCGCTGCCCTTAACCAATGCCACAATCTCATCCGCTTGTCCATCACCAGACAAACCGACGTCTTTCACGGCTTTGATCTGGCTGATATGACTTAAATTGGTTTTGAGTCGGTTGATCGATAACAGGTCGGTGGCGGAAAGGTTGTTGCCGTTATTTGTCGCCACCACTACCGCTATGGGATTAACGTTGGTTGAGTTACCGAATGCCTGGGATATTTTAAGTGCGTTCTCTATCGGAGCGCTCGCCGGTAAAAAGTTACTGTTGTTGGATTGAACGGCACTCGACAGGGTGGGCAAATACTTGGCTGCCGCAAAAGCACCAATAACCCATAGCAGAACTATCAACCACCGGAACTTAATCGAGAAACGACCAATCGCTGCAAAAACTCTAAAACCAAGATTCTCCGAATTGTCCGAGTTATTATTTTTATCTTTTGCCATAGACACAATTGTACTTAAACAATTACCCACCTCAAAATAGTTTGTTTAGCCGATAGATTAATGCGCTACAGCCGCACAAATATCGGTTGCAATAGCCAGAAAGATTATTAGTTTGTATGAACAATACGAAACCCAACCGGCCATAGCCAATCAGCAAACAATATCTAAAGACGGTCTAAAAAAACCGAAATAGTTACTGGATACACCCCCAGCACCTACAGATCCTTCGAAACAGAAGCCGCAGCTACCGGCCCGGCCGAAATTAATTCGAAGACCGTGGTACTTGTTGTATGTGTCGGTTATTTATCCGCTACCAAAGATGGTGTCAGACGAGCGGCATAGTACCGGCCAATACCCGGTTGATTTAAACCAGGCGGCAATTCAGTTCGAACAGACTGTCTGCGCTTTGGTTAACCAAAACAACCGAATGATTTACGTCACCGACAACAGTATTAGCAAATCAATTGTAGGAGAAGAAATTACAGGTGCGGGTAACGATCGTGCGACACGCCCCAAGACTATCCCGATTCCCAACACCGCAGCCTAACGAAGCTCATCAAGCACGATATTGTCTTGTCGGCATCCGAGCTGCTAAGAACACCCCGGGATCGTATGCCGGTACGGTTTAATACTGTCGGCCCGGTCAGTCTTTCGATTAAACAACTGCCAGACAGGATTGGGTGGTTAAAAAACGTTAACAAGCATATACCTTGACATATTTTCAAGATCATGCTATATTGTCTTATTATGAAACAACATAACATATATCCAATATCCAAAATCAAACAATTTAAAAACTCTTAAAGCCGCGGCAGCAATAGCAATTGCGTCTACCGGCATCGGTGCGACTAAAGCCAGTGCCGAGCCTAATCCGTGGCAGGCAGAGAAAACTGCCGAATTCATGGCTTTAACTAAAGTCATCGACGGTTTAGAGCAAGGCAAGCCGGTCAATATATCAGTCAACCCGGTTGAATTGCCGGGTCCGATTGATGACGCTACGGCACGGCCAATCGTATTCCAATCAGGTGGTCAGACTTACTTCGCCTATCGACAGGGTAAAGAGCCGGATTTTAACAAGAAAACTGCTACTGATGTTGCCGCTGAAATGGCGTTAGTTAAAGAGCCGAGGGACGACGAAGGCATGGGGACAGCCACTGCCGTGCTAAACAAAGAAGGCGTACTGGTTGATCAAAACCAGCAGGCTGTCGGTTATTCCCTCATCCCCAACGACTAACTAAAAGGTAAATAGTTGTCAAACAAGTGTCTGCTAACGGTGTTTGCTAAAGAGTCGAAATATGCCAAAGGCCCAACAGAACCAATAACAGCATAATTCCACCGGCGACAAAGCAGACAATAGCGACAACTTGGGCGATCTGACCAACGGTCGCAAAAGCATAGGCGTCACCCAATAGCAGCCCCCTTAAGGTTTCTCCCTGAAACAATGTCTGTTGTTCAGCCTTCAGCTTCGCGTTAGCAGGGTTGGCTTGGACTTCAGAACTGATCTGGGCATAAGTCTTTCCCCCGGCCACTTCCGAAAGGTGAACGGCAATGAAATGATCGGCATAAGCTTTCGCCTGCGCACCGGTCAATAATTGTTCGCCGGCATATTTGTCCAGGTAAGGACCGATTGCCGGACTGGCAAGAGCCGGGCTCCCTTTGGGCGGAAAGTATATTTTTTGGGCGGCAAGTTCATTTCTGACGTTGGTGGTCGTAAATGAGTACGCCCACCAGGCCAGGCCACCAATAATCAGCAGTGCGATTGTCGCGATTGTACCCAAACCGGTCAGTACTTTATCGATCGATTTACGTTTGTTATTTTTATTTGCCATCTTGAATCCTTTATTTATGATGCTTACGTTTAAATAATACTCCTGCTTCTGTTTGTTTTAAAGGGTTATCTATACTTTTGTGCAAAAATGCTAATCAGCCTTTAAGATGTGTCTAGGCCAAAGGTGACGATCGGCTATCACTGCAATCTCGATTGAATAAAGCAGGGCCTGAGCGACTAGATAAATCCAGGCCAAAAGACCAAGTGTCGTAGCAAATATGGCGGTATATGCGTCGGTATAATGCTTCAAATCGTGAGTTACGATGTAGCCACCCACAAACTGCAGCAGAGACAAAGCCAACGACATCAGAAATGCGCCGCTAATGAGCCGGTTTAGTCGAATTGAAGTCGGCAAGCTCAGTTTCAATATAGCAACGAAAACAACGGTTAAAAGAACAATCCCGGCAACAGTCACTAAGACCCTAAACAAATTGCCGTGACCCTGTCCCAAAGCCCAGCTTGTAGCCGCCGAGGTTGCAACAAAACCGCCGCCGCCAATCAGGATTATCCATAGCCCATGTAACCAATTTTGGGGGAACCCGACCCGTTCGTTGTCTGGAACCCCCCAGATATCGTTAACTATCGACCGAAACACCGATGCCGTACCTCGAACACCATAAAGCGCAATAAGTCCGCTTATGACCATCCCCGAGACCGAGCTGTGGTTACTGTGGGCAATTTTTAATAATTGCTGTCCGAGTACCGGAAAATAGTTGGTCGCACCATGGATCAGTGTGTTGGCGGCGCCTGGATTGTAGCGGTTAAGCAGATTGCTAAGCAGAGACAGTAGCAGCATCAGCGGAAACAGTGACATGAACAGATAATAGGTCATTAGTGCCGCCTGACGGCTGGCCCGGTCTGAGCTGTAGCGTCTTACTACCGCCACCAAAAAACCGATCGGGCGATGCTTATATTGGAAGTTATCTAGTTGTCGTAAGAATTTAATCAACACTCTCTCCAATATAGCAAACGGTTTGGTTTTACTGACGATAATACTTATGGTCTGTAACAAACATTACAGTAGGATTAAAGCTTAAGGGTGGATACTGTGATTACGGCAAACGTCCGTTGGACATTAAAAGGAGGGCCAAAATGTCAGAAAACGAAGCAGAGTTCATAACCAAGCAATTCGAAAAATGGGACCAGAAACACGCCAAACGCAATTTTATCGAGCGGATGGAACGAAAAATGTTCAAGCGTGAGCGCGGTTTTAACCGGCCGCGTTACTGGCGTTAAATCAAAGATGGCTTAGCCGACTTAAACCGCAGTCAACACGGCTGCGGTTTATTTAGAAGCGGACTTTCCACATCAGGTCATCGATAAAATCACGTTTTTGTTCTTCCACCGGCAAGTATGAAGTTAGTATATCCATGATCTTTGTCTCATCGGCTGGATCGTAGTTGACTGTTGTCAAAAAAGCGAATCTCTTCAGCGGCTTGAACACTAAGCTGCAGAATGCGCCTTGCCGGTACACCGAGAACGACCGAAACTGATCAAACGGAAAGGATTTGTCTCCAATACTTAGCCCTTTATTATCTATATGGTAAGTAAGCTCGCGGGGTTTTTTAGAGCCGACCACTATTAGCATTATCGCCGCAACTAGAACCGTTGATGATGTCAATATATCCTTGGTCAATAACCAGAATATGGCCGCCAGAACAATCGATCCAGCTACCAGCAAAAGGTACCAAGAAGGACTTTTTTGGTGGGCCACAAATTCGCTGGCGGTCCAGGTGATTGAACCTTCGGAACCTGTGGGTGGCACCGCAGTAGATACTTGATTACCCGTCGCATCATCTGCACCATACACAATCGGCTCATTGTCCGGTTTGACTTCCCGCTTCGGCTCTATATCCATATGCGGTATTGTAGCGTAAATTCAGTTGGCGTTCCAAACCGGAACGATTTGATCGGTGAATTAGGCTTTATGTTTCAGGCATAGCAGAAAACAGTCCGGATTTCCAGAGCGGTTTGATGATGTCAACATCTTGGAGCTGCTTACGTTTAAGTATCCTAGGTTGGGATTGTGTAATCACTGATCTTGTACTAACCGATTTTGGCGGAGAGGGAGGGATTCGAACCCTCGCGAGGGATTGCTCCCCCCTATCGATTTAGCAAACCGACCCCTTCAGCCTCTTGGGTACCTCTCCAAATCTGTTAGTTCTTCAGACCTTGCCGATCGATGTCGTATTATATCAGTAAAAGTGTTGCGGAGTGAAACAATAAGCAATTGGGTTAACAGCAGTCGGCGCTTGCCTGACCGGCATGGCCTTTGGTTTAAGTTATTTGGGGTGTTGGTGGTATTTGCCATGTTCTTCACGATAGCTTGGGGGCGGTTAGACCCGGATTTCGGGTGGCACCTGGTAACCGGGAGATACATTATCGCTCACGGCATTCCCAGGCATGACTTCTACACCTATACAGCCAGGGGACATCCTTGGGTGGACCACGAGTGGGGTAGCGACATTATCCAAGCCTTGCTATACAGAATCGGCGGGTATCTTTTCGATGCGTTATTTTTTGCCATAATCTGGACGGCAGCCGTAATGGTTTATGGTTGGCGAGCAAAACTATGGGTGGTTTTCCTGGCCGCATTGGCGATCCTGCCTTACGCCGGCATACGTCCGATCGCCTGGAGCGTTTTGTTTTTTGCCATCTGTCTAAAGGTTCTCAGAAAGGGGAACCGTCGCTACATTTGGTTTTTGCCGTTACTGTTTATGTTCTGGGCCAATCTGCATGCCGGATTTATTGCCGGATTGGGCCTGGTCGCTTATTTTGCCTTTCTGAAACGCAGCCGTTATTTAGCCGGCATACTGTTATTATCTGCCGGTGCGACTCTGATTAACGCTTATGGCATAGGTCTCTACCGGGAAATTGGCAGTACCATATTCGACCCTCAAATACATAATCAGATAGTAGAATGGCGCAGATTCTTTATACCTCCTTCTTCAATTCCATACATATTAGCTTGGGTAATCGGTTTCATATTTTTTGCCAGAACCAAATGGCGCGAATGGTTAGGTGTCGGACCAGTCTTGTTGGTCGCCACTTTGGCCGCATCGCGGAATCTGCCTCTTTTGGTGGTAGCCACACTGGGCGACCTTCATGTGTATTGGCGACGCGTTTTTGATTTTCTACCAAAACAAAAATTTTTGTTTGGCAGGGTCATTTTTAACTTATCCCGTCTGTTGGTGGTGTTAGGGGTTTTTATTATCGCGACATTATCCATACCAAATACCAACCGACTGCACAACTATCCGATAGCCGAAGTAAGCTATTTAAGACGTCACCCTTGCACTGGCAATTTATTCAATTCATACGATTACGGTGGCTATTTAATCTGGAAATTACCGAATCAGCCAGTATTTATAGACGGCCGGATGGTAACATGGATAAACCACATGGATGATTATGAGTCTATTGTGAATCATCCTGCCGCTAACTACCGGTCACAGTTTAATAAATACAATATTAAATGCGCTCTTTTAGACCGCGACGCAACCAAGTTGACTTCAGCACTAACCAAAAACGGGTGGATAACCGTTGTGTCATCTAATAAATCAGTTTTATTAACCGCACCCTGAAAAATAAGCTTGTAGATTTGGCGGAAGGGGTGGGATTCGAACCCACGGTACCGTTGCCGGCACGACGGTTTTCAAGACCGTTTCCTTAGACCGCTCGGACACCCTTCCAATCAACGGCTCAAATTATATCAGTTGATAACAGATATAAGCAAAAGATGTTGTCATTATTGTGTTGTAAATAACCCGCCGGTAGGTTGCTTATCTAAGAACACTTAAGCTATACTGTAACTAATACAAAAAGGCAAGTACATTACTCAAATTGTAATCTAACGGAGGGTAACAACTTTATGGCACGCCGCAATCGTGACGATGACCTATTATTAGAAGAAGATGAGTTAACCGCTGCCTTTTTGGGCGATGATGAACCCGGCTCGGTGCAGGCCACAGACGCACCACAGCCGCAACCGGCTAACCCCGCCGACGATCAGTGGGATGAAGATGAAGCCGTACCGGGACAATTGGCCGTCGACGTCTATGAGACTAAAGAAAAACTGGTAGTTAAGGCCAGGACCGCCGGTGTCAACAAGAATGAACTTGACGTCAGCATCTCGGACAATCAATTAACAATCCGCGGAACTTTAAGCGCCGGTACCGAGGACGACGTTGAAAACTATTTTCTTCAGGAGTGTTATTGGGGAGAGTTCTCCCGAACAATCGCTCTTCCAGTTCCGGTTAAAGAAGATGAAATCGAAGCGGTGTTGAAGGACGGTGTGTTGACTATAAGCTTTGGCAAGGTCAAGCAGGATTCGGTCAAGAAGATCCAGGTTCTCTAAATCATATAACTTAGTTAATAATATATCCTCTTTGGGACAAGAGGATATATTTTTTGAATCATTACCCCTGTGTTTACAACAGGTGTCTTAGATGGGGTAGGGTACCGGAGATATTGTTGCTAATGTTAGCTCCGGTATTGAGTACCAAGTGAACGATGACTTGCGCCAGGGCCACCAGGATTAGACCGACAATGGCGTAGATTAGGCTGTTTTTGGCACTGGAAACACTGCCGCTTTCACCACCCGAAGCCACATAGCGTACGGCGGCATAAATTATCATGATCACCGCCAAGGCGCCGACAATGATTGACAGGATGTTGACCACCGTACTGGCAATCGGACCGATGCCGGAAGAAATGGTGGACGATCCACAAGCACTAACATTGCCCGAGGTCCCACTTTTGCCTCCGGTAGCGTCTCCAATGCCTGAATTAACATTATTTTGCAAATTGCTACATGGTGCAGCAAACGAAGTTGCCGGCACAATCATCGGAACAAGCAGAGCTAAGGCCGCAATGAAGGCGGTTATATGTTTCTTGAGTTTGGTGGACATTTGTATGGTTTACCTTTCTTATATTTCTCTTAGATTAATAGTAACACTGTTAAGGTGGAAATCAATGGTTGGTGAGATGCTATCATTTTAGGTTTACCGCGGTATTGAGCGTCAAGTGTAGTATTACTTGGGCCAGGGCTAGGATTGGACTGCATCTTACTAGTTTAGTTCCGGAGAGTGACACCCAACCACCTGCACGTTAAATTACAGATGCCTCCATGCTTTGGTAAACGCCATCGCAGTTGTCGGCCACTAGTTTCATTAACAACATAGTGCCAAGCGCATCAGTAATCTGCAAGATAAACGTGTGTGCCGAACTTTCGCTTACTGGCCGGTGCTGCGGAAACACGGTTCGATTGTCGGCTGGATTATTTTGTGGGTAACATATTGGCCGAACCGATCGTGGTAGGTTTTGGCGATGTGGACCGGCTCCCGGACTCGTTTTGAATATAGCTGTCCAGGCACTTCGTAGGCGACAGTCAATTGGATTGTGTATTTTGGGGATGACCCTAAACCATCCTTATTGGTTTACTGGGCGAGTCCAAATACTATTCATGCACGTATCAGGTCTGGTTGTTAATAATACCTGAGCTTCCAGGCTAATTATATATAGGGTCGTAGCCAGGCCTCTTTGGTGCTTTGTTTACATACTATGTACAGACATGTCTAACACCCATTCTTCGGCCATTAGGTGTTTCATGTAAGTCCACCTTATTAGTTGTTCTAAATGTTGTGTAATGTTGAGGGGCTGCCCTATATATCCCACTTTTTTTAGGATGTGTGCTCTTGTTTTTGAATCTTTGGAGCTTTGTTTACAACAGGTGTCTTAGATGGGGTAGGGTACCGGAGATATTGTTGCTAATGTTAGCTCCGGTATTGAGTACCAAGTGAACGATGACTTGCGCCAGGGCCACCAGGATTAGACCGACAATGGCGTAGATTAGGCTGTTTTTGGCACTGGAAACACTGCCGCTTTCACCACCCGAAGCCACATAGCGTACGGCGGCATAAATTATCATGATCACCGCCAAGGCGCCGACAATGATTGACAGGATGTTGACCACCGTACTGGCAATCGGACCGATGCCGGAAGAAATGGTGGACGATCCACAAGCACTAACATTGCCCGAGGTCCCACTTTTGCCTCCGGTAGCGTCTCCAATGCCTGAATTAACATTATTTTGCAAATTGCTACATGGTGCAGCAAACGAAGTTGCCGGCACAATCATCGGAACAAGCAGAGCTAAGGCCGCAATGAAGGCGGTTATATGTTTCTTGAGTTTGGTGGACATTTGTATGGTTTACCTTTCTTATATTTCTCTTAGATTAATAGTAACACTGTTAAGGTGGAAATCAATGGTTGGTGAGATGCTATCATTTTAGGTTTACCGCGGTATTGAGCGTCAAGTGTAGTATTACTTGGGCCAGGGCCACAATAAATACTCCGGCCAAAGCCCAAATCAACGTATTCTTAGCGGAAGCCACATTGCTGGCCT
>JAJZNU010000012.1:0-2522 GCA_021811625.1 bacterium
GGTACTAGCGCTCGAGGCCCTACGAGGCTGATGTCGCCCTTTAGAATATTAAAGAGTTGCGGCAGTTCGTCGATGCTGGTCTTTCTCAGGAAGTTGCCCAAGCGGGAAATGCGCGGATCATTTGGCAACTGGTCTCCTCCGTCGCGATAGCGTTTAATAAGCTCAGGCTTACCCATTTTTGCGAAGGCTTCTTCTGGAGATAAGCCGTTATACTCCTTTACAAGGGTGCGAAACTTGAATACTTTAAACTCGTGGTTAAAACGGGTCAGTCTTGTTTGACGGAAAAAGACTTCGCCGCCGCTGAGCAGTTCGCATACTATCACGACTAGGATAATCGGCGACGTTATGACTAGCGCCAGGAATGACAGCGTGATATCGAACAGACGCTTCAATATACTACCCCAGCCGGTAAGGGCGGTCTGGTGGACGGCTATAACCGGTAGGGAGTGGCGAAACAGTTCTACCTCGATGTTGCCGACAAACAGTTCCGTATTTCCGGGCACGAACCGATAGGCCACATGATTCGTCTGAGCATATTCCAAAATCTCGCGGTTATGATTTTCGTCAGCATATAGCTCGGTCTGAACGATGGTATTTATTTGTCCGCGGAGATGCGTTAGAGCCTCGGAGAAACGATGATAAAGCGGCGTGGAGGAGTGATTACCAAGCGCTAATTGGCCGCCGACTATCGCCATCACCCGGTAGCCGGAGCGGCGACTGTCGTGGAGTGAATGCACCAACTCCTTGGTGACGGAATTATTGCCGATGATTAGAACATTATTGAGACCGACGCCGTAGCTGTACAGTTTGGTGCGGATAAATCTTATTAGATTACGCAGAAGAACCAAAAACAAAAATGCTAGTACGAAACCATATATCGGTACCAGCTTAGACGGCAATACCGGATTGATCGATAAGTAGTTCCAAAATATAACGAACAGCATGCCGACGAATGAACCAACCAGCAACCTGCCGACTTCACTGAAGCGGCGTTCGTAAATGTTTAGGTTATATAACCCTAGCAGCGAAAACAGTAGAATCCATAGCGGTAGGAGGCTGGCAAACATGCCCATATAGGTGACGGCATGGATCGGGTGGGCAACCGGTAGGTTGTATAAATCGGCGCGTATGAGGTAGGCGCCGGCAAAAGCGGCACTCAGCGCCAAAGCGTCGCCGATTACCAGAAAGACGCTGTAAACTAATGATGCGTTATTTTTCATTGCTTAAGGTTGGTTGACATCTTCTACAGTAAGGACGCGTTGGTTTCATGGAACTGTATAATAGATTGTACCACTTAAAAAACCCAGTAAGTAGGGCGCGAGAGGAACATCCTTTAAATTGATGCTGAACGGAAAAAAATTAAGTCTGTCTAAATTACTCACTGTTGGCGTCGTTATTATTTTAACCGTCGTACCTTTTTTCGCATTTTTGACGGTATGGGCAGCGAGTTTTAGCGGCCACTACACGGCATGGCGGCTCTGGGACGAGTTAATCTTGCTGTTACTCATGGTTGGCGGTGTGGTGTTCCTGCTGAAGGATAAGGCTATGTGGAAACGGTTAAAGAGCCAACACGTTGTTTGGCTGATACTCATCTATGCCCTATATGAACTTATTATCGGGGCCATATCCCTCATAAAGCATGATGTTTCGCTTAAGGCTTTGGGCTACGGTTTGATAGTCGATCTGCGTTTTCCGTTGTTTTTCCTGGTTTGTCTGATAGTTGGCGAGCGAAATTCCTGGATTAAAGAACATTGGCGTTCGATTCTCTTGATCCCGGCGGCCGTAGTGGTCTTTTTCGGTGTCGCTGAGCACTTCCTGCTTCCCTATGACTTCCTTAAGCACTTCGGTTACGGCCTATCTACTATCCCACCGTATGAAACCATCAATCAAAACCTTCATTACACCCGGATTATATCAACGATGCGGGGGGCCAATCCTCTGGGGGCCTACCTGATAGTAATCATTTCCGCCCTAGGGGCTTTATTAGTGCGTCGTCCACCAAGGAAAATGATGGTAACCTATGGCCTGCTTTTTATTGCTGCACTTCTTAGTCTGTTTTACAGCTATTCCCGGGGTGCCTGGATCGGGGCCGGAGTTAGCCTGGCTATAGTAGTCGTCCTGAACATTAAAAACAAACGGACATTGAAGCGTCTGGGCTTGGCCGCCGGGACTGGGATTATCGTGATTGGTTTAGCGCTTTTCTCCTTTAGAAACTCTCCCAGATTGCAAGATACTATCTTCCATACCGACACTACCCACCATACTGCTCAGACTTCTAACACCGCTCACCTAAGCGCATTAAAAAATGGGCTCAAAGACGTCGTGCATCAACCATTTGGTGATGGTCCCGGTACGGCCGGCCCGGCATCGGTCTACAACAATCACCCCGCTCGCATTGCGGAAGACTACTTTATCCAAGTTGCCCAAGAGGTGGGTTGGTTCGGAGTGATAGTCTTCCTGGCCATCAACTGGTTGGTGGCCAAAGGCTTATGGCTAAAACGCCGCGACAGTCTGAGCTTAGC
>JAJZNU010000012.1:2622-19616 GCA_021811625.1 bacterium
TTTTATCAGCGAGCACGGCTACAGCCCTAGCTACAGGGAGATCATGGCAGCTCTCAATTATACGTCGGTAGCCACAGTGGCCTTGCATGTTAACAGCCTCATAAAACGCGGTCATCTAATCAAGAGGTTCAAAAGCGCCCGGTCCCTGGAAGTCACCGGCAAGACTGAATCGCCTAAATTGGGCACCAATGAGATTAAGCCAAGCGAGGAAAAGTGGCTGGTTGAGAAAGTCGATTATTTTTTCCGTCAGGCGGAGGGCTCTAGCAATCTCAATCAAAGTAGCCTGGACGGGCTCTATGTTTTGGTTGGAGCTCTAAAGGTTCTTGGTTTGGACGGAGCGGCCCAGAGTTTCATTGAAAGGTTAGGCGGTCTCCGCAAGAAACTTGCGGCGTAAGACATTATTTAAAGCGTTTTTCAAGGTCGAGGTTATATACTTATCTTAAGCATGGCCGAAAAAAGAATAGGTATATTTGCAGGATCGTTTAACCCTATACATGCCGGTCACATAACGCTGGCTCTTAAGGCTATAGATGTGGCGAGTTTGGATATGGTTTATCTAATGCCGGAGAGATTGCCTAGGCACAAATCCAAACTGGAACACTTCGGCCACCGTAGCGCCATGATATCCCGAGCCATCCGACCGCATAGCAAGCTGGCACTACTCGAATTACCCGAAAGGCGCTTTGATGTCGCCAAGACCTTAACAAGCCTCGAAAGAAGGTTTGTTGGCGACCAGCTGGTTCTGCTAATGGGGTCTGACGTTGTGCTCGGTCTCAAAGACTGGCCCGGTATCAGCAAGTTGCTCTCCCGCTGTGAGTTGATCATTGGTATGAGAGACACAGAACAAAAGAGCCAGGTTGTCGACGCCCTAACGTCCCTGCCGGTGAAGTTCAAATTTCAGCTTATAGATAGTCACGCATCCGGGGTGAGTTCAAGCTCTATCCGCCAAGCCCTGGCTCGTAGTACAACAACTGCCGGCTTGCTACCGAGCATCGCCGACTACGCCCGGAGTGAATGGCTGTATGTCAGTATACCCACCGGCGAGCAGTAATTTTTAGCAATTACTAAAACTATATTTGCTGGCAATAGATCTAGCTAAAAAACTACGCCAGAGAGTTAGAAACTACTGCCGACGGTGAATTGCGGCCATATCAAGGTCTACTTATCTCCGGATATGCTTTCGATGAGGTTGCCGACTAGGTGACCGGCACGATGTAAACCGTAACGCGTGGTTTTTTCTTCGCGTATTTTTTTGTGTAGTTTGTGTAATACCGGTTTAGCATCCAGCTTTCCTAACAAATTCTTGAATTCTTCGTCCAGCTCAGCAAGTTCGTCGTCGGTAAGGCTTTCCAGGCCAATAAAGGCATTGGAAGCCTGCTTATCGGCAACGATCAACTCGTTGAGCTTCAGCTGAATCGCCTTGCTGTCGCGGATTTGGGTGTGCTGCAGGGAAAAGACCATTAGGAAAATAATCACATCGGTGAGGGTAGCGACGGTTATTAGCCATGTATTGGAAAAGTGGAAGTATGGTCCGCTTATCGCCCAGGCCAATATGCCCAGGATGGCGAGCATGAAAGCCCACGTCGACCCCGCCAGGGAAGATATATTTCCAGATAGTTTTCTGAAGCTTTCTTTCATAGCGCTTACGTCAATTATAGAGTATAGCTTACTTTATACATTTTACCTCATCGGTGTTCAGGGTAAAAAGCCAATTTAGTTAAGACCATAACCTGAAAGTTCCCCCCTTGATCAAACAGACTTAATGTGAACCGCGGGCTTGACAAATATTAGCTTAACCGGTAGGATGGTCCGAGTGTTAAGTGGGCACGGGGATGAGACAACCCCAATGAGAGACAAAAATAACAAGTAAACGTTAAAGAACCAATCACGGTAGCGGTCGGATGGACTGTACGCTTGTGGAGGGTGTAGTAGAGGTGGAAATAAACATGCCAATAAAAATAAAGTGCGTACCTTCACGGAAGGTTAAGATAGACGTAGCAGTACGTCGCCCTTCTTGGCAACAGTTTCTGATGTATTAAAACTAACTGGGCAAGTTGGGAATGTTGGGAACGCTGCCGGTCTTTTTCTTTATCTCAGCGTTTAAAAATTGCTCAAAACTTTTGGCGGTATCGCTGGGCTGAATCTGAATGCCGTCTAAAAAGAAAGTCGGCGTGGCTTCTTGGGCGCCAGTTTTTGAAAAAGCGCTAACATCGGCATTGATGGCGTTGTTAACCTGACTACTGCTAAAGTCGGATTTAAACTTAGCGATATTGAGTCCTAGCTGCTGGGCAAACCCCACAAAGTAATCGTCAAGGGCATTGGTGCTGGATACCCATCCGGTCTGGTTGTTGTAATCGTTATTCTGATACAGCAAGTCGTGCATTTGCCAGAACTTACCTTGCATACCGGCGGCCTCAGCGGCTCTGGCACCGGCAAAAGCATTGGGGTGAATGGCGGTCAACGGAAGGTTACGGAACTGAAAGTAAATGTAGGGAGAATAAGCAGCAACAACCTCTTTGATAACCGGATAATATTCGGCACAGTAGGGGCACTCATAGTCACCATACTCTACTAGCTTGACGCCGGTCGATCCTTTGCCCTCGACGTGGTTGGTGGGTTGAGCTGAAGTAGCCGAACTATTGCCTCCAGAACCCTTGGTGGCAAAGAATATGCCCCCCAATATTAGTATTATGACAAGTAGAATTCCCCAAAAGCGTTTGTCCATTTTATCTAGATAATTCCTTCCTGGCTTAGTCGCGATATTATAGCATATAGCCGGACACTTTTAAATTGGTCATTCCCCTGCTACTATTGAGCTTATGGTAGAACTTATCTGGGCGATAGTCCTGATTGTTGTCGCTCTGATGGCGGTGGCTCTTAACAAGACGTATAATCACTTGCCGCTAAGAGAGCTGAAACGCCAGGCCAGGGCTAATCACGATGATAATGTGGCAAAAGTTCTTTATCGGGCAGCGGCCTACGGTCTAAGCCTCCAGGCCTTCCTGTTATGTATCGCTCTACTGGCGGTTGGCGGGTCGGTAGTGATGTATTTCTCGGCGCTAGCGGTTTGGGCAGCATTTCTCTTGACGGTTGCGTCGATCTGGCTGGTGTTTCTGTGGCTACCTTACACCTTTCTTAGTAGAACCGAGACTAGAATAAGCATCTGGCTGACGCCGGCCGTCGGCTACGTTTTGCATTATATCCACAGACCTTTCGCGTTTATCGGAAGGGGACTACACGGCATCACTGACATCCAGCCAAACGCGGCAATTTACGAGGTCGATGACCTCTTGGGCATATTAAACGAGCAGAAACATCACCCGGGTAACAGAATACCCGACGAAGACCTGGAGATGGCCGCCCGAGCATTGGTCTTTAGCAAGTTGAAAGTGAGTGATGTATATATACCGCGGACTTCGGTGAACTGCGTCGACAGTAAAGATACGATCGGCCCCATGCTAATGGACGAATTACACAAAAGCGGGCATCACACTTTTCCGGTAGTAACCGGTAAACCGGAGCAGGTAGTTGGGGTAGTCAGTCTCACGGATCTGATCGACGTTAAACAAAAAGCCGCCGTTTCAAGCGTTATGCAAAAAACCGTTCGTTATGTTCACGAAGACTTGCCCCTTGATAAAATACTGAACGAATTTCTTCGTACCGGCCAGAATATGTTTGTAGTCGTCAATAGTTTTGAGGAGTTTGCTGGAATTCTGACGATCTCAGATGTACTAGGCCAAGTCATAGGCCGTTATCATGGAGACGAATCAGACACTCGCGCTAAAGACAATCCAAGAGCGGCAGCTGAAGCGCTGGCCAAAAAAGAACATACCGAGCGCCAATTGGCGGACATCGAACTAAGCGAATAGCCTGATTTTTAACTCCTTGTGATAAAATGATCCTGATGGAAAGAGTGTTGGCTGGTGATGTCAAGAAACATGCCGGCAAGAAGGTACTGGTTGAAGGATGGCTGCATAAGAAGCGTCTGCTTGGCGGTCTGACTTTTATTGCTGTCCGTGACCGAAGCGGTTTGATCCAGGTAGTAGTCCAGGACAAAAGCGAGGTGGAGAAACTCAGGGGTTTGCAGACCGGGACGGTTGTTAAGGTTATCGGGCAGGCGGTCGATGAACCCAGAGCCCCCGGTGGCGCCGAGATTCACGAGCCAGAAATAGAAATTATCGTGCCCGTAGAGGTTGAGCCGCCCATCGAAATTGACAAGCCGCTTAGTCACCGTCCAGAAAATCTCGACACTCTGTTTGATCAGCGGGTAATCGGGCTTCGTAACCTGGACGAAGCTAAAATATTTAGGATCCGTAGTGACTTACTGCGCTATATAAGGGAGTTTCTGTATAAGAACGACTTCGTGGAAATCAACACCCCCAAATTGGTGGCCGGTGCCGCCGAAGGCGGGGCGGAGGTTTTCAAGCTAGACTATTTCGGCAAAGAAGCAACGCTGGCTCAAAGCCCACAGCTGTATAAGCAGATAATGGTGGGGGTCTTTGAACGGGTATTTGAAATTGCTCCGGCCTTTCGAGCTGAGCTCTCAGCAACTACCAGACATGTATCTGAAGTTACGATGCTGGACATCGAGATGGGATTTATTAAGGACCATAATGAGGTTTTGGATATGCTTCAGGGGCTGCTCTACGAGGTCCTTACCCGTGTCTACCAAGAGCATGCCGATGATCTGAAGACCCTTAAATCGCCGGACTTGACACTAACCGCCAAGTTTCCTCGATATTCGATGAAAGAGATACATGAGTTGTACCAGCGCGAAACCGGGGTTGATACATCAAACGAGATAGACCTGACTCCCGACGAAGAAAAATGGATATGTGAGTATAGCAAGAAAAATAACGGTTGCGAGGCGGTATTCGCTACCGGTTTGCCAGAGAGCAAGATGAAGTTTTATCACATGAAGGGTGACAACGGCACCGCTAAAAGCGCTGACCTGTTGTTCCGCGGCATAGAGTTGGCGACAGTTCCTCAGCGGGAACACCGGCACGAAAACCTCTTGGCGCAAATGAAAGCGTCCGGTATCGATCCAGAGAGTCCGGGATTTTCTCATTTTGTTACAGCCTTTCGTCATGGGCTGCCTCCGCACGGAGGTTGCGGCTTCGGTATCGATCGTCTAACCGAAAAAGTTATCGGCCTGGGTAATGTCAAGGAAGCCATTCTGTTCCCCCGAGACATCAATCGACTAGCTCCTTAGCAAAAGTGCTACAATAACTTACGAGTCATGAGACACATTCTTTCTGCGCAGCAGTACAAGGTTGAGGATCTGAATCGTCTTTTTATTCAGGCAGATAAGCTCCGCTCCGTTAGGTCATTACCTGATCACCACGGAAAGATCGTGGCTACACTTTTCTTTGAACCATCAACCCGCACGCGTCTCAGTTTTGAATCGGCCGCCCTGCGCCTGGGGGCGGGGGTTATTGGAACCGAGAACGGTGCTGAATTTTCGTCATCCGTTAAAGGCGAAACTATAGAGGACACCGTCAAAGTGGTCGCTAATTACGCCGACGTTATAGTCATACGCCACCCCCTCACCGGCACTGCTGATAGGGCGGCTAAGCTCAATTGCGTTCCGATAATTAACGCCGGCGACGGCGCTGCCGGCGAACACCCCACCCAAGCCTTGCTCGATCTGTATACCATGCAACATGAGTTAGCAAACTTTGAAAAGTCGGTGGTCGTTTTTGCCGGTGACTTGAAGCACTACCGGGCGACGCGCTCGTTAGCGACACTCTTATCTCTTTACCCGAACATACGCTTGAGGTTTGTTTCCCCCAAAGATCTGAGGATGGACACGGCGGTAACCAAACTATTGAGTGAGCGCGGGGTAGAGTATGAAGAAACAACCGAACTGCAGGACGCTTTGCCGGGTGCCGATGTTGCTTATGTAACACGCATCCCGAAAGAATATTTTCCTTCCATCAAGGAGTATGAAAAATACAAAGGCGTCTATAAGTTTACTGATCAAACCCTTCGACTCTTAAAACCAGAGTCACTAATTATGCATCCACTGCCGCGGGTCGATGAGATTGATTCAAGCATCGACGACGATCCTCGGGCAGCCTATTTTCGTCAGGTTGGTAACGGTCTATATATTCGCATGGCTTTGCTTGACGAAATTCTCAGCGGCCGGGAAAAATAGCGATAGTTTTTGGTTTTATGGCGCCTTGACTACCAAGAATCTAAAATGGGATATAATGGAGCCATGGGCAAGAGACATCTGCCGCTTAGGCATAGTGGCCAATTCGGCGCTCACCAGAGCACCGTCGCTTCGGGCGCTACCGAAGAATGGCCGGAATATTCCAGAAAAAAGCACCAAAGCTCATCTAAATATCTGAAAATTGTCGCCGTTGTCGTGGTTGTTCTAGGTCTAGCAACAGGTGGATATTTATTATTTAAGCCCAATAAAGCTACCGCGCCACAATCAAATTCAAGCGCTAATTCTACACAACCTGCTCCGCAGGTAGTAAGCGGCTCTAATTCCAATGCCTCCCTGATAAACTACGTCTCTAACGGGCATGATCTAAATCTAAGCTTTCAGTATCCTTCGAATTGGACGGTCACGCCTCCCTCCAACGACAACGCTTCGGACCAGCCGATTATTCTTAATTCGCCATCAACCACTATTACGGCTGCCGATGGGTCGACGGCCACGGGCAAGGTGACAGTAGAGGTTCGTCCCGGCAGCGCCACAATAAGCGAATTGGATAGTGGCAATCCCGTGGCGGCCCAGACATCTACTCAGATGGCTTACAGCAACCCTACTCCTAATCAATACCAGTATCCATACCTGACGTATCTACATTTTCAGACCGGACTTGGGACTCCCGGAGCCTTCGAAGAAGTAATGATCACCGGGGAGCAGACCTTCAGCGCTAAAACCCCGGTAACCTCCTCATCGCTGACGACGCTTGATCCAATCATCTCGGCCAGCTTCTACAGATGCTCTACGACAGCTTGTAGCGGTACCGGTTCGGGAGTGCTCAGTATTTCATACACAACTTGGCAGAGCGATCCGTTATTCCAACAGGTGAATACTATACTAGAGTCATTCAAACTCAATTAGATAGGTTCGTCCTTCGTGGGGGAGCTATTCTGCTTTAATCTACACCACAGCGAGACAGTGCGGCGCACCGGGCTAGAGTCGAATATGGTTTTTTATCGCCGCAGGCAAGGCTGAAGGTGTCAGGAAAATGTTTATGTTACAATAGTCTCGTATAACAAACCACTTACTATAAACAGGAGTTAAATTACATGGATCCAACAGCACCAATATCTCCGCTGAGCACAACACCGGACGCGACCGAAGAGTCTAACCCAGCTCAACCAAGCAATGATCTGCAGCCCTCCAGTGTAGAGCCGGCTAGTACAATGAGCGAAGACTTTTCCGCCACCAGCCCCCAACCGTCAGCAACACCTACAGATGCTATGACTCCTCCAGAGGATAATCCCACACAAACTGCCCAGGAAGACTATACGGCTAATCCTCAACCAGCTGCTACAACGACAACAAACAGTACCGATTCCCCGGAGACTTTACCGGTGCTCGAATCAACACCGACTCCTCCGGTTGAAGCTCCCGTCAGCAGCGATCCCGTTCAAGAACCGCCTGCTAACCCTACGGTCGAACAGCAGCCAACGAACCCGTCGCCAGCCAACCCAATATCCGACGTCGTGTCTGCTCCCGGTGAACCAGCACCTGTTGATCCTTCGGCCAATAATGCCCAATCTCCGGCCAGCACCGGTATCCCGGAAAATCCCTCCACCGCTGGAAGTAAAAAGCCCGCCACCGCGATTGTGGTCGGTATTGTACTACTGGTAGTGGTTATTGCTCTGGCAGTTGTTGCCTACGTTAAGAGTCGGTAGATCAATTTTCTGCAAACTGCTTTTGTTTTAGCAAGCGGCAACGTCTGGGCGGTTTGAATTGCTCCTAATGGTGTAGTTTTAGGATGGCTCCTTCTAAAGGTAGCCAATGATCACAACACGGTACAGTCATCGGACCCATGGAAGCAAGTTTGCTTTATACCCCTGTTAGTGATATAACTACACTATTAAATTAAGCAGTGAAATCGTGATATGGAAGCTGAAGGTAGATTTGATAAGCCAGTCGTGCCTGCCTACGAGAGCATGACCCAGGGGTCGGAAGGGCACAAACAAGACAGGGAGTCGAAGAAGAGAAAAAGGCGTAAGAAGTCTGTTACATCGGATACTCCCATTCTTCAAGAGACCCCGAAGCCAGAAGAGAATACAGACGAAAAGCTGTCTGATAAGTTGCTTGGAAAATCAAAGTCACCGCGAAAAGAGGAGGTAACTACCCGGGAGCCGGAAGAAGAGAGCGATAAAAAGCCTGTAGCCGAGGAAACTGATGTTTTAGGGTTTACGGAGAGCAACGAAGACAGAGATGAAAAAGAGGACGATGAAGCCGGGGCTGGAGATATGGTCACCATTGAATTGGATGAGGAAGTTATCTGGGAGGTGTCGTTACGCGGAGATACTGAACCGAAGCTAACCCCTCACAAGCAGGAACTTCCTGCTCCCCAAGAAGAAAATGCCGAGGAACCACCAACAGCATACACCGAAAAAGTTCCACCGGTCGAGCTGCCTGATAGTGAAAACAACATTATTGAGGACCCTGTAGTAGAAAGCGAGGTCTTGCCTGAAATCGAGAGGCAAGAGGTTGTAACGACGCCTGCGCCTGCGCGAGCGGAGACGGCGGTTACACCAAGTCCAGCTAGATCTGCCGGACCAGAACTACCTCCGCCGGTTATTATGTCTGTAAGAGAGACGCCTGATGTCGAGACACCACGAACGACGCCGGTTTATGGAGAATCGCCAGAACCAGCCCGCCGGGAACATCGAGAAATAAAGCGACGAGCCCGCCGGGAAAAACGACGTTTGCGACGGCTAGAAAAAAGCCACGAGAAACTTTCCCGGTCAGTTCGTGTCAGCCGACGAGAGCAGGAAAAGAAGCTGGACACTATTACGTCGAGGGAGAATGAACACGATAAAACTCAGCGACTTGACGTGCGCCGACATGATGCCAGACTAGATCATCTGGAGCAATACCAGCAAGAAGAGCTGGCGTCTCGGAAAAACGTAGAGCGACATCTGCAATCGGATAAGCAATTACTCCGGCCGACTCCAGACATTAGTCCACGCGATGAATCTGCAATCAGTCAGATTGTTGAGCAGCTTAACTCACCAGTCGAAGCGAATCCGGCAGTATACTATCATCCGGTCTCGTTACTCGAAACAGAAGGAAATGAGCCTATTGAAGTTCCGGTACCGATTAACTCCCGCGCTTCCCTAGAGACAAAGCCCGCCCTCAATGAAAAACCGCGGGTAATTGAATCAACAGGATCCATAACCGAGTCAAGGATTTATTCACCGACATTCCCAGATTTACCACCGGAGGCTAGGGAAATTGCCGAGCGTCTGGCCATACCCGAAGGTCATGAATTGCAACATAGCAGTTGGCACACGATAGAGGTAGACAAACAAACCGGTCGGGCAGTGGAAGAGCCGGTCATGGAGTATGGTAAGGAATTTTATCGAGAACAACACCAGGAGGCATGGCATCCTGCTGCAGCAGGTATGGAAGCTATCGCAAGTCAGACTGCTCAAGTTGGTTCGGTGAAGGACGTTGGTTACCTGTCGGTCCCGAATTCCGGTACCTACTTTAACCCCCTTCAAAACTCCGCGCCCTCTCCTTCACCTACTCCATACGCTCCTCCGGTTCAGACCCTCCGCGAGGTGCACAATAATCTTTCCGGGGTGGGGAACCTCGCACTAGTAGTTGTCTTGATCATAATTATTACGGCGATAATACTTGAGATTACTTAGCAACTCGAGTTAGTCCGACACAGGCGGCAACTAGATTTATTACTCCAAACTGCCTGGCGATAAATAGTTATTTGATCCCGGGGCTTTTGAATTCTTCGCGTAACCAATCGTCCAGCGAGCCTCCACCGCCGCCGGCCATGGCAACGACCATATGCCCGTTACCCAAGTTGTCCCTAATAATCCTTTTTAACTTTTCGCCACGCTTAGCCGGTTCGGCAATCGTCGGATCACTGAGGTGGGTGATGAGCTCTTCGGGCGAAAGAACTCGTTGGGTGGGATCTTCCCGCGCAAGGTAGCTAGGAACCCAGTAAACTTTTGATGCGCCGTTAAAGCAGTCTTTGTAATCGTCCAGCATGTAGTGCTGTCGGCGGTCGGTTAACGGCTCATAGACGACGATTAGTTGTTTTTTACTATCCTGGGCCATTTCGAGGGCTACGCTCATCGCTCCCCGGATCTTCTCCGGGGTGTGGGCGTAATCGCTGTATAAACCAGGGATGATCTCCTCCATACGACGAGACAATCCCGGAAAATCGTTCATGGACTTAATCAGACCGGCTAAAGGACTCCTGGTGATCTTTTGGACGGTCATGATGCTCAGCCAGGCGTCAAGACGGTTGTATCGTCCTCTAAGAGTCAATAGGCTATCGATAAGAGGATCGTTATCGGCTTGAACATAAATGTTGAGAGGAGCCTCTATATTGAGATAATCGTAGTCTTCTTGCCACATTGTCGTATGTTGGCTTTGAGAAATAAACTCCCGAAAGGCTGCTTGATAATCCTCTCTGGTCTTGTATATTTCGTGATGATCCCAGCTCACCCCGCTTATAACGGAAAAATACGGCTCGAAAGCTAAAAAGTTACGGTCAAATTCGTCACACTCGTAAACAAAGAATTTGCTGCCGGGTTCGTAGTGGCCCATATCGGCAAAATTTGTTTTGGCAGGCAGAAGATAGCTTAGAGGCTCCCCCAGCTGCTTGAATAACCACACGCTCATTGCTGTTGTGGTGGTCTTGCCGTGGGTACCGGCTATAGCTATTAGCCTAAGCTTCTTATCTCTAAGAATCAGATTAATAAACTCATCTCGCTTTGACATCTTAATTTTCTGCTCGCGGCAAAACCTCAACTCAGGGGCATCATTATTTTCTATTGATACCGCCGAGGAGTAAACGAACCAATCGATAGGATTGTTGTCGTGAATAGCAGCAATTGCCTGACGCGTTTGACCAATATGCACCCCGTCTATACCGTGTTTACGCAAATAATTAATGTACGAAGAATCCTGCTTGTCCGAGCCCGATACACTGTAGCCGGCCTGTTTAGCTATGAGGGCCAGGGGGCCGGTGCCCGCGCCGCCTATGCCGCTGAAATAAATATGCATTTGTACCTATAGTCTATCACGCGACTGATGCCCGTGTTACACTTTAGAAAAAGGATAACCTTATTGAATTAGAAGTATGAACAAAAAACAGCTGCACCGATTTTGGAAAATTATTCGTCACATCCGGCCATGGTACTTTCTAATACCATGCCTCATAAGCTTAGGGGTTGGCATTTACGCCCTCAGACAGAATAATCTGACGATGGTGCGACTCAGAAGTGCAGTCTATGTAGCCGATAAAGATAACGGCGATGTTAATGGCGCCCTAAAAAAGTTGCAGGCTTACGTTGTAGCGCACATGAATACCAGCTTAACCGCTGGGTCTGGCGCAATCTATCCACCGATCCAGCTGACGTATACCTATCAACGGCTGGAAGCAGCTCAGAGTGCCTCCGTGGCCAATCTTCAAAAAACCAATCTACAGCTTTATACTCAGGCCGAAGACTACTGCCAAGCGAAAATTCCGATTGGTTTTTCGGGAAGATACCGGGTTCCTTGCATTGAACAGTACATCACTTCCCATGGTTTCGGGAATGATCTTACTATGCCAACGATACCCGCTAGCCTCTATGAGTTTTCCTTTATATCACCAACGTGGTCGCCGGACCTGGCCGGCTGGTCGCTGGTAGTAGCCGCTCTATCTTTTCTACTTGTACCCATTAGTTGGGCAATCCGCCGCTGGCTAAGGAACAAAACCAAGTAGTTATTCTAGTACCAGTAAGCACGTTGATCCAGTCGTATAGTTGGTCACGGACCGCCTGCAGGGCTCTACTTATACTGGTAACACCCGTCTTGGCCGGCGTTACCAGTGCTTCCCAAAACCAATACCCGCGGGCAGGCTATTACCTGCTGCGGGTATCAGGGACCGAGTCTTACCGAACTACGGCTTGGGGGTCGTCGAGCTGGCCGGATTGGGAGTGCTGGTAGTAGCGGTAGTAGTGGTGCAGGTTGGGCCGTTGGGATGAGCCTTCTCGTACTGAGCGATAACCTTGGCGACTTGACCGCTATTCTGGAGGTTCTCCCACCATACTATGCTGGAGCGGTTGATCATCATCTGGCTGATAGGTGCATCAATCTGACAGACCAGAGGCTGCAAGGTGGTAGCCGAAGAATTGGACGTAGAGCTACTCGCGGGGAAGTAGTAAATGTCCTGCATGACCATATAATTACTACTGATAGAAGTTATGTGGCCAAAGTACAATTGATTCGTCGGGCTGGATCCGGCGATATTGATGTCGACTGCCTGGATGTCACTGCTATTAACGAGTTTAATTTCGTCACCTCTATTACCATAGGCGATCAAAAGAATCACCGAAGCTAGCAAAAGAGTAGTAGAGAACAACAGCACCACAAAACCGATGCGCCATCCCTTGCCTTCGGGGAATCTTTTTCGTGACGAGGTCGTTTTGCTAGTACTCCCAGCCGGGGTTTCCGGAGTCACGGGGAAGGGTCGACCGCTCGGTGTATTAGCATGCTGAGAGTTGTGAGTTGTGAAATCCATTTTTTACTACCTTTACCTCTTTCTTAATGCTTTATTAATCTTAGTGTAATACATAAGCATTGTACAGTACAAGTACCGTCTATAAAATTGCTTACCCCGAAAAAACATTTGACAAAAGAAAACACTGCGGAGTACTCTAGGGGTACCATCACTAATTATAAGAGAGGGAGTAAGTCAGAAATGGCATACAAGCACACAAATTCAAAGGGTGTAACCTACTACTTAAACTCAAAGAAGGTTACGCTTCGAGGGGGCAAAGAACAAACTATTTATTACTTCAGCAAGGATGAGCGCCCAGAGGGTTGCGAATTGCCGGCAGGTTTCGAAGTCAACGAAAACCCACGCAACGGCTTTTTGACCGTCAAGCGCAAATAGTTTGATTTAGCACAAGTCAGAGAGAAACACCCGGTTTGAATCCGGGTGTTTTTGCTTTTATAAGCAAGGCCTGTCTGATAGAGTATAAAGAATATGTCAGACGTTATTCTAAAGGTCAAAGGACTGACTAAAAAATATGGTGACGTTGAAGTAGTAAAGGGGATTAGCTTCGAGGTCAAACGAGGCGAGATATTCGGCATACTTGGCCCTAACGGTGCCGGTAAAACGACGACCCTCGAGATGATTGAGACCCTGCGTACCATCGACGGGGGTAGCGCTACGATTGACGGCATAAACGTTGCCGAGGAACCTTACAAAATCCGCGGCATGATAGGTGTACAGCCGCAGAGCCCCGGTTTCCAAGACAAGACTAAGCTTAGTGAGCTTATTTTGATGTTCTCGGCGGCTTATGGTGAGCGCGTTGACCCTAAGAAATTTCTGGACGAAGTAAACTTGGGAGATCGAGCCGACAGTTATGTGGAGGATCTATCCGGTGGCCAAAAACAACGTTTTTCTATCGTTGCCGCCTTGGTACACAATCCTAAAGTATTCTTCCTTGATGAACCTACAACCGGTTTAGATCCTCAAGCTCGACGTAATCTATGGGATCTGGTAGAAGAAGTAAAAAAGCGGGGAATAAGTGTCATAATGACCACTCACTACATGGATGAGGCTGAAGTTTTGTGTGACCGGATTGCCATAATGGACGCTGGTAATATAATCGCCTTGGATACGCCCCAAAAACTTATCAAAGATTTACTGGCTAGAGGCTTCAAGAAGAGTCAGCGAGTCGAACAGGCAAATTTGGAAGACGTGTTTATAGACTTAACCGGCAAAGCGGGACTGAAGGATTAATCGTATGAATATATTCTGGATAATTGTAGCCATAGCGGTCGTAGGCAGGATTATTTGGCGAATAACGGGCAAGAAGCGTGGTGCCGATTCATCGTCGGCAAAGCCTAAGAAGCCCTTAAGCCCGTTGCAAAAAAAATTCTTCACTATCTGGGTCTTCTTCATAATAAATATGCGACGTCTTTTCAGAGACCGACTGGCCCTTTTCTTTACTTTTCTGTTCCCCTTGATTTTCCTTTTCGTTTTTGGGTCATTGAGCCATAGCAACTCCGTATCACTTAAAGTAGCCATTATTAACGAGTCGCATTCGAGCTACGCCCGTCAGTTTGTTAACCAAGCCGAACATCAAAAAACTCTCAAGGTTGACAGTACGGTTAACAACTATAAAACTGCCAATGAGAAAATGGGTCGCGGAGAACTCGATGCTACCATTGAGCTACCACCGTCTTTCGGTGCGATAAAGAATAAGTTGCCCTCGGGACAAGCCATCGTACACTATACCGAAAACAACGCTCAGGCAGCCCAAACGCTAGTATCGGTACTGCAGGCTAACTTCCAAAGAATAAATACCAAGCTAATAAAAAGTCCGACGCCGTTCACGGTAACCTCCAAAGAGAACAACGAGCGTAGCCTGAGCACTTTTGACTATACTTTCACCGGGCTTCTGGGCTTTGCTATCCTTGGAGCCGGTGTCTTTGGACCAATGAATGTCTTTCCAGAACTAAAAAAGATGGGAATCCTGCGCCGGTTGCACACTACACCGCTTAGGGTCTGGCAGTATTTTGTCGCCAACATGATGGGTAACGCCGTTACCGGTCTGATGTCGGTAGCCGCCATGTTCGTGGCCGCCATACTGGTATTTAACCTTAAGGTCGTCGGAAATTACTTTGAGCTGGCTATATTCTTGGCATTCGGGATTGTCATGATACTCGGTATTGGTCTGGCACTGGGTGGCTGGGCTAAAAATGAAAGACAGGTAGCGCCGCTGGGTAACATAATAGTGTTTCCGATGATGTTTCTAACCGGCGTATTCTTCCCAAGGTATCTTATGCCGAATTGGCTCCAAGGAGTAACCAATTACATGCCCTTGACTCCTGTTATAGACGGTGCGAGACTTATCGCTACCGAAGGAAAATCGATATTCGATCTCGGTCCTCAGCTTGGTGTGATGGCTATATGGCTGGTGATAGTCTATGCCATTGCCTTTAGAGTCTTTCGTTGGGAATAGGTGTCTACAACAAACATCAGCCGACCGCCTCCGGAGGTAAGTATAGTTTTCCGAAAGTCTGGTTAAAACTTAACCTAAACGGCTCAACGATTACGGCCTACGCTTCAGCCGATGGCCAGACCTGGACGGAAGCTGGTGTTGTCCCAATCCTTAATAAGCACTACTCCCGACATCGGACTATTTGTAACGTCCCACAACAGCCAGACGATCAGTACCGCTATCTTTGACGATGTCTCGGTGACTGTCCATTGATAGGTATAAAATAACTTTTACCCTCGGTTTTGTCAGCAGTTCCGTGTTCTTTAGATAACTATAGGGAATGGAACTACTGACAGGCGCGGTGGGCAAGGGGATCTCGTCTGAAAAGGCGAAATCAACCCTTGCACGCATCCGCACCTGTCACCTCTACCACAAAAGAATTTGTCCTTTGGGAAAAGGATTTGGGTATTCACACAATTTGCTCTAGTAGCACCTCCTCTTTATTTAGGTCATGACCGTGCTCGGTCTTGTGCCAGTGATGGGGTTTTCTGATTAGCTCGTAAACCGAGACCCATGCCGACCAGGTCGTGAACAACCACCACAAAGGTGCAAGCAGCATGTACTTCACGCGGTACTGTCAACATCCAGTGTGTAATTCACCTCGCTGGGTAGTTGGAATTTAGGTATTGAAATATACCTTCATGGTACCTCCTTGCTGAATCTAAATCGTTAAAACTATGGTCATTAACTTTAGTACGTCGTCTAACTTCTCGAAACTCTCTTTCTAATATGTTAGTGGACCTTATTGATGTCCACTTATCTCTAGGAAACTGAAAGTACGTCAAACAATACTCAATGTTATGCTTAAGGGAGTTCATGGCTTTTTCTTCTTGGACATACCATTTTTTAACAATAGCTTTGGCTGCAGCTGTCGCTTCATCTGGGCTGTTAGCGTTAGTAATGGCTTTTAGATCATCGGTAACAGCCGCTCGGTTCCGGTAGCTGACACGTTGTTGAACATTGCGTAATTTATGGACAATACAGTTTTGGATAGGCGTATTTGGATATATCTTGTCAATGGCAGCCTTGGCGCCGGCACTGTCATCCATAACAACCATAGACAGAGTCTTACCTAACAGCCCACGTCTTTTAATGTCAGTAAGCAAGTCAAACCAGGCGTTCTCAGCTTCGGCTCTGGCCAGGGCGAACCCCACCACTTTCCTGGTACCGTCAGCTTTCATGCCCAGTACGCACAGAACAACTGCTTTGGTATTGTCCCAGCCACCGCCTTTGACTTTCTCCCAGATGCCATCCATGAACAGATACTCAAACTCATCATTGAGTAGTTGGGTATTAATCTGAGCCGACTCATGCATCACCAGTTCGTGCACGGCCTCTTTAACGGCTTTAGCTGAGATATTGAGGCCTAAATGCTTATTGGCCAGGTGTTTTACTTTTCGCTGGGAGATACCGAGCAGGTGCATATCCCTAAGTAAATTCCAGGTCCGGCTTTTCTCATCCTCGAAACCGCTTAGTATAGTAGGTGGCGTATCGCCAAAGCCATTACGGAATCTAGGAATGGGTACATCTTCAATACGTCCGAAGGGAGAAACCAGCTGACGGTTGTAATAGCCGTTGAAATAGGTCTGATCCGGTAAACTACTTCTGATCTGCTCCATCTCTGCTTTTACCATAGCAGAAACACTAACTCGGATAAATTGCTTCAGATTATCTGTCAGGCTTCGCTCAAGGAACGAAAGCAGATCTTTTTCGTCTTCAAAGACGGGCAATTTCTTAATTCTTTTGTTAGAGTTAATTTGGGT
>JAJZNU010000002.1 GCA_021811625.1 bacterium
CGCTGCCGATCAAAGCCGACAATGATATGACCGTCGATGTCGAGCACGGGGATTCCCCGCTGTCCGGATTTGGTCATCGACTCCTCGGCGTATTTGGGATCGCTCTCGACGTTCTTGTCGGTGTATTTGATCCCCTTCTGATCGAGGTATTGCTTAGCGGCGTGACAGTAGGCACACCAGTCCGCGGTGTAAATTGTGACGTTAGATTTATTCATGATTTGATTCTAGCAGTACTATACATAGTATAGCAAGTGGTATTTTTACAGTTCAGACTCAATTAATAGTGGATAACCCTTATGCCCAATGTTTTTCTGCTGTCTTCTCTTGATACATCACCTGTCCATCTGATATAATCTGTAAGAAATGAACAAGAACGCATCGGCCCCAAACGCGCCGGAACCCGTTAAGGGTGCGGCTAAGCGTGGCGGGTTACTTGAACCTCGTGGACCTAAGGGTATGTTTTTAGTTTCTGTTATCGATATGAGCTGGCGGTTGGCAATCGTCGTGCTGATCCCTGTTATTGGCGGGTTCGAGTTTGACCGGCGATTAAACACTTCGCCGTGGCTAACGATTGTCGGCTTCCTGGTGGCGATGGGCGGGATGTATGTTGTTACTAAACAGACGCTCGTCAAAGCCACGGCTCTGTCTAACAAGAAGGGGCAAAAATGATCTTTTCGCCATTGTTTGCCAGCTCCGGTCCGGTCACCCATATCGCTCCCGGTGTAATCTTCCATTTATTCGGTTGGCCAATAACTAACTCGGTTTTTTACGGCTGGATCAGTATTGTCCTGATGAGCATCGCCTTTATTACGGTAGCGCACCGGATTAGAGTCAAACCCCGAGGCGGGTTCGTCCAATATGTTGAAGTTGCAGCCGATTTCGTAGTCTCAACCATCGAGAGCGCTTTCGAGGACAAATCCAAAGCTCGCAAGTATACTCCGTATTTTATTACGCTGTTTTTCTTTTTGTTGGCCAATAATTTACTGGGGTTAATACCGGGCGTGGGTGATTCGGTGGTATATAATTCAGTCCCCTTTTTACGTCCATTCACTGCCGACTTTAACGCTACGATCGCCGCGGCGGTGATTACGATGGGACTGGTCTATACCGCTTCGATAAAAGAGATGGGCGGTAAGAAATATATCAGACACTTCTTTATGGGCAGTCCTAAAAATCCTCTGTATCTCGTTCTGGGGTTGATAGAAATGATGACTGATTTAACTCGAGTTATCAGCCTGTCGATCCGTCTTTTTCTCAATATTACCATCGTCGAGATTATTGTCGTGGTCTTTGCCTACCTCGGACACATTATCGCTCCGCTGACCGCCGCCCCCTTCTATCTTATCGATGCCTTTGATGACATGCTCCAGGCCTTCATTTTCGTCCTTTTGGCGGTGATGTATATAGCGACGGCCGTTAACCATGTCGGCGGTGAAGACTTGACCGAAGAGAATAATACTGATAGAGTGGGCGCGAATCCATCTGAAACCGTGGCGAAGGCGGCCTAAAGGATAAGGTATGTTTATTAAAAGTGTTGAAGATAATAAAGAAAGTAAGGAGAGATAAGTCATGATCACACTTGCAGACACTATTAACACAGCCATCATCGGTAAGGGATTGATGATCGGTGGCGGCTTTATTGGACCAGGCATCGGTATGGGTCTGGTTGGCGGTAGCTACTTACAGGCGGTCGGACGCAACCCGGAGGCTTCGAAATTCTTAGGTCAGGCCCTGGTTTTTGTGGCCATAATTGAGCTGTATGCCCTGCTGGCGTTCGCTTCAATATTCATCGTTAAATAGGTATTAAGGACAGCGTGATAGACATTTTTACAAAATTTGGGAGTAGTTCTTCCGGGCTTGGGGCTCTGGGGCTAAATCTGTCGGATTTTCTGATTCAGCTCGGGACTTTCATTATCGCCTTCTTGGTCTTGCAAAAGTGGGCTTTTAAACCGATCCTTAAAGTTTTACGAGAGCGGCGGGAAACCATCGACAAGGGTGTAGAGTTGGGCCTGCAAATGCAGAAAGAGAAGGACGAGCTGGAGACGAAAGTCACCGCCCTTCTCCATAAAGCCCGCAGCGATGCCGACGCCATCATCGGGACGGCCAATTCCGAGGCTCGGGCTATTGCCGCCAAGGCCGAAGAAGAGGCCCGAGCAAAGACCGAACTATTACTCAAAGAGGCTGAGCAAAGGGTCAGGTTGACCGGTGAGAGAGCCTGGCGCGATATCGAGAAGGAGGTTACGGCCCTGGTCGCTGAAGCCACCGAAGCCATCATCCACGAAAAGGTTGACGGACCCAAAGACGCCGAATTAATCAATGAAGCCATCAAGGCCGGGAGGAAGGCATGAGCCGGGTACCGAGACGGATGATTGCTGCCGTCGTTGCCGAGGGAGCTCTGAAGGCGTCTAATCTTAAGGCCTTTAGCCGGCAGACCGCCGCTTATCTCTTGAGCGAGGGGCGAAGCAGTGAGCTTGATCCATTGCTGAGAGACGTTCAAGATATATTGGCGGAAAAAGGACATGTTGAGGCTATGGCGGTGGGGGCTCATCGGCTGAGTGATTCTAACATCCGAGAGATAAAGTCGAAGGTGCGCTCATTTTATCCTCACGCCAAGAAAGTCGTTATTACACCGGTTCTAGATCCCGAAATTCTAGGTGGGGTCCGTATTGAACTAGCCAAGCAACAGCTCGATCTGTCGCTCAGAGCCAAACTGAACAAATTTAAACAGTTAAGTCTAGGAGGAGAGTAAGTAATGCCCGAATTATCCATTAAAGATTTGTCAGCCGATATCCGGGCCGCCATTAGCGAACTGAAAACCCGTCCCGAAATCGAAAACGTCGGTATCGTTACCCGGGTTGGTGACGGTATTGCCTGGATTTACGGCCTGGCCGGCTGTGGTTATAGCGAAATGATTGAGATCGAAGGCCTGGACGGGAAACCGGTCACGGCGTTCGCTCTTAATCTCGGCGAGGATGAAATCGGCACCGTTCTACTTGGTGAGGATATCGATGTTCAGGCTGGCGCCAAAGCCCGACTAACCGGAAAAGTGTTGGAAGTCCCGGTGGGTCCGGAGATGGTCGGCAGAGTCGTCGATCCCTTGGGACGTCCGTTGGACGGCGGGGCCCCGATTAAAGCCAAACAGAACGCCCGCGTTGAGAGAACGGCTCCCGGGGTGTTGGACCGTCAGCATGTCAATGAACCGATGATGACCGGGATAACGGCGATTGATGCCATGATACCGGTCGGCCGGGGGCAGCGAGAGCTGATCATTGGCGACCGGCAAACCGGCAAGACCGCTTTGACGCTCGACACCATGATCAACCAACATCGCCAGAAGACCGGTGTTATTAATATCTATGTTGCTATCGGTCAAAAGCTATCCAAGGTTGCCCGTTTAGTCGAGAGATTAAAGCGTGAGGGAGTAATGGATCAAACTATCGTTGTCGCCACCAGTCCGGCTGATCCAGCTGCCATGCTCTACTTGGCGCCTTATGCTGCTACGGCGATGGGGGAATACTTCCGCGACAACAAGGGACATGCCCTAATAATCTACGACGATCTGTCTAAGCACGCCGTGGCTTATCGTCAAATGTCGCTGTTGCTGCGCCGTCCCCCGGGTCGTGAAGCCTACCCCGGTGACGTCTTCTATCTACATTCGCGCTTGCTCGAGAGAGCTGCCAAATTGAGTGATGAATTGGGCGGCGGTTCATTAACGGCCCTGCCGATAATCGAGACTCAAGCCGGCGACATCAGTGCCTACATACCAACAAATGTGATTTCGATTACCGATGGTCAGATATTCTTGGAGACCAACTTGTTCTACCAAGGTATTCGCCCGGCAGTGTCAGTCGGTTTGAGCGTTTCAAGAGTCGGTGGTGATGCCCAGACTAAAGCTGTTAAAAGCGTTGCTAAGTCGCTGAGAATTGACCTGGCACAATTCCGGGAACTGGCGAGCTTTGCGCAGTTCTCGACCGATCTTGACGCCGAAACCCGCTCCCGTATCGAACGCGGTCAACGACTGACCGAACTTCTCAAGCAACCGCAGTACAGCCCCTACGCCGTTTGGGAAATGTACTCGTCTCTACTAGCAGCCACACAAGGGGCTTTCGATAAAGTTCCCGTGGATAAGATTAAACTGGCTCAGGAAGCGCTGCTCAGAGAGCTACGAGCCAAACACGCCAAACTGGTTGAAGCGGTTAATACCGGCAACGAGCCCAATGAAGATCACCGCGGGACCATTCTAAAGGTGGCCGGAGCGGTGGCCAAGTCATATGCCAATGAAGCCAAGAGTACTAATGAAGCGGAAGAGAGCGTGAATGGCTAACACCATCGCTTTAAAGCATCGTATCGGGTCGGTAAAAAATACCAGGCAGATTACTAAGGCTATGGAACTAGTTAGCGCCAGTAAAATGCGCCGGGCTCAAGAGCGGGCAAAACTCAGCCGTGACTACCAGGTGGCGGCCTATGACTTACTGGCGCGTCTTAGCACCTTGAAGGAAGTAGAAATTCATCCGCTTTTTGCTAAGCGCAAAGTCAAATCCCGTCTGTATGTGGTTATTACCAGCAACAGCGGGCTGGCCGGGGCCTACAACTATAACGTTTTGAAAGCCTTGACGAGCAGCGTCCGGTCCGATCGTGATAACGGGATCGCCAGCTACGTTATTACCGTTGGCAGTAAGGGGGCTCAGTTTGCCAGACGACTTGAGCATATCCAGCTAACGGCTGTTTATCCGGCCCTTGGCGATACCCCGTCCTCAGCTGATTTGTGGCCGATTTTGAACACCATGATTGAAGAATATAAAGAAAAGAAGATTGACCAGGCCAGCCTTATATATACCGTTTTCGTGTCTAACCTAAAACAGCAGGCCACGGTTCTGGACATCTTACCGGCTAAGGTTGCAGAAGAAACCGACAAACCGACCTACAAGTATTCATTTACCAATTTTGAACCGTCGGTTGACGTGGTCCTCGACAGCGTCGCGGTGCGCTTGCTTGAAATCCAGGTTTGGCAGGCATTACTGGAAAGCTTAGCCAGTGAACACTCCATGCGAATGGCGGCCATGAAGAACGCTACCGACAATGCCAATGATCTTATAGACGACCTGACCCTGGAGTTTAACACCGCCCGACAGTCGGCTATTACCCAGGAATTGGCCGAGATAACCGGCGGAGCGGAGGCGATAGCCAAATGAGCGATAGTGGAATAGAAAAGCCTAGCCTGATGCAGCAAGCAGCGGCCGAGACTATGGAAATGTTTGAAGAATTGGGTTTCAGCCCGGCCGATGCCGCCAGGAATCCCGTTACCGGGGCGTTTTTCGCAAAGCTTATGAATCTTAAATTATCTAAACTGGATGGAACCTACGGAAAGGAAGAGGAATAAAATATGGCTAAAACATCAGAACCAACTAAAACTAACACCGGAGTTATTAATCAGATTGTCGGCGTGGTCGTTGACGTCGACTTCCCCGAGGGGAAACTGCCGGCGATATATAACGCCTTAAATGTCGAGTACAACTCAACAACATTGACATTTGAAGTAGCCCAACACTTAAGCGAATCCAGCGTTCGAGCCATTGCGCTTGGTTCGACCGACGGATTGGAACGTGGTGTCAAGGTGATCGATACCGGAGCCCCGATTAGCGTCCCGGTAGGCGAAAAGACCTTAGGTCGGATGTTCAATGTTACCGGTCAGCCGATTGATTCTAAGGGCGGTGAGTTCACCGATTACTCGCCGATTCACAAAGATCCACCACCGCTCATTGACCAGTCCGGAACTACTGAAATTTTGGAAACCGGTATCAAGGTTATCGACTTGATCGCGCCGATGACCAAAGGCGGTAAGGTCGGTCTGTTCGGTGGCGCCGGTGTTGGCAAAACCGTTCTGATTCAGGAGCTTATCAATAACATCGCTAAATTCCATAGCGGTTACAGCGTTTTTGCCGGAGTTGGCGAACGCACCCGCGAGGGCAATGATCTTTATGGAGAAATGAAAGAAGCCGGTGTTCTGAAAAATACCAGCCTGGTTTTCGGGCAGATGAACGAACCGCCCGGTGCGCGGTTGAGAGTCGGCTTATCGGGACTGACTATCGCCGAAGGTTTCCGCGACCAAGGTAAGGACACGCTGCTGTTCATCGATAACATCTTCCGCTTTACTCAGGCCGGGAGTGAGGTATCGGCGCTGCTTGGTAGATTGCCATCAGCTGTGGGCTACCAGCCTAATCTGCAACAAGAAATGGGCGCACTGCAGGAAAGGATTACTTCTACGTCAAAGGGTTCGATCACCTCGGTGCAAGCCGTCTATGTGCCGGCCGACGACTTAACCGACCCGGCTCCGGCAACGACCTTCTCCCACCTCGACTCGACAATTGTTCTGAGTCGCTCCCTGGCTGAAATCGGTATCTACCCTGCCGTCGACCCCCTGGATTCTAACTCGACTATCTTGGATCCGGAAATTGTCGGCGACGAACACTATAACGTTGCCCGGGAAGTGCAACGGATACTGCAACGCTACAAGGATTTGCAGGACATTATCGCTATTCTCGGCATGGAGGAGCTATCCGAGGAAGATAAGCAGACCGTTTCTCGGGCTCGTCGGATCCAGCGGTTCCTGTCGCAGCCTTTCTTCGTTGCCGAGCAGTTTACGGGCAACGCCGGGCAGTACGTCACCCTCAAAGACACGATTGCCGGGTTTAGGGAGATCCTTGACGGTAAGCATGACGACAAACCGGAAAGCGCCTTTTATCTCAAGGGATCGATCGTCGACGTTAAGGGCGAAGAAAAAGAAAAATCTAAGGAAAAGAACAAGGGCTAAAGAGGGTTGTTGACGGCAATTCTTTAATAAAAGATATGATCCACTTCCAAATATTGACTATTAGCGGCAAAAAATTCGACGACGATGTCTACGAAGTCGTGCTCCCTACCCCCGACGGCCAAATCGGGGTGCTACAGGACCACATGCCGCTGATTACCGTCTCGACCACCGGAGTCATATCGATTCGTCACGAACAGCACGATCCGGATAATCGAATGGACCACTTTGCAACCTATGGCGGAGTAATTGAAGTCTCCGACAATAACCTGAAAGTTTTAGTTGATGAAGCCGAGCACAGCGACGAGATAAACGAGGCCGAAGCTAAGCAAGCCATGGAATTGGCCCAGAAAATGAAATCGGAAGCTAAAGACCAGACCAGCTTGGAGCACGCCCAAGGCTTGATTGACCGAAGCGCCATTAGGCTGCACGTGGCTGGACTAAAACATCGACGTCAGCACTAGATCGTTGAATTCTACTGCACTTCAACCGATGGTGGTGGTGGTGTTGGGGCCGGGACGGAGTTCCCGTCAATAAATGCCCTACAGCCATTGCGTATATGAGGGGGCGTTGAGGGACTGTTGAACTGCATTTCGGCGATGAATAAACGGTTTTCAAGCCCTAAGGCAGCCCTTATAACGAACATGCTTCCACTCCTGGGTGCCTCAAGCATTGTGCTTGCAAATTTCTCTCCTCCAATACCGTTCAACGTCTTTACGGATTCACTCACGCCTTCATCGCGTAAGATGACATGGAGTGGGCGAATCGCCTTATCACCACTGAACCTAACCGATAAAGAATTGTTAGGCGCGATCGTATATGAATCATCGCTGCCTAGTTCACGGGGCTCTTCTTTCCACCCCGGCCAATACCAATAAGCAAGAGTCTGCGCGTTTCGAGAGTCGTACTCACCCAAAAAGACGACTTCGATAGGTTCGGGTTGTTCGTAAGGTTGTTTCACTAAATGCAATTATATATTTTGAATCGTAAGGTCAACTTGATATTTATCACACGCAGTCATATAATAACCCCTCGGTTTAGTAATAAATATTAAATTTACAAATTTTATACAACCATGAATAGAAATGAGTTGGTTATGCCACGCGGACTTATTAACGAAGAACAAATTGACGAGCGAGTCGTATTATTGGCACAAACTACCCTTGGGAGCAATAACCAAGGCAGTTTGGGCCCAACCGGTGAGAGCCGACAACAAATTGAGGACGGTCAGTCTTATGCGGTCAACGAGGTTTCACGAGCGGAATATGCTCGACTCCCGAGTAGACTGTGGGTTTGTATTGATGGCCGGCTAGTGGCTGTCGAAGTTCATAAAGCACCGGAAGGCTATGCTAACCCGCAAACTGCCGGCAGCATGGCGATTACCGATTTATCCGTTGCTTACATGATGAGCGAAGACCGCTTGCCTGTTTCCCGCGGTCTAGCCCTAACGACAACAACCGCCATTAGCGATGACTGTCTGGTTATGAGCCACGGCGGACATGATAGAGCTGATTGTGCGGCAAATAAAAAGCAGCGAGAGGCCTTGGCTTATAACGTGGCAAATATCGATATCGTGGCCCCGGTAGCCTGGCAACTCGGCGAGTTCCTTGGTATTGACTCGGCGCTCCGAATGAGTGATGTATACGATCTGATAATTACCGGCGGGCATGCGGCCGCAGATGATGAACTGTGGGACGTGACCCCGCTAGACAAAGTTGGCGTTCAGGAGTCTAGCGGCGCTTATTATGTCGATCTAAAAGGCGATCACGTCGAAAAGGTAATCCGTTTTGACGTTAGCGACATGGCTTTTGACGAAGATCAGTTTGTTCGTGATCACCTGAGCGAGGCGGGTGACGTGCCTATTATGGCCTTTAACGTCTCAGGCGGGCTGCTTAAGGCCGAATATCTCCGGCGAGCTAAACTACACGATGAATCGGTCTACCAAGCCGCAAAAATGACCATGGCCGCGGTTCTTTGGAATATCGGCGTCGCTAAGTTACTGGTAAACCGGGATATGCCGGTAGCCATAGTTGGTTCATCGACGGCTAGATAAGTTTTACTTCTTATTTACGCTGATTATTGTCGCCGGTGTGTATAACTTTCTCCATGTTTGACAAAACGTGATATGCTTGGACTATAAAATTAATTAAACATAACGGAGGGACGTATGTTTCGTAACAAAAAAGTAGCCATGCTGCTGGCCGAATTGGTAGGTACAGCGGTATTGGCCTTAGTGTTCGTTGGTGTGCAGCACACCGGGATCGGTTACCCGTTCTTTATAGCACTGGCGGCCGGTTCAGCAGTGGGAGCAATGGCGCTGGTTTTTGGCTCGACATCGGGAGCTCACTTCAACCCTGCTCTAACGCTGGGGCTGTGGACAGCTCGCAAAGTTAAGACCGTTCCGGCGATTTTGTACATTGGCGTACAAATCCTCGGTGGTGCGATTGCTTTCTGGACATACAACTACTTGGCCAAGACTCATTTACAGGGCATGGCCGGGCACTATCAGGCTCGGGTCATGATCGGTGAAGCAATCGGCGTGTTCGTCTTTGTTGTCGGCTGGGCGGCAGCGGCGGCGCAAAAATTCGAGGGTATTCGTTTGGCGGCTACGGTCGGCGGATCGTTTGCTCTTGGTGTCATTATTGCTTCGGTGGCGTCTTATGGTTTTGCCAACCCGGCAATTGCCATGGCCGATAACTCATTTGGCTGGAGCACTTACGTTTTGGGACCGGCAATCGGCGGTATCGTAGGGGTTAACTTCTACAATATGCTCCTCGCCGGAACAACCAAAGGCAAGAAATAGCCATTTTCTAAAGGCTGGAAATTATCGCCGCGGATTAACTTTCGCGGCGTTTTTTTATATCTTTTCTTCGAGCAAACTCCGCTCAAAAGCCATAATCCCGTCAATATCTGGGCGGAAAGCCGAGGTGTCGGGCATATCTAGATCCATGATATGGCGCCAAACGCCGGCAATGAGAGCGCTTAGCTCATCCTGCTGTGCTTCCGTGGTTGTCAGGCTGAGGAATTGCTGGCCTAGAGGGGCTTCCAGATAGCACATTTGCTGCCTAATCGACCAATCCTTTTTATAGCGGTTACTGCCTCCGACAAGCAGGTTATAGAACTGGAGCTGTCGTTTATGTCGCCAAGCTTTGATGGCCTTAGTGCGGTCCTTGGTATCAAAGGATTTTAGCGGCTTGCCGGTTTTATAGTCGGTTATGGTTAATGTTTTGCCGGGAGAGTCGATGTCGAGTCGGTCGATAGTACCTTTGATGCGGGCCTCGCCTATAAATATGGAATTAAAGGACTGCTCAGCTTTGCCCTCGATGACCATGTTAAGTGGCGGGTCGTTGGCAAAAAGTTTCTTCAGAAGTTCCTCTCCCCGCGCAAAATAAAGCTCAAACTCGGTTCTTGGCAGCGATTGGTCGGCTAGCGTGGCCTCAAACCGATCGATAATCGCCGGCAGGTTCAGTCGACGGGTCGAAAACAAGCGCTGGGCCGTTTCCAGGGCGGCGTGAATCGCCGTACCATAACTGCCGGCGGCGGAGCGGCCGGTCGGTAAACGGAGGATCTGCCGATCGATAAATGTTTTTGGGCCGGCTTCGGCGACATTCAAGAAGTCTATTAACGAACTGGGGCTGAGGGAGAAGTCTTCCAATTTGGGTCCGAGTAGTAATTTGGCGTCGTCGATGTTGAGCTGCGGCCAGTGTAGATCGTTTTCCAGGATCGCGATCGTATCGGTCGGCTCGACTTTTTTGGTAATGGTCTTGAGGTGGCTGATCAGCGGGGTCGGTAGCTGCTCTTCACCCTTGCTGTTGTAGGTATAGCTGGTCACTATAAAGTCTCTTTTGGCCCGGCTGGCGGCGACGTATAGCAGGCGGACGTAGTCATCGTCGCTTTCGCCGTAGCGCTGCAGCCGAAGGTTGGCCGGAGACAGGCGACGCCGATTTTTGACGCTCCAAACACTATCGAGAGCGTCTATGAGGAAGACGGTGTCGAATTCTAACCCCTTTGCTTTATGGACGCTCAGGAGCGAAACGGCGTCCGCTCCACCGACAAACCATGATTCATCGGCGATGGTCCGTCCGGTGGCGATATTTAGCTCGGTGAAGCGGGTAAAATCTCCTAAGGTGGGATTGTCGCTGCCGAATTCGTCGACGTAACTGCGGAGTACCTCGATTGCCGACAGCGTCTGGAGGTAGTCGCTGTCCAACTTTGGCCGGGCTTTTAGGTAATAATCCCTCAGGGGGCTGGTAAAGCCGTATCCTTCACGGAGTCCGATAATATACTCTATCGTTAAACACAAAGGTTGGGTGTCGGAAGTCCTAGCCAGCCAGCTTAACCACCGGCCTACACTACTCAGCTTCTCGTTGTCGCTTGATAACAGGCTGTCTAACCAATCGCTGTGAGAAAAATTTGCGATGGCTAGTCTCCACAGCTCCTGTGGCGTCAACTCCCACATCGGATGACGAAGTAACCGGGAGAGGTTAAAATTGACCACAGCCCGATCGCCGCTGGCAATCGCCACGGCCGAATTAGCTATGAGGCTGATTACTTTTACGGCCTCGTTTTGGAGAATATCGTTACGCATTTCATAGCGAACCGCTATACCGTGAGCCAGGAGGCTGCCGGCAAGTTGTTTAAGGCTCCCGTGCGCGCGGGCGAGCACGGCGACGTCCCCGCCCTGTTTCTGAGCGCGTCGTATTTCGTCGACGAGGCCGTAGTACTGATGTTCTTTAGTCGGGTAGATTAGATGCTCGATACGGGAGGGATTTGGCGGCGGGTTTTTGGCGACCAGGTTTTTCTGGAGCGTTGGGTCTAGGGTAACCAACCGGTTCCCGGCCTGCTTGATGATCTTACCGGCGGAGTCTAAGATAGCTTGCGATGAGCGGTAATTATCCTGGAGCACAACTATCTTGGTATCCGGATAGCTTTGTTTAAATTCCAAGGTGTTATTGAGCTCCGCGCCGTTAAAAGCGAATATGGCTTGATCGTCATCGCCAACAGCCATAAGATTCGGCCGGTTATTGGCGCTATAGTGATCGGCGACCAAACGGCTGAGGCGGAGCTGCGCGGCATTGGTATCTTGAAACTCGTCGATCTGAAGGTATAGATATCGCTCTTGCAGATCGGCCAGCATATCGCTATGGCTGTCCAGTTGCTCGAGGACTTCTATAAGCATGTCGGAGTAGTCGTAGTGGCCGCGGTTGTGGAGCTCGTCACGATAGCGCGTGTAGATCTCGGATAGCGCTAACCACCACTGGTTACGTTTTATCTCGTCAAACATACCCGCTTGTCCATCGACTCTTTGGATGTAGCGTTTTTTCCACAGTCCAGTGTTGCGGGTCTTCCCCGTACCTTCGTCTTCGGCAATGGCTTCGTCGAGGGCGTTGTTTATAACTTCATGTAACGGTCTCATCGGGCTATGGGCGGGAAGAGATTGTTTGGGCAGGTTGGACACGGCATCAACTATCGCCGGCAGTGATTTTACCGACAGAGGCTTGGATAGTATTTCACCTAATCCGGGCGCAATTTCTTCGATGTAGGCAATATTTAATAAAACCGCGTCTCGTAATTCGTCGGGAGAGAGGCCGGCCTCTTTGGCTAGTTGCAGGGATTTTTGGATATCGTTAAGCTGAGTAAAACTTCCCGCGAAAGTCGTTGACAGCGGATTATTGAGCGGCAGGCTGGACAATATATCCTGAAGTATCTCTAGTTGGACGGCATCAGGGGCGATGGTCAACTCGGCACCGTTCCAGAAATATTCCGGATACTCGTTCATAATCTCGGCGGCTAAACTATGGAAAGTTTTTACCGCTATACGACGACCCGTTGGCCCGATCAGATCGAATAGGCGTCGGCGCATATTAGTTGCCGCAAAATTAGTAAAGGTTAGACAAAGTATATTGCTCGGGTCGGTATCGGTTTTTTGAAGGATATTGGCGGCTCGCATACTGAGAAGTTGCGTTTTACCGGTTCCAGGTCCGGCAACGACCAGCAACGGTCCGTCGATGGCCTCAACGGCTTGGCGCTGGGCCTTGTTGAGGCGCTTATATTCCTCCTTGAACTTTAATTCCATCTACTTGGTATTATCTCACCGAACAACTCCGGTATAAAGCTATACCGCTGAGAATGTCGGAATTTAATGTGGACGTTACCAATAATCGATAAGGATCGCTTAGTAATTGGAGGCGGTGGCGCAAACCGGACAATCATCTTCTTCGGCAAATTCTTTAACCCATTGTTCGCTGGCCGGCAAGAATTTCAATAAATCATGAAACCCCCGGAATTCCGCGGCTTGATGAAGTACCCAGCCGCCGATACCGTAAAGCTGAACCCTCCCCCACGCCACCGCTGCCCAATGCGGCCCGGCGGGCGTGACATAAATCGGTTTCTTGGGGACATAACTTAGCGGCTGCTTCCCTACAACATGCCGCGCTATATTATTGGCGACGAATTTGGCGTCGTATAAAGCCGTCTGGGCCGTCCCCGAGTAGGGAGTATTAGCATTGTCCCCCAGTACGAAAATATCCGGGGCGGCTTGAAGATACTGATCGACAACGACTTTTCCGTGGTCGGTTATACTGAAGCCGTTTTTAGCAAAGAAAGGATTGTTAGTTACGCCCGCCGTCCAGACTACGGTATGGCTGGTTATGGGTTTGGAATTTACCATCAGGGAGTCAGCACTTTCTCCTTGGACGGTTTGATCCAAGTATAACCTGACGCCTAATTGATGGAGGTGGGTCGCTATTCTCTGGGAGTAATTGAGCGGCATTTTAGCTAACAGCCGCGGTCCGGCCTCGACCAGGTCGATATGGATAGCCCGATGCTCGATGCCATGGTTGCGCATTATCCGGCGCAAATACTCTCCAAGAGACCCGGCTAACTCGACGCCGGTGGCCCCGCCGCCGACGATAACATAGTTTAGATCAGGAGATCGTTCGTCAATCAGCTGAGCATGCAGGTGATGTTTTAGTTTGACGGCTTGCTCGAGAGATTTAATGCCGTAAGAATACTCTTTCAAACCTTTAATCCCAAAGTAGTTGGTGACTACTCCGAGGGAGAGAATCAGGAAATCGTAATGATAGGTATGACCCTCCTTGGTAATCAGGTGACGTTTCGGAGAGTCGAGCTGCGCGGCGTGCTCGATACGAAGACTAACGGGTTTATTGTCGAAAATTCTCTCGAGCGGAATAGATGCTTCCGACGATACGCCGCCGGTAGCTGTACGATATAGAGCCGGGTAGAAGCGAAAAGTCGGTCGATCGGAGATGAGGGTAACATCGAGACGAGGGTTTTCAGAGAGTTCAATGGCAGCTTTGACGCCTCCGAAACCGCCGCCGACGATCAGTACTTTTTTTCTTATCATAAGCAAATTCAGTGTATCACAAGATGCAATAAACAATGAAGTATTGCCAGGTGTTGGTCGCTAGTGCTAAGCTGAGATTATGGACGAGTTAAAACAAAAAATACGTAGTAGCGGTTTTAAGGGTGAGTTGGACGATAGTCCCGAGGCTAAGGAACTTTATTCGCATGACGCCAGCCTGTTCGAGATCCGGCCGGAATTGGTAGTGTTCCCAACTTCAGCTGAGGACGTCGAGAAGCTGGTTAAGTTCGTGGCGGATAACAAGAAAGCCAATCCGCAACTCTCCCTAACAGCCCGAAGTGCCGGTACGGACATGTCCGGGGGAGCGATCAACGATTCTATCATTGTTAACTTCAATAAGCATTTTACTAAAATTGAAAACGTTTCCGCCGAGTCGGCGACGGCTCAGCCCGGTGTTTTTTACCGGGATTTTGAGAAAGCCACTCTCCAGCATAAGGCCTTGATGCCCACCTATCCCGCTTCGCGCGACCTATGCACCATCGGCGGGATGGTCAATAACAATGCCGGCGGTGAGAAATCACTGGAATTCGGTAAGACCGAGGATTTTGTCGAGAAACTCAGTTTTGTCTTTGCCGACGGAGTACGGCGCACTATTCAACCGCTCAACAAATCTCAACTAGATGAGAAAATTGCTAAAAAAGATTTCGAGGGCCAGGTTTACCGCGAACTATTTGATTTGATCGAAAAAAACTACGACGAGATCAAAGCCGCTAAACCCAAAGTCAGTAAGAATTCCACGGGATACAATCTCTGGGATGTATGGGACCGCGAAACGGGCATCTTTGACCTTACTAAATTGGTAGTCGGCGCTCAGGGAACTCTCGGCTTTACGACGGACGTCAGCTTTAAACTGGTGCCCAACCGGCCCCACTCGGGTCTCTTGGTGTTGTTTTTACGGGATATCGACGATCTGGGAGAGATTATACCTAAAGTGCTCGAGTATAAGCCGGCCACTTTTGAGAGTTTTGACGATGCCACTTTGCTACTAAGCATCAAGTTCATGCCTTTCTTCCTTAAGATGCTCGGCACCAAGGCCTTCCTTAAACTGTTATTCGGTCTGATACCCGATGGACTTCAACTTATGAGGGGTATTCCGAAGCTGATTCTAATGGTTGAGTTTAATGGTAATACCGAAGATGAGGTTAGAGAACAAATAAAAAAATTGCACCGCGATCTCAAACAACACCGGGCTCGGTATGAGATCAATGGTTTCGAGGAAGACGCCACCGAAGGTAGGAGCGAAAAATTCTGGATTATGCGCCGGCAAAGCTTCAATCTCCTTAGAAGCAAAGTCAAGGACAAGCATACGGCGCCGTTTATAGATGATCTAGTGGTGCCGCCGCCGCGACTGACCGAATTCCTACCCAAGTTACGGAAGATCATCGACAAATACCATCTGTTCGCCACGATTGCCGGTCATATGGGGGATGGAAATTTCCACATTATTCCCCTCATGAAGCTCGAGGAGCGCGATGAACGAGCAAAGTTACTTCCGGCTATGAAAGAAGTTAACGATTTAGTGCTCAAATATGGCGGCAGCCTCAGCGGTGAGCATAACGACGGCTTGATTAGAGGACCGTGGCTCGAAAAAATGTACGGCAAGAAGATTCTCGGATTGTTTCAAAAAACCAAAGAGATTATGGATCCGGAAGCAATATTCAACCCGCACAAAAAGGCCAATGCCGATTGGGATTACTCATTTTCCCACGTCCGCGATCATTTTTAAATCGCTCTTATAGGCTTATTGCATATTATCGGCTGGAGCGGCGAAGAGGTTGAGTTTAATCCCGGGCATAAACAACATCACCAGACCGAGGATAAATAACACCGGAGCGGTATTTAAGTCGGTCGCCACGCCGCTATATAACGATCCGACATGCTGGCCGACGAGCCAAAAAATGACGTCTAAACCGAGCCCGATGATAATGATTAGACGTTTTAGGCCGGTCGGTAAAAAGATGGCCATAGCGATCAGCCCTTCCAAAGCAATCAGCGTCCACGCCAACCAATTACCTTGACCGGCAACAAAGCTACCGACGCGGCTGTCGATATATGCCAGCCAATTCGGTATGCCGCCGCCCGTTGCCGAGACGGAGTTGCCGAGCATTGACGACGTTATCATACCATTATAGATCGTCAGTAGGGCTCCGCCTATCCATATAAGGATCCAGGAGCCCATAATGACACTGTTAATAAGGCGTCGCTGTCGTTTGTCCGGCGTCGGCCAAAACGCTAAGCTGAGTATGCAGTAAAGAGCTGCGGCTCCAGGTGCGCCGCCCATCAATGTAGCTTGGCCGGTGAACAAACCGCCCAGACCTTCCCCGATATACCAGACAAATAGTCCCCAGAAAAATGATGCGCAAAGGCCCATTTTAATAGTTCGTTTATTGATGATGAGTATGCCTATGGTTAGCTGAATAATGGCTATTAAGGAGTTGAATAGCACCGGCTGGTGGATAAAGATCGTCGCCAAAAAATGGATCGGGCCATTTATAAAGACAGGCTGATGGCTGGCGATCGGGTTAATGACGCGGTCAATAAATTGTCTAGTGAACATTCGAGGCTGTAGCTGTAGCAAGCCGTCGATTATCCAAATACCCCCAAGAGTTATTTGAAAGTATCGAAAAGGCCGAGTCTTAAGCATAATTGTTTTTCACTATACTACTAAGTGGAAAATATCGCCTATATTCGCGGCAGTGTGATGGTATAGTAATAATACCGTTTATGATTTTTAGTAGAGGGTCGTAAGGTAGGTCGTGTCTAGAAAAATAAAACTATTAATCATTGTTATATTGTTTGCTGGACTCGTTGCTGCCGCCGTGCTATATCTTAGGCACGTCAACATCCCGCTTCTGGAGCCACGCGGGAGTATTGCTCTGAAGGAACGTAATCTCATCTATTTTGCCCTGGGACTGTCGCTCATAGTGGTCATACCGGTCTTTTTTCTGCTGGGATGGTTCTCGTGGAAGTACCGCGAATCCAATCATTCGGCCCGTTATGCTCCGGAGCTTGACCATAATGCTTTGAGCGAGGCCTTATGGTGGGCGATACCCTCGATTTTAATAGGAATTCTGTCGGTTGTAGCCTGGACGAGCAGCCATCAACTCGATCCTTACCGCTCGATATCGTCGTCCAATGCCGCACTTAAGATTCAGGTTATCGCCATGGACTGGAAGTGGCTGTTCATTTATCCTAAGCAAGACGTCGCCAGTGTTAATTACTTCCAGATGCCCGTCAACACCCCGGTCGAATTTCAGATAACCTCTGACGCTCCGATGAATTCCTTTTGGATTCCGCAGCTAGGAGGGCAAATTTATGCCATGCCCGGTATGATAACCCGGTTGAATCTGATGGCCACCGCGGCCGGAAGCTATAACGGGTGGTCGGCAAATATTAGCGGCGCCGGCTTTGCCGACATGACCTTTATAGCCCAAGCCGTTAATCAATCGACGTTTAATTCATGGATGAAGCATAATTTATCGACTCGACGAATATTGGACTATCGGGCATACGATCAATTGGCCGCTCCCGGCGTGGCCCGGCCGTCGGTCTACTCGGGAGTTAGTAGCGGACTGTTTAATTATGAAGCCGAAAAAATTATGGCTCCAATGAATTCTTCACCGGCCCCAAAGATTTCAGCCCCGCACGCCAAACTAAATATGTATAAAATGTAAATAGACGATTATGAATATAAACATATCTAATTTCGCACTGGCATGGACGGGTAAGCTGCATTTAAGCTCAATCCAAACTAAGGACCTGGTGACTCTTGGAGCGGCCGTCTCCATCGTCGGCGGTATCCTCGCCGTAGCTGTGGTCTTAACTTACACTCACCGCTGGAAATGGTTATGGCGCGAATGGTTGACAAGCGTTGATCCGAAAAAAATTGGCATAATGTATATAATCGTCGCTCTGCTGATGCTGGTGAGGGGCGGTATCGATGCTTTGATGATGCGGCTACAGCAGGCGACCTCGGTGGGTTCAGCCCATGGACCTCTGTCTTCGTCGACATTTCAGCAGGTCTTCTCGGCTCACGGAACGATCATGATCTTTTTTGCGGCGATGGGTTTAATGTTTGGCCTGATTAATCTGGCGGTGCCTTTGCTGATCGGTTCGAGAGACGTCGCCTTCCCTTTCTTAAACGCTACCAGTTTCTGGCTGTTCTGTGCCGGGATGGTACTAGTTAATATGTCCCTTGGTATCGGTGACTTTTCGGCTGCCGGTTGGCTAGCTTACCCGCCACTCTCGGAGCTTAAATACAGCCCCACTGTCGGCGTAGATTACTGGATATGGAGTTTACAAATAGCCGGTATCGGTAGCCTGTTATCGGGCGTCAACTTTCTGGTAACAATTCTTAAAATGCGCTGTAAAGGGATGACGCTGATGCGAATGCCGATGTTCGTCTGGAGCGTTCTCGGCACCGTGACTTTGATAATTTTTGCTTTCCCGATACTGACCGTTACCTTGACGCTGCTCTATCTTGATCGAACGCTCGGGATGCACTTCTTTACGGCCGGTGGCGGGGGTAATGCCATGATGTACGTTAATCTTATTTGGGCCTGGGGCCATCCTGAAGTGTATATACTGATTCTACCGGCTTTTGGTATATTCTCGGAGGTAGTAGCCACTTTTTCGCGCAAACGCTTGTTCGGATATCGGTCAATGGTGTGGGCTATCTGGGCAATAGTTCTATTGTCCTTCACCGTCTGGCTACATCACTTCTTTACTATGGGTGCCGGTGCCGACGTTAACGGATTCTTTGGCATAATGACTATGGTTATAGCGGTGCCTACCGGGGTTAAAGTATTCAACTGGCTATTTACGATGTATCGAGGGCGGATTAGGTTCGCCACGCCGATGCTCTGGTTTCTGGGATTTATCGTACTGTTTACAATCGGGGGTGTCGCTGGGGTGGTTATGGCGGTGCCGCCGGCGGATTTCCAACTTCACAACAGCCTGTTCCTGGTGGCGCATTTCCACACCATGATAGTCAGCGGGGTGTTGTTCGGCTATTTTGCCGGCTTAACTTACTGGTTTCCAAAATTCTTTGGCTTTCGGCTTAACGAGCGACTCGGTAAGTATGCCTTTTACTGTTGGACTATCGGCTTTATTTTAGCTTTCGTCCCCTTGTACATCTTAGGGTTGATGGGCGCCACTCGTCGTCTGGATCACTACAGCGCTTCGCTAGGCTGGCAACCGCTGTTTATTGTCGCCGGCATCGGAGCTGGAGTTATAGCCTTAGGAGTGGCTTTACAAGTTATCCAGCTAATTTATTCAATTATCAACCGCGAACAGTACCGGGATGTCAGCGGTGATCCGTGGAACGGTCGTACTCTGGAGTGGTCGGTGTCTTCCCCGCCCCCCGCCTACAACTTTGCCATTAT
>JAJZNU010000001.1 GCA_021811625.1 bacterium
ATATTGCCTTAAACCTTATACGGGCAGACAAAGACCGGAAAGTCGGTATTGCTATTAGCCGGCACAAAGCCGGTGGGAACACAAAGTATCTGGAGAAATTATTGGGGTGGTAAGTGCGATTGCCCTGCTCTATCGTTCACCCCTTGGTCTTATCTTTTTCTACCTCGCAACATTTATGCAATCAATCATTGCCACGAACATAGAAGGAGTCATACAACACAATACACCATCGAATATACGAGCCACTACTCTGTCACTGCTCGGCTTTATAAGCAGCGTTATCCTAATCCCCACATCAATAGTGTTTGGTTACATTGCTAGACACAACGTCTTTAACGCCTATTCGTTCATAGGTATAATTGGCCTAGTATTTTTGGTTTTCTGGTTACTTCGTCCAAAAAGTATAAAGCTAGAAAATCTCCATAACGCCACACCCAAACCACAGCTTATTTAAGTCGTCTGTAGTTTGTGCCTGACCGATTACGGTCAAAAAAGCCTTGTTCAAATAGCTCTCGCCGAAGCAATGGCCAATCACTAAATGTATGCCACTGCTTAAGTATCTCATTCATATCTAGCTCGAGATAAGAACAGTCAAATTCAAACTTAGTAGCAATGTATGCCAAAACCAGCTTTTTATCCCATCTGTTAATTGAGCAAATAATGACACAAAATCCTAAAAATCCAAGTTTGGTAGCGGCGAGTGGACTTGAACCACTGACCCCAGGCTTATGAGTCCTGTGCTCTGACCAGCTGAGCTACGCCGCCACGTCGGGGCTATCTGGAAATACTTGTCTGACAACCTCTCTGGCTGAGGGAGATTGTAGCAGTTTTTGCCTCTGTTTGCCAAACCGTGCTTATAACTACTGGCTTTTTTCTGGCCCCGGTTCGCCTTTAACGATTTCCTGCCAGGACCTGGGTTCGTGGTGTACTTCAGGCTTGCCGCTCAGACAGTGCATCAATATCTTAGCTATTTCTGCGTTGGTGACGACCGGTATGTCTTTGCGTATTCCTGTCCGCCGGATGTCAGCGGCGTCGCTAACCTCGTGCGGCCCGTTCTGGAATCGAGGAATATTAATCATGAGGCTTACTTGGTGTTTATTAAGAGCCGTGACAACACTGGGTTCCCGTTTGTCGCTTATTTTAAACAGTTTACGAGAGGGTATGCCGTAGCTTTTTAGGTATTCATGCGTGCCACTAGTCGCCATGATGCTCCAGCCAGCCGCGTGGAGGTCACGGACCTCGTCTACAATCTTGTGCTTGTCGTCATCGGCGATACTCAAGAATATATTTTTACCCTTTATTCGCTTATCCGTAGACATCCAAGAGTTATAGAATGCTGTATACAAGTTGTCTCCAAGGCAGGCGACTTCCCCGGTTGAAGCCATCTCGACTCCGGACACTGGATCGACTCCCCTTAGACGGTTGTAAGAAAATTGAGGACTCTTCACGCCGACATGATCAAGCTCGAGGGTATGATAGCTTTCCGGCGTATATTCCCCCAACAGAATCTCGGTGGCTATTTCAATAAAGTTATATCCGGTAACTTTGGAGACGAAAGGGAATGACCGTGATGCTCGAACGTTGCACTCGATTACCTTGATATCGTTGTCCTTGGCCAGAAACTGAATGTTGAAAGGTCCGCTAATTCCCAGTTCGCCGACGACCTTTTTGGTAATCTCCTTGGTGCGGCGGACGGTTTCAAGATATAGCCGTTGCGGCGGCAGGACAACCGTCGCGTCTCCGGAGTGCACGCCGGCATTTTCAATATGTTCAGACACGGCATAAATGCGAATTTTGCCATTTTCGGCGACACCGTCGATCTCCAGCTCTTTAGCTCCGGTTATAAAGCGTGACATAACCACCGGATGATCGGGAGACAGACGAGTGGCTTCAGCTAAATATCGTTCTAGTCCCTCGACACTACCGACAACATTCATGGCGCCACCGCTCAGCACATAGGATGGCCGTATCAGGATCGGGAAGCCAATGCTCTTGGCAAAACTTTTTGCCCGAGCCAGGGTAGTCACCTCCTGCCATTCCGGCTGGTCGATCCCCATAGATGAAAGCATTGACGAAAATTTCTGACGATTTTCGGCGCGGTCGATAGCTTCGGCCGAGGTCCCCATTAAATGATATCCGAACTTATGGAGTGGCAGCGCAAGGTTGTTGGATATTTGGCCGCCGACCGAAACAACTATTCCCTCGCTCTGTTCGAAGTCGGCAATATCGCGGACCCGCTCCAGTGTCAACTCCTCGAAGTATAATCTGTCGGATGTGTCAAAATCGGTGGAGACGGTTTCAGGGTTGGAATTTATAGTGATGGTCGGCCGTTTATGGGACCTCAGGCATTTCACGCTATTGACCCCACACCAGTCGAACTCGACCGATGACCCGATGCAGTAAGGGCCGGAGCCCAGGATGATGATAGATTTTTTGGACAATGGCTCGACGTCGTTAGATAGACCGTGGTAAGTGGTGTAAAGGTAGTTGGTGGTAGCGGCAAACTCTCCAGCTAAGGTGTCAATTTGCTTGATGATTGGTCGGATATTGAATTTTAACCTCAAACGCCGGACATCATTTTCAGACAACCCTGTGGTCGCGGCTATGGAGTTATCGGAGAAACCGAACAACTTCAGCTCTCTCAGTAAATCCTTGTCTAGCTTGGTCTTTTTCAACTTTTTCTTCAAACCGACAACTACGGCTATATGCTGCAGGAACCATTTGTCAACGCCTGACAGCCGATTAATCTCCCCAACCGTGCGACCTGACTCCAGCGCATCGACAATTGCAAACAACCGCCGGTCGGTTGCTTCCTTAATCTCGCTCAGAGGCTCCTTTATAGCAAAGGGGTGATGGGTCAATCCTGATGCCCCGATGTTAAGCATTCGTACCGCCTTTTGCAGGGCCTCGGGGAATGATCGCCCCAGAGCCATTACCTCTCCGACACTCTTCATTTCTGAGCCGATGTGATGGTCGCTGAGTTTGAATTTATTCAAGTCCCAACGTGGCAACTTAACAGCCAAGTAATCTAAGGCTGGTTCGTAAAACGCCGAGGTTGTTCCGGTTACTGAGTTTGTTATCTCGTGGAGTTTGTAGCCCAGCACCAATTTACTCGCCACAAATGCTAACGGATATCCGGTGGCTTTGGAGGCTAAGGCGCTCGAGCGACTCAGACGGGCATTGACCTCTATTACCCTATAGTCGCCAGTTATTGGATTTAGGGCATACTGGATATTGCATTCGCCGACGATACCCAGGTGGCTTACGGTTTTAATGGCTATTTCCCGAAGTCGGTGGTATTCGTCGTTTGTCAGGGTCTGCGACGGAGCCACCACGATACTCTCGCCAGTGTGTATACCCATTGGATCCATATTCTCCATATTGCAGACGGTTACGATATTGCCGGCTATATCTCTGACAACCTCATACTCAATCTCTTTCCATCCTTCCAAGTACTCCTCGATTAAAACCTGCGGAACAACTCCCAGAATTTCGGCGGCTCTTTTTCTAAGAACAGAGCGATCCTCGATACGTCCCGACCCGAGGCCTCCCAAGCTATATCCGGAGCGCATCATGACCGGGTAGCCGACTTGGCGGGCTGCCGCCAGGGCCTGTTCGACGGTAGCAGCCGCTCGACTCCTCGCTGATTTCACGCCTATTTCATCCAGAGCCCGTTTAAACAGTTCGCGGTCTTCGGTTATCTTGATAGCGCTGATGGGTGTACCCAAAACCTTAACGCCATTTTTCATAAAAAATCCGGTCTGATCGAGTTCTAATCCCAAGTTTAAGGCCGTCTGACCGCCAAAACCCAACAATATGCCGTCAGGCCGTTCTCTCAATATAACTTTCTCGACGGTTGCGACATCCAGAGGTTGAAAGTAAACTCTGTCGGCCATGTCGCCATCGGTCTGTACTGTCGCTATATTCGGGTTGATTAGAACGGTATATATCCCCTCTTCTTTAAGGGCTTTTATGGCTTGAGATCCCGAGTAGTCAAATTCTCCGGCCTGTCCTATCTTCAGACCACCCGAACCTAGGATCAATACTTTTTTTATCTTAGTTCGAGGGGGTGTTGCTGTTCTCATAAAAGATCCACAAAGCTCTTAAATAGCCAGGCCGTATCGGTTGGTCCGGGACATGCTTCGGGATGGAACTGGACTCCGAATAGGGGCTTGGTCTTGTGACGAATACCTTCCACCGAATCGTCATTTAAATTGCGGAAGGTTACCTCCCAAGACGAGGGCAAAGATCGGGCGTCAATAGCATACCCGTGATTTTGGCTGGTAATGTAGCAATGTTCACCGTTGTCCATGCACGGTTGGTTGTGGCCGCGGTGACCATAGGGCAGCTTATAGGTCTTGGCGCCGGCCGCTAGCCCGATGATCTGGACGCCCAGGCAAATGCCAAACACCGGACGACCGAGTTCCAGGGCTTTTTTGGCAATTTCTACGGTTTTTGAATAATCCAGCGGATCACCCGGCCCGTTGGAGATCACGACGCCGGCGTAGTCTTCGCGCGTGTAGTCGTAATCGGCCGGGACGCGTTTGATCTTGATGGGGTAGCTCTCCAGTGATCTCAAGATGTTTAGTTTAGTGCCGCAGTCAACGAGTATAACGGTCTTGTGCTGTTTCGGGTTATAAGTCCGAGGAGAAGCAATGGACACCTTAGAAACGGGTAATTTCTGGGGCAGATTAACCTTGCTATTGCCGTAGGTAATAGCCCCTATCATGGTCCCTTTTGTCCTTAGGTATTTTGTCAGCATTCTGGTATCGACTCCGGTTATGAGAGGAACATTCTGTCTTTTTAGCCAATCAAGCAACGACTCTTCGGACCCGGCGTGACTATAGTTAAGTGAGACTTCACTGACGACGACCGCGCTGACCTGGACCCTGTCCGATTCCCACGTATCTAACGAAGTGACGCCGTAGTTGCCGATCAAGGGGTAGGTGAACACTAGTATTTGGCCGGCGTACGAAGGATCACTCAGCGATTCGACATAGCCTGTCATGCCGGTATTGAAAACCACCTCGCCAGCCGTTTGCCCTTGTTGCCAAGAAGGCGAAAAGCCGTCTAGTTCCAGTCCTCCCCGCACAACCAGCCGTGACGGCTGCATAAAAAAATCGCCCTCGAAAAGGCGATACCCATCTTTGATTGACGTGTTGCTTACAAGAGTCTCTTTCACGCTGTAAAGTAGCCTAACATAGGAATTACCAAGTTGACAAGTTAGCCTCGATGCGTTTCATTATCTGGTAAGATTTGGATATGATACAAGAGCTGGTGCCTGGAAAATATGTCGTCGCCGTCAGCGGCGGCGTAGATTCTGTTGTCCTGCTGGATATGCTGACGAGGCAACCTGGTTTAGAGCTTATCGTGGCCCATTTCGATCACGGTATCAGAAGTGATTCAAAAGCTGACAGGGAATTTGTCGAAGGACTGGCCAAAGAATTCGGGCTGCCGTTTTACTACGCCGAAGGACGACTCGGGAATGCCGCCAGCGAAGCTCTGGCTCGCTCTAGACGTTACGAGTTCCTGTATGGCATTAAAGACCAGACAGGCTCTACAGCCATAATTACCGCCCATCACCAGGACGATCTTCTGGAGACTGCGATTATTAATTTAATCCGGGGGACTAACCGACGAGGTTTGAGTTCTCTTAAATCAACCGAAACGGTTAAACGGCCCTTGCTCGACATACCCAAAGCCGAGCTCATTGCTTACGCCAAAAAAAACGGATTGAAATGGCAGGAGGATAGCACTAATAGTGACGAGAGCTACTTGAGGAATTACGTCCGCAGACAAATTATCGCCAAAATGTCGTCTGAGTCCAGAGAGCGTCTGATCCATATTCTTAGCAATGCCAAAGAGGTGAATGCCCAAGCCGACAAGCTCATAGGAGAGTTGTTAAAAGACCAGCCCTGGATGTCTTTGGAGCGGAATTGGTTTATTTCTTTGCCGCACGATGTCGCCAAAAACGTCCTATTGACTTGGTTTGGGAATAACGGTATCTCTAATATAGACGCCCGTCAGCTGGAGTGGTTGACCGTAGAGGCTAAGACGCTGAGCGCCGGTAAGACCCGGGACGTAAAGGCTGGATACCGGCTGAAGATTTATCGAGACCGTTTGGCGCTCGTCGCCCCGGAGCGCTAGTAAAATGCCGCGTCGGCTTGTATAATCGGAACAATTAAGGGAATATAGCTTACAGGGCCTTAGCAAATAAGCGCTTGGAGCTACGTAAGTATATTTCAAGAGCAGTCATCTACCGTAAGTTTTTGTCTATCGGCCAGTAAAGCAACGACATATATTTTAAGAACAGGAGTGCACATAAATGGACAAAAAACCCTTTAGACCTAACCCACATAGTGCGAATCAGCCACCTAAGCGCGGCGTGAAGAATGCCGGCTTCATTGCCCTTCTTATCCTTCTGGGGTTGGTTATTTTTGCTGCTTATTCGCAGCCCAGTACCTTAACCGAGATCCCTTTAACTCAGGCCATCAGTCAGGCTAATGCCGGCGATTACTCCAAAATTTTAGTCAGCGGCAACGAACTAGATATAACTAAGAAAGGCGCCAGCTCGCCGTCGCTTAAAGCCTACTCGGATCCAAACTCCAGTCTCAAGGACGAAGGCTTCAATATGTCCAAAGTAACTGTTGAGTTTAAATCGACCTCATCGACCAGCTCAACGGTCGTGACCTTAGGACTGGAGTACGTTCTACCGGTGGTCATCATCGGGTTGCTGTTCTTCTTTATGTTGAGGAGTGCCCAGGGGCAGGGTAATCAGGCCCTCAGCTTTGGTAAAAGCCGCGCTCGGTTATATGGGAACGAGAAAGACAAGATGAATTTCAATGATATAGCCGGCAGCGCCGAGGCCAAGCAAGATCTTCAAGAGATTGTTGAGTTTCTGAAGTTCCCTAAGAAATTTTCCGAAAAAGGCGCCAAAATCCCTAAGGGTGTACTGCTGGTCGGTCCTCCTGGCACGGGTAAAACTATGTTAGCCAGGGCTGTAGCCGGCGAAGCGAATGTTCCTTTCTTCAGCATTTCCGGCTCGGAGTTCGTGGAGATGTTTGTGGGTGTAGGTGCCTCCAGAGTGCGAGATCTTTTTGCGAAGGCCAAGAAGAATTCACCCTGTATTATCTTTATTGACGAAATCGATGCCGTCGGACGCCGCCGTGGCAGTGGTATGGGTGGTGGACATGATGAACGCGAACAGACGCTTAATCAGATATTGGTAGAAATGGACGGTTTTGAGCAGGGGCAGACCGTCATTGTTATAGCGGCCACCAACCGAGCTGATGTTCTCGATCCAGCTCTACTACGGCCGGGACGATTCGATCGCCGTGTCAATATCGATTTACCCGACCGCAAGGACCGGGAAGCCATTTTAAAAGTGCACTTCGCCAAGAAGCCGCTTTCCCGTTCGGCTGATCTGGATGCTTTGGCGGCCAAGTCAGCCGGGAGTTCTGGTGCCGATTTAGCCAACATCGCCAATGAGGCTGCTATTATAGCCGCCCGCAAAGACCATGACGAGATATCCAATGACGATATCACCGAGGCCTTTGAAAAAGTTGCCATAGGACCAGAGCGAAAGAGCAAGGTTATGAGCGATCAGGAGAAAGAGTTGACCGCTTACCACGAAGCCGGACATGCCATAGTCGGTCATGTGCTGCCTGATGCTGATCCGGTACATAAAGTGACCATTATCCCCAGGGGCGGGACCGGCGGCGTAACCTGGTCCATACCTCTTGCCGATAAGAATTACCATAGCATAATCGAATATAAGGATGTTTTGGCTAGAGCGCTTGGCGGAAGAATTGCCGAGGAGATAATTTATGGTTCCGATCGAGTGACAACCGGTGCGAGCAACGACCTCCAACAGGCTGCCGAATTGGCCAGGGACATGGTTATGCACCAGGGTATGGGTAAAAAGCTTCGTGACCAGGTCTTTCATGTCGACGAGGGTATGATGCTGGAGCGGCTGGTTCACGAACGAGAGTACTCCGACGAGACGGCCAAGGTTATCGATGACGAAGTCGAGGCTCTCATCACCGAAGCTGCCGAGAGGGCTCGGATTGTTATCAGAGCTAACCGTAAATATCTATCCAAGTTGAAGGACAAGTTATTGGAGAAAGAAACTGTCGATGCCGACGAAGTCAAAGAGCTCTTTGCCGGTACGGTAATGCCTAAAGCGGCAGCGCTATACTAGTTATCCGAAACCTGGTTGTGGCAGGTCGCGGCTGTATTTCGTACGTATATATGCGAAAATATAAGTAGCCGAATTCTCGGGGGCATTATTTAATATGGCAAAGAATCACCAACAATCATCAGAAGCGACCGAACAGGGCGTAGTCCTATTGCTTCAAGTGCCCCGAACCAATGAAAAGAAAGAGCTGGCTGCCGAGCAGATGTTTGCTTCATTGCACGGTTTACTAACTATGCCGGCGCACAGTCTATTTAAGCCAGCCCGCCGCGAACGGCTTAGCTTCGAAATCGCCGTCTTAAAAAAACGTATCGGTTTTTATGTCTGGGTTCCGGAATATATAAAGAGTTTCGTTGAAGAGCAGATATATGCTCAGTATCCCACGGTTCATATCTCGGAGGTGGAGGACTACACCATGTCTGAAGAACAAACCTTTGTAACGGTTCTGACCACCGAACTCAAGCTTGTTAACAACGAAGCGTTGCCCATCAAAACTTTCCAGAGTTTCGAGGTTGATCCGCTGGCAGCTATAACGGCGACTTTGGCAAAATTCGGCGATGATGAAGAAGCTTGGATACAGTTACTGCTCCGGCCGGCTCCGGCCAACTGGCATAAAAGCAATGAACGCTACATTGCCGGCCTAAAGGGCCGCTCCAAAACCACCCCGACGGGATTGTTAACCGCTTTCTGGGTGTCGCCCCAAGCTAAAGGCGAAGCCGGAAAGTTAACTGACTACGAGCAAACCAGAGCCACGGGAGCAGAAGAAAAAAGTCAAAAGCTGGCCTTTGAGACATCGGTCAGAATTGTTTACCGCGGCAATACCGATGGCCAAGAAGCCAAAATGCGCATGCAATCGATCATCGCCAGTTATAAGCAGTTCAATACCACCTACTTAAACGGCTTCGAACAAAAGCGTGTCGTACCTGATCGTTACATCGAGGCGTTGTACAGGGCCAGAACCTTCAATCGCCATGGGTTTACCTGCAACATCGAAGAAGTCGCGACACTTTATCACTTACCTCACACCAATGTCGAGACCCCCTACATATTATGGTCAATATCCCAGACAGCCGAACCGCCGGCTAATCTACCCATAGTGACTAGCACTTATCGGGAAGACATTAGCCCGGTAGCCGCTACGAACTTCCGAGGGCATAATACGATGTTCGGTATGCCCAGGGTTGACCGAGGCCGGCATTTGTATATCATCGGACAGACCGGTACCGGTAAATCGGGACTCTTGGAACTACTCACCATATCGGATATCTATAGTCCGCATGGCTTTGCTGTTATTGATCCTCACGGGGACTATGCCATGAACATTCTCAAACGGATCCCCGCCGAGCGTGCCGGCGACGTTATATACTTTAACCCTGCCGATACGGATTTCCCACTGCCCTTCAATCCCATGGAAGTAGCCGATGCCAAGCTCAAAACGCATACCGTGTCGGAACTGATCGGTGTACTCAAACGGATGTTCGAGAGCTGGGGACCGCGATTGGAATACATACTGCGCTACAGTCTCTTGGCACTACTCGACTATCCGGAGGCTACTATGCTGGATATCACTCGCATTCTTACCGACAAAAATTTCCGACGAGGGGTGCTTAACTACGTCAGCGATCCGGTAGTCCGTAATTTCTGGACAGTCGAATTTGCTAGTTGGAACGACAAGTTTGCAGCCGAGGCCGTAGCCCCGGTGCTAAACAAAGTCGGAGCATTCACAGCCAACCCTCTGGTCAGGAATATTATCGGTCAGCCCAGGAGCAGTTTCAATATTCGTCAAATTATGGATGAACGTAAGATATTGATCGTCAATTTAACGAGAGGTTTGGTGGGTGAGGATAATGCCAGCCTGCTCGGGGCGCTATTGGTTACCAAAATTCAGCTGGCAGCGATGAGCCGAGCGGATATTGCAGCCGAGGAACGATCACCGTTTTATCTTTATGTCGATGAATTCCAAAACTTTGCCACCGACAGTTTTGCGACCATTCTGTCCGAAGCCCGCAAGTACGGTCTGGCGCTTACGGTCGCCAACCAGTATATCGCCCAGATGCCGTTGGAAGTACGTGATGCGGTATTTGGTAATGTCGGCAGTATCATTGCTTTTCGAATGTCTGCCGACGATGCCACAAAGATGACCCGGTACTTCGAGCCTAGCTTCACCGAGCATGATCTCGTACACATGCATAACCGTCATTTCGTTATAAGCATGACAATAGAGGGCGAGAAGGTTCCGGCATTTTCGGCCATAAGCTTAAATTTACCACCCCAGGAACATGACTATAGCCAGGCCATCATAGATAACAGCCGCGCCAAATATGCCATGAGCCGAGAGGTCGTTGAAAAATTTGTTGGCGAACGTTACAAGGGTCCCGAAGACACTTCGAGACCGGCCTCGGCTCCTTCCTTGCCGCCAAAACCATCTCCTGCCCGTACTACGGCTGTCCCGGCACCGCGAGCGGTTGCCCATACCATACTAAACGGCATGCTGCACACGGAAGGAAACGTACCAGCTCCCAAGCGGAAACGTTCCAGACGGCACAAACGTAAGCCGGATTCCGAGACTCCACCAACACCATCCACTACCTACAAGACACCCGACCCGGAGGATGAACACGTTCTTCACTTGCGTTAGGTATTGGCGCGTTACTTGGTTAAGCTTGACAGGGGACCAAGTGCTAATGCTACAATGACAGTGAGTATAACTTAAATATAAAAAAACCATGAAACAAACACCACTCCAAGCACTTTTAACCCGAGAAGTATCGCGGAAAGAATTTTTGGCGACCCTAGGAATAGGTATATTGACCGTCGCCGGTCTTGGACGGGTATATAAATTCATTGGCACGCACAAGAGCGGTTCTGCCTCGTCACTGCGCGTTGGACCATCTAATCACACCGGTTATGGCGGTAGATAATGCTATATCCTAGGAACGAGGACACCGTATAAATGAGCGCTCATTACTCCATATATCTTGCTAGTACCTATGGTTCGGGGGTGTATCAGTCGGGGACCTACGATAACACCACTACTTCGGGGACATCGACTTCTTCATCCAGTGGCGGGAGCCTGGTTAATACCGGAACGGCGGTACTGCCGTTCGTAGCCGTAGCGATAGTTTTGTTGTTGACAGCCGTCTTCATCCGCATTAAGAAAAAAACTAAGGTTAGAATAACTCCATCCGATCAAAAAGGTGCCCCCTACGGCACCGGTAGCTTCTAGCGTTAAGCCAGAGCTCATTATTAGCCCGGTTAGTCTTCTGTAATGATGTCTTAGATCATCCTAGCACTCTTGACTATCGAGTGCTAGAGCGCTACACTAACACCTATACATAAGTATGAGCCCGTGGCCTATGACTATAAGACAGCAACAAATTTTAGATGCCATAATCGAACAGTACGCCGAGGTGGCCGTGCCAGTAGGCTCTAGCCTGCTGGCGAAGCTTTTCAATGTTAGCAGCGCTACTATTAGAGCGGAGATGGCCGAACTCGAGCAGGCCGGATACATCATGCAGCCCCACACCAGTGCCGGCCGTATACCAACCGATAAAGGCTATAGATACTATGTAAATAGTATCGGCAAAGACGAAGTGGACTCGGCTAACGAGCGTCGTGGCGAACGGGCTATACAGGCCCGTGTCAGCGGTGGAGGATTACCAGAAAGGGCGATTAGAAATGCTGTCGACACCCTAGTGGAACTGACTTCCAACCTAGGCATTGCGACAATCGGACCACAGTTATATATGAGCGGCCTGTCTAATCTTTTCGGTCAGCCGGAATTTATAAACGGTTCCCATGTCCAGCAGGTGGCGAGGTTACTAGATAACCTAGAACCATGGTTATACGAAGTAGCCCCCAATCAACCTCTAAACGTATATATTGGTGAGGAAAATCCTATTGGCCGGAGTGCTGGTTGTAGTCTGATCATCGGCAGGTTTCGCAGCCCCTATTCCGATCAGAGCTATATAGGTGTGCTTGGACCGACCAGGCAGAGCTACCGGGATGTGATGAATTTAGTCCGTCGGGCCGGTGAGGCTCTGGAACTGGCGTTGTACGAGTAAGCTTGGAAGGATAACACGGAGTTTTCGCTACAATGAAAGATAGCCAACCAAAACAGTCGAAACGACAAACCCTCTCCCCTGATCAGAACACCATTGCTGCCCTCCAACAGCAAGTTAACGAATTAACTGAAGCTCTACAAAGAGAGCGCGCCGATTCCATAAATATCCGGCGTCGTTCCGAAGAAGAGCGTAGTGCTATGAGCGTTTTCTACAAATCCATGGTTATAAGCGAGATATTACCGGCGCTAGATAATCTAGAAAGAGCCCTAAAGCACGCGCCGCGACTATCTAAGGACGATGGAAATTGCTCGACCATCTCCGCCTGGATAGAAGGCATAGAAAAAGTATCAGCTCACTTTTATAAAGCGCTGGCTGATCTGGGAGTAGAACGGATCGCCACGGTCGGACAGCTGTTTGACCCTAAGTATCACGAAGCTGTCAGCATGGAGGAAGGCGAAGGGAGTCGAGAGTTGGTCAGCGAGGAACTGCAGCCGGGATACAAGATTGGTGATGATGTTATTCGACATGCCATGGTAAAGGTCAGGATGGGAAAGTAGATGACAGGAGAACAAGAAAATCTGTATCGAGAATATATTCCTTGGGGGATGCCGTCCAAACTCTATTACGATTTTAGCCCGGGCGCCAACCAAAGAAGAACAGAATGGATGCACGCAAACGCGGGGTTGCCAATTGATGCTGCGGCTGAGAGGTTTGGTCTCTCAACTCGGGAAACAGAAGCTCTTGATAGACAGCTACAAACACCTCAAAGTGACATCGGTGAATTAGCTGTTTGGCACTCTTGACTATTGAGTGCTAATTTTCTATGCTAGAATGGTATTAGCACTCAACTTAAGGCTCTGCTAAAGGAAAGGACAAAGTTATATATGAGTAAAATTATAGGGATCGATTTAGGTACAACCAACTCGGCAATGGCCGTTATGCAATCCGGTAAGCCGGAGATTATAGCTAACTCCGAGGGCGCCAGGACTACACCGTCGGTGGTAGCCATCAACAAGAACGGCGAACGTTTGGTTGGCCAAGTAGCAAGGCGACAACAGGTTACCAATCCGAAGAACACTATCTATGAGGTTAAGCGCCTGATTGGCCGGAACTTTAACGACAAAGAGGTTCAGCGTGACTTGAAACTCATGGGTTACGAGATAGTTAAAAGCGGTAACGGCGTTAAAGTTAAAATGGCCGACAAGGAATACAGCCCGGAAGAGATCAGTGCCATGATACTTGGCAAACTTAAGACCGATGCTGAAAGTTTCCTAGGAGACAAGGTTACCGAGGCCGTTATTACGGTACCAGCCTACTTCGACGATAGCCAGCGCCAAGCCACCAAAGATGCCGGTAAGATTGCCGGACTTGAGGTGAAGCGGATTATCAACGAACCAACGGCGGCCGCTCTAGCGTACGGGTTGGACAAAGGCGAACAAAAAGAAGAAAAGATCGTTGTTTATGACTTAGGGGGCGGAACATTCGATGTCTCCATACTTGAGCTTGGCGAAGGAGTCTTCGAGGTAAAGAGTACCAACGGCGATACTCATTTAGGGGGGGCCGACTTTGACAGAGTCATTGTTAACTACCTGGTAGAGGAGTTCAAGAAAGAAAGCGGCATCGATGTCACCGACGACAAGGCCGCTATGCAGCGCCTGCGTGACGAAGCCGAGAAAGCCAAGATTGAGTTATCTACCGCTCAAGAAGTAGACATCAATCTACCCTTCCTGACCGCCGACAGCGAAGGCCCCAAACACTTTGAGCACAAACTTACCCGAGCTAAACTGGAAAGTCTTGTTAGCGAGTTGATCGAAAAAACGGCCGAGCCTTGCGAAAAGGCCCTAAAAGACGCCGGACTTAGTGCCGGGGATATCGATGCCGTGGTATTGGTTGGTGGCATGACCCGCATGCCGGCGGTACAAGAGAAGGTTAAAGCAATTTTTGGCAAGGATCCCATGAAGGGCGTTAACCCTGACGAAGTTGTGGCTGTTGGTGCCGCTATCCAAGGAGGCGTATTGCAGGGTGATGTCAAAGACGTGCTACTCCTCGACGTAACGCCATTGTCCCTTGGTATTGAGACGATGGGCGGAGTAATGACCAAGCTTATCGAGCGGAATACTACAATTCCGACCAGCAAGAGCGAGGTCTTCTCGACTGCCGCGGATAACCAACCGCAAGTTGAAGTCCATGTACTGCAAGGCGAGCGTGGTATGGCTGAGGGCAATAAAAGCCTGGGCCGCTTTATCCTGGACGGTATCCCTCCGGCGCCTCGCGGCGTCCCACAAATAGAGGTCACCTTCAATATTGACGCCAACGGTATACTGAACGTGACTGCTAAAGACAAGGGAACCGGCAAAGAACAGAATATTACTATCCAAGGTTCCGGTAGCCTAGATAAAACCGAAGTGGAAAAAATGGCCAAAGAGGCTGAGGCTCACGCCGAGGAAGACAAAGCTAAGCGCGAAGCCGTAGAAGCTCGTAATCTACTGGACAATGCGGTATACGCTGCTGAAAAAATGAAGAAGGACAACGGGGAAAAACTGGCCGACGAGGATATGAAGACGCTAAATGAGGCAATCGACGCTGCCAAGAAAGTAGCCGGCGATGAAAAGGCTGATAAGAGCACTCTGGAATCTGCCGCCAAAGATCTCAACGACAAGATCATGCCTATTGGGGCCAAAATGTATGAAGCAGCTTCAAAACAGAATGGCGATCCGAAGACTGATGGCGGTGAAACTAAGTCCGAAGAAGGTACCGAGAAAAAAGATGATGGTCCAATCGAAGGCGAAGTTGTTGATGACAAGAAGAAATAAGTTAGCTCCTGTCAAATAAAATCAGCTATAAACCCTAAAAATGATCCGAGACATCGACCGAGCAAAGAAGTCGAGAGGAACATCATCTAGTCCGGTAACCGAGATAGTAGCTTCATATTCCAGCTTGCAGAAGGCTCAAGATAACATCGATAGCTTGTTTGCTGCCCGCTACATAAGCGGTGCCGAGATACTTAAATCATCGGGAGGAAAGGTTACCATCGTTGTTTTACCTGTTAGGGGGAGGATACAAGCGGTCAGACAAGTCTTAAGTGGCAAGGGACCGCAAAACAATCTTCTGCCTAAAGCTCACCCCTAGGGTACAATAGAAAGGTTAATTATGGCCAAACGAGACTATTACGAAGTACTGGGTGTCGGAAAGAGCGCCAGTGCTGATGAGATTAAGAAAGCCTTCAGACGCAAGGCCGTTGAACTGCACCCGGATAAGCAGGGCGGTGACGAAGAGAAGTTTAAGGAACTGAACGAGGCTTATGAAGTCTTGAAGGACGAGAGCAAGCGTAAGCGTTACGACCAATTCGGTCATGCCGGTGTCGGTAGCAGTGCTGCCAGTGATGGCAATCCGTTCGGTGGCGGCTTTGGGCAGGGCCAAAGTGTGAACTTTGACTTTGGCGATCTCGGTCTCGGCGATATCTTTGAAAGCTTTTTCGGGGGCGGCGGTCGGCGAACTTCACGCCAGGCCCAGGGTAGGGATGTTGAAGTCAGAGTCGAAATCGGCTTTGAAGAGGCTATCTTTGGCACGGAGGTGGATTTAAGCTTAAATCTCGAGGATACCTGTCCGCACTGCAAGGGGACAACCGTCGAGCCGGGTTATGAATTAAAGACTTGCGATAATTGCGGCGGTAGCGGCCAGGTAGTCAATGTTATGCGCACGATATTCGGTAATATTCAACAAGCCTCCCCTTGTCCGGTCTGCAAGGGTACCGGCAAAGTGCCCGAAAAAGTCTGCTCGGTTTGTCATGGCCGCGGAACCCAGAAAGGTAACCGCGACGTATCGCTCAAGATCCCGGCCGGGATAGACGATGGTGCGACTATTCGCTTAAGGGAGCATGGGGAGGCAGTAGCCAACGGGCCAAAAGGTGATTTATACGTCAGCGTACGAGTGAAGCCCCACAAGAAATTTACCCGGGAGGGAGACCTTATTTTAAGCGAGGAACATGTAGGCATGGTGGAGGCGGCCCTTGGTACCGAGATCACCGTTGAAACAGTTGACGGACCGATAGGGATGAAGGTACCGGCCGGCACGCAGTCAGGCAGTGATTTTAAGTTATCCGGACATGGCGTCCCGCATATAAGGAGCAGTTCGAGAGGCGCCCATATAGTTACCCTGATAGTCGAAACCCCAACCAAACTAAGTAATGATCAAAAAGAACTTCTGGAGCAGTTCCAGCGGCAGAAAAGTAAAAGACACGGCTTATTCTAGAGTATTTTGCTCAAAGACCGCTTCCCGAAGCCACCCATCTATTCTGGCTCCCAATTGCTCTAAGTATGGAATTATAACTTGAAGTCGCCTTCTGTCATTATCGGTTATGCCTTCTTTTTTAGTCTTATATTTGTTTTGCAGCATAGCCAGGTCGGCTCTGGCAAAAGTAGATTGACCATCCTCACCCGGTCGATAGCCTGCGGCGCCTAACGATACGCCGACATTATGCTCTGCAAACTTCGTGCCTCTAAGTTTTTCGTTTAATAATTGATTGATTCGTTCCCCCTGGAGACCGGATAACATTTCCGGGTCTGTGGTCCGATTTTCTGTCGCTTTATCCCCGTCTACAAGACTGAAAACGGCAAATTCGTCACCTCCGAGGCGAGCAATCTGGGCAACGTTGTCGCTGTCTCTTGACCCGTGAGCCACGATATCTCCTGTTCTACGAAAGACTTCTCTGAAAGTGTCTCCAACGATTTTAAGTAGTTCGTCGCCAGCGGAATGTCCGAGCTTGTCATTTACGGTTTTGAAGTTGTCCAGGTCAGCGACGTAAACCGTTAACTTTGAGTCCGGCTCTATTTCGGCAATGACCTGCGATAACTCAGATTGCCATGCCTCCTGCTTTAGTAAACCGGTCTTGGGATCTTCCCTAATCATCCGTACGTGCTCAGCTACGGGCATAACCGCCATAGACTGAGCGTTTATTTGCCGTTGGGCCGCCTCTATAGCTCGTTGAATAGCTTCGTCGGCTCCGGAATTACCCTCCATATTTATGGTACCGATCTGAGGGGCAACCTCCAATGAGGCTAATTTTTGGAGTGGATTTTCTGACATACTTTTCTTTTAGATTTTAGGACTATAATAATCATATCATGAAGCCCCTCAAGCTTGACGAAAACGGATTTATACCTCTTCTGTTACTACTGCTCGCTATATTAGTGGCCGTCGTTGTCTTAGCCTACTTAAGGGTCCATAGCGCAGGGTTACATAAGCTATAACAAATACCTCAGTAGAAACACCAGAGTAAAGATTATTCTCTGCAAAACCGCAGAAATGCGACTATAATTGCGCCCGTGATACGTCGTCTGACAAGGAGTGGGGTAGATAACAGTAGAGGACTTCCCTATACATGGACGAGCAAAAGTATTTATTAGTTATCCAATATGTAAACCGTAGCGTACTCAGGGCCGTCGCAAACCTGCGTACTCAGGCTAAATGGACTAACCTCGAAATTGTAGTGCTGGCTGAAAGAGGAAAAAGCGCCGGTAAGCATATTGGAATGGTCGACGGAACCGGCAATATCCACGTCGAGTTGGTGGATTTCGATGATCCGAAAGAAATCCGAGCTAAGCTACGTTTTTATGAAAACGCTATCGTTGGAGTTGTCTGCCGCGGAGACAAACGGATTCAATATCTCAGAAAAGTTGTCCCGATACTGCCCTCGAAGGTGCGCGTGGCTTCTTTAAAGTCTCTAGAAGCAGCCACCAACAAACTCTTGATGCGCGAGGCGTTCACTAGGATGTTCCCGGAAATCAGTCCGCGGTATCTTTGCATAAACCAATACTCGGCTGGCGAACTAGCTAAAATCGAAAGTAGCGTCGGCTATCCGTTGATTGTTAAGCCTACCGATCTGGCTTCAAGTTTGCTGGTTCAGGCAGTTTTCTCTAGAGATCAGTTGGATGAGGCTGTTAAAGACTTTTTTAAGATTGTGCCATCTGTCTACCGGCGTGAAGAACGGCACGAGAAGCCCAGGATGATCGCTGAAGAGTATCTGGAGGGGGACTTTTATTCAATCGATGCTTATGTACTTAAAACAGGCGACATATATTTCTGCCCGCCGCTGTCTTATGTACCGGCTAAAAAATTGGGGGTTGACGATTTTTTTATTTACAAGCGCTCGTTTGAGACAAATCTCCAAGTGAGCGATGTTGAAGCCGCCGAAGAGGCCGCTCGGAAGGCCTTGGTGGCGATCGGATTATCTTATTCCAGTGCCCACATTGAGCTGGTAAACACGCTGAACGGCTGGAAAATCATTGAATTAGGTCCGCGTTTAGGCCGATTCCGGGATAGGATGTATGGTTTGGCTTACGGCATAGATCATGCTCTAAATGACGTCAAGGTACACCTTGGAATTAAGCCCGACATTCCCACCAGGTTTATGAATCACTGCGCCGGCTACTGCATATACCCCTTACGCGAAGGTAGGCTCCAAAAGATAGCCGGTATTGACTGGGTGCTTAATTCTTCGCAGGTACTTGATGCCAAGGTTTTTGTTGAGCCGGGGGCAGAATGTTATTTCGCCAAACACGGCGGGCATGTCTTAGCGGAGTTTATAGTGCATAGTCCCAATACCGAAGAGTACTTGGCTCTGACGGGTAAAATAGAGAAGACGGTGTGCGCCAGTACCCGCCGTCTAAGTGTGGCATGGTACACTGGTTTTAGATAATTAAAACCAAAACACGTGCGAAAACTATCTGAAGCAGAAATAGAACAACGGCTCATTCGTCTCACTAACCTGGAACGACTTCA
>JAJZNU010000006.1 GCA_021811625.1 bacterium
TGGAACTTCTACTTACGATCAGCTGAAACGTACAGGCTGAATCAGCAATTACTGCCAATTAGCTAAGCGATCCTGGGGTCGGGGGCAAGTATGTTTGGTGCAGGGCTATTTGGCAACATGGTTATTGCCACCTGATAACCGGCATTACCGGTGCCGAGCACGATAAGGTCGTATTGTTTTGTCATGGATTATTCCGTTACCTGCACATCCCGCCAAAATGCGACATAGTTAGAAAAGTCTTTTTTTACTGTGTCGATAGCACTGGGTTTAGGTTCGGGATAGCTCCAGGCATTGTCCTGACCGACCTTATCTCCTTTAACGACGTTAAAATATTGGCATACCCCCTTCCAGGGGCAAGTATACGGAGTCGGACTTTTCGTGAGATACTCCTGTTTTACCGAGTCGGGCGGAAAATACCAATTGCCCTCTATATAGATTAGTTTGTCTTTGTCGGCTTCGGCGATAACCTGATCGTTCCAAACAGCTTTCATAAACCCTCCGTTTTGTTAAGAAAATAAGTTACGTTAAAACCGCAACCCTGTTCGATTTAATTACATACCGGACACATAGCCGCCACTCCCTATTATGTTCATAACGTTTGCAAAGGCGTCTTTTTGCAGGGAATAACAAATGGTCTGGCCGCATCTACGACTTTTAACTAACCGGGCGGCGCGCAGCTTATTAAGACTGTGTGAAGCATTGCTGACAGAAGTACTAACAAATTCTGCGATGGTAGTAACGTTCAACTCGGGGTAATGGCGAAGCAAATAACATATTTTGAGCTTGGTTGTATCACCTATTGTGCCGCATTGGAGCGCGCACAGCTCGATAGCTTCGTTGTCTTGCAGCTCGTCTTTAATCGCTTGAAAGTTTGAACGCATATTCAAATGATACACCCTGTGGGCCTCACAATACAAGAACGGTACGAGGCGGTCATGGAACCCGGTCAGTTTTTGAAGTGTCCAGTCCTCATAATGATAGCCGGTCAGTTATGGAACGTCTGTAAGGAGTTAAACGTAAAATAGTGACAAGATTGGCGGTTCGAACGTAACCCAATCAAACTATGGATATTTTCAAAACTAAGCCAAGATGGAAGGTTTAACAGGGGTAAATAAATAGAGACCGGTCATGGAACACGGTCTCATATTTTGGTTTCTGGATCTGGTTGCGGGGGCAGGACTCGAACCGAACCATAGTGCACTACCGTCGCTTCCGCGACTCGCTGTATCCTAGCATAGTTACCACCCCTGTCGAAATGTTTCTTTTCTGTTGAGCTGAAAGTAGAAACCTCTTGCAATCTAATATAATCTCATATATACTCTATGTTAGATTATGGACAATCTAAACAAGCGTATTCACCAACTACCGCAGTCAAACTATCTGCTCATTTCTCGTATTGATGAACTGAAAGGTCGATGGGTTGGCGGTGTAAATCTAAGCCCTCAAATCTTAAGCAGATTAAAGCGTTCAGTGTTGGCTTCCTCTGCTGGCGCCTCAACTCGTATAGAGGGATCCAAGTTGTCTGATGAAGAGGTGGAGAATTTAATGCGTGGGTTGACCATGCAGAAAATGGCTGATCGTGATGCTCAGGAAGTGAGGGGCTATTATGAGCTTCTACAAACAGTATTTGATAGCTACGCTGACATACCTTTCTCCGAAAGTAGTATCCTTCATCTCCACAGCCAACTACTGAAGTACTCTGAGAAAGATGAGCGCCACAAAGGACGTTATAAAAATCTTGAGAATAATGTTGAGATGAGGGATAAAAGCGGCACACTTTTAAGTGTCCTGTTTGATACAACCCCGGCCTACCTAACTCCTAAGGAAATGCAGGAATTGATTACTTGGACCCAGGACGCTTTGCAAGCAAAGGAAAACCACCCGCTAGTAGTTATTGCCGCATTTATTGTTGGTTTTCTGAAGATCCATCCCTTTGTCGACGGTAACGGCCGATTGTCACGAATCCTAACTAACCTGTTCTTGTTGCAGGCGGGCTATGCCTATGTGCCTTACGTGTCACACGAAAAGCTGGTTGAAGACAGTAAAGGGGACTACTACGTTGCTCTACGCAGGAGCCAAACGACGTTTAATACTGAGTCCGAGTCGATCACGTCTTGGGTTGAGTATTTTTTGGCTGTTTCATTAGAACAAGCCAAACAAGCTATGGCCTTATTGTCGACCGAAAATATCGAAACATTGCTATCGCCTCAGCAACTCAAGGTTTGGGGTTACCTTGGAGAAGTACAAGAAGCCACACCAGGTCAGATTGCTAAACACGCAGGCGTAGCACGGCCTACGGTCTCACAAGCTCTGAGTAGGTTAATGGAAATGAGTAGGGTTGAGCGGATTGGCAGAGGCAGCACTACGCGGTACAGAAAGTTGTAGGTTTAATCATGCAAGCCGGTGATAAGATAAAGCTCTACAGATCACTATTCCGAGGGCGAGACGATGCTTTCGCCAAAAGGTGGGATAAAACTGGCAGCTATTTTCCTGACTACACCTTCGATTGGAATGAGTTTAACGCTCACAAAGCTAGTGGCGGCACCATCAAGAATTTCCAGAACAAGCAGCTAACGCCCTTGACCGACGAAGTCGTCCGCAAGCACCTCACAGGCCAGATCACTATCGGTATATACCCTATTCTTGAGGATAACACCTCTTACTTTCTGGCTGCAGATTTCGATGGTACTAATTGGCTGGAAGATTGCCAAAATTACCTAGAAGAAGTAAGCAAGCTCGGACTATCAGGATATATAGAACGGTCAAGGTCAGGTAATGGCGGTCACGTCTGGATTTTCTTCAAGGACGCTTACCCATGCTATAAAAGTCGAGCGATTGGGCTGGAAGCGGTGCGTAAGATTCTCAAGCTGTCAGTTTTCGACAAAGAAGTCAGCTTTGACCGGCTTTTCCCCAATCAGGACGCGATTGTCAAAGACGGCTTCGGTAACCTCATAGCGTTGCCGTTTCAAGGCGAGTCAGTACGCTCTGGCAATACTGTGTTCATCAACCCGAGCACCGGAACACCTTTTGAGGATCAGTTTGAAATCCTGAAAACCGCCAAACGTCACTCGACCAAAGATCTTGATGCTGCTTACGACAAAGTACTCGGTAACACAGTTGAGGAGGCTACTCGTACTACTAAGAACAAGAAGTTAAAAATCTCTGTTGGCCAAAATATTACACTGAATAAATCACAGCTTGGTGGAATCTTGATTGGCTACCTGAAAGAAGAACTCAACTTCTTAAATACTGAATATCTGACAAAGAAACGGCTCGGCATGTCATTGTATCAGGTACAGAAATATTTCCGGTTAATTGATGAATCGACCAAAATGATCTCGCTACCTCGCGGATTTCTCTCCCGACTTCTCAAATTCTTATACGAAAACGACATCAAATACGAGATTAGTTTCGTAACCCCAAAATTAGCGGACTGCAAGTTCAAGAGCCATATAAAATTAACCGATCAGCAAGATCAGATTGTGACTGCCGCCATGCTTGAGAAACAAGGCGTCATCGTCGCGCCACCTGGCAGCGGCAAAACTATGATTGGCATGGAGCTGATTGCTCATCATCAGAAACCAACGCTAGTGCTCGTTCACCGTAAGCAGTTGCTCGATCAGTGGGTGGAACGCATCCAGAAATATCTAAATGTTCCAAAAGCTCACATCGGCCGGTTTTCAAGCGTTAAGAAATCTACCGGCAAGGATATCACTGTTGGCTTGCTGCAAAGTTTTGCCAGAGTGAAACCGGAGGATATGAAGGATCTACGCGATAAATTCGGTACGATTATTGTCGATGAGTGCCATCACATACCAGCCAAGACCTTTCGCAATGTTATAGCCCACCTCAACCCAGAGTTTCTATATGGCCTAACGGCCACGCCTCAGCGAAAACACAACGACGAACAACTTATATACGTGTACATTGGCGACATTATTGCTAATATGGCCGATATTACCGAAACCGATAAACCAGCTACTCACAAAAAGTTCGATGTGGTCATTAGGGAAACGAATCTCAATATCCCCTTCAACTGGAAAACTGATCACTTCGACCTCATAGCCAAGGTCATCAGTTACGACACCACTAGAAATGAATTAGTTGTTAAGGATATCCTTGAGCAAGTTGTCTTAAAGAGAAAAATATTAGTGCTCAGTGAACGCAAAGAGCATCTCAAGCTCCTTGAGCTGTATCTCAAGGGTCAATGTGAAACAACGATCTTTACTGGTGACGATTCAGCCGCCAGCCGCACCTCAAAACTCAAACAAATCCAGGACGGACACTACCAGGTATTGCTGGCTACCGGCCAGATCTTTGGCGAAGGCATGAATATACCCAATATTGAGGCTTTAATGTTTGCCTTTCCCTTTGCGTTTGAGGGTAAAATCACCCAATATGTCGGTCGGCTGATGCATAGCTCAAGCCCCAAAGTATTAATTGACTACCATGATCACCATATTTCTTTTCTCGACAGGCAGTTCAAACAACGCAGGCGGGTGTATAACAAGTTGTGATCAGTGGAGTGAGAAGGCTCTTGCTTAGAGTTCAGCAATCATGGCATTAATGTATGCTTTGGCATTACCTAGATCGCACTTAGTGATGTCTTGCGCCAACTTGACCGCCATGACCTTGCAACCCAAGTAAGGACATCGGTCATGGAACACGGTCAGCTTCGCAGGTGTCCAGCCCTCATATAGAAGAATGGACGGTTCTGGAACCTGTGTAAGGAGTTAATCTGGATAATAGCAGCTGTTTTGATGGTTCGAGCCTGAGTTTGCTGATTTTGGGTAATTTCAGAATCTGGACTTAAATGTATGATTTAACAGTGGTAAACAAATAGAGACCGGTCATGGAACACGGTCTCGTATTTTGGGTGCATGATATGGTTGCGGGGGCAGGACTCGAACCTGCGACCTTGTGGTTATGAGCCACACGAGCTGCCGCTGCTCCACCCCGCGTTATTTGGTTGGCTTACTTTAGGCATGGACACACCGAGGAACAACCTCCGCTAAAATACTCAATCTCGTCGTGACCTTACCTTGCTTTTATTGTAGCAAACAGAGGTAGAGTATGTCAATTATTGCTCGATTGGCGGTGAAAGAAGAAGTCAAGCCAAGATGTTAGGTTGGAATCAACCCAACTTTTTCTTTCCTTATTTGCGCTAGAATTCGTAGCTCCTGGCATATTCACGAGATGAGACATTGCTACATTTTTTGGAACGAGGAGTTCAGTTTCTCCGGGCGCCCCCAGACCGAAGTTTTGACGAGCGGAAAGCTCTAGATACTGGTTGGAGTTGTAGTACTCGTTTTGCAGTCTAAGGTTCGTGTTTTTGAGCGCGCTAAGCGCGTTCTGCTGCTGAAGCGTAGCGACCTGTTTCTGGAGGTCATAATTAGTCTGAATCGCTTTAACCCCGCTCCAGCTGACGAGCAGCACTATAACCAAAAAAGTGATTAGCCCAACGACCCGGATATCCCTCAGTTGTTGACGGATATTGTAAATTTGAATCATTTTTTGTCTTATAGTCAATGTCATTTCTGATTTAATTATACCAAAGGAGTCCAGGTATGACGGTTGACGCCCATGAAGCATCCCATTCAGAATACCCCAATGATCTTAAATGGCAAGAACTGGCAAGCTGCCGCGGTCTTGATCCCGCTCTATTCTATCCGGAGGATAACGCCGGCACTTGGCAAGCAAAGAAAGTCTGCGCGGCTTGTTGTGTCCGAGAAGAATGCTTAGAGTACGCGTTAGACCATAAGGAATCGTACGGCGTACGGGGTGGTTTTAGCGAAGGTGGCCGACGAAAGCTACTGAAATTACGACGCCTTGCTGCGCTCGAAAGACAGGCTGGTAGCGTTGCGCTGGACCCGTCGCCAGAGACTAATGTCTAAATTTTCGCACTGTCAGGTATAATAGTTCATAGCTTTTAGAAGCTGCTGTGTTGTAGGGGCCCGTAGCTCAGTGGTTAGAGCAGTCGGCTCGGTTGACAATTTGGCTAAGTCTAAACGGGAGTTGACTCATCCATAGAAACGTTAATTCACAAGCGTATGCTTGTGATCACCGATATGATGTTTCGGATGTCTTGGGTAGGAATATCCCAGAGTAAGATAGGCCAAAAGTTAAGGGGCTGCTCATTGGGAGACTGATGAGTATAACCTGTCAAAGTCGGGGAAGCCGAAGGTGTTCATGAGACACATGGTAATCCCGAGCCAAGCCCAAGGTGTTAGCTACGGGAAGGTGTAGAGACTGAACGGCAGGCACCCTGCAGAGGGTGAAGAGACAGTCCAGACCACAAACTCGAAAGAGGCAACGGAAGTTGCAGTGGTATGCATAACCGATTGGTCGCTGGTTCAAGTCCAGCCGGGCCCACCACATTTAGTATATGTTTGTTATGGATTCAAAAAATCACTAATTAGCGTCGCGCTTCAAAAACAATACCCAAGAGACGAAACCGCCGACTACTAAGTAGATACAGTAAACTCCGGCAGCCTTACCGGCAGAGAGAGTACTGCTAGTGGGCGTGTTAGTTATATCCGGATTTATAACGTGATTGAGCGCGCTAAACGGTAGATAAACGGTGTTGTGTTTGAACAATAGACCAAGTAGCTGTTCGGCTAATCCCGGTATAACAAACAACGCCGCTATTGAGGCGACCTGGTTGCGAATCAAAAGCGCTAGGAGTAGCCCCGCCATGCCGTATCCCCAACCATAAAACAAGCTTCGCCAAATCAGATCACCATAATGCAGCGTCTGCGGGACAAGGGTATGACCGCTCGCCAGGACTCCCAGATCAGCGACAATTGGCGAAAGTATACCTATAAGTAGCGCCAGGAAAATGGCGTACAGGCTTATGACTATAAACTTGGACAAGAGCACTTTCTGCCGGCTGTTACTACTTGTAAGCGTATAGACAATTGTGTTGTACCGGTATTCATGAGTAACCAGCAATATGGCGGCTATGGCTCCGAAGAGAGTCATATTTAGCGCGCCGGTTACATCGTGAGCCAGTTGAGTCGGATCGTGCAGATCGTGGTAATTCATTCGCCAACCGACAACGTAAAATGCTATAAACAAGGTAAACACAAAAACGAAACCGGTGATTGCGTAAGTTGACCTGACGCTTAAGAATTTACGGAACTCGGACCTTAGTGAGGCTCTCATTTCTTATCTCCCATGGTTGCTGCAAATTCTTCCTCGCCAGCAGTAAGCTCCAAAAAGACATCTTCTAGCGAGGCACTGTGACTGGCCAATTCCAAAACCGGTACCTTGGCCGCGAAAGCCAATTTGCCAACGTAGTCAGTTGTCCGCCCGTTGATCTTTAGACCCCCGTCGAGCTTTTCATAGTCTATCTTGGCACTGTTTAGAGCCGCTTCTAGCTTAGTCAGACCATCAACCCTGACAAAAACTCCGGTATGCGCACTGCCGGCTACCAACTCCTTGACTGTAGTGTCAGCTATCAGTTTTCCCTTACCTATGACCACCACGTTGTCGGCCATTTGAGACATCTCGCTCAGTAAATGACTGGAGACAAACACGGCGTTACCCGCATCGGCATAGTTTTTTAAAAAGTCTCTTAACCAAGCTATTCCCTCCGGATCTAGACCGTTCGCCGGTTCGTCAAGAATCAAGTATTTGGGCGAACCGAGCAGTGCCGCCGCAATACCAAGTCGTTGTGACATGCCGAGAGAAAATTTACCGGGTTTGCCTTTGGCCTCCGACTTCAGGCCAACGATGTCGAGTACTTCATCAACCCTAGTCGCTGGAACGTCTCCGGCAGCAGCTAACACCCGAAGATGGTTGCGGGCAGTGCGAGTGGGGTGAAATGCTTTAGCCTCCAATAGGACACCAACTACCTTAGATGGCTGGGTATAGCTGTGGAGCGGCTTGTTATCAAAAGTTGTTGTCCCCCCACCGTTATCTAACCCTAGCATTAAACGCATGGTCGTTGATTTGCCCGCCCCGTTTGGCCCCAAAAATCCCGTGACTTTACCGGTCGCTACTTGGAAAGATAGGTCACTAACCGCCTGCTTTTTGTGGTAGCGTTTACTTAAGTGAGCGGCTTTTATCATTTGACCTTATTGTAGCGAGGAATGGGGTATCTGGCAAAATATAAATTCCCGTAGAGTGGTCACCGTTGCTGGATAAGCTACGATAAAAGATCACTCAAAATGGTCAACAGCTCCTCTGCGCTGCCCGCCCGCATCAGCTTTTCCCGATCGTCTTTGGCTCCGTCGTAACCATTTATATATACCTTGCAGAACTTATTCAAAACATGCACTGATCGTTCATTTTCTTTCCACGTTTCTTTAAATAACTTCACCTGTTTAGTGTACAGGGCTATGCGTTGTTCCTTAGAGTAATCACTCCAGGGACTGACCGGCGCAAAAACGAATGGATCACTAAAGACGCCGCGGCCAATCATGATGCCGTCTAGCTTATACTTTTTTGCGAGCCTCTCTCCCTGTTCGCGACTGACTACATCCCCATTACCGACAATAAGGGTCTTTAAATTCATGTCGTCTCTGAGTTGTCTGACCTTTCCGATTTCGTCCCAGTGGGCCGGGACCTTGCTGAGTTCCTTACGGGTTCGTCCGTGGACGGTTAGCATATCTAAACCTTGTTCTAAAAGAAACTTATGCCAGGTGAAATCGATTTCATTAAATCCTAAACGCGTCTTAACGCTCAGTGGGATACGGCCAGCGATACCAGCTTTAGTTGACGCGATGATCTCCCCGGCTAGCTCTCGGTTATTCACTAAGGCTATGCAGGCACCGTTTTTGACGACCGCTTTTTCCGGACAGCCGAAGTTGAGATCCACCCCCGAGAAGCCCATATCGACCAGCTCCTTGGCTGTTTTATAAAAATTCTCTGGTCTTAATCCCCATATTTGAGCTATAAGAGGCTGCTCGGTCGCGGAGAATCGAAGTCGTTTAATAACTGTCTCTCGACCAGGGCTTTGCAGTCCATCGACGTTAACGAACTCGGTGAAGAACAGATCCGGTTTGGCCAGCTCGGCAATAACCCGGCGAAATACCGTATCGGTGACATCGTCCATAGGCGCCAGCGCAAATAATGGCCGAGGTGAATGTTGCGAATAGTCCATTGGTTGTGAAAACTTTCTTATCGGCTCACGGCAGAACGACCTACGGCCGCAGCGAGAGCCTCACGAGCTTTTCTAATACCCTCCAGACTCGAAGAAGCTGAAGACAGTGGATCGGCATCCGGACCGAAGGGCCGGGTGCTATAAAGCAATTCTCTGATGGTTTCAGGGGGTGTCACTCTATACAGCGTACCGTTGTACATATGCGCCTCATACTTACCCAGCGTACCTTTTTCGACGGCGTTCTCAAGACTATATCCCAAGCCTGGATCCGAAGATGATGAAGTCATAATATTACTACACTACCATATTAATGGGTGTAGTGCAAGTTGGCCGTAGTGGGTCTAAAATAATAATACTAACGGGCGCTGGTTGCAGGGGGATTTCACGATGTGACGTGGAATCAACCCCTGCAACCAATAGGCGCCCGTTTCAAGGTATCCCCTTGGTTGTGTCTTCACCTTCTTCTATGACGAAAATTTTTCGAAGCAGTTTCTGATGGCCTCCGAAGAAGGACGTCCGATTATGGACACTGCTTCTCCCGAACCAACGCTTAGGTTGCCCCCAAATGGCACGTTCCAGAAATACAGGCCGGACAGGCGCTGCGTTTTGGCCACGTCGCAGATGGCGGTAAACCACCTAGCTTGAACGTTAAGGTTGGTTGGTGTTTGCAGATTTGTGCTATAGGGCACTTTGTAGGCCCCGTTTTGTGCCGCTAACCCGACTTCATCGATTACTACCTGGTGTATATGGATTCGCCTCGGTACGCTCTCCCACCAATTGTTCATAGCCCGAACCAGTTGCGCGACGGAAGCGTTGTCGCCTAGTGGCATCGGAGCGTAGTAGTCAACTCCCAAAACATCGACCGGCGGCGTTGCTTTGTCTGAATGGAAAGAGTCGTAATTCTGGGAGTAGCCCAACTGCCGGTGGAAGAAAAGGCGCGCAGATCGAAGGAGGCCGACCCACTGTCTCTGACTCTCGATGGAACTCAGTTCAGCACCTACAATAAACGTAGATGCACCGGTGGTCTGAGCCACTTTGAGATACGGTTTTAGAAACCGCGAGTAGTTCGCAAACCACTCATTGGTGTTGGTCGGACCGATGGAACCGCGCCAGTCTTTAGGCCTTAAATCGCTTTCATCGAGCAGTGGCCGTAACGTCACGCGCAGCTTTGCCTTTTTGGCGACTTCAACGACCTGCGTGATTTGAGCGGGGCTTGGAGTGCCTTGTCCAGCGTAGACACTGTTAGCTTTCGGGCCCGATGTGTAAAACGGGAACGAAATGCCGACACTGTTGGCGTGCTGATCGACAATGTAGTTCACCGCCTCTGTTGCCTCGTAGCGCACCTGATTCAGCGGAACTGTTGCCGACCCGTAATATAGCAGGTCTATGCCTAGCTGAACTTGTCCCATACGCCAGACGTGCTCTACGACTAGGGGCTTGATAGCTGGTTCGTTAAGCTGGTTCGACTGATGAGTCGTGACCGCCATCGTGATGCCGACACCCACCCCTATGACAATTGATAAAGCGTAAAACAGGTACTTTTTCAACCTTACCTCTTTTCGTTTGAAGGGACTACGATATAGGACTGGTACCGAAATTTGTTCGGTCAATCAACCATAAAGTCGTCGGATATTATAGCAGATAATTGCGATCGCTAAAAGACCATATTATGGTAGTTATCATAAATGATAACTTCCTAAAATACATCAATGCTTCTATGTAATTTAATTGCGCGAACTGAACTATTCATCCAGTTTATCTTACTTACCTCTTGAACTAACAACGTCACCCATGTTATATTTGACAAGAAAACGTGGAGCTGTTGTACATATTGTTCCAAGTTTTTGATCGTTCCCAATTTGCTCTACAAAGAACCATTCCACCCCCCACAAAAAGGAGATTGGTTGATCTACAACCCGGCAGTACGGTTGCTCAAACGACGTCTGGTGAAATTTACTGTCGTCGGCACTGTGTGCTTGATGGTGCAGTTTGTGATCCTGAAGTTGCTAGAGCACGTCAATATCAACAGATCGGTAGCGGACGCTGCAGGGTTCATCCTGTCGTCTCAGCTCAACTACATTTTGAGCTCGAACCTGACCTGGCGCGATGCGAGACGGCTTAAAGGCAAAGCTCAATTCTATCGCTGGGCAGGCTTCCTGGGAGCGGCAATAGCGGCAAGCGGTGTTAACGCACTTGCTTTCACCGTCATCGCTCCTCTCGCTGGTGACCTAATCGGTGTTCTATGCGCCGGCGCGGTCAGTACCAGCTTGACCTTCGTAGTTAACAATTTTGTCGTATTTCACCATCGTTTCGAAAGGGTGATTGCTAGTGACTGAGTCAATGGCGTGGTCAATGGCGTGGTTTCTGCCGGCATACAACGAGGCGGATAACCTACCACTTGTCGTAAATGAAATCCACAGCTATCTAAAGTCGCTAGGCTGCAGGTTCACGATAATCATCGTGAACGACGGCAGTAGCGACAACTCGGCCGATGTGGTCGAACGGTTAAGCGCAGATTACCCGGCCATTCGGGTGATAAACCACCCAAAAAATCGCGGCTACGGTGCGGCACTGAGAACCGGATTGCAGGAGGCCCTCAATACCGGGCACCAACTGATCGGTTTCTGTGACGCCGACGGCCAGTTCTCTATTGACAGTTTAGCGCCAATGCTCGAAGCCATAAAACGAGCTGACGCTGTGCTGGGTGTGAGAGCGAAAAGAGCCGACAACCTGAAGCGTCGACTGATGGGACGTGGCTGGCATTATGTCAGCAGCGTCATGCTGAACTACCACGCCCAAGACGTCGACTGCGGTTTTAAACTCTTTCGTCGAAAACTGGTTCTCGAAGTCTTGCCCCGCTTGAACGGCGAGTACGCCACCATCTCACCTGAGATAATCGCTCGGGCTGAGCACGGTGGCTTTACTATCGCCGAGAGTCTGGTCGAGCATCATCCCCGTCAACTTGGCAAACAAACAGGCAGCAACCTTAGGGTTGTTATCGGTTCATTTGTAAGCCTCTGGCAATTACGCCAGCTTCTCAGAAAAGAGGTCTAGTCCATTGTCGCTAGTTGTGTTCAAAAGGCCGACTCGATTAACCGAGCAGATCGCCATGCAGCAGGTCGTGAAGCAAAGCGACCGTACCGTATGGTGGCTGGCCATTGTGGCAACCCTAACCTCAATCGCGAGCTTCATTTACTTTGACCGTGCGGGAGATATCCTTGCGTACAAGGATTCGATCTCCCATATGGAAATCGCTCGCCGGGTAATTGACAGCCCGACAACCGGTTTTGGTCAACTCGGCGGGGTGTGGCTACCACTCCCCCACATCTTGATGGTGCCCTTCGTTTGGAACAATGCACTATACTACAGCGGTTTGGCCGGTAGTCTTAGCTCAATGTTCAGTTACGTTGTGGCTAGCGTCTTCTTGTACAAAATAATCCGCGACCTGACTGGCAAAACGCTGCCGGCTTTGGCGGGAACGCTCGTTTTTATGAGCAATCCCAACATACTCTATATGCAGAGTACGCCGATGACCGAGCTGCTGCTTTTCGCTTGTATGGTTGTAGCCGTCTACTACGTCCAGCGTTGGATTAAGACCAGCCGGTATCAGTACCTGGTTGGTGCCGGCACTGCGATTTTTTTCGGCACCCTTGCCCGCTATGAAGCTTGGATCTTGCTGGCGACCCTGACAATTGTTGTCATTGTGGTCGCTTGGCGCAGGCACTATAGCTGGCAGCAAGCAGAGGGCACTACTTTGATGTTTCTGTTCTTTGGAGCGCTTGGTGTTACAGCCTGGCTCGCCTGGAATCAGATCATCTTTGGAAATGCCCTTAATTTCCAGGATGGTCCCTATGCTAAGCCATCGCTCTGGGTAGGTCGCTCCGACATCGCTGTCGGGCACTGGCTAATCGCCTTAAAGACTTACTGGTTCGCGATGGTCGACAACCTGAAGTTGGTGGTCGTCGTCTTAATGATCGTCGGCCTGATCGTGATGGTTGTCAAAGAGCGACTGCGTTTGGAAACGTTACCGGCCATATCTTTACTAGTGATGTTTCCCTTCTTCGTGGTGGCTCTTGAAAAAGGCCAACGGCCGCTTCATGTCGCTCAAATCACCGGTGACTTGTACAACGTTCGTTTTGGACTACTGATGATCCTGCCGGCTGCTATTCTGATTGGCTACCTGGTAGGTTTGCTGGCCAACGCTGACTTCACTCGCTATGCTGCCCTATCGGCAGTAGTGGGAATAGCCGCCTTCGGTGTGGTGACATTAGCGAAGCCTATGAGCATCATTACGTTACGGGACCCGTCAATATCGCTCCAGCAGAGCTACGTCAAGGATTCGGTCCTGACTAGCCGGTTCTTGCACGCCCACTATAACGGCGGGTTGGTGCTGATGGAGTCTTTCGGCAACGAATTGGTGCTCTTTGACGCTCACATCTCCTTGGGGGTAAACGTCTACGAGGGTAGCTACAAGCTCTGGCAGCCAGCCTTGGCCAACCCGGTCAAGTCGCAGATTCGCTGGATTGTCATGCGACGTACCAAGGTCGACTTGGTATACGAACATCTGTTTGGCTCGGCCAAACTCCGTCCCTACTCGCTTCGATACAGCAACGACGAGTACCTAGTCTACGAAAGGAAACGATGAGGCATCCTAAACATGCTTCCTTCCCTAGGCGCCAAAGTGCTGCCAAAGTTCTGAGCGGTGGTCAAAAACTTTTGCTCGGACTGGTGTGCATAGTAACTTTGATTGGCGCCTTAATCGACCCGCACCACACAGCCATCGGCCTGATAGCCTTCGCCATGATCTTTTGGATCGTGTTCGTCGGCTTCAAGATGGTGCTCTGGGAAGCCGGGCAATCTTACCGGTACCCCAACCGACATCTGGTAGACTTCAACGATTCGCACCTGCCGACCTATACCATTTTCTTGCCTCTATACAAAGAGGCTAGAGTGGTCAATAAGTTGGCTGCTTCGATCGGCAGTCTGCAGTATCCCAAGAACAAGCTTCAGGTGCTATTACTTCTGGAGCAGGATGATACGGAAACACTGGAGGCGGTGCTGAACGCTCGCCTACCGAAGTATTTCCGCATCGTCAAACTACTGATACCCGAACCGGGAGAACCCCAGACCAAGCCCCGGGCCTTAAACGCCGGGCTCGCAATCGCCACCGGTACGTGTTGCGTCATCTACGATGCCGAAGACCGTCCCGAACCGGACCAGCTACTCAAGGCAGCTAGTGCCTTCATGCACCGGGAAGACGAGCGCGTGGTTTGCTACCAAGCACGTTTGCGCTTTTGGAACGAGCGAACCAATTGGTTGACTCGTTTCTACTGGGCCGAGTATATCGCTCACTTCGAGTGGGTGCTCGCCGGTCTATCGAAATTGGCGTTGACCCCGCCACTGGGAGGGACCAGTAATCATTTCCTGACCTCCGCGGTACGAGAAGTCGGTGGATGGGACAAATTCAATGTCACGGAAGACGCTGAAATCGCCGCGGCGTTAGCCTGTCGGGGTTATAGGATCGGCATGCTCGATTCGACAACTTACGAGGAGGCCACGGCGCATATATGTAAAGCTGATCGGCAACGTCGTCGGTGGCTCAAGGGCTACCTTCAGACCGGCCTGGTCTACACTCGCTCACCGCTTCGCACGATGAGAATGATGGGAGCCAGAAATTGGTTTAGTTTCAACTTGATGATGATCGGTACGGTTGTGAGCTTCTTGCTCAACCCGTTTTTCTGGGGAGCGACGATTGTTTACTTCGCTACGCGGACTACGGTCATTGAGCAGCTCTTCCCGCTGCCGCTTTACTACACAGGCGTTTTGCTGATGATCGCCGGCAACTTGTCGCTGTTCTATCAGCTGGTAATCGCCTGCCTCAAGCGGGAGGGGTTTAGTAGCGTGAAGGGTACTGTACAACTTTAGTGTGTAAACATAACCTTGTTGGGTAGTTAAAACGTACAATAGTTATTGCAAATATTAACTAAACAACGAAAGGTTGAATTGTATGTCAACTACCCAAATTA
>JAJZNU010000013.1 GCA_021811625.1 bacterium
AATTCTTTTTCACTTAACTCTAGGGTGTTGGGCACTAAAAACTCCTCCATTATTTAATCCTGGAGGATAGCAGAAACCGGACATTTCTACTGAACGGAAAACCGGACATTTCTACTGGAGCGCGACAATGTCGTTTTTAAACCCCTCGAAAACGTCATATATCTTGTATAATAACAAGGCATAGAACTTGGCGCTGTGGCGGAGTAGTCACGCAGAGGTCTGCAAAACCTCGTACGCCGGTGCGATTCCGGTCGGCGCCTCCATTATGATGATACTTTGAAACAAGAAAGATGTAATATGAAATCGGTCGTAGTTTGCGGGTCCAAACGGTATCAAAAAGAAATAGCGGCATTTTGCGCCAATCTTGAGAAGCTGGGAGTTTTAGTATTCGAACCGGATTTTCGTCTGGGTGTAGCTGAGGGCGACTTCTTCAAGAGTGAGCCAATTACCCAAAAGATATTTAAAGGTTTGACACTAGAGCACTTCGACTGGATCCGCAAAGCAGAGGTCTGTTATGTCTTCAACAAAGAGGATTATGCCGGCATAAGTGTCTCAATGGAGATGGCCTATGCCTGCGCTCTCGGTAAACCGATTTTTGCTTTTTCACCAAAAACCGGGGACCCCTGTCGTGACAGTCTCATCGATAAGGTTGTCAAGACGCCTAAAGCTCTGGCGGCTCTGCTATAATTTAGATCGTCGGTAAGCGGTTCTTTAAACCATCTGCGCGGGTGGTGGAATTGGTAGACACTCAGGACTTAAAATTCTGTGCCCAAAAGGCGTGCGGGTTCGATTCCCGCCCCGCGCACCAATTTTGTTTATAGTAGTTTGAAATATTTGCTATATTAACCATCTATGTCAGAGCAATGCTTGCAGAGAGAAAATGAATTAATTCATGTTATGCGGCGGTCCAGGCTGCTGTCGAGTGACTTCAGGAACAACCGGTCAGTTCATGAGTTACCCCAACGGGTATGTAGTCAACAGACCCATTGGCGTATTCTACCTCAGCGCTAGGTGTATTATTTGATCCGCGATTCTCAATCACTCCGACGTCGGTCCTAATGCGATCCCCAGGGGGAGTCCCCGCTGCGTCAAAGGCGCTGTCGACAGATAATTCCTTGGATGCCCGAATTACTCTTACCACCATTGAGCCTATCGAGTTACCGGTTTGGTCAATCTGAAAATAAGCATTCTTGCCATTTATCTTCTCTGATATCTCGACACTGGTTACTTCTTTTCTGGGACGCTTAGAACCCACGGGCGACCAGATCAGTTCTTTATCGGGGTCAAACAAAATAGGTAGATGGTGGTGAATATCGATCGTCATGATACTGGCAGCCTCGGCCGGTGTTTGCGCTGGCCCGGCGACGTTACTCTCCCGACCGAAAGATATACCGCTAAAACTGCTGGCAAGCGCTAGCAAAGCTGCGCCCTGAGCGACGACTCCTTGCCGAGCACCCTGTTTTTCAATGGACCTTGAACGAAGTTCCCTTTTCATATATTCCTCCTGCCGATTAACGCGTAACCTACTATATGCCTTTGCTGTCCTTAAAGCTATCTAGCCAGGCCATACTTTTAGCTCTATACGCTATAATACCCACGTATCCAATCAACAAGGAGAATGATTAGTGGAAAATGAATCTAAGAAATGCCCATTCTGTAATTTCGGTGACCGCGTACTGAAGGATAACGCCTCTGCTTACGTGGTACTAAGCAATCCCAGGAAAGTTCCCGGGCATTTTTTGATAATTCCTAAGCGTCACGTCGAAAAACCCTGGGACCTCACTATGGCCGAAGTTCAAGACATTTTTAAATTAATATTTTTTACTGAGCAAAGAATTATCGGAAAGCTCGGGAGTGGCTGCGACATCCGTCAAAACTACCGACCATTCATGCCCCAGGATAAGCTGAAGGTTAATCATCTGCACTTTCACGTCATTCCCAGGGACAAAGATGACTATATCTACTCGGTATCGGAGAAATACGAGACTGATTTATTTGCCGAACTGGACGATATGGAACACAACGAGGTCGCTAAACTATTGGATGACTAGTGGTATATGGTAACCAGCGCTGGACTGTTAATTTATCGCAGGCGGGGTGAGGAGATTGAAGTTCTCCTGACGCACCCGGGCGGTCCTTTCTGGTCCAAAAAAGACGTCTGGTCCATTCCTAAGGGCGAGGTCGAGGAAGGCGAGAGCTTGGAGGCGGCCATGGAGAGAGAGTTTAGTGAAGAAACCGGCCTGGATATACCCGTCGGAGAACGTTTGGACTTGGGTGAAATTAAGCAGGGCTCAGCGAAAATCAACCACGTCTGGGCGGTCGAGGGTGATCCGGACATCTCTAAGTTTGTTTGCCGCAGCACCTTCAGCCTGGAATGGCCGCTGAAGTCCGGCAAACAAGCCGAATTTCCGGAAACCGACCGGGCTTGCTGGTTCAATTTGAGTGTTGCGGGAAGCAAAATATTCAAGAATCAGGCCGAGTTTATCTCTCGTTTGGCCGATAAACTTCAGTTTAGTATCAAGCCTCAACCTAAACAGCAAGCGTTGCTCTAAGCGACCATTTATTTTGTTTATCGGGGGTAACGGGTAAAATAGAAGGAATGAAATACTACGTTACTACGGCAATTCCTTATGTTAACGCCAACCTTCATGTTGGTAACGCCATGGACTACGTCATGGCCGATGTCCTGGCCCGCTACGCACGGCAGCAGGACAAGACGGTCATATTCAGCACCGGTACCGACGAACACGGCGCAAAAATTGCCGAAAAGGCCGCCGAAGCCGGACAGGAAGTCCAGGTGTTCGTAGATGAGATGAGCGTCAGGGTAAAAGATTTGTTTAAGCTGATGAATATTAGCTACGACAGATTCGTCAGAACTACAGATAAAGACCACGAAAAACGAGCTCAAGCCATCTGGAAAGCGCTTGCCGAGGATATTTACAAAAGCAAATATGTTGGCTGGTACTGCACCGGTGATGAGGAGTTTTTCACTGAGACCGTCGTCAAAGAAAATGGCGGGATTTGCCCGGACCACAACCGCCCATATGAGAGAGTCGAGGAAGAAAACTACTTTTTCCGGTTGTCGAAATATAACGATCAGATTAAGAAAGCCATTGAGTCAAATCATTTTAAGGTCGTGCCGGATATACGACGCAATGAGATACTTAGTTTACTCAGTGAGGGACTCGAAGATATTAGCATCTCAAGGCCCAAGGATAAGGTTTCGTGGGGAATAGCGGTGCCGGGGGATGACACTCAAGTAATCTATGTCTGGTTTGAAGCGCTTCTTAATTACCTGACTGTTATTGGTTATCCTGACGAGCCAGCGTTCAGGGAGTATTGGCCGGCCGATGTTCAGGTTATAGGCAAAGGTATTCTCCGTTTTCATGCCGGCATCTGGCCGGGTATCTTACTGGCGCTAGAGCTGCCGCTGCCGGAGACTTTATTCGTTCACGGCTATTGCACCATAAATGGGCAGAAGATAAGCAAGACTCTCGGAAACGTCATTTTGCCGGCAGACATTATAAAAACTCATGGTGCCGACGCCTTCCGCTATTACCTGCTTAGACATGTACCTTCCTACGAAGACGGTGATTTTAACTGGGCCGCCTTTGAAAAGGCTTACAATAGCGAGTTAGCCAACGAACTGGGTAATGCCCTCCAAAGGACGGTCGCCATGATATTAAACTACCAAGAGGGAAATATAGGTGAATTATCCTTACGTGACGTCGATGTTTCCGCCTACACCGATGCTCTTAACAGCTTCCGTTTCGACAAGGCTTTGGATTTTGTTTGGGAGCGGGTCAGAGCCCTTAACCAGTACATCGACGAGCAAAAACCCTGGGCGATTGCGAAGACCGGTGATAGCAAACGACTTAGTGAAGTGTTGGGGTACCAAGCCAGTACTTTGCTCCAAATAGCGGATCTTCTTAATCCGTTCTTGCCGGAAACCAGTGCCAAAATCCAAAGTGTTTTATCGGGAGCTAAGGTTAATCCGCTAGGCTCAACACTGTTTCCAAAAAGCTCCTAGACAAGGGCTTCAAGATGATCTCCGAATGGGTCGTTGACTTTAAAATTTGCCATATATAAAATATCTACCATAAGCAGGTTAAAGTGACGCTTAAAACAATAACGACAACGGTAGAGACATAAATGAGGTTGCGTATACTATGACTACTCGTCTACCGGTACCGGGTTCAGACGATGGTACCTGGGGAGATATACTCAACAGCTTTCTAGAGGTATCGCATAATAGCGATGGAACTTTAGCGGCTAATACGGTGGGCTATTCTCAACTACAAAGCGGCACCATAGCCAATGCCGGTGGAGTAACGTCAGTAAATGGAGTTACTCCTAGCAGCGGAGCGGTTGTTCTGGATGCCCAAGTTTTGGGGTCTGGAACGCCGGCAGCGTCAACATTTCTTAATGGAAATCTGAAGTGGTCTGTTCCTCAAGTCGCATATGCGCAATCTTCCCTGCCGGTTGCGGTGGCCGCTACAGGGGCTAACATTAACCTGATAGAAGTGAGTTTAGCCGCGGGTGTATGGTTAATCTATAGTTCTGTCGCAATCAACAACTCCAATAACGGCGCCAGTGCCTATGTGTGGATTGGTCCGACCTCTAATTCAGATGCCAGCGCTTATCAGGAAACTTACCTAAATATTGCCGGTTACACCGGAGCATCAAATGTCCTGTTCAGTAACTCATACATCGTCACTCTCCCTTCCGCTGTGACTGTATATTTGGGTTGGAATGGACCAAGCTCCTTGACGGCTCAGCCGGGTATAAATTCCACAAGTCTAGTCGCGGTGCAATTAGCGGGTAACTGATGAAGTGCCTTAGACGAATTTTTCACGGATCCACCTCCTTGACTCTTAATATAAAATTCTCTCGTTGCTCAGAGTTAAAGCGCATTTTGTTAGGCATGACGACGCCTATTGTGTTGATGGGATTTATTGTTGGAGTTATAGGCTCATCTACGAATCTCATAAACAATATACGGTTATCCAGTTTTCAACCACCTAGTGTTCCCGGGCAGAGTTACCAAATATGTAACGAACAAGCGCAATATCTTACTAGTCCATGGACATGGGACTCCCTGGCGTCAGGCAGCCAGAGTTATACGGTATCACAATATCAGGCTTTAGCGGGCTACGGTACCACATTGCCTTCATTGCCGACGTATATAGTCAACGAAGGGCCGTCCGCAACTGCCGCCACTATCTATGCACCCGGTCAGGCTGTGGCGCTATCGAGTTACCAGCATCCAAACAATGCGGAGCTATTCTTTTTTGAAGGAGGCTCATATACAAGTATTTACGCACAGACACTGTCAGGGGACGAGTTTATTGGGGGATCAGTCCCGGGGTATCCCGAACCGGTATTTAATGGTGCGAGCGCCATCAATAATAGCGAAGATCATTGGAATGCTACGCAGGGCTATGGAACCGTAGCTACCACCGTCACCAATAGTTCAACCATTACGGCTGATACTGGATTTAGTCCCGGATACTATAACAATAAGATTGTTTTTGCAGACGGCACAGTAGCTGCAATCAGCTCCATTTCAGGAACCACAATTACACTCGCTAGCCCGGTCACCGAGAGCGCTGGAACGAATTTTTGGGTGTATGGAGATTGGATGCAAACAGGGTCCGCCAGTGCGTCAGCCGCGCAGGGAGCGACGACTTTTTCGGTAACTCCTAATAGCGGGGGACTGCTTTATTTGCCGGGGGCGTCGCTGAGCGTTGGTGCAACCTTCCCGGACGGCACACCAACTACGGAGACTGTTCAAATTGCATCTGTTTCAGGATCAACCATAACAACAACTCAGCCGTTAGCGCAGCCAATCCCGACGAATGCACCAGTAACTATTGTCGCCTCATCGGGCGAAGTAAGCCTTGAATATTTGTCGTTTCAGGGTGGCGGGGGAAATAACACAATAGTGGCCGGTAGTGACTGGACCATTGAACATAATTATTTTCATGATAATTATGCAGGAGGGGTGAACTATCAGACAACCAGCGCTGCGGGTCAAGCCATAATGAACGCCAATGATTCTACCGTTGAGTATAATTGTTTTCAAAGACTAGGCGAATATGCTTTCAATGGCGGCGGGATAAGTTCATCATTTGACTATAACCAGGTTGACCAGACTCCCTACCAACCGGACTTATCCGGCAATGGTCAGTCGGGCTGCGGCAAATGGTGGGGGAGCTTCAATAACGATGTTAAAGATAACTCGTTTTCCAATGAACGGTACTCTGTCTGCCTTTGGTTTGATAACGGCAATGCGGGGCAGTTAGTAGAAGGAAATTATTTTTACAATATTGATGGGACGGCTGTTAGTAATGAGACTGGTTGGAATTCCGAATATCTGGATAATCTTTTCGAGGATGTCGGTATGGCAATATCGGAGAATGATTCCGGCGGGTGGAACATTCCTAATAGCCGTTTCAATGACCAGATATTAATTCAGGGCAATACCTTTTTCAACGCTCAACAGGCCGTTAATATATGGGGAGCAAGCGGTAGAAGTTGTTTGAATTCCGGTGAGGCTATTGGGAATGGTGAAAGTGCGCCGTATTGTTCGGGAGGGTTTCCCAATATGCAAGCCGATATCCAATACTTTTCGCATGTCCATGACTCTACCACCGGAGGGTACGGTACGGTAGTAGAAAATGAATCATGCACTTCTGCTTCCCCATGCTCAACCGTAACCCTGTCGGGCGCCATATCTCCCGAGGACTGGATAGGCTTTGATGGTGCGGGGCCTAACACCTGTTCGTCGGCTACCCCTTGCGGTACGGATGTCATAAGTCCGGTTGCAACATCTACTGCCAACACGACAGACGTTTCCACGTTCACAGCGGGTAGCCCGGGAACCGTTACTGTTAACTCAACAACCGGATTCCCCTCATCAGGACAGCTTGCCGTGAACACCAGTCAGGGCAGCGTATATGAATCGACTGGTGCCGTTTTGTCCTATACCGGTACAACGGCCACGACTTTTACGGGAGTCGTACTTGTTCAGGGAACAGGAACACTGAGCGGCGGAATACTAGCCGTTCAGCCTTATCATGCAACTGCAGTAAGCTGTCCGGGTGGGAACTGTACAAACAATACGGTGGTTACCGTGTCTCCCGCCATTACTTCAAACGTAACCGCTGGTACAACGGTCTACGGAACCGGCACATGCCAGTACTACGATACCGCGAATGCCACAGCTAGCTCGCCGCTGGCACCGAACTCAATTGCGTATATTGACGGGTGTATGTGGGAAGATCGTAATATATCGGTCCAATCTAATACTTTTTACGTAAATCCTGGATTGTTTGATACTGTTCCCCTGCCGGAGAACGATGGTAGCAACTGGAGTTGCACGGTCGGGTCGTCAGGGAATTGTGGAGAGAACGCCATGGGTTATCAATATCCTGGGAGTAATGCCGAACCGTATAACAATATTTCATTTGCTAATGCGATGATGTCCAATAGCTCTTTTTCAGCGCCTTATAACAATCTTAATGCATCCGGCAGCCCGTTAGTCGGCGGAAGCACAGGGATATCGGCCAACCCGGAGACTCCTTACAACGACCAGTGGTCAAATAACACTTACCTTGGTCCCTGGACGTTCCAGGCCTATACTCAAGCCGCAGCATGCCAGCTTAATTGGGCAAGTAATGCTCTGGAATGGGTTGGGGGTACTAGCGGGAACGCTTGTTCTGGTTTGACGCCAACCCAATGGGAAACATACTGGGGTCAAGATACAGGGTCAACCTATCAACCAATAGTTGTTAGCTTATCAGGCTTAAGCACAGGCCAGGAAATTTACGGTCCGAATGTAAATCTGGAAGCGTACGAATATAGCGCCGCTGGAGCCATAAACTCAACATTTTTACTAAATGGTGTGAGCATCGGTAATCTTTCTGCAGCTCCATATGCCTTTAATCTTAATACTCTGAGTTATTTGGACGGTACTTACACCATTAAAATAACCGGTACTGACAGTAACAATAATACCGATTTTGATACTACTCAGGTCTACATCAGCAACGGTGACTTTAATGGTGATGGGCATGTCAATCTATCCGATCTAGCTATACTAGCTGCTCATTGGGGACAAGCAGACTCTAACTACTCAGACGGGAACATAACCGGACAATCTACCATTAACCTATCCGATCTTGCTGTACTGGCGGCTAATTGGGGGTGGGTGGAGTAAATAGGAGACAGCGTTATAGCGACTAAGACTTGCTGACACTCTGTAGTCTGCGCTAGACTGTTTCGGATGAATCTTGTAGATACGCACTGTCATATCCATGAAGCCGCAAAACCTGCCGGAGAGTTGTATGCCAGATTTCCATCAGCCGACCCCGATGTCATGATATCCACAGCTACCGCTGAAGGTGTTAATAAAATGATCTGTGTCGGTACTACACTTCGGGACAGTCATCGGGCGGTGGAGTTTGCTGGGCAACATAGCAACGTTTGGGCAAGTATCGGGTTGCATCCTCACGAGGCTAAAGATTACTGCGAGGGAAGCACGTTAAAACAAGTTGAACGCGACGATTTCACCCTGTTAGCTAAAGAAGCCAAAGTTGTCGCCGTTGGTGAATGCGGACTTGACTATTACTATAACCACTCTCCAAAGAACCAGCAGATAACGATACTCAAGTTCCAGATAGAACTAGCTATTTCCCGAGGTCTTCCCCTCATATTCCACGTAAGGGAAGCTTTTAACGATTTCTGGCCAATTCTCGATCTGTATCCTAGTGTCCGAGGTGTAATCCATAGTTTTACCGACTCTCAGGACAACCTGAATGAAGCGTTGCGGCGAGGGCTGTTTATAGGGGTCAACGGTATTGCAACGTTTGCCAAGGAACCTGAGCGCCTGGATGTATACAAATCCATCCCGCTAAGCTCATTGTTACTGGAAACCGATTCCCCCTTCTTGACCCCGACCCCTTATCGTGGTAGAATGAACGAGCCTAAATTTGTGCGGCAAGTGGCGGAATACCTAAGCAACATAAGAGGAGAGGATCTAAGTCTCCTAGCCGTCACCACTACAAATAACGCACAGAAACTGTTTAGGTTGGAGTAGAAGACTATGCTTGGAAATAAATCCGATTACCTGATGAAATCACCTGAAGCTCTTGAGATTCCTCAGGAGATGATTGATAGGCGCTTAGCAGAGCTCATAGCTGCAGCCGACTTAGGGTTAGCAGTGCTCCGCGGAGTACATTCTGTGGACGATCTACGCCCGCCAACGACCGATGGTGATCCCGCCAGCGTAGTCGCCGAAGCCGAAGCCATCCTTCGCTCACCGGATGAGGATTCAAGCCGTGTCTAGCTTACTTAATCAACTCCGAGCTCAGCGAGAGGCGACTCGCCAAACTAACTTGCACCGGGAGATGATCCGGCGCGAGGCTAAGATTGGCGGAGAATTATTTGGGCCTATACAACCGAATGGCCGACGCGAATTCTTCTGCCTTGATCGTCATACTTGGGTTTGGCACGAAGAATGGGTAGACAATGCCGGCCAGCGGCACGTCGTTACTACCAGGTACGACGTTCGTCCTAACGGCGTAATAAAGGCCCAGGATGGTCGCAATTATTCTCATGTGGACGCAAATGAAGCCCGGAACCTTTACCACGCTATACGTTTATACCTCCAACGGGTACCCAGCGAAGTATACGGTGTTTCGCTAACGCAGGCCTAGATCCCTAATCACGCCATCCTAATCATCTAATATATCCAAGTTATACATATGCCTAATATTTATCTGGATTACGCCGCGGCTACACCTCTCGATAAACGTGTTTTGGCGGCCATGACCCCTTATTTAACGGATAATTTCTATAACCCTTCGGGCATAACCCGAGAATCCGACGGCGTCAGAAAGGCCATAGATGCAACCCGGTCATCGGTGGCTAATATCTTGGGCGTCAAATCGGCCGAGATCATATTCACCGCTGGTGGGACCGAGGCGAATAATCTGGCTATCCGCGGGGTGATGGAGCAGTACCCCGGCTCTAATCTAATAATAAGTGCAATCGAGCACGAATCGGTGATTGCCCCGGCATTTCTATACGACTCTAAATTAGCTCCGGTAAGCAGCGAAGGAATAATCGATATCGACCGGCTGGTTGAGCTGGTTGATAACAAAACCGTTCTGGTAAGCGTTATTTATGCCAGCAATGAAGTTGGGTCAATCCAGCCGCTCAAAGAGTTATCTGATCGCTTGGAAGCTGTCCGCTCCCGCCGCGAGCGTCAAGGTAACAAACTGCCGCTTTATCTGCACAGTGATGCCGCTCAGGCCGGAAACTATCTAAGTCTGCACGCCGATAAACTCGGGGTGGATATGCTGAGCTTAAATGGCGGCAAAATATACGGGCCGAAGCAAAGCGGGGTCTTGTATGTCAAATCCAGCGTTCGCCTAAAACCGCTAATTTTAGGCGGCGGACAGGAGTCGGCACTGCGCTCGGGCACCGAAAATGTCGCCGGCATTATCGGGTTTGGTGAGGCTTTATCTATTGCCCAGAACAACAGGCTAAGTGAATCGGCTCGACTTAAATCTCTTCAAAGTTTATTCTTTGACCTTATGAGGGAGCAACTGCCAGCGGCAACTATTAACGGCTCACTGAAACACCGTCTACCGAGCAATGTTCATCTGACGATACCCGGCATAGATAATGAGCGAACAGTGATGGAGCTAGATGAAAAGGGTATTATCGCGGCGTCAGGCTCGGCCTGCAGCGCGGCTAGTCAAGAACCGTCTCATGTTCTGATGGCTATGGGCCTAAGCAAGGCGGAAATTCGCTCTTCGCTGCGTTTTAGCATGGGCCGATCCACTAGTGCCGCCTCGATTCGAGCCGTAGTCAGCGCATTACTCTCCTTGGTCTAGTTAAGCCATAAGAGTTATACTTATCTCCAGCATGAAACGTAACGTAAAAAGCGGCTCATACCTGTTGCTGCTCAGTGTGGTATTTACTTTAACCCCGGTTACCTTCATCGCTGCCCAGGCTCTGGTTATGAGCTACACTACGACCTCAACACTGCAGGTGGGCACGATAGTGCAGATGCAGAATTCTAAAAAGAACATTGTCACAGCCCAAACCCAAACCAATGAGACAAAAATGTTCGGGGTTGTGATCAGCCCCAACGACAGTCCGGTGTCTCTTTCTACATCGACTTCCTCGTCGCAGGCCTATGTTGCAAGCAGCGGCAATTATAGCGTTCTGGTGGATAATCAGAATGGCCCTATAGACACCGGGGACTATATAACCGCTTCTTCGCTGAACGGCTTTGGGATGAAAGCTTCTTCCAGCGACTCGACAACACTCGGTAGGGCGTTAACTTCTTTCAATGGATCATCTGACAGTATCGGCCAGACAACCCTTAAAGAGTCCGGCGGTAGAACCGTTAATGTTTCTCTGGGCCGGATAATTGTCGATATCTCTATTGGACCCAACCCGGTGCAGCAGAATATTCTTGTACCCGGATTTCTCAAAAGCGTTGCTCAAAGCGTCTCGGCTAAGCCGGTGAGCGCCATTCGTATTTATTCCGGACTGTTGGTGTTGCTTGTCGCTATGATCGTTGCCGGCGGGATGCTTTATGCCGGCATCCGCAGCAGTGTTATAGCTATTGGTAGAAACCCTCTTTCCCAGAGGTCTATTACCCGTAGCCTGATCCAAATAACTTTTACCAGCCTGATAGTTTTCATTATCGGGCTGATTGCGGTATATTTACTACTGAAGTTATAGCGGTTTTTTACAGGAAAAAATATGCAAGCGGTGGGTAAAAAATGAATACATGGTGGCTGGCAGTTATAGTACTGGGAGTAGTGTCGGTTGGTATCGGTTTCGTGTGGCTGATTGCCAAGGTTTCGAGTCTGCAGGGCGGATCGCCGGACCGTCCGGGGGACATTGACTCCGCTACCAGAAAAGACATCGAGCACATCTTTAACGATGAGTTCCGGAGCGAGCTAAAAAACCGCGGCCGGCTGCACTTCGAAAAGATTATCGGTGAAAACGCCATGTTCCTGCAGCAGGATCTAAGGCTAACAACCAGCCAGCTCAACGACTATATGAAGGAGGAGATTACCGCCAAGCTTCAAGAAGAGTTCGCCAAGTATGAACAGTCGATCATGGATGCCAAACAGCTGGCCATCGATTCGATCACCAAAACCAACGCTGCTGTCGAGGAACAGCGTCGCACGTTGAGTACCCAGCTGGAAAAAGAGATAGCTGTTGAGAAAGACAGGATTATTAAAGAGTTCGAAGAAAATACCGCGGCTATTATCAATCACTACCTGCTGGAGGCTATCGGCGATCAGATAGACCTCAGCGATCAACTCGAATACATCTTAAGCGGTATTGAAGCTAATAAGCAGGCTATCGTAGAGGATATTAAAAGTGGCTCCTAAAGATCCAGGTGGAAGAGTACTCGAGCTGCCGGTTCAGGTTATATCACCGGCCGATGTCCACCGTCTCAGCCGTGAACTCGAGTCCTTAGAGGATTTTCTGGCTCAGAGTGCTATCAGGGATCCCGGTAGCCGAATGAAATTACCCTCTTCCACCAAGCTGCTTGATGAGTTAGCGGCTGCTAACTCTTTTAATTTTCTGCGTGACGGGGATCGTCAGAAGGCGCGCACTTTTTTGGAATCACTCAGTAAATATGCCCCGGTGGTTCATATCAGTTTTGCTAGCGATCCCTCGGCTAATTTTATGTCTAAATTGACGACCCGGCTGAGAGCGACCATCCATCCGCAGCTGCTTATCACGGTCGGTTTGGAGCCTAACATTGCCGCCGGATGTATACTTCGCACTCCCAACCGTCAATTCGATCTCAGTCTTAGAAGAGCGCTTGTCGGTCACGAGAATTCCCTGATCAACTTACTAAAAGCACAAGCAGGAGTAAATGCAGCGTGAGCGATAATCGTCACTTTGATCAACTAGTGGAAAGCGGTCGTCCGGTTGGTGAAGTTATCGGGGTGGATAAGTTTCTGGTCAAGTTAAAAGGGCTACAACCGGTTAACACTCATGCTCTAGTTATGTTCGAAGACGGTTCAAAAGGATACGTCCATCAGGTATTGCCAGATCACACCTTAGTATTTCACCTCGGTAAAACACCACTCAAACTAGGTACCACAGCCACTTTGCAGCATGATAAACTAGTTACAAAAGTCGGCAAAGGCTTTGTCGGAAGGGTGGTTTCGGTCAGCGGCGAACCATTGGACGGTAAGGGGCCGATTGCCGCCGAAGCCGCTTGGCCGGTTTTTGCTCAGGCACCAATGTTATATAAACGGGAATTACTCGACACCCAACTGGAAACCGGCATAGGTATTGTCGACAGCCTGTTCCCCCTGGTCAAGGGCCAGAGGATAGCCATACTCGGTGACAATAAATCGGGTAAAACCACCCTAGCCACCCAAGCGGCAATTAATTCCAAAAACAGCGATGTTGTCGTGGTCTATGTGCTGATTGCCAAACGCCGCAGTGATCTCGACACTCTCGTTTCCCAACTAAAAGCTAACGAAGCGCTGGATAAGTCCATTGTCGTAGTATCCACTATGTCCGAATCGCTAGTAATGAGCTTTCTGGCACCGTATGTTGGTTGTGCTATGGCTGAGTATCTCTGGCAGATTGCCAACCAGGACGTTATGGTTGTGTACGATGATCTCACCTCTCACGCCCACACTTACCGCGAAATGTCACTGCTTTCCGGGGTAAGTCCGGGTCGCGACTCCTATCCAGGGGACATGTTCTACATCCATTCTTCGCTATTGGAGCGAGCCGGTAAACTGGCCGCTAACCACAAGACCCTTACCGCTCTGCCCCTAGGACTGACTCCCGGAGGAGACATCACCGGGTATTTACCCACCAATCTGATGTCCATTACCGACGGACAATGGATACTGGATATGAAAACCTTTCGCGATACCGTTCGGCCGGCCCTCAATGTCGCGTTGAGCGTCACCAGGGTTGGCGGGCGCGGACAAAACGATCGGCAAAAGGTTCAGAGCGCCCAGACCTTGGCGGCGCTGGCGAAATACACTACGGCCGAGCAGTTCTCTCACTTTGGGACCGAGCTTGGACCCAACCTGCAGATTGATCTGGCTCGAGGACGAGATTTGTACGACCTTTTCACTCAAAAACCGGGCGAAAAATATAACCTAATGACTCAACAACTTATGTTGGAGGTAGTGCTGGGACTAAGTCCGCAAGAGGAGGTAGATATCTCGCGCCTAAAGACTCAGGCTCCCAAAGCGGCGAGTACTGTGAATGAAAGTAACTTTTCTACCGTAGTGGCTCAGTTGAAGGCCGGGAGTTTGATGTCAAAGGCGGCACCGCCTGTCGCTGCCGGAAAGGCTCAGCCATGAAACAGCTGCAGGATATAGCCCGCTCGCGCAACGATATGGCGACCATCGTCCAGCTCACAAATGCCTTTGAACAGTTGGCCAGTATGCGTATTGCTCAAACCAAAAACAAAGTCCTTAGAGCCCAGGAATTTTTTGATGAGCTTTGGAATATCTACAGCCAGATACGCGTTGACCGGTTGTTCCGTTTCGGCCGACGCCAAACCACTGCTGAGTCAACTACCAAAGAACTGTATATTGTTATATCCGCCGCCGGCGGTTTTAGCGGCGATATAGATAACAGGCTTGTCGCTGAAGTTATGAAGACCTACAAACCAGCCAACAACGACATTATCGTTATTGGTCGCCACGGCGCTCGACTGCTAAGGGAACAAGGCGTGGACTATGCTAAATATTTCACACTGCCTGAAAGCGATAATTACATTAACGTCGAACCATTGGTACGAGAAATACGCCGATACCCGAGCACGGTTGTTTACTACCAGGCATATGAATCTTTTCTAATCCAATCCATCAAGCGGATCGAGCTTATCTCTATTGTCAAAGAATTAAGCGAGAGGTCCGGTTCCACCGTCACCGACACGATAAATGAGCATACTTATATTTTCGAACCGGGAACCTATGAGGTGATTGCTTATCTGGAACGCTCGATGGTTCAAATTACGCTTAGTCAACTAATCTTCGACTCCAAATTGGCACAGTATGCCAGTCGCTTTAAAGCTATGAATCTGGCCTATGAGCGAGCCGACAATTCCCTTGGCGAGCTCGACATGCTTTACAAACGGACACGAAGGTCACTTCGTGACGAACGGCTGAAAGAAGTCGTCAACGGTCTTAAAAAAGCGGGGGCGACACTATGAGCCAGGGTGTAATCCGCAGCATAAAGGACTTGGTTATTGGAGTCGTTTTCGAAGACGAACCGCCGGAGTTAAACGAACTGCTAACGGCCAACAATCCAAATGGTACTTTATTGCTAGTAACTACCCTGAAGCCGGGAGGTTGGGCCGAGTGCTTAAATCTTAAAGTTGATCGATCGCTTTCTAAAGGAGTGACGGTCAACCGTACCGGTAAGAGTATAGAAGTGACCGTCGGCGATCAAACCATCGGGCGGATGTTCGACTCCTTGGGTGGAGTAATCGACGGCGGGCCGCAGCTGAGCGGGACGAATCTCAAAACCCGCAATATCTTCATACCTCCGACGCATTCCACTAACCTCGAGGTATTGAAACCCGAAATACTGGAAACCGGCATCAAGGTTATCGATTTTTTTACTCCTTTCGTTAAAGGACGAAAGATTGGAATTATTGGCGGTGCGGGTGTCGGCAAAACGGTCCTGATGATGGAGCTGATCCATAACATTGCCGCCAGCGGTAAAGGACTCAGCTTTTTCGCCGGCATCGGAGAACGTATCCGGGAAGGACATGAACTGTTCGAAACGCTAAAAAGCCGTGATCTGCTTAAAAGCACGGTGATGTTCTTCGGGCAGATGGACGAAAACCCCATCCAGCGCTCACTAGTCGGCTTATCCGCCGCCACCGCCGCTGAGTATTTCCGCGACGAAGAAGGGAGAGACATTCTGTTCTTTGCCGATAACATGTACCGCTACGTCCAGGCCAAGAACGAGCTTTCCACCATACTCGACCAAATTCCTTCGGAGGGAGGATACGAGCCGACGATCTATAGCGACGTCAAGACGCTTCAGGATCGCCTCAGCTCCAACGAGAAAGGGTCGATTACCGCTATCGAGACGATCTATGTTCCGGCTGATGATGTCAGCGACCCGGCGGTGCAGATGATTCAGCACGAGCTGGATAACACCATCGTTTTAAGTCGTAAAATAGCCGAGGAAGGAATTCGTCCGTCCGTCGATCTTATTAACACCAGCTCATCGCTGCTTTCCCCGGATATTGTCGGTGACCGTCACTACGTTTTAAGCGTGCAGGTTCAAGCTCTGCTTCAAAAACGTGAATCGCTAAAGGGCATAATCGCGATCATCGGGGAAAATGAACTCAGTCCGGCCGACAGGGCCGATTATGCCAAAGCCGAGAAACTTGTTAAATATTTTTCTCAAGGTATGTATGTCATGGAGGAACTCTCTAGTGTTAAGGGTGAACGTTTCACTAGAGAGGAAACGCTCAAAGGCATCGAGGAAATAATTGTATGAGCTCGGTAGCTCCAGAGCCAGCGGGAGCGGGGACCAAAGCTAGCAAGTCATCTAACGTCTTGCAGCTAAGCGTCAAGGTTTACTCGCCGTATCAGACCTATTTTGACCGCGCCGCTCTAAGTATCTCGGCTGTTAATGCCACCGGCCCTTTCGATATCCTGCCAAAACACCACAATTTCATAACACTTCTCGAGCCTTGCGAAGTACTTATTCGTACCCTAGAAGGAGAACGGCGTATTCGTATCGCCCGCGGTATCATGCATGTCAAAGCCGACAGGGTGGTGGTTTTCCTCGACGTTTAATCCAGGACAATGTAGTCGAATACGAGCACTGAGCTGCTGGGAACCGGCGATGACGAAGTAACGTCGATACTGAAGCCGGTAGTTGTACGGCTGACATAGTATGAAAGACCGGCGGCTGCAGAACTGGCCGGGGTGATAATTACGTCGGGAGTGGCGTTGAACTTGGCGTTGAAGGTGACATTAACTAGTGCCCCCGAGGAGGCAGAATTGCCGGTGTTTATGGTGACTACCCCACCGGTATCCGAGCCGCTGATTGATACGGTGCCACCATTGCCGATAGCACTGCCGGCTGATGCTACAGGTGAAGCCCCGCCGGGTTGGATATGATGATTGAGAATCAGGTCGCTATTGAGCGTCAAGCTCTGAACCGTCAGCTGATTAACAGAGACGGCTCCGGCGAAACTGGCCGACCCGGCGATATTGAGATTCTTGCCGACCGTCAACTGTCCCTGGATCACCGTATCGCCTGATACGATCAGCTGCGAGGTGGATATTTGATTAAATGAACTGCTGCCGCTGACGGTGATACCCGGCAAATTCAGGCTGCTCCCGACTTTGATAGCCCCGGCTACATCCAAATTCTGCTTAATAAGCACCTGTCCGCCAAAAACCGCCGAAGCGCCAACCGTCAAGATTTGACTTGAGTCCCCGACATTTAGATTATTATTGGCTAGTTGCTCGAGCTGGCTCTGGGTCAAATTCTGAGTTGAGATCCCGGCGTTATTATTCTTGTGGCTCATGACCACCGCCATGACTATCGACGTTGCCGCCATGAGGACCAGAGCGATGAACAACAATATATATTTGCTGGGATGAGGCAGATGGAACTGCCGCTTTTTTTGCGGCGGCGGCGGGGGACTTGCCGGAGGTGGAGTCGGCTGGAGCAAAGGAGCAAGCGGTGTCCCGACGGTCGGCGAAACCGGGTCTGATACGGGAGGCGCGGGTGCACTATGGTCTTCGATGATCGTACTAGGGGTTTCCAGTGACGTATCAGCATTGTCCTGTAGCTGTCTCTGATCTGATGGATACATAGATATCGAATAAATCCTTAGTGCTTAAGAGGACCGTATCGCCCACCGCATATTTACTTTGCTATGATACCTGAATAAACCATAAACGTAAACGGACTATAGCTTAAGGGGAATTGTCAATTTGCCAAGCGTCGTGGCACAATAAGATATATGAAAATCCGCCGTAAACTTATATGGACTCTAACCAGCGGCACCATCATTCTGACTATGTTTGCTTCCACCGCCAATGCCGCTCAATACTCATCACCCAATTATCAGCTGAATGAGGTGTTTGTCGGTAACGGCGGGGAACTTAACTTGACCTCACCCAACTACTCGGCCAGCGGTTCGGTGGGATCGTTAGGGGTGGGCAACAGTTCCAGCCCGAGCTATCAGGCTCAAGCGGGCTTCAATACATTCCGCTCTCCGTATATTGCCCTTATTGTTAATAACAGCAGCACCAATCTAGGAGCACTAAGTAGTGGCGCTACCTCTACCTCTACCGCTAGTTTTTCGGTAAAAGCTTACTTGGCTAACGGGTACATTGTCCAAACCGACAGTCCGGCTCCGTCCAGCGGAAGCCACATCCTTACCCCTCTGTCTTCTCCGGCGGCCGCGACACCTGGTCTGGAGCAGTTCGGAATGAATCTGGTGGCCGACACCAATCCCAATACCTTGATTGGCGTAAGTGCCAATCCCGTCCAGCAACCGGATAATACATTTAGCTACGGGACGGTCAACCCGAGCACCTGCGGGTCGGTAACTCCCGGGTACGATACCGCCAATGAATATAAATACAATAACGGCGATGTTATTGCGGCATCTTGTCTAAGTTCGGGCGAGACCGACTACACCATTTCATATATATTCGACATCAGCAACAAAACCCCGGCCGGCGCCTATCACTTCAATGATGTTCTGGTCGCCACCGCCACCTATTAAAAAGCTCTATGACGTCACTATTTAAAAAACTCTTAAATATAACGCTACTCGCCGTATTAGCTTTCGGTGTTCTATCCTATCTGGATAGTGGCGTGGTCCGCGCCTATTCCAGAACCTTGACCGATAGCATCACGATGAACAATTCGACGTCTTCGGCCAGCGGCGTTGATTATCAGGTAAGCTTCGATGCTGCCACGACTGCGACACTTCAGGGAATTGTCATCGATTTTTGCTCTAACAGTCCGGTCATCGGTGATGTCTGCGATACTCCGGCCGGTTTCTCGGTCGGGACCCCGGCGGTCTCTTACACCAGCGGTATCACCAGCAGTTGGTCGGCGACCAGCGCTGACGCTGATCGCACCGTGATCCTCACCTATGCCACCGGCACCGCTATTACAGCCGGCCAAAATATCAGCTTCGACATAACTACCATAACCAACCCTTCAACGGCCAACTCAACGTTTTATGCCCGAATCCTAACCTATACTTCATCGACAGAAGCAAGCGGATACAGCGTCACATCCTCATCGTCAAATATTAACACTCCGACCGACGCCGGCGGAGTAGCACTTTCAACCGGCAACAACATAAGTGTCAGCTTTATTATCCCCGAGACTCTTTCGTTTTGTGTCTACACCTCGAGTAGCTGCGGGACGGGCGGTAGCAGTATAGTGCTCGGCGACAATCATGGGATACTTTCAAGTAGCGGGCCGTTCGTTGACAAAACTGCCAAATACGACATTGCCACCAATGCCGTACACGGTGCCGCTATAACGCTGCACGGAGCGACGCTAACGGCCGGTAGTAATAGCATTGCCGCGTTATCGACCCCTACAGCCAGTGTTCCGGGCACATCACAGTTCGGTATCTGTACCTACACAACTAGCGGTTCCAGCCTCGTTCCCTTCGGAGATTACGACGGCAACGCCGGCAGTGGTGGTACGGCTTGCCAGAATGTTGCGCAGAGTTCGGGGAATAGTGCGCCGGGCAGCGGGGGCGGCGTGCTATGGTACTTCAACCAGGCTAACACCACTTCTACTTACGGTGATGAAATTGCGTCTATGACTCCGGACACTACTAACACCGGAGTCATAGCCTTAATGGCCAATATATCGACGTCGCAGCAGGCCGGTATATATTCAACGTCGTTAATTCTGGTAGCGACCGGTACTTACTGACCCTTAGGGATATCTAGTAGCAAAACGTCAGTCCAATTGTAACCACGTTACCATTCCCGGATAGCATCGCTTTCTCTCACCGGGTCTTAGGCAAAATCCTAATATTTATCGTCGAGTTTTCTGCTGCTTTTTAAGCTGTCTGGCGCGGAAGAGCTAGGAATAAAAAGATAGATTGCGTGATCCGAGCCGTAAGCTAACTCACCGATCAACCTCTCTTTACCCTGTCGCTGGCCGTTTCCAGGACCAAAAAAATAAGACTGTGGATAACTCGCTTGAATAGGTATATTCCTTATGATAACCTGAACATGAATAGCATGTTTTTGAGTTGAGTATAGAAAAAATAGAAAAGGTAAAAAATGAAAATACGACAAAAACTGACAAGACTACCGTTCGTAGCTATATCATTAATGTTTGTTCCGCTGGGTGTTATTGGTGGAATCAGCCAGGTTGCTCATGCCTTTCCGTCGTACGGAGAGCTTCAGTCCCGGTCTGTGGAAATGAGTACATCGGTCGCCGGAGCCAGCGCGACATATCATGTCAGCTTTACGGCCGCCACTACGGCTTCGATAGGCGGTATCGTGGTGGACTTTTGTTCGAACGACCCGATTATGGGCGATACCTGTACGGCACCGACCGGCCTAAGCATCGGTACTCCGACCGTCAGTGGTGCCAGTAGCACCCTAACTGGAACATGGACGGCCGGGAAAGTTGCCTCCAGTGTATCGACGCTTAGTTACACAACCACTACGCCCGTTGCCCTAACCGGCGGCTCTTCGCAAGTATATTTCGACATTACCTCGATGACCAATCCCTCGACCGCTTCCCAGCTGTACGCCAGATTGTATACCTTCGATACGGCGACTGATGCCGGCAACTACTCTGCTACCGGTACCGATACCGGTTTGATAGATGCCGGCGGTACGGCGCTATACACCACTAACGCCCTGCATGTTACTTCTAAGGTTCAGGAAGAGTTGACTTTTTGTATCGACACCAACAGCGCCAGCAACTGTGGCGGCGCCAGCGGTAACGCCGTCAGCCTGGGCGATAGCCACGGCGTGTTGTCGAGTAATGGTCCATTTGTCGATAAAACCACTCAGTATATCGTTCAGACCAATGCCGGCTCCGGAGCTGTTATTCGCCTCGAAGGCAACACTCTAACCTCCGGGAGTAATTCCATAGCGGCCGCTTGCACGGGAACCTGCCCGGGGGCTACGCCGACTACCAGCGTGCCAGGTACCTCTCAGTTTGGGTTGTGTACCTATGACTCCGCTGGTGCCGCGACCATCACGGCTGCCAGCACCTACAACGGCGGAGCGGCTGGCTTATGCCAGGGTACGACCCAGACTTCCGGTACGGGCACAACCGGCGGTGATAATGGGGCTTCATTCGGTCTAAACACGGCTCTGACTAGCGGAACTTACGGTGATACTCTGGCAAGTGTAGTTGCGGGCGCTCAGGCTACCGGCACTCTAGTCTTTCTTGGCAATATATCAGTAACTCAACCAGCCGGCATATATTCTACTACCCTGACGTTTATCGCCACCGGCACTTATTAAAGGGTTTACCAGGGAGCTTGTGGTGCGCCCCCGGCAGACGCGGCTAAAGAAGCTTGTCTGGCCGGTAGCTGTGGCAGTCGCTCTGATGATGATTGGCGGCTTTCATCCAACCGCCAAAGCCGTTTCGCAGCATTTAAGCAATCGTTTCGACGAGCTTACTAATGCGTCCGCCGGTGCTACCACTACGCACCTGATTGGTTTTGGTATCAGCAGCACATCAACGCCGCTGGGGTCCGTAAGGTTCCAATTTTGTTCGAACGATCCACTCCCAGATCTCCCTTGTAACGCGCCTACCGGTTTCAATGCCTCGAGTGCGGTTTTATCGGCTCAGAGCGGCAACACCGGCTTTTCGATCTTGAGCGAATCAGCCAATGAGGTCGTCCTATCGCGCTCGCCGGCCAGCAATCCGACTACTGCCGCCAATACCTACCAGCTGAACAACGTCATAAATCCGAGTGCTATCGGTGTTCTCTACCTTCGCTTGTATATCTATCAGTCTACCGACGGCAGCGGGACCGAAACCGAAAACGGCGGCGTGGCGTTAAGTATTAACCAGGGACTGAATGTTAATGCCGAGGTTCCACCGTATTTAGGCTTTTGCAGCGGTGTAACAATCACCGGTCGCAACTGTGCCTCGGCCACCGGCTATTATTTGAACTTTGGGGAATTCAGCACCTCCCACGCCTCGGTAGCCACTTCTCAGTTCAGTGTCGGCACTAACGCCGGCAACGGCTACAACGTCACAGTCAATGGTACTACCCTGACTTCCGGCAACAACGTTATCCCGTCACTGTCTAGTCCCAGTGCTTCAACCCCGGGGGTTAGTCAGTTTGGACTCAATCTGGCGGCCAATACTCTTCCCGCCATAGGCAGCGACCCGACCGGTCCCCCCGACGGCAGGGGGCAGGTGGTTGCCGCTTATAGTTCACCCAACCGGTTCGCCTTCAATAGCGGCGACGTTATTGTCGTATCGTCAACCACCAGCAACTACCAGGTTTTCACGGTCTCTTATCTGGCCAATATTAGCAGCTCACAACCCCCCGGAGTCTATGCCTCTACTCTGACATATATCTGTCTAGCTAATTTTTAACCGGCATGATAATATGAGAATAAGTATGTTCAGGGGTAACTTCACTACTGTAATTTCCCGCGTTCTAGTCGTTGTGCTGCTCTTCGGCTCGGTTTTTGTAGCCACTAGCGGGCAGGCCGTAGCAGCCGTCGGTCCAGCCAACGGCTTCTTAGTCTCGCCGGTAGAGGAAGAGCTCACCATTAACAAGGGTACCAGCCAAACCGTTGACATCGCCGTGCAAAATCCTACTAACTCGACGGTTGTAGCCGAAACGGTCATTAACGATTTTGTAGCTAGCTCACAAGAAAATGGGGTACCGAGGATTCTGCTCAACGGTGACAATTCTCCCGCCAACAACTTTAAATCCTTGGTAAAACCGATTCCCAACACCACGCTTTCACCACAACAGAAACAATATATACCCGTAACCATCTCAGTACCTGCTAATGCCAGCTCCGGAGGTTATTACGGAGTGGTTCGCTTTATTCCTGTCTTGAATAATAATTCCGCGGCGAACGTCGGCTTAACGGCCAGCGTCGGAAGTCTGTTCCTGATAACCGTGCCCGGCAACCTTATTCAGAAGCTGGATCTCGTGCAGTTATCGGCGGCCAATAATAACGGAAACGCCGATAGTTTCTTTTTGTCCGGCGCCGTGTCTTCGATGGTTCGTCTTCATAACTCTGGCAACATTCACGTTGAACCATTCGGTAGTGTGGTAGTAAAAAACATGTTTGGCTCACAGGTGGCGAGTTATCAGTTTAACAATACCGACCCTCGAGCCAGTATCTTGCCGGACAGCACCCGCAAGTTTGTCAACGCTCTTCCAAGTCATTTCTGGTTCGGTCACTACACCATTGACGCCAATCTTGCTTACGTCCAAGGCAGCGGCAAAATAATTACCGCCAGCGCCGGCTTTTGGTATATGCCATGGTGGTCGTTGATAGTTCTGGTGGTAATCCTGGCGGTTATCGTCTATTTTGTCCGTCGTCTGGTAATCAGAAGGCGACGCCATCATCTTCAGGGTGGCAAGAGCATACCCGTCCGTTGATTAGCCTGATGGAAAAATAACGGCCGTTCCCGGGTTAACATCGCTACGATCTTCGATAGGAATAGCGCCAGTGATATACTTAGATCATCCGCTTATGGCAAGCGTCTTAATGACTAACCAGCGAAGCTATCAAACGATAAAACCATGATAAAAACGCTCTCGTATTTCATAACAAAAAAAAGTGTCTTAATGGGCACATTGTTAGGAGTGGTGGGGCTATCTGTTACTTTGACCCCCGGAGTAAGCCATGCTACAACCATGACCCAATCGGGAGCACTGGGGTTATCGGGTACTATCAGTGTGCCACCGCCGACACAGGCAGCGACCATCACTATCCCCAACAACGGACAAACCCTGTCCGGCGGGCCAATCACGGTATCGGGCACTTGTCCCTCTGGTCTGCTGGTGGAGATTTTTTCCAATAATGTTTTCGCCGGGTCACAGCAATGCAGCGGCGGTACCTTTTCGGTAAAAACCAGTTTATTCAGCGGCAGTAATCAACTAGAGGCCAGCGTTTATGATGCTCTAGGGCAATCCGGTCCGGCTTCGAATATGCCGACAGTCCAATATAGTAGCGCTCTGTTCTCTCCCTTAGGGCCGCTCTTGACGCTGTCGAGCAGCTACGCCACTCGTGGTGCCAATCCCGGTGAGATACTCTCGTGGCCGATCGTTATAAGCGGGGGAACCGGGCCGTACTCTCTGAGTATTTACTGGGGGGATGGCACCCAACCACAAAGCCAGGCAGCCCCATTCTCGGGCAATGTTACCATAGCCCATACCTATAAGATGTCAGGTTCATACAATATAACTATTAAGGCGACTGACAAAAACGGTGAAACGGCATTTTTACAACTGGTTGGTGTCGCCAACGGACCGATAACGCCGGCAGGCAGCACCTCCTCTAGTCCATCTACGTCCAACACCTCAAGCGTGATCTGGTGGCCGGCCGCGGTCATCCTGCCTCTCCTATTTGTCGCATTCTGGCTTGGCGGAGCCCATAAATTGACCTCGCTGAAAAAGAGGCTGGACAGCAATAGCGACAGGCTTCAATAAACGTGCTTTCTTGAGGAGCAGCCAGCTATTTGCTAAGATAGTTAAGATATGGCAAAAAGAGTATTCGTCGGTATGTCCGGCGGCGTAGATAGCTCGCTGAGCGCAGCGCTACTCAAGAAGCAGGGTTATGATGTAACCGGCGTCTACATGAAGAACTGGAGCCGAGATCTTCCGGGAATGAAATGCCCGTGGAGGCAGGATTATACCGACGCCAAAAGGGTCGCCGTTCAATTAGGTATACCTTTCGAGATGTACGACTTCGAAAAGCAGTACCGCTCAGTTGTCGTCGACTATATGCTACGGTCCTATCAAGCCGGTTTGACGCCCAACCCCGACATAATGTGCAACCAGGAAATCAAGTTTGGTTTATTCTTCGATCTAGCTACCAAAAACGGTGCTGACTTCGTAGCGACCGGCCATTACGCTAGAACCCTTGAAAACAAAGACGGATCCGGACTATATGAAGCTGTATGCAAGGACAAAGATCAGTCGTACTTTTTATACCGTGTTAATTACCGAATTTTAGATAGGGTGTTGATGCCTATAGGTGAGTTTGAAACCAAGGAGGAGGTCAGAAAGCTGGCCGCCAAATACGGGTTGTCGACAGCTGAAAAACCCGACAGCCAGGGAATTTGTTTTGTGGGCGAGATCGGCATAAAGGATTTCTTACTGGAATTCCTGGGCCCTCAACCAAGCGGGGATATTATTGACCAAAGCGGCCGAATTGTCGGTCGGCACGACGGCAGCATATTCTATACGATCGGTCAGCGCCACGGCCTGGATTTGGGCGGCGGGTTACCATTTTACGTCACCGGTAAAGACGTGAAGAAAAATATAGTCTATGTTACAACCGATTTACAGGACAGAAATCTTTGGAGCAGGGTAGTTAAAATAAAGAACCTGCATTGGCTCAGTGAAGATATACCTAAATTGATTAAATCCAGAGAGCTCTCGGTCCGTACCCGGTACCGATCAGCTAAAGTAGCTTGCCGAGCCAGAATCGAGGACGATTCGGCCGTACTTGAGCTGGAGGATGAAGTTAGGGCGCTGACTCCGGGGCAATCGGCCGTCATTTACCTGGGGGAGCAGGTCTTGGGCGGCGGGATAATCTACTAGATCCCTGATATAAGTTTCAATACGCAAAGTTTGTTAGAAAAACCTCACGGCTGTTTTATACTTAGGTGTAGGTAATTTTAATCGATAATATTTTTTATGCTTTGTCGGTAAGGATGGCAGGATAGAGCCGTTACGATAATAGCCTGAAGAGGAAAAGCTAGACTAAAAAAAATGGCCCGAGTCACAACCAAAAAGCGTCTTTCTATTGCCAATGCCGCCACCCTGCTTATTGCCAGCGCGCTTTTAGGACAGGTGCTGGGTCTCTTCCGTACCCGTTTGGTAAACGCCAACTTCCCGGCGACCGGCCCGGGGAGTACCGACGCCTATTTTGCCGCCTTTAATATTCCGGATTTTTTCTTTTTTACACTGGCTGCCGGGGCTCTCGGGGTGGCCTTCATGCCGGTGTTGGCCGAACGGCTGCATAAGGGCGACAAACGGGGGATGTGGGATATCTCGACCAGTCTTTTAAACCTTTTGATGGCAGTAATGTTCGTTGTCGGCCTAATAATATTTATCTTCGCACAGCCCCTGGTCCACTACATAATCTCTCCCAATTTAACGCCGACGCAGTTGCACAACACCGTTACTATCATGAGGTACTTAGCCTTCAATCCGCTTTTATTCACCATCTCCGGAGTGCTGACAGCGGTTCAGCAGACTCTTGGCCGGTTCTTTTTCTACGCCCTGGCGCCGCTTATATATAACTTTTGCATAATTGTCAGTATTTACGTTTTTAGGCACAATGTCGGCCTTACCGGGCTAGGCTTGGGTGCATTGGTAGGAGCAATACTGCAGCTGGCGGTTATTATGCTCGGGTTGTTTGGGACAAACTTCCATTGGAACCCCAAAATCCTGTGGCGCAGCTCAGATTTTAGAACAATACTCAGACAGCTTCCTCCCCGGTCGCTTGACCAAGGTATCGACCAGGTCGAATCTATCGTCGAAACTCACTTCGCCCGTCGTCTGGGATCGGGCTACATCAGCTACTATAACAACGCCTACACCATGAGTACCGCACCGGCCCTGCTGATCGGGACGGCTATCAGTACGGCCGCCTTCCCGCAGCTCAATAACCGTTTGGCGCAGGGTCGTCCGGACTTATACCGCAAGGAGTTCCTACAGGTGGTACGCTTTATGGTTTGGCTGGCCATGCCGGTAGTGGTGCTGTGCTACTTTACGCGAGGTTATCTGGCCCGCTTGATCTACGCTAACAACGCCCCTGAAATAGCTCTCATCTTTGGTGCGCTGGCGCTATCGATTTTCTTTACTACCCTCTACACCATAATATCCCGGTGGTTCTATTCTCATAAAGACACCAGAACACCGCTGTTTGTCTCAATCTTTACTATTTTCTTCGACATTGTTTTAGTCTCGTTTCTGGCCCGACCCTCGACCTACGGGGTTAGCGGACTGGCCATCACCCAATCAATCGTGGCGATGGTGGAGGTTATTATTCTGTCGGTAATAATGCTAATCCGAGATCATAAGCTGTTTGACATTAGCTTCTGGGCCAGTATCGGACGGATTATATCGGTGACCGGTTTCAGCATGGTGACGGGCTATATAATGGTCTCGCTGTTTCCCCTGGAAGCTGCCGACCGGGGCATTGTCACTCTAGGAAGCAAGCTGGCTTTAATCGTCGGCGTTACCATGCTCGTTCATATCGGCGTCTCGTCGCTCTTTGAACTCAGCGAAGTCAAACCTATCTTCAGCCGCGTTAGAAAGCTGCTTAATATCTCTCGCCCCATTTATTAAATATTTATTGTCTGGTTCGAGATCCTGCTCATGCTTGCGCTATAGCAATTCCGGTAGATAATAGAACCATTATAGAAGGAGTTATAAATGGCAGCGACAGAAGTAGAACAAAAAGGAGAGGGTATAAGGCCGAACCCTGGTAATACCGATCCATATCTGGTCGGCGCATTTCTAGAAGAGGCCCTCGTCAATTACTCGCCTGACTGGTCTGAGCTTACGGTTACAACGTTACAGGAGTCTGGAATAAGCATTCATAAAACCTTTGGTCATGTAGCCGTTGAGGGTATGATACCCACCGAAGATGATTCAATCGATCGAGATGGGGCTGTCGGAATGGTTAACGAAGCGTTACGTGCGGTGCTCGAAGCAGCACTTTTCAGGATAGCAAGTACCACTGGAATAGCCCAAAAAACGCTGTATGAAGGATTATACGATGGTAAGAGAAATCCACCGATTTGTAGTCCTATTCAGGATCAGCGGACCTTGGGTCGCATTAAGATCAGCGTGTGGCCCGAAGGCCCGCGCTCCAACGGGTCCGCCTTAGAGCAATCTGACGAGATTGAAGAATCTCGTGGAGAGCCAAAACTGCTAATGCCTAGAGTACCTAACAGGGGTAGACACAGCATTAGCACCATTGTGACGGATCAAGAATACCTCTAAGTAGCGCACTTCATTGGACTGAAAAAAAAGAGCAAATAAGTGATTAGACCTCTCCTAAGTAAAACGTGGATTTCAGCGTGTGTTGTTAAGCTTTCGGTAGCAAACGCCCGGTCTTAACGGATCTACTTTAGTAGTCGGAATGACCAGCGCAGCATACCAAAAACAAAAACCTCGCATTTATAGTTGATTTTCTCAGTCGTGCCAGCTGTGTGCAGGGGTCGCGTCAGTAGTTTAAAACTAATCGTACTTATAACAAGCGTAGCTACTTGGACCAAAAAACTTGGCTGTCAAGGGTAAACCCCTGACCCGACCAGCGTAGAAGTTATAGCCTGAGGCTTGTAGCCCCTCGATTATTTCGTGAGTTCCTTAGGTATAGGATATAATTGCCCTAAAGGTAGTCCATGAGTCAAAACTCTATTCGTAATTTTTGTATCATTGCCCATATTGATCACGGTAAAAGCACGCTGGCAGACAGGCTACTAGAGATGACTGGGACCGTAAAGAGCCGGGATATGCGCGCTCAAATCCTAGATAAAATGGATCTGGAAAGGGAAAAGGGCATCACCATCAAGCTGGCTCCAGTCCGGATGGGGTATAAGGATCACGAGCTTAATCTTATTGACACACCCGGACACGTCGATTTTTCTTACGAAGTGTCTCGCAGTCTGGCGGCATGCGAGGGTGCGGTTTTAGTGGTTGATGCTACCAAGGGTATCCAAGCCCAGACCCTAGCTAATGTTTACCTGGCTATTGAAGCCGGTCTCAAGATTATTCCGGTTATTAATAAGATTGATCTGCCGGCAGCCTCGGTTGAGCGCGTCAGCAGCGAGATAGTTAATTTGTTGGGCTGCGACGTCACCGAAATTCTACCGATCAGCGCCAAAACGGGCGAGGGAGTAATCGAGGTTTTAGATAGCATAGTTAAGCGTTTACCCCCTCCCAAGGGAAACGCTACGGGCGAGACTCGGGCATTAATCTTTGATAGCTACTACGACGACTACCGGGGGGTTATACTTTATGTCCGGGTTTTTGACGGCCAAATCAAAAAAGGCGACTCGATTCGCATGATAGCAGCCGGCTCGCATGGGTTGGCTCTGGAGGTCGGCAGTCTTAATCCGGATATGTCGGAGTCGGCGAGCTTGGAGAGCGGCGAGATTGGCTATATCGTGACCAACCTAAAAACTGCCCGAGAGGCTGCCGTAGGCGATACCCTGACACTTGAAAGTGCCAGCGAGGTGTTGCCGTTACCGGGCTACAAAGAAGTCCGGCCGTTCGTCTACGCCGGGTTTTTCACGGACTCGGCAGATAATTACCTGGAACTCAAAGACGCCATCGACAAACTGTCGTTGAGTGACTCATCGCTTCGCTTCGAGCCGGAAAACTCACCGGTTCTCGGGCATGGTTTTAGAATCGGCTTTCTAGGGCTGCTCCATATGGACATCGTGAAAGAAAGACTGGAGCGTGAATACGGCCTCAGCCTTATAACCACCAATCCCAGCACCGACTACAAAGTCCAGTTAACCAGCGGTGAGGAAATAGATATACGATCAGCCTCTGAGCTACCGGATGTTAGTACCATTGCTCAAATCAGCGAGCCTTGGGTTAACGGTGAAATTGTAGCTCCTAAAGAGTATGTCGGCGATCTTTTGACTTTAATCGCAACTCGCCGCGGCCTGCAGAAGAATATCAGCTATGTTGATGCTCGTTTAAGCGTTATAAGCTTCGAGGCGCCGCTGGCAAATCTACTAACAGACTTTTACGACCAACTCAAAAGCCTGACCAGTGGCTACGGATCGTTTAACTATGAGCTTACCGGTTATCGGGCGGAGGACTTGGTCCGGGTCGACTTTTATATTGCCGGAGAGAAAATTGATGCACTGTCACTGATGGTCCATAGGAGCGAATCCCAAAGACTCGGTCGAGAAATCGTCGGTAAGCTCAAAGACGTTATCCCGCGCCAGAACTTTCAAGTCAGTTTGCAAGCAGCCATCGGTGGAAAATTTATTGCCAGAGAGGATCTCAGCGCCTACCGTAAAGATGTAACTACCGGACTATATGGCGGTGATGTCAGTAGAAAGAAGAAGGTGCTTGCTAAACAAAAGAAAGGCAAAGCGCGTCTAAAACGTTTCGGCAAGGTCGATATACCGGCCGATGCTTTCACCGTGCTTATCAAGCGCGACTAATTTTTGTTGATTCTGATCGCAAGCTTTAAAAGAGTAGGAAAAGTATTTCCGGGCCGGTATAATCTTTAAGTAGAAAGATACTTACATGACTTCTCAGGAAATTAGAAAGAAATATCTGGAGTTTTTTAAGGAGCGCGGACATACCGTCATACCGCGGGCTCTGTTGGTGCCGCAGAACGATCCTACGACGCTATTCACAGGATCGGGCATGCAGCCGCTTATCCCTTATCTATTGGGACAGGAACATCCCGAGGGGAAGCGCCTGGTCGACTCTCAAACCTGTTTAAGGGCTCAGGATATCGATGAAGTGGGCGATAACCGGCACACCACTTTCTTTGAAATGCTTGGCAACTGGAGCCTGGGAGACTACTTTAAACGCGAGCAGCTAAATTGGTTTTGGCAGTTTTTGATAGAAGAAATAAAATTGGATCCAAGCCGAATATACGTCAGTTGCTTTATTGGAAATGAAGACGCCGGCATTCCTAAAGACAGTGAGAGCGCTACGGTTTGGAGTGAGATTTTCGCAGCCGCGGGCCTTGATCATGAACAGATAGATATCGGGACAAATGAAAACGGGGCCAAAATTGGCGGAGGAGAACACCGGATTTCTTTTTACGGCGACAAGAACTGGTGGTGCCGAGCTGGAAAGGCTAGTGACATGCCGGATGGTGAACCTGGTGGTCCTGACAGCGAAGTATTCTATCTCTTTCCCGAAGTAAAACATAATCCGGAGTACGGCGAGAAATGCCATGTCAATTGCGATTGCGGCCGGTATATCGAGCTCGGCAACTCGGTGTTTATGGAGTATGTTAAAACCGATACCGGCTTTTCAAAATTGCCGAAGCGTAACGTCGATTACGGCGGCGGATTGGAACGAATATCAGCGGCGGCCATGGACAGCCCCGACGTCTACAAGATCAGCCTGCTCTGGCCGATTATCTCTAAACTCGAAGTGCTGTCTGGCAAAAACTACGACAGCTATACGAACGCCATGAGAGTAGTCGCCGATCACTTGAGGGGGGCGACATTTCTGGCTATTGACGGAGTGGTACCTAGCAACAAAGAACAGGGCTATGTTATGCGTCGGCTTATTAGGCGAGCCATTCGTTTTGCTTTCGATCTGGGGATCGAGCAGAATTTTCTCGAGGAAGTCACCAAAGTCATAGTCGGCTTATACCAGGAAGACTTTCCGGAATTATCCGGTAAAAAGGATCAGGTCATAGCCGTTTTGGTTCGTGAAGAAAAACTTTTCCGTCATACTCTTAAAAAAGGACTGGCGGAATTCGAAAAAATGTACCCACAATCCCAAGAGAAAAAGCCAATGTCAGTGCTCGACGGAGCGGCGATATTCAAACTACATGATACTTACGGCTTCCCATCCGAACTAGTAATCGAAGAAGCATATAAGCGCGGTGTTGAAGTATCACCCGATTGGCGCCCCCAGTTCGATTCCAAAATGGAAGAGCAAAGGTCTCGTTCTCGGACGGCCACCAAAGGCGAATTCAAAGGGGGGCTTGCCGATCACAGCGAGATTAATACCAAATATCACACCGCCACTCACTTAATGTACAAAGCTCTCCGGATAGTCCTTGGCGATCATGTTATCCAACGTGGCAGTAACATTACCGCCGAGAGACTACGCTTCGACTTCTCTCATACCGACAAAATGACTCCCGAGCAAATCAAGTCGGTAGAAGATATAGTCAACGAGCAGATCGGTAAAGACTGGCCAATGAGCTGGCGCGAAGAAGATACGAGGGAAGCGCTAGCCAGCGGGGTTGTTGGCGCTTTTGGCGACAGATACGGCGAGAGGGTCAAGGTTTATACGGTCGGCGATCCTGACGGCGAATATTTTAGTCGAGAAATATGCGGTGGTCCGCATGTTGAGCATACGGGTCAGTTGGCCGAAGGCGGTAAGAAGTTTAAGATTCTAAAAGAAGAAAGCTCGTCGGCCGGTGTGCGTCGTATTAAAGCTGTATTGATTTAGACAACCCTATGGGGTTCGGTTTATAAGAAAATTGCTAACGAAGTTATAAGATGGAATACGATATTGAGGAATAAACAAGTCTTTAATCGTGTGTTATCATAATTATGATAACTACGAAAGGGGAATCTATGATAAGCACAAGACCAATATCCGATTTAAGAAACCATTTTCCGGAAGTAAATAAAGACGTGAATAGTGAAAATAAATCCATAATCTTTACCACAAACGGAAAAGCCACAATGGTAACTATGAGTTTTGATAAATTCAGTAAACTGGCACATTTAGATTATATTGAGCGTGCTCTTGATGAGGCTGATACCTACGCAGCAAATCATGCTGAAAATCTAACGCATGAAGATGTGTTCTCGAAAATTAATGCAGAAATAAATGGCTAAGTTTGAACTTCGTTACTCCCCGCTTTTCTATGAAGATCTACATAAGATTACGGACTATCTATCATTCGAGCTTAAAAACGAGATAGCAGCAAGAGAATTACTAAATAACACTGAGGCTGCCATTAAAAAACGTCTTAGTAATCCACTAAGCGTAGCACCTTATCAGTCGGTTGCCAGCCGGCCCTACCCATATCGTAGACTCCTGGTGGGTAACTACCTCATATTCTATGTTGTCATAAATAACGCCATGATAATTAGACGCATGCTATATGGGCGCAGAGACTTAGACAGAATTCTTTAGCAATCTACTGTCGATAAAGGAACCGAACTATTTAACAGATGGATTTGGTAACAAACTTTTAGTTCCTAAATTCTAGAACCAAACGCAACCTGCGTTAAGTCTAGCTCTTTTTCTGGGTTGGCCACAAGCCAGTCGTAAACTTCCTGCGGGGTATGCCAGTTAAGCCGGCGTCGTGGCTTGTTGTTTAACTCCCAGGCGATGTTATCCAGCTCTTTCTGGGTCAGATCCCGGATGTCAGATCGTTTCGGTAAGTAGGCTCTCAGCTGGCGGTTACTGTTTTCGTTGGCTCCCCGCTGCCAGGAGGAGTAGGGATCAGCAAAGTAGACGGCTACACCCAGTGCTTCGGCAATTAGCCCATGCAATGTGAACTCACTGCCGTTGTCGAAAGTAATGGTGTGAGCCACATAGCGGCTTAACTTGGCAATAACGGCTGCAGCGGTTTGGACAGCAGTTTTATGAGTCAGTTTCGTGAAAGCCACCAGACTGCTTACTCGCTCGTTAACGGTGTTAACGGCATGTTTGTGGGTGTAGATGACACTATCTCCTTCCCAGTCACCCAAGCGCACTTCCTCGTTTACCACAGCCGGCCGATCATGGATAGATACCCGGTTGGGTATCTTGCTTCGTTGCGCTGACCGGCCTTTGTGTTTGGTGCGGTGTTTTTTGCCCTGACGCAGGTATTGGTATAGCTTCTCGGTAATGGCATAGGCGCTGGTGTAGATCCAATCATAGATAGTCTCGGCGCAGACTGCCAGGGCAAAGCCCTCGGCCTTCAGCCGACCGCAGATCATGGAAGGATCCCAGCCCTTCTGCAGACAAGACACTATCCAGCTCCTAAGCCTATGGTTGGCCGGATGGTCTAGCTTGGGTATCTGTTTGCAGCGAGTCCGGTTGGTTTCGTAGGCTACCTGAGCAACCCAGGCCCGGTAGTTACCAGATCCATCCAATCCCTTCTTAATCTCCCGACTAATGGTTGACGGATCCCTGCCCATTAGCTCCGCTATCTGTTTGTATACTTTTCCTGGAGCAGTGTTTCAATACTGCCCCTGTTTGCAGCCGTTAGGTGCTTCATCTTAACCTCCTAAGTTATTGATGATGTTATTCTAACGGTTGCATTTGGAATTAGAACCTACGGGAAGTATTAAAAGCCCCGTCCCGTGGTATAATCAATGACGGTTATGTCTATAAATTTACGAAAGTACTAGAAGCCATAGTTAAAATTATGCTGGATAAATTCAAGAACATTAGCCAAAACTTAGCCACAAAAGCCGCTAAGAGTGCAACAAAGGCTGCTAAGTCCGCTGGCCACGGTGTTGCTCAGGCGGCTAAAAACCGTCAGACAAAGGCCAAGGTCAATAATAGTGAATACGTAGTGGCTCTGGATATCGGGACCGAATTCGTCAAAGCCTTAATCGGCAAGGTCGGGGAAATGGGCGAAGTTGAGGTAGTCGGTGTTGGTCGCGTTCACCAAAGCCTCAATGATATGCAGGCCGGAGCGATATCGGATATTGCCAGTGTTGTGGATAACTGCGATAAGGCCCTCAAGGAAGCCGAAGAGCAAGCTGGTGCTAGTCCTCGCATGGCCGTTATAGGGATAGCCGGCGAGCTCGTCAAAGGTACGACCACTACCGTCCGATTTACCCGTAAAGCTTCTGAAAAACCAATGGACATAGAGGAGGTGGAAAGGATTATTCATCTTGTCCAAGAAAAGGCCGAAGATCACGCCAAGACTCAGCTTTCCCTAGAGCTGGGGGGTAAGACGCCGGATGTTAAGTTGGTCAACTCGGCACTGGTAAGTATCGATATAGACGGATACAAAGTTACCAACCCCATAGGCTTCCAAGGCAAGGAAGTACTAGTACAACTTTATACCGCTTTCGCTCCGCTGATACATATAGGTGCGCTCGAGAAAACCGCTCAGGAACTTGATCTTGATCTTCTAGCCGTAGCCGCCGAACCGTTTGCCGTCTCTCGAAGTGTTATCGGCGATGATCCCAATGCGACGATGAGTGCGATCTTGATGGACGTTGGCGGCGGTACTACCGATATCGCTGTGATTGATGAAGGCGGGGTGCAGGGAACGAAAATGTTTGGTATCGGTGGGCGGGCTTATACCCGGGCTATCGAGAGGGATTTGGGCGTGGATTTTGCCCAGGCTGAGGAGTATAAACTGGCTCTAGGATCATCCTTGCTGCCACAGAATAAGGTACCGGCTGTCGAAAAAGCGCTCGGCAAAACGCTCGAGGTGTGGACTAGCGGCGTGGAACTAGCGCTCAGTGAGTTTGATAAACTCGACCAGCTTCCGCATCAGGTGCTTCTCTGTGGTGGTGGATCGAGTCTCGAAATGCTGATGGACGAACTTCAAAATACCACCTGGTATAAGGAATTACCCTTCACTCGCAAGCCGATGGTGAGGCACATTCAACCCGACCAGGTCGTTGGAATTACCGACACCACTGGTAAGGCTAACGACCACACCTACATTACGGCCATGGGTCTACTGCGCGTTGGGATGGACACGTTGCAGCAATCGGGAACGTCATCAACCGGTTCCGTACGCGAGAAGATAGACAGGATGCTTAGGGTTTAGATATGGCCGCGACAAATAAAGATACTATTTATGTAGACATCGACGACGAGATCACCTCCATTATTGACAAAGTCAATGGAGCTCAGGCGCCAATAGTTGCGCTGGTCCTTCCTAAGCGAGCGACTATGCTTCAGAGCAGTGTCAATATGAAGCTTTTGAAAAAAGCCTCGGACTCTGCCAAGAAAAGAGTTGTCCTAATAACTTCTGAAGCTGGTCTTCTTCCTCTGGCGAGCTCTATCGGACTGTATGTCGCCCGGACCCTTCAGACTAAGCCAGAGATACCTGCCGCTTTAAGCAGTAACATCGAACCGGAAATAGAAGATATTGTCGCTGACAGCGGAGAGCCAATGAAAGACGATTTCGATACCAAAAAAGCTGCCGACCAACCGGTTGGCGAGCTAGCCGCTGACAAGAAGGATGCCTCAGAACCCCCTCAGCCTCCCAAGAAAGCCAAACCCGAACTAACCCCTATACCCATTCCTCGGGCCACAGATACAAGCGAAGACGAAGCCATCGAATTGGATAATGAAGAAGGAACAGATGAGTCTGAAGCTGTGCCTCTCGAAGACGAACCTAAGACGAAAAAGAAGTCCAAGGACAAAGGGCCGAAGGTACCAAACTTTGAAAGGTTCCGACTCCGCCTGATATTGACTGCTTTGCTGCTTATAATCTTAATTGTCGGGTTTGTAATCGCTAATTCCATATTGCCTAAAGCCACGGTGGATATAGCGACAAAAACTAGCGGTATTAGTATAAATCCGACACTTAATCTGTCTCCGGGTGCCAAAGCTCTTGACTTAACCCAGATGACTCTGCCGGCTACCGTCCAGTCAACTCAAAAAACCAGTTCCCAGCAAGTCAACACCACCGGTCAGCAGAACAATGGCAATGTGGCCACGGGTTCGGTAACGATGACTACACAAGAGTGTGGCCCTTCGTTTAGCCCTCCTCCACCCGTACCCTCAGGTGTGGGTGTTAGTTCCGGAGGCCATACTTACATAACTCAACAAAGTACCAGCTTTTCTAAGTTTGGAACCCCGGACAATACTAACCCTAATTGTATCGACTTCTCGGCCAATAATTCCACGAATATTACTGCTCAGAACGGCGGCAGTGCATTCAATGGCACGATTAATAATGCTTCAGTATCCGGTTATTCTAATGTAACCGCCAACGGCTCAGCGAGCGGTGGTACAGACAGTGTTGTGCAGGTAGTTACCCAGACGGATATCAACAATGCCACTCAGAAGCTGACGGCGCCCGATACTTCTGCGGTCAAAACTGCCCTCGAGACCAGTCTCCAGCAAGCCGGGCTTTATCCGGTCGTGGCAACATTTAATGCCGGCACCCCCCAGATAAGCCAAAGCGCCAATGTAGGAGATCAAGCCACTACGGTTACTGTGACCCAGACAACAACATATACGATGCTGGGAGTCAGTCAGAATGACATCAACTCGGTTATATCCTCCCAGGTTGATCAGCAAATAAAGACGTCGGAACAGGGAATTATAGATAATGGTCTCGGAAGTGCTACCTTTAATGTCATTAGTAATTCTGGCTCCTCCGGCGCGCAAGTCGCGATGCAGCTGACGGCAACGGTGGGTCCAAAACTAAATATTACCTCCATCAAGCAGCAAATAGCTGGGAAGAAGACAGGTGATGTGGAGAGCGCTATTAATGCCATTCCGGGTGTTACCGGCGTTACGGTACACTATAGTCCGTTCTGGGTGAGCTCGGTTCCCAAGTCCACTGCTAAAATAACAGTCCTGATACAGAAAAGCTCATAATGATTATTTATGGCTGATCAGGCTAGCAACATTCTATCGCTGGATGTCGGTACGGTACGCATCGGCGTGGCTATTGCCAGATTGGACATCAAACTGGCTGGCCCGTTGACTGCTATAACTAACTCCCCGGAAGTAATTACAGATATAACCAAACTGGCGGCCGAACACAATGCCAACACTTTAGTCGTCGGCCTTCCGCGAGGACTTGATGGACAATCGACCTCACAAACCCGTTATGTTCACGATTTCGTAGACAAGCTAAAAACCACTGGACTAAAAATTGTTTTTCAAGATGAGGCACTCACCTCGCTGAAAGCCGAAGACGAACTTAAAAGCCGTGATGGCGGCAGGAGAAGGTATAATAAGGGAGATATAGATGCTCTGGCGGCTACGTACATCTTAGAGGATTACCTGAGTAGTCATGAGGAGTAGAGGGCAAGATGGTTAAATACGTTTCTAAATCAAAAACCAGATATATAACCGGCCGGCGCCGTCGGGTGGTATGGTTCTCGGTTGCCGCCTCAATCATTATTGTTTTACTAATTATTGCCACCGTTATTATCTACAGGATCTACGACAACAATTTGGAGCCGGTAAGTAACAGCGAGAAAAGCCAAATCGTCACGATCAAAAGTGGTACGTCGGTCAATGCCATTGCCGACATCCTCCACAATGATAAACTTATTAAAAGCGCGTGGTCGTTTGAATGGTATGTCCGCTCCGATGGTGTCCGGGATAAGCTAGAGGCCGGTACCTATGCTTTGACGCCATCTCAGGGAGTCAAGAGTATTGTCGATACCCTCACCCAGGGGAAAATAGCCACAAAGCTGGTAACGATTCTGCCCGGCAAACGCCTGGATCAGATTCGCTCTGCCCTAATCAATGATGGGTTCTCGCCGGCTTCGGTTGATGCTGCCCTTCAGCCGGCACAGTATAGCTCGCTGCCGGCATTGGCCGATAAACCAGCCAATGCCAGTCTCGAGGGACTCCTTTATCCCGACTCCTTCCAAAAAGACGCCAATACCAATCCCTCGCAAATAATCAGCGAATCCTTAGTGGAAATGGGTCAACATCTCACCCCGTCGCTACAAGCAGCTTTTGCCGCCGAAGGACTGACGACCTATCAGGGAATCACTCTGGCGTCTATTGTCGAACAGGAGGTCTCCAAGCCATCTGATCAAGCCCAAGCCGCCCAAGTGTTTCTATCGAGATTAAAGCTCAATATGCCCCTGGGCTCGGACGTCACGGCATTATACGGAGCAATAGTGGCCGGTCAGACTCCCAGCCTCACCTATAACTCTCCGTATAACACCTTGCTGCACACCGGCTTACCGCCTACGCCGATCAGCAATGTAAATGCCCAGGCGTTGAATGCTGTTGCCCACCCCGCCAATACCAACTGGTTATACTTTGTGACCGGAGATAATGGCACTACTTATTTCGAACAGACGGCTCAGCAGCACCAGGCCGATACCAACGCCTATTGTCACGTTCTTTGCTCGCAGTAAAATCCATTAGTGAACCAAACTCTGCGATTGCCTTGTATCTGTTAGAACTCATTGGTGGACTTGTAAAATAGGGGGTCAGTTTGCTAAAATCTAAATACATGCGCGAATGCCGGAAATGAATGTTTAAGATACAAACTTCGCTGCATTTTACTCTAATTAGAATTCTTAAAAACTTATACTGAAAGCCCGCGCCGCCGTAGTGTTATGTAGCGGCATATCTGAAGGATTAGGCAAAGGGCATAGAGAACGGTACCGGAGGCATTAAGATTCGTAGTGCATCACAAGTAGCCGAGGCTGGGTTGGAACTGGTTCATTCCAATGGACACGTTCGCCACTGGCAACAACGGCTCAAGAAGCAGTCAACCCGCCGCCTAGTTATTCGTTGGGGTTTGGTGGCCGTTAACGTCTTGGTTCTTTTCGTTGTGGCTTTGATAGTCATTCACTGGAACTCGGACAGCACCAGCTCGCCGGCGGCGGCCAATTTAGGAACATCGCAGCCGACTACGGCATCGCTTGATCAGCTTACGTCGGCGGATATTGCCGCGTCACTATCCTCGCTGGCTAATCTCCCGGAGGCGACGGCGATTCGTAACCAGGCTGAAACTGTCAGCGCACAGCTTGCCGTCCCCCCTGCCGAGAGCACCATCGCTGCGGAGCCACAGGTAGTGGCTACCGCCCTAAAGAGCCGAGAAGATATTAAAACGTATATAGTCCAGCCCGGCGACACTGTTGGATCTTTGGCTGTGAAGTTTAACGTTACATCCAATAGTATAAAATGGTCGAACGACCTGGTTACCGATACTCCGCCGGTGGGGACAAAACTAACCATTCCTCCGGTGAACGGTATAGTTTATACGGTTAAAAGCGGCGACACCCCGGCGTCTTTAGCTCAGAAGTACAGCTCCAATGCCCAGTTGATCATTGAGTTTAACGATGCCGAACTTACCGGTTTAACTCCCGGTGAACAGATCGTCATACCAAACGGTCAACAACCAGCTGCCCCTGTTTACAGCTTCGTAGCTAGTTACGGATTTAATGGTTATGACTACGGTTTCTGTACATGGTACGTCGCTAATCAAGTGGCCGTACCGGATAACTGGGGTAATGCCAGCAGCTGGGCATATTACGCCCGTTTGAGTGGCTGGAATGTTAGTCAGACGCCGACCATCGGTTCGATCGCCCAAACACCCTACGCAGCCGGCGGGCAAGGCCACGTGGCCATTGTTGACGGCGTATCAGCGGATGGAAGTGAGATCGAGTACAAGGACATGAACGGATTAGCCGGATGGGGAAGAATTGGCCAAAGTACATGGGTGCCGGCATCAACGTTCCAGAACTACATCAGCCACTAGAACCAACCTGTTTCGGTGGCTCTGTCTATCGGGAGTTAACAAAAACCTCTGTTACTACGATCAATTAACATAATTATTGGCTGTACTTAAAAAATATTGAACCTGTTACGGAACAACGAAAAGATATAGACTTATAGATATAATGAATTTCGTAGATAAGGCGCAGGTAGATATTGAAGCAGGTCGGGGTGGAAACGGCTGTGTTAGTTTTCGCCATGAGAAGTATATTGACCATGGCGGTCCTGACGGTGGCGATGGCGGTCGTGGCGGCAGCGTCATATTCGTGGCCAGCAACAACGAAAACACTCTGGCCAGTTTCAGATACAAAAAAAGCTTAAAGGCGGAGGACGGTGAGCCCGGTAGCAGACGTCGTCAGCACGGGAAAAGCGCTTCCGACCTCATAATTACCGTGCCGAGCGGGACAACAATAGTCGATGAGGCGGGCAATGAACTGGCCGATTTAGTTAATAACGGTGATAGAGCGGTTATAGCCAAGGGCGGTGACGGGGGTTTTGGAAACGCCCATTTTGTGAGTTCCGTACGTCAAGCTCCCAAGTTCGCCGAGAAAGGTGAACCGGGCGAAAAATTGACGGTTAATTTAGAACTGAAAATTATTGCCGATGTCGGATTGGTCGGATTACCCAACGCCGGCAAATCGACCTTTCTTAGCGTGGTATCGGCGGCCCGTCCCGAGATTGCCGATTACCCGTTTACTACTCTGACGCCTAACCTCGGAGTAGCCGATGTCGGAAACGGTCCTAGCCTGCTCATTGCCGACATTCCGGGTCTAATTGAGGGCGCGGCTCAAGGAAAGGGACTTGGCGACGAATTCTTGCGTCACATTGAAAGAACTCTGGTCATCATCCATCTAATAGATGCCTATGTAGACGATGTTGTTAAAGCATACCAGACGATCGAACGCGAGCTAAGATCTTATCGAGTAGATTTGAGTGAGCGCCCCCAGGTGGTGGTGCTCAATAAGGTTGAGGGACTAGACGCCGATATGATTAACGATCTTACCGCCCAATTAAAATCGGTGGTCCCGAACAGCAACGATATAATGGCTATCTCGGCAAAATCTTCTCAAGGCGTAGGCGAGCTTTTGAAACACGTCGCCAAATTAGTAAATATCGCCCGAAAAGCCCGGGACGAGGTAGCCAAGAGTGAGGACGTTGGTATCCCCGTCCTTACGCTTGATGACGACGGATCTTCCTTCAAGGTAAGCAAAGAGGCTGATGTTTTTGTGGTGAACGGTAAAAAAATCGAAAAATTCGCTCTTCGTTCTGATCCTCGCAGCGAACCGGCCATCAGGCGCCTGAAAGATATCATGCGGAAAATGGGTATTGAGCATGAACTGGCGCGCCAGGGTGCGGTTGCAGGGTCGGTGGTTAGCATCGGAGACATTTTAAAGTTCACGCTTTGACCTATGGATTGGAGTTTTTTCTTCTACGACCTGGAAACTAGCGGTTTTAATCCTAAAGAAGCGCGTATTATGCAGTTTGCCGGCCAGCGAACGGACAAGGAGCTCCATCCTATCGGTGAACCGGTCAACGTTCTCATTAAGCTTACCGATGACGTCTTACCAGATCCTTCGGCCATTCTCTTAACCGGCATTACCCCGCAGCGAACGAACGAAGAGGGGATAAGTGAAGCCGACTTTTTAAAGCTTTTCTACGACCAGATTGCCCTGCCCGGTACCATTTTTACCGGCTTCAACTCGGTGAGATTTGACGATGAGTTCATGCGCTTTATCAACTATCGCAACTTTTATGACCCTTACGAGTGGCAATGGCGTGATAACCGTAGCCGTTGGGACATGCTCGACGTTACACGGATGACCAGAGCGCTACGACCGGAGGGTATCGTCTGGCCAAAAGGCAGTGACGGCACCCCAGCTAACCGTCTAACTGATCTGTCGGCCGCAAATAAGCTTGATCATATATCGGCTCATGATGCCCTTAGCGATGTCGAGGCGACGATCGGCTTAGCGCGGTTGATTCGTTCGAAGCAGCCTAAGCTCTTCGATTACCTCCTGGAGCTGCGAGACAAGAAGAAGATCTCGGCACTGGCCAGTAGCGGCAAGCCATTTGTTTATACCAGCGGTAAGTATCCTTCGGAGTATGAGAAAACGACCGTCGTAATAGCGATCGCGAAAAATCCGAACCGCGACGGTGGCGTACTAGTATACGACCTACGTCATGATCCGGAGGAATTTGCAACCATGAGTCCCGAACAACTGGCCGAAGCCTGGTCGTGGCGCCCCAAAGATGATACCGGGGCGCGTTTGCCGGTGAAAACCCTCCAATTTAACCGTTGCCCGGCCATTGCTCCGCTGGGTGTGCTCGACAGTGCCGGGTATGAACGGCTTAGCTTGGACAAAGAAGTAATCGAGTCTAACCGGCTGAAGCTGGATAAATTTCCCGAGTTTTCGGCCAAGCTTGAGTTGGCCACAGAAATTATGGACAAAAAACGCGATTTTAGGAGCAGAGCGAGCTCTGAACCCGTCGATGCTCAGCTCTATGATGGCTTTTTTTCAGATCAAGACAAATCCGGCATGGCTAAAGTCAGAGACAGTGAAGCAACGGCTTTTAATCCGGCAAACGTCAAATTCCAGGATAAAAGGCTGAATCTCCTTTTGCCTTTATATAAAGCGCGCAACTACCGCAGCTTGTTATCCGACGAAGAACGGCGAGAATGGGAGAATTACCGCTGGCATAAGTTTACCGACGGTGGCAGCTATAGCCGAGCGGCAAAATTCGGTTCGGCGCTTCAACTAGCCGCTACTACGCGTACCTCTAGTCGTGACCAATCTATAATTGAGGACCTAAAACTATACGCCGAGAGCATTATACCTGCAGGCGACGGCTAAACCGAGAAAAGGCAACCACCAGCAAGGCTGTCCGGATAAAGTGACGACTACGAATAAACCGTAGAACTAACCAAACGCTTAAACCGACCACGCTTATGACCCAGGCGGCGAAGGTGATTTGAATATGAGTCCCGGGAATAAGTCCCAGAACAATTAAGCTGTCCATAACTCCTAAAATAACCTCTTAACTATCTATTAAGCATGAATATATACCATAGTAGTCTAATAATCAATAATATTATATTACTGCTTATGCCTTCCCTAGATTAATTGGCTGGCGTAGAATAAGGACAATGATGAAAAGCGCGCGGCGATCCCCAGCGGTAGTTAGGAATACTGTAAGAGCTTGGCGGGACGTCGAACCTATGAACAACAATCTGCGAAATTTTTCAGACAGAGTTGGGAGAGCAATAGCCGGGGCCGGAATGACGCGCTCCCTCGGATCTATGTCGCTAACGTTATTAGGGGGCGCTGAATTCGACAGGCTACGCCAGCGTATGACGGCGAATGATCAACGCGCCATCGACGAAAGAGAGCTTTCCGCCGCAATCGACGACGAGTTACGATGCAGACCTTCCAAAATTGATCTGTCCACTGATGGAATCGGTCTTTTCGGTGTCAAATTCGGGAGAACTTGGGAGCCTGTTGCCAAGCTTGGCTTCAGGGCGTTATTGGGCGACAATTCAGCGGTGATCGAAGACCTGGAGGTTATTAATAGGGTCCTCAGCGATTTTAATATACCGGCTGTTGGTACGGCGCCCCTTCGGACATTACGTGTCACTTTCGGTGATGTCTATACCGAGCACATCAGTCGAGGGCAGGGAGACAATCCCAATTTGCTCATCCCGTCAGGAGTTTGTATTCCTGCGTCAATTCCAATGTCCGAAGCTCAGGCCGACAGGGTTATCGGTGGTGGCAAGGGCCAGTACGAGTAGAAAAAATTGCGATGCGCCACTAGGGCATCAGACTTCCTTACTTGATTATGTATAGCACCGGGCATAGTCTTAGAGCATAGTTAGGAGAATTGTATGACCAAACCAAATGTATTTGAAACCTCGGTACATTAGTTGAAATGAGTAGTACGTGGTCCCAAGATGACTTGAGGGAGATGAGAGGCGGTCGTCCGAACCCTCGAGCCAGGATCGAGAGCATTATCAGGGACCTCCAAGGGGGTGAGACGGAGCATGGACATTCACTATCTGTTATTGGAGGAGCGTCCCCTATGTTTGTCGCGAATAGCGGTGGTGTTGGCTTTAAAGAAGTTGTGGCTAGAGATGTTGCTGCCTATCATTTACGGGCTAGAGACGGCGATCACCCGGATATCGTTATATATCCATTTGGTATAGTCGATCAAACCAACAACCGACAGCCTGTTTTTGAGCATGTATTGCCCGGGCTTTGCGGGCCTTTATTTGCACATGCCTGGGTCTCCACTGCCCTAGAGTTTAGCGACTCCGGAGAACATGGTTGGCTTCAACAACCAATCGAACCGTTGTTTAATATCACCGTTGAGGGTAAAGTAATCACTCGCTTTAACCAGTAACCCACCATGGCTGAACTGGAGTTTCTCGATGACATATTAGGGGAGATGGAATCGGTTACTAGCAAAAGATAGTTTTACCGGTGAGCCTTTGCTATAAAACATATCTGCGTACAGAAGATTTCATTCCTGATGGCCATAGATTTTTATCCATTTTTGGAGTACAATATCCCAACTTATGGCGGAAAAAATCGTAGTTCGTGGAGCCCGGGAGCACAATCTAAAAGATATTAGCGTCGAGATTCCGCGCCAGAAACTGGTTGTTATAACCGGTCTATCGGGATCGGGCAAGTCATCGCTAGCCTTTGACACTATTTATGCCGAAGGGCAGCGACGGTATGTAGAGAGTCTCAGTGCTTACGCCCGTCAATTTTTAGGGTTAATGGAGAAACCAGACGTTGATCAGATCGACGGGTTAAGTCCGGCGATATCTATCGACCAAAAATCCACCAGCCGTAACCCCAGAAGCACCGTGGCGACGGTAACGGAGATTTATGACTATCTGCGGCTGTTATTCGCGCGTATTGGCATCCCCCATTGTCCAATATGTGGTAAACCGGTCAAACAACAGACAGCGGCTAATATTGTTGAACAAGTATCGGCAATGCCGGCCGGCACGCGCCTCATGATCCTGGCCCCTGTTGTGATAGATAAGAAAGGTGCCTTCGAACACATACCCGAGCAATATCAGCGGGCCGGATTCGCTCGTGCCCGGGTGGATGGCGTAGTTTACGCTTTAGATGAATTTCCAGTGCTCGACAAGAACTTTAAACACAGCATCGAAATAGTTGTTGACCGCTTGGTGATTAACGAGGAAGATCGGTCGCGTTTGGCGCAAAGCATTGAGCAGGCCCTGGAGGTGGCTGGCGGTAAAGCCGGCGTTCTAAATGCCGATAGTGGGGAACTCACAAGTTATAGCCTGATGTACGCCTGCGTCGATCACCCCGAAGTCGCCATTCCCGAGCTGGAGCCGCGAACATTCAGCTTTAACTCTCCCCACGGCGCCTGCCCCGTCTGTACGGGCCTGGGATCGCGTCTCGAGGTGGATCCCGAGCTGGTCATGCCCAATGGCCGTCTGACTATTGCTGAGGGGGCTATTCGTCCCTACAACCGGGTTAACGTCGATAACTGGTATATGAAAAAACTTCAAGCCGTGGCTGATCGCTACGGGTTTTCACTAACGGTGCCGACCGCTGAACTCAAAGAAGAAGACATTCAAAGAATAATGTATGGCACCGGCAAAGAAACTTACCGGATAAGTTTGGGTCTTGGTCGCTCATTCGAAACTACTTACGAAGGCGTGGTATCCAACCTGGAGAGACGTCACCGGGAAACCGAAAGTGATTTTATCCGCCGAGATATAGAGAGGTTTATGCAGGAAAAGCCTTGCTATGCTTGCAAGGGGCTTCGTTTGAAACCCGAGATATTGGCCGTGACCGTTGCCGACAAGTCCATTATGGCGATTTGTGAAATGTCTATAGATGAGGCCGTCGACTTTCTTGCTTCGCTTAAACTGGGCGAGAGAGACACGCACATCGCTCATCAGATACTCAAGGAAATCGGCGCCAGATTGAAATTTCTTCAAGATGTCGGGCTAAATTATCTGACCCTGCTGCGTGGCGCCAAGTCGCTCAGCGGCGGTGAAGCTCAACGAATCAGGCTGGCTACGCAGATCGGTTCGGGGCTAATGGGGGTGCTGTACGTTCTGGACGAACCCAGTATCGGGCTGCATCAGCGAGATAACGCCCGGTTGCTTAGGACCCTTAAATCGTTAAGAGATATAGGCAATAGCGTTATCGTAGTCGAGCATGACGAAGAGACCATCAGGACCGCCGACTATCTCCTCGACATCGGGCCAGGGGCTGGCATACACGGAGGCGAAGTGGTAGCTAGCGGCACTCCGGAAGAGGTTATGAAAGTTAAAGACAGCATTACCGCCCGGTATCTAAGGGGCGATTTATCTATTCCGGTGCCCAAGAAAAGACGACCGGGTACTGGACGGTCGCTGGTCATCCGTGGTGCCCGCGAGAATAATCTTAAGAATATTGACGTTAGCATTCCATTAGGGAAACTCGTGGTGGTCAGCGGCGTCTCCGGCTCGGGTAAATCCTCCCTCATCAACGATATTTTAGCCAAAGAGTTGCTGGCCAGGCTCCATCGAGCTTCAACGGTATCCGGGCGCCACGACGACATTGAGAATATTAAAGAGCTAGACAAGGCCATCATTATCGATCAGTCGCCGATTGGTCGTACACCGCGGTCCAACCCGGCCACTTATACCGGTATGTTTACACCGATCCGGGACTTGTTCGCTCAACTACCGGAATCCCGGCTTCGCGGCTACGGGGCCGGTAGATTCAGCTTTAACGTCAAGGGGGGCCGCTGTGAAAACTGTGCCGGTGATGGCATCATTAAAATAGAGATGCATTTTCTACCGGACGTTTATGTACCCTGCGAGGTTTGTCATGGCAAACGATATAACCGGGAAGCTTTAGAGATCCACTATAAGGGCAAGACCATTTCCGATGTCCTGGAGATGACCTGCGAGCAAGGTCTGGAATTCTTCGCCAACATTCCGGCAATCTCCCGAAAACTGCAGACTTTGGTTGATGTCGGCTTAGGTTATATTACTCTAGGTCAACCGGCAACTCAGCTTTCCGGCGGAGAGGCCCAAAGAATTAAACTGGCCAGTGAGTTGTCGAGACGTCCGACCGGGCGCACTCTATATATTCTTGATGAACCGACCACCGGATTGCACATGGCCGACGTCAACAAGCTGTTGCATGTCTTACATGCTCTCGTTGATGCCGGTAACAGCATGGTTGTCATCGAGCATAACCTTGACGTAATTAAAAATGCCGATTGGCTGATTGATATGGGGCCCGAGGGAGGTGATGCCGGCGGCCAGATAGTTGCCCAGGGGACTCCTGAACAAGTGGCTTTAGTGAAAACCAGTTACACCGGCCAATTCTTGAAGCACTTATTTGTCTAGCGGTTGTCGCCGTTTCTCAAGCACAGCCTTTATGACGTGGTAAACCAGTGGTCCGAAGCTGAAAATAGTGGCTAAAATTACGGCCAGCAGAATGTAGTGATCGATGTTGGGGATCTTGCTGCCGAACCAGTATCCGAGCATCGTTACCAAAATCGCCCAAGCACAATCCCCGATGGCGTCAAAAAAGGCAAAACGAGCCCTGGACATCTTACCGACGCCGGCCACAATCGGCGTAAAAGTTCGAATAACCGGAATAAAGTGCGCTATCAGCATGGTTTTGCTACCAAAACGCTCGAAAAACTTCTCCGATTGCTCGACGTAAGCGTGACGAAAAATTAACCCGTCACGTTTTTTAAATAGACGCGGACCAACAGTGCGTCCGATGTGGTAGCCGGTGTTGTCTCCGGCAATTGCGGCCAGAGAGACCAGGATAAGTAATGCGGCCAAAGATAGCTTGCCCTGAGCGGCGAAAACTCCGGCGCTGATGAGAAGTGTGTCTCCAGGGAGGAAAAACCCCAGCATCATGCCGGACTCGGCAAAGATTATGAGGGTGATAAGAGCCAGGCCGCCGCTTTCAATAAGATGAGATGGATTAAACATGCTCTACGTAAGCTTACTAATTATTCACCAGCATGTCTACTAAAAACTGCAGAACTACTGTATAATTGACTTAAAATAAGTGAAAAGTAGTAGCGAAGGAGAGATAGAATAGACTATGTCTGAAGATGTTAATTTAACCCTAGATACCCGACAAACCCTCGGTAAGGCGGTTCACCAGCTGCGCCGCGATGGTTTGATTCCGGGAGTAATCCACGACCACGGCAAGACATCGGTGCCGGTCATGGGCAAATATAACGACGTCCACAAGGCTTACCGGACGGCCGGGAAGCATCACCCGTTGAAGTTAAAGGTCGGCAATAAAACCTATACCGCACTTATCAAGAACGCCGAATTTAATCCAAAAACAAATCTTCTTGACCATATCGTTTTTGGTGCGGTTCAGGCTGACGAAAGAGTCACGACCGAGATTCCGGTAAGACTGAGTGAAGACATCCCCGCCGAAAGGGCTAGCCTGATCGTTATCAACCAGCTAGACAGTGTCGAAGTCGAAGCCTTAGCTAGCAGTCTGCCCGATGAGTTAATAGTCGACGCTTCGGGACTGGTTGAGATCGGCGACAAGCTAACCGTAGCCGATATTGTGGCTCCTGCCGGAGTTGTGATCCTGACCGAGCCCGAGCATGCCATTGCGACTGTTTATGAACCCAGCGCTCTGGCCGCAGCCAATGACGCCGCCGGAGGTGATGCCGAGCCTGAAGAGCCCGCCTCAACCGCCGAAACGGCCGAGGGTCCGGCTGAGGAATCAGCATCTGGCTCAGACGCCGAGACGCCCCCTAAAGAATAACCTGAAAACAAGCAAAATACGGCAAATTATCGCCGCAGCTTTAGTCTTCTATGAAGCCGCCTGACTGATGGGCCCACAATTTAGCGTAAATTCCCGCCTCTTGATGGACTAGCTCTTTATGGGTTCCTTCTTCAACAATGTTGCCGCTGTCCATAACCACGATTCGGTCCATCTTCTGTACGGTACTCAGCCGGTGGGCTATGACGATTGCGGTGCGCCCTTTCATTAGCTTCCAAAGAGCATCTTGAATCAATATCTCGCTCTCGGAATCCAGGGCGCTAGTAGCTTCATCGAGTAAGATAATCGGGGCGTTTTTTATCATGGCCCGGGCGATGGCTATTCTTTGCCTTTGGCCTCCCGAAAGCTTAATTCCTCGCTCGCCAACCAGAGTGTCATAACCATTAGGTAATTCGGCGATAAATTCATCGGCATGGGCATCTTGAGCGGCCTTTAAGACGTCTTCTTCGCTAGCGTCCTGACGACCGTAGAGGATATTCTCGCGAAGACTCCGATGGAACATGATCGGTTCCTGGGGGACATAAGCGATACTTTTCCGTAAATCATCCTGGGTGATGCGAGCAATATTTTGTCCATCGATTAGAATCTCACCACTGTCGATGTCGCTAAACCGTAACAGCAAGCGCGTGAATGTGGTTTTACCCGATCCCGAATGCCCGACCAGCCCTATTTTTTCTCCCGGCCGCACCGTGAGGTTAAGACCTGAGAATAGGGAGTCGGCAGCGCCTTCGTGAGCGAAAACGACATCCTTAAATTCAATCCGGCCTTTTTTAATCCTCAATCGTTCGGGATTTGCGGGATCTTTTATCTCCGGTTCGATTTGAAGAATTTGCACCATATCACTGGCGTCGCCGAAGGAACGGTTATAGTTCCTAAGACTGTTGTTACAAAATGTCCAAAGCTGCGAAACTAGACTGCTGGTGTAGCTGAATATTAAAAAGGCCGTGGCTACATTAGCCTTATATACCACCACGCCGACAACCGCCATTATTAGCGCCATGGCGGACAGTAGTTTGGTAAACAACGAAAAATAGGCGTTCTGCTTTTGACTGGCCCGCATAACTTGCATAACATCTTCCCGGGTGACCTCGGCTCGTTTACGGAACTGTCGTTTCTCGAAGCGGCCGGCTGCAAAGCTTTTAATAGCCATAATGTTGCTGACGCTGTCGGCTAGGTAGCCGGTCTGTTTACTTTCGTCGGCAGCTTGTTTGGCGCTTAAGGTTCGGACGCGGCGGGTGACGAACAAACTGCTGGTAATGAAAAAGAAGGACAGGCTAAGCAAGATAACGACGAATAAAGGCGCTCTGCCGGCCAGAATGACCGCCGTAAACAACAGACTCGATACCAGAGTCATCACTTGAAAGACGGTCGTATCGGCAAAACGTATATAGCTGCCCATCAGTTTGTTGGTTTGAGAGACCAACGACCCGCCAAAACGGTTGGCATGAAAGTTGGCACTTTGGTCAATGAGGTGATTGTAAACCTGGTTGGCTATATCTCTCTCAACGTTAGCTTCAAGCCGCCAGTCGAAAGCGTCAACGACTCGCCAACCCAGACCTCCAAGCAGCAATAACAGTCCATAGCCTATCAGGCTCGGGCCAAAACTGGCCCAAACCTGTCCATGTTTAAAATCGCCGGCCGCCAGGCGATTCAATACCCCGGCAAGGATAATGGGGGGCAAGTATTGCTCGAATAGCACGGTCAGCGGCAAGGCAGTCGCAATAGCGGCAACGCTACCCGGATAGGCGCGAAGATGCTGCCAATAAAATGCCAGCGTCAATCTGGTGGTTGATCTTTTAGAACCGGTCACTGGAAGAGCCTCCTGCTCTACTTATTTAACGGTGATCATAGCAGTCGCCACAAAACGTCTGAAACGGCGAACATCTACCGACAATTAATTTAAAGACTACCATTATTATATCCTATGCGTATCAGTTAGTAAAAAAATGGGTCAGTAACTGCCGTCTAAGTGTGGCTTTAGGCCTGCAGAGCCAGTTTATGCAGTTCGGGCAGGAAGTTGTTTTGGTCACGGTTATATAGGGATTGACAGACACTGAGTAATACTTCCATGGTTCTAGCAC
>JAJZNU010000004.1 GCA_021811625.1 bacterium
TGGTTTTCTTGTCTACATACTGAGCCATAATCTAACTAACCTCCTCCTACTTTAAACAGAGTAGCCTATCTTTACTAAAAAGTTTATCTAAAAGCTGTAAGTTGAACCGCAGCGGGCTAACGCCCGCTTAGTTTTCTGCACATCTGTTGACTCATGAGATCTCATAGACAACCTGTCTAGCATAACGGGGTCGCCTCAGAAACACTAACTCGGATAAATTGCTTCAGATTATCTGTCAGGCTTCGCTCAAGGAACGAAAGCAGATCTTTTTCGTCTTCAAAGACGGGCAATTTCTTAATTCTTTTGTTAGAGTTAATTTGGGTAGTTGACATACAATTCAACCTTTCGTTGTTTAGTTAATATTTGCAATAACTATTGTACGTTTTAACTACCCAACAAGGTTATGTTTACACACTAAAGTTGTACAGTACCACAATTAATCCATGGAGTTTACACATAACTATTGACAGTCCCAGCGAAAGTGGCTATTTGGCCCCAAGACAACTAGCTGAGCTACCAAAAATGCTATCTCCTAAACTTCAGGCTACTAATACCTGAGTTTCCCAAATTAGTGCCCCGATCGTAGTTTTCGTAACAGGGGTGTTACTGCTGTTGGAATTTCAGCCTCTGCCGGATACTCTTCGCCGTTCAGCGTAATGGTACCGCTTCGAAGTGGCTCCAGAGTTCTGACTACTCGTTTGAGACTCAGGCCAGTCTTGTACTCAATCGTCCTGCCAATAGCCAGTGCTGCCATAACGACCGTTAGGTGAGCCTCAATAGCATCTTGTGTTCTGTGGAAGATTGGTCTGGCTCGTAAGTCATGCTTACTCATCCGGAAGGATTGTTCAACCCGCCATAACTGGTGGTAATAAGCGATGACTTTTGCGTTACTGGCTTCAGTCGTTGGTAAGTTGGTGACATAGCCTTTAATGCCAGCCAGGGTTTTCGCCTTGTCGATCAGGTCTTGGTTCAGTTGTTTCTGCTTGGTGGTGACAGACAGAAACTTGGCTTTCTTGGCCACGGTTGTGCCCTTGATGATCTTCTCAGCTTTCTCGATCTGTTTTTCAATGTTACGAAGATCAAGCACTGCTCGCTTCTGTCGGTACTGGTAGATAATGCGTTGGCCCGCTACAGCTGTTTTGGCAGTCATGATCTGGCCATCAGTTAATTCCTTATCCTTTTTCTGGTACTCAGCTACACCGCAGGGTATCTTGTACAGTTTGCTGCCCACGATGTAGGTATAGCCCGCGTCAGCTAAAGCTTGTAGATTATCCTGGCTTAACATACCAGCATCAGCGACAACGGTAATGCCAATAAGGCCATGGCGTTGTCTGAAGGCCTCGACAACTGGCAGGATAGTCTTGGTTTCAGCTTTGTTGCCCTCAAAGCTATGAATCTCTAGTGGGAAGCCATGCTGGTCAACTAACAGTCCGACGACAATTTGTGGCTCCAACCGGCGTTCCTTGCTCATACCTGGTTTACGGTAGTCGTCCTCTTTTTGGACTTCAAAGTACAGAGTGGTAACGTCGTATAGTACCAGCGTGATACCGGCACCTTGACTGGCGTGAGCAAAGCACAGTTTAGCTAGTTTATCCCGGTAGTTATTGGCGATGATCAACTTAAGGCAACGATGTAGCCCGGACTTGCTTAAGCCCGTAATGCCGAGACCATTCAGGACACGTATACTATCCAGTTTCGATGTTGGTTCGACGAGTCGGGCTATACACAAATAGGCGAAATCCGGATTACCTAAGCCATCAAAGCCAAGCTTGTTGTATTGTTCCATCAATGCATCGAACAAGACAGTAGACACCGATCGCCTGATGCGTACCGTTGGAGGCTGAGGATCGTCGAACAGGGCTTGCTGTGAACCAAGCATGCGCTGTTTAGCCAGAGCCAGTAGTAAGGCAAGATCACGGTCATTGTGAGCACTACCAATGTGCTCAATACGAGAAATCTGGCTGTGAGTTTTATGGGCAATCTGCACAGCAGTCGCTCCACTCTTGGTCTTCACCTTACGAATAAACGCCATTACCCCTATTGTAGGCTATTAGTGTCCCGAAAAGTAACTTGAATAACCTGTTAAGGCATGGAAAATATTAGGGGGTTGGGAAAGTCAGGGGCCCCAAGACAACTAGCTGAGCTACCAAAAATGCTATCTCCTAAACTTCAGGCTACTAATATGGAGTCGGATGTTTAAATATAAATATTCTGGTAATTGTCCTAGCAGGATTCGAACCAATTCAAAGAAGTAAATGTTCTGTGTCGATCGTAATTGTTAAAAATTAGAACTATTGAAACAGGGTTTATCACTACAAAAGCCTTGATGGTACGCCCGGCAGGATTCGAACCTGCGACCCTCTGGTTCGAAGCCAGATACTCTAATCCGCTGAGCTACGGGCGCGTGCAGACAAATTATATCAGGGAAACAGATTATCCTAAAAGAAAAGTAATGGTCCAGGCTGATACAATTAAAACTATGCCCAAAATCAAACTGTCACTAGTTAATAACATTCTGCTGGGCGGCATTGTATTAATAAACGTCTATATAATACTGGCTCCGTTAGCGCCAGCTGTTATTTTCTGGTGGGAAAAGAACCATACCTCGCGTCTCAGCCAGCTGTCCAATCAGGTTAACTTGCCGTCTAAGGGAGCCAAACAATCATCTGGAGTTGCAGTGCCTGTTGGCAATACGCTGATTGTACCTGCCATGTTGCTGGAAACGCCAATATTGGAGGGACCGACTCGTACCGAATATAATACTCTTGATCAAGGAGTTTGGAGATGGCCTTTGGGCAGCACACCGGACAAAGGAGGAAACACGATCTTGATCGGGCACCGATTTACATACAGCAACCCGAGAGGAATATTCTACGAGTTGAACCAGGTAAAGGTCGGAGACTATATAGCCGTCTTTTGGAATGGCACAGAGTACGTATACCGGACAACATCAGTAGCTAGCGTCCAGCCAAATGACGTCGCTATCTTGAACCAAACAAAACAAGCCGAATTGACTCTATATACCTGTACCCCCACCTGGAACCCCACCCAAAGATTAGTGGTCACGGCTCTTCTCAGCGGGACAAAGAAAGCGGGGACGACATGAGCGACAAGACGAAGTTCTGGATATTACTGGGTCTTTTTCTGCTTAGCGTGGCCTTACTCTGGTGGCTTAATAGCAATCTGAGTCAGTCTTTTGTAAATTCCCTGCACCGCTAAGAGGTACCGGATTCAGGAGGTTCTTTGGGTTTAGTTTTACCTTTACGGGCGATACGAACGATTAGTGCAACTAAAATTATTAAAGAAGAGACGGTCACGGCGGCGGCAACAATGAAGCCGGTGTTGGCTAAAGATGTTACGTTACTCTTGCCCGTTTCCGTAGCCAAAAAATATAGATAACTAAACATACTCTAATACTATGGTTGGACGCACAGACAAGTCAATGGTTGCAGAAAGACTGTCCGAACTCTGGTTTAGGATTTGGCCAATCCTAAACTCAGCACAAACTGTGCGCCCCCTTCAGGGTAGTTTCGTACGGCGATAGTCGCTTTGTTGGCTTTGGCCAATTCCTGCGCCAGTGATAAGCCTAGACCATAGCCGGGAGTGGCGGCGGAACGAGCTTTATCACCTCGGTAGAGTTTCTCGAAAATATGGGGCAGGTCCGCCTTATTTATCCCCTCGCCCTCGTCGCGGATACTCAGGTGATATTTCCCATTATCTACGACACCATCGATATGGATAGTACCGCTTACTGGACCGTATTTTATGGCGTTATCAATGATTAGTCCGCTTAGTTGTACAAGACCATCGCTATTCCCAATAACTTCCATATCGCTGATATTTGTTTTGAACTTAACCTGACGCTTGTTAGCTTGTTTCTCGGCTAATTGAACGGCGGTTTCTACAACCCTAGACATACTGAGCCGGGTTAGTTTGAGAGGTGCCTGACCGACCTGAGTAAGCGAGAGCAGGTTTGTGGCAAGATGCTCTAGTCGGTCCACCTCCTCCAGATTACTGTTAATAAGCTCCCTGGCCTCCTCCGGTTTAAAGGACTTTTGTCGGAGAAATACTTCGTTCTCGACTTTCAGGCTGGCTAACGGGGTGCGGAGCTCATGGCTGGCGTCGGCCGCAAAGCGCGCCTGCGCCTCGTGGGCTTCTTCGATAGGTCTTAACGTTCTACCGGCATACCAGTAGCTCAGGATGCCGCCGCCCACTAGCGCAAACAAGTTAACTAACAGAACATCAACATTCAGCCGGTCCCTAATATTATTATTTTGGGCATTCTGAAAGCGGTCGAAAGTTGAGTCGGGTTGAGGGGGAACAGAATAATAGTTGAACAAGAGACTATGTACTGCCCCGCGTTCTAGCCCTCCGGCCCGGATTATTTCCCTTTCGGCCAGTTCGCGAATGCTGAGCGTCAGGCAAAGGCTAAAAACTATAATTATCGCCAGATAGAAGCCGGTTAACTTCAGGCGAGCTGAATGGAACAATCCCGGATTATCGCGCGAAGAGGTACCGACCAGGCCGTGCCAGGTTCGTTTCAAGAACGATATCAAGCTACTCATAACACCTTATACAATCTTATAGCCGTAACCCCGGACGGTTTGAATGACTTTTTCACCGGGGCCGACCTTCTTACGCAAATTGGCTACAAAGGTTTCGACGGTGTTGTGTTGAACGCGGGTTTCGTCGCTCCAAACATGATCGAGTAATTGTTCTTTGCTGACAACCTCACTTTTATGACGCAGCAAGTATTCTAAAAGCTGAAATTCCTTGGCGGTTAAGTGTATTAACTGTCCGTTGTAAGTAACATTTTTAGCCACAACATCTAGTTCCAGCCCGCTGGCTTTTAAAATGTTTCCGCTGTGGGCTCTCGGACGACGGAGTAATGACCGGATTCTAGCCAGTAGCTCGTCGTAGCTGAAAGGCTTAGGGAGATAATCGTCGGCTCCAACGTCTAACCCCTGTACACGGCTCCCGATCGCTGTCTTGGCCGTCAACATCAGGATTGGTACCTGCTCGCCGCGTTTGCGCCACAACGCTATCAGGGCTGGCCCGTCGTATTTACCCGGAATCATCCAGTCCAGTAACACCAGATCGTAATTACCGCTGTCCCCGATAAGAGATTCGGCGGTGTCTCCGTCTCCGGCTACATCGACGACATAGCCTTCGGCCGTCAGTCCTTTCTCAAGACTGCGGGCAATTTTTTCTTCATCTTCGACTACTAAAATCTTCATGACTTAGAATGATAGGCTTTATAGCTGCAGACTACCTGTAGTTAATTCACTCCAATGCTTTCTTAAATTTCTCAATCAACTCGACCGGCGTCGGGTCAAGTCCGTTCAACAGCGAACAGTAAAGAGACACAAAATCTCCCAGCACAATCGTTCCCAATAGCTGATCAAGAAGTGTTGATCCCTCCGGTTTAACGATCAACGGCTCCGGCATGGAACCGCTTAATAGCCTACTGGCAACCTCAAAGCGTTTCTGGATTCTAGGGTGCTCCAGATCGCTAATCAACTCAATTACCTTGTAGGGTTTGTCTATGGGTTGCTTGGTCCATCCAAGCATCTCGTTATGGTTAAATTCAGGAAACTGATTAACCCAGGCAATCTGCTTGGCGTTTTCGTTGAAGTTTATCTTCCATTTGTAAGCGGCCGGATACATCGCCGGGCCCCCATAGATAACGACAGATTTACCTACACAGTCCAAGGCAATCTGCTTAGCACGGTTGCTCGAGGTTGCCACACTCGGAAGCAACCCGGAGACCTTACTAGACAGATATCCGACGGTTTGCTGTAATTGTGTCTCGACTGAGGATTCTACAAGACCAGTGCCGACAAGTAGTGTCATCAAAGCCTTAAGTCCGTAAAAAACAGCGTACCTTGGTTGAATACCGCCAGGAAGAAGCGCTAAAGGATATCCCTGGGCGCGTGCAATGTCGGCAAGTTTACCGCCGCTGGTTATAACAGCTATAGAGGCTTCGCGGCTCATAGCTTCGTCCAGCGCGCTAAGAGTTTCCTCGGTGTTACCCGAATAACTGGACGCTATAAAGAAGGTATTCTTGGAGACATACGCCGGTATATGGTAGTTTCTGACAATCTCAAAGGGTCGGTCGTAACCGGGCCAGCTTGTACTGATAAGGGCCGCTAGGGCCGAGCCACCCATACCGGCATAAACTATGTTATCCGCTTTAACGACTTGTGACGCGGTGTCGAACTTGTGTTCCAACTGCTGCCAACTCTTTTCGGCTATCCCTAATGCATCCTCACTGTCGCGCTCGTGAATGTATTTAAGATCGTCTAGCATTGTCCTGCAAACTCCTTGTGCTATAAGTTAGATATGTATATATTTATAGTGTAGCAAACTATAAAGGGGGGAGAATGTTTGGGCACCAGGACCAACCGGCAGTAGGTGGAACAAATCAGGACGGTGTTGATGCAAGCGTCGACGCTATGTTAAGCGATAATTCTCAAGGAGCATCGTTTCCGCCTTCGGGAGAGAGCAGCGTGGTGCCGCCCGATACGATGACGACGATGTCTTCAGCTTCCAACCCGCCAGTGCCAACGGTGGTGTCTGCGGCGCAGCCCTCAGTAACACCCGGTTTGGGAACAGACAATAGCGCTGACGACGATGACACCACGTCAGCAACTGCCGCTCTTCCGACATCAAGCTATACTGATGATTTGACAAGTACCGACCAATCTCTACTGACGCTTAAGCAGAATGCCCTGCAACAACTTCGTCCTTTAGTCGATCACCTGGATCAGACACCAGAAGAGAAGTTTCGCACCACCATGATGATGATCCAAGGCGCTGATGACCAGTCACTGATTCAGACGGCTTACGAAGCCGCTCAGCAGATAACCGACGAAAAAACCAGGGCGCAGGCTCTATTGGACGTAGTTAACGAGATTAACTACTTTACTCACAAATAGGGTATTTATTTTTAACGGACGGGAACAAGGTCGATAGGATCAATATTTGGGTTATGACGGCCATGGATTGAAGTCCTTTATTCTATCTAGCTGCGTGAGCGACCAAAAATCCAGCTGCTTCCTTATGAAGAACATCTGCAGGATTGCTCTGCTTAATGAACTCGCCTAAGCCACCGAATGCGTACCGCTCATTACCGCCCTCGTTTGCATAAGCCATGACACCTTGGCGAAGCGGTACAACGACTTGATTCCGGTACTCCGGTTCGTTTTTGGTCTCTTCCATTATTGCCTTAATCTGTTGAGTCAGTTCTACGTCTTGCTGCTCTGGGGTCATGCCAGGCCGGAACGAGCCGTTAGCGTTAGCTACAGGTGTGTTATCGCTGTCAATGCGAAAACCAAGTTTCTGAAGCCGTTCTTCGGGGGTAAGATATTCATACATTATCTTGCCTGGTCTAACGTCAGATGGCAACGAGCTACCTCTGCGATTATCGTAAGGTAATCTGTGAGTAACGGGATAGCCGTACCCGACGCCATAGTCAGGAACTTCATGTGCCCCGAACCTCATGTAATCTGCTTGTAGTTGAATTATGTGAGCCATGGGTTTGCCTTCTGGGGTCATGATTCGTCCGAGGTTTATGCGGTAGTTATGTCCTTTTACGGGATCATTTTTATCTGCAAAGAAAACCCTATCCTCGCCGCTTTCACCCATAATGTCAAAGTTACCACCGAAACCAGTGCCGCCAATTACAATCCTGTCGTTATATGGGACTTTCTCCAGCAGCGCAGAATCCTTAACCTCCAAAATTCCGTACTGGCAGTCTCTGGCATAAGGAGCAATCTTCACTATTTCCGCTAACGGTAAAGCGATAGTTGCCGGTGTAACATCGGCTGCTACTTTGGTTTTATTCTGTGTCTTATAGTCGGCGCTTCTGTAGGTTTCACAAAAATGCGGGTCATTCGTATGCATTTCATATCCAGGAGCTCCCTCTGCAGTTCCGGACACGAACGACCCATCGGATTGTAGCCTATCGCTACGGGATCGAAGCGTGAACGGTATGCCGTCCGGAGCGTCGAATGCCACATTCTTCATAAACGGGGTATTATGAAAAAGCATTTGACCAGCTAGCCTACTGTCCTCCCATACGCCTGTTCCTCGCGTTTCAATTCTAGAAATTACTTCTTCGATCTTGGCTTCCCGAGGAAAGTCGCGGTCAAAAGGCCGAGGCGTAGGAATCTTTGTTCTCCAGTGTAAGTCGCCGTTACTATCGTTATAAGTTAGATGTTCGGCTAAGGCAGTCGCCTTTAGTTTAGCGAAAATGCCTTCGACTATAGACACTTCTTCCTTACCGACTGTCGTCGCCCCCACGCATACCTCTTGGAACAGCATGCTTTCTGTGATAGCTTGAACTCGTTTAAGAACATCGACTCGATCAGCCTGGGGGTTTGCGGCTAAAGCCAGTAAATCTTCAGCCGTCTGATTAATGTCATAATTGTCTGCTATTTTATCTTTACTCAGAACCGCTAAATCCCTCTCGGTAATTTCTTGGTCAATTACCTTGTCCAAAACGGTAGCTAGGCGATAATGATCTTTATAATATTCTAGGAGCGCATTTCTTAGCTCTGGTGACCTAACAAAATCGCACTTGTCTATGGCAATTTCAGAACGATCGTATGCTTCTGATGTTGCAGCAGATAGGGACTCTGCTAATGAGGCTGAATGACTTAAGGACTCGTCTCGAAGCGCCAGCGGAGTGTCGTTAGGTGGCATACTGGCGCCTTCTGCGTCGTTGATATAACCGTAGGTGGGTCTGTCTAGTAGTTCGATGTTGGACATTTTTATTTTTAAAAATCATCTATATAATAGCACGAATTAACATAATAGTCAATCAGTCCATCTCGCGGTCGTCACAACTTGTACAGTTGACCCGATATGGGTCTTCGCACTCGTCGCAGCCGTAGTCTCCAGAGCGGTCGCAGTCCGAGGTGACGTAGTCACCGGGGTGATTCGTCGGCGAGGATCGCGACACTCTTCCCATGAACCATTATCAAGCAGACGCCGAAACGCGTTGAGAAACGGATAAATCCACCCTCAATATCGGGCTGGAATAGTTCGTCGGATCCAAATATGTTACAGGGCGGGTATTTCCTGCTCAGCTCGTTTGTGTTGGATCCCACCTAGACGATGGACTCGTCAATGCGGGGGTTTACGAAACCAGGAGTGCAATTCGAACTAGAGTCTAGGCCCTCTGTTTAAGACTAAGATATGGCGTAATCGAGAGGGCGTCAGGTGTATTGAGTGTAAGCTAAAAGATAGGTGTGAATTCGGTTCCAGTTTTCTTTAGATGGTATGCCCTAGAGGATTCGAACCTCCGACCTCCGGCTCCGCAAGCCGACGCTCTATCCAGCTGAGCTAAGGGCACATAAAGGGGGACTTAAGACAGAAATACATACACCCTATTGATCATATGCTTTCAACAGAGGTGATTCTAGCACATATATCCGTATTCGACCAATGGTCAGATCACTCACCATTCGCACTCGAGAACAGATTTGTGAACTGGCCACTTGAGAAAATATCTACGAGCTACAATTCTTGGCGGAGAGGGAGGGATTCGAACCCTCGGTGCCAGATTATGGCACACTTGTTTTCGAGACAAGCCAATTCAACCACTCTTGCACCTCTCCAGAGGTACATTTTACTTCTATCTAGTCCAAACATCTAGGCTAACTCTTATCCACTGCAAGATGATCATGAACGCTGGGTCGGTTTCCAATGCAAAATGATCATTAAGTATTCGTTTTGTCTTAAGGTGTGTGGCAGCATAGGGAGTTATGACAATCACTATGAGTACCACACAATTACCAACTTTAAAGCAGATGGAGGATTTTGTCAGTGGCACTACCGCTATTGACTTATCCTGTCCCAATTGTAAGGAGGCTTACAGCTATATCGAGCAAGTTCTAGTAGCTCACAGCTACTCTAAACTTAAGAAGCCTGAAAAAAGTATTGTGAGAGGATACTTAGGTCAAGTTACTGGTTTTGGTTCAGCCCAACTAACCAGACTCATTAGGCAACACAAAAAGCGGGGACATATAACTCTAGCTGTCCGGACTCAGCCAACTTTTGCCGGTAAATATTTGCCAGCAGATATCCTGGAACTGGCCCGGATTGATGAGTGCCATGAAGACTTAAGCGGACCAGCCATTTGCCAGATCCTCAAGCGAGAATACAACGTTTTTGGCAATGAGGCCTGTATTCGCCTGAAGGATTTAAGTGCCTCACATTTGTACAATTTGCGTAAGACTAATTGCTATGAGCGGCGGCACAGCAATTTTACTAAAACCAAACCAGCTAGTGTGCCAATTGGTGAGCGGACAAAACCGCGTCATGATGGCCGCCCGGGTTTCCTGCGAGTAGACAGTGTCCACCAAGGAGATAAAGACGGTGAAAAAGGCGTTTACCACATTAACCTGGTTGACGAAGTCACTCAGTGGGAAGTAGTCGTCTGTGTGGAGGGAATCTCTGAGCAGTTCATGATCCCAGCCTTAACTGCTGCCATGAATTTATTCCCCTTTATGATGCTTAACTTTCATGCCGACAACGGGTCTGAATACATCAACCAGAAGGTAGCCGGCTTACTAGAGCGGATGCTGGTAAAATTAACCAAAAGCCGCCCCTACCATAGCGGAGATAATGGGCTGGCTGAAACTAAGAACGGATCAATTATTCGTAAAGCGCTTGGCTGGATTCATATACCCAGGACAGCCGACAATGTGTTAGCAATTAACCGGTGGTATAGCGCTTGGTTTGTGCCCTACCTAAACTTCCATAGGCCTTGTGCTTACCGGGTTACGGAGATTAACGCTCAAGGTAAAGCTAAACACAGCTATCCAAAGGCCGGCTACACGATGCCTTACGAAAAACTTAAATCACTGCCTAAAGCCGAGCAGTACCTAAAACCGGGTTTAAGCTTTGAGCTTCTGGACCTGCAAGCGTATGCTATGAGTGACACCCAGTGGGCAGAGGCAATGCGAACACAAAAGGCTGCCATGTGGGAGTCAATACAGCTTTAACAATTTAATTACTGCCACTTACTGACTTCATGATCATTTGGGAATTGGAAAAGACTGGCTAGGCTACAATTATAACTGATATGAACGATAGTATTTTTGCCAGAATCCTGAGAAATGAAATCCCGGCATACAAGATCTACGAGGATGATAAAACCCTGGCATTTTTGGATATACACCCCGTTCAGCCGGGACAAGTACTGGTTATTCCTAAGCAGCCAGCCGAGTACATCTGGGATCTTCCTGATCAAGATTATGCTGCGGTTATGAACTGTGCTAAGCTCATTGCCGATCGCCTGCGTCAGGTCTTTCCGAGTAAGCTAGTAGGCATGCAGATAGAGGGCCTGGACGTAAAATACGCCCATTTGAAGCTTTTTCCTTTCAAAAACGAGGAAGAGTATAGATTCGTCCCAGACATGTCCACAGACCCGGATAATGACTCTCTTGAGATTATGGCACATAAACTCACTGAGGGTTGGAGCCTTGCCCCATGAACGCTGTATTTGCTTCCCTGCTATTTGCTGTTGGATCAACTGCCTGGATCCATTCGAAGTTTATGCGGCGGACAAACAACGGCAAGTCTAGTTTAGTTGCTGCGGTGGTTATCGGGGTGATTGCTTTCATTGTGTTTTACACGCTATTTGCCACCATTATTAAGTAGCCGTTTATGGCTAATCTTCTTCCCTTTTGTGCCTAAAACCGGTAAGATATGGCTATGGATTCAGGTGGGGAGACTTTGGATGCTATGGCTCTTGGGAAACGGCTGCAAGCAGCCAGACAAGCGGCCGGCTTTACTCAACAAGGCTTATGCCAGAAGGCCGGGCTTAGCTATTCTACGCTAGCCAAGATTGAACGCGGGGCGATACGCTCACCGTCGGTGTTCACCGTCCAAACCATTGCCGAGGCACTGGGCCTTTCGCTCGACGAGCTTATAGGGAAACCTTCGGCGTCATCAGCTACGCCCGGTAAGCTACGCCGTCGTTCGAAGAGCGGTATTAGCTTTGTCTACTTCGATATAAACGGCTGTTTGCTGAGATTCTTTCACCGGGCGTTTTCGAAACTAGCTGTTGTCAGTGGTCAACCGGCCGATGTCGTTGAAACGGCCTTCTGGCATTACAACGATCAGGTATGTCGAGGCGAAATTGGTCTGGACGAATTTAACAAAGTGCTAGCCGAGCGACTTCATATGCCATCGCTGGATTGGATGAGCTATTACTTAGAAGCGGTTGAACCGATGCCGGAATCCAGGGAGTTACTGAAATGGGCCGGTGAGTATTATGGCGTCGGCCTGCTGACAAACATAATGCCGGGGTGCATCCAGGAAATGCTGCGGCGCGGTCTACTACCTGACGTTAATTATGATTCGATCGTTGATTCATCGGTTGTTCATGCCATAAAACCCGAATCCAGGATTTACGAGATCGCAGCTCAGCAGGCGGGAGCAAATCCCGACGAACTTTTACTAGTTGATGACTCGAGAGCTAATCTTATGGCTGCCGAAAAATTAGGCTGGCATGTCCTATGGTTTGATGACTACCGACCTGACGAATCGGCTAAACGGATACGCCAGACTCTGGAGCCGGCGGCTTAACACTTCCCTGTCCAGTGGTTGGCGGGTTTGGCGGAGAAGATTTTGGCTGATCGGGATTAACCACTTGCTTAGGCGCGAAGCGGTTAATCTCGCCATCAATCGTCGACAACAAAGACTCGGCTTGGGCTAGTTGAACTTTAGTCTGCTCGATAATATTGGCCGGTGCTTTCTCGGTGTAACCCTGGTTGGTTAAACGGCTCTTTAAGTGGTCAACAACCTCGACCTGAGCTTTTCTCTGTTCCTTGAGAGTGTTGGCGTGATTCGTCAGTAATTCGGGGGTAACCTCGAGCCAACAATCATAGGGTGTAGTTATCAGCTTCAGCCCGGCACCGGTTTGAACTTCGGTTACCGTCTTAACGCCTGTTAGCCGTTCGATGATGGCGGAGTTTTCAGTGACGAAAGCGGGAGCAATATAGTGTAATTTAGTTTGCCTTAGCCTTAGACTGTTGACCAGATTACGTGTCTCGAAGATTATCGTCCGAATCTCCTCAAAAGTTGCCGCCAACTCTCGGTCGGGCAAAGAAACCTCCGGCCATTCACTGGTCGCAAGCAAGGAATTCTGATCAATTGCCAGTGTTTGCCAGATGGTTTCGGTGACAAATGGCGCGAAAGGATGAGCTAATTTGAGTACGGACGCTAAAATGTATCGGAGCAAAGCCGGGTTAGGCTGAACTTTCGAGGCTTCGATGTACCAATCAGCTAGATCGTCCCAGACAAAACGTCTGACAGCTTCATAAGCCTCACTGAAGTTATATTTATCTAAGCTATCAGCAACCGTGTCAGTAGACTGTTGTAATTTACTCAGCACCCAGTGATCTGCCAATGTTGTAGCGTTAAAGTGTTTCTCCTTAATCGGGTTTTTATCCAAAAGGTCTTCGGTGTACCTGGCTATATTCCACAGCTTATTGCAGAAATTCCGACCGCCAACAACCTTACTTTCATCGTATGGGCGATTACTACCGGGAGATTCATCGCTAATAAGGCCGATTCTAAAGGCGTCTGCACCAAATTGCCTCACCTTAGCAATGGGGTCGATAACATTCCCTTTGCTTTTGCTCATTTTCTGACCATGCTCGTCCTGAATTAGACCGTGGAGGTAAACTTTTTCAAACGGTACCCGGTCTGTGACATACAAACCCATCATAAGCATCCGGCTTACCCAGGGCATCAAGATATCGAAGCCGGTCTCCATCACGCTCAAGGGGTAAAAGTTTTTAAAATCCTCACTGCCGGGGTAGTCCAAAACAGCCCACGGCCAGGAACTACTCGAGAACCAGGTATCGAAGACATCCGGATCTCTATGATAAGTCTTCCCTTCTACGGTTATTATTTCTTCGCTAACCCGCTCGTCATAGATCCAGTCGTCCGGATCGTCGACATTTTGAAAGGCCGGTATCGGTATGCCCCAAGCTATCTGCCGACTGATATTCCAGTCTTTTAAGCCCTTAAGGTAAGTGATCAGTTGACCCTGTTTAACGTTGGGATAAAAAGCTATCTCTCCGGCTTCGAGAGCCTTAATAGCCTTATTTGCCAGTGGTCTCATATCGACGAACCACTGTTCACGGAGCATTGGTTCTATGACGGTATCGCATTTATAGCAGTGTCCAACGCTGTGGCTCAGTTCCTCGGTTTGAACTATGAATCGCTGGGCGGTCAAATCCGCTACAACCTTTTCGCGAGCAGCCTCTACTTTCAAGGATCGGTATTTTTCCGGAACGTTTTTCATCTTCCCTTCATGATCAACGACCGTAATGAAAGGCAGGTCATGCCGCTTGGCAGCCTCATAGTCGTTCGGGTCATGCGCCGGAGTTAATTTCACAGCGCCGGTACCGAATTTGGTGTCGACAAAGGTGTCGGCGACAATCGGTACTTCCCTGCCCGTGAGCGGTAATTTAACACTCTTCCCTATGAAGTTCTGGTATCTGGGGTCGGCGGGATGTACGGCCACTCCGGTATCACCAAACATTGTTTCCGGCCGGGTGGTAGCGACCACCACTTCCCCGCTGTTATCGGTAAAGGGATACCGGATGTACCACAAACTACCCTTCTCTTCCTTGTGGACGACCTCTATATCGGCGAAGCTCGTACCGTGAAAAGTACAGAAGTTAACTAGTCGTTCTCCCCGGTAAATTAACTTCTCATCCCACATTTTCTTGAAGGTAGAATATGCCAAGCGGACGATCTTTTCATCGAGAGTAAAGGTAAAATGCCGCCAATCAACACCTGCGCCTAATTGGCGGAATTGTTCTTCAAAATGTTGACGATTCTCGGCAACGAAGTTCCAGACCTGTTCATAAAGCTGTTCACGGGTAAAATCGAAGCGACTTTTACCTTCGGCAGCTAGTTTCTTTTCATAAACAACCCACGTTTCAAACCCGGCATGATCGGCACCGGGGACCAAAAGCGTTCGATCCCCCTTTAAACGGCGATAACGAGCCAAGATATCCTCGATACCCAATCCTAGGGCATGACCGAGATGCAGGTTACCATTCGCATTAGGTGGCGGTACCACCACCGAAAAAGATTCGCCCTTACCCGATGGACTAAACGCCTCTGATCGTTCCCAGAGAGCGTAAATATCCTGTTCGTACTCATTCGGCTCATAGGTTTTTGGCAATTTCATGTATGATTCTCCAGATACCAGCATAGCATCGGATAACGGATTTTCCTATTCGCCAATCTACAAAGAATAAGTAAGTGCACGTGAAAGCAGACAACAAAAAACTAGAGGCTCAATTCCAACAGCCACCACTGACATGGATATAACCGGTTTTTGTCGTGGATGAGCGTGCCCTTGCAATATTTAGAACACGCTCAACGCTCTCATTTTTGTTTGTACTCATAAGCATAACTGGAAAATGTGAGCAATGCAAATCAAACAAAATACGAACTTGAATTACATGCTTAAATCAGGGGCGATGTTCAGCGTATAGGCGTCCGCGGCCTCTTGCCGGGCGCCAAACTTAAAGCAACCAAGAGTGGCTATCATGGCTCCGTTGTCGGTGCATAACTTGGGGTCGGTATATTTTATAGGGCAGGGGAGACGCGAACTTAACTGCTCGCGTAAGACCGAGTTGGCAGCTACGCCGCCGGCAATAACTACATCTGCGGGACTAAATTCGTCGTAAGCCATGACCGTTTTATCAACCACCGTCTGTATTGCTATACGTTCAAAGCTAGCGGCTATGTCAGCCTTAACGCTGTCCGAAAGTCGGGCTGACAGCTCTCTAGACGGGAATTCAAAGCCGACGCCGGCTTCGCGCTGCGCCAGCCTTAAGACGGCCGTTTTTAATCCGGAAAAGCTGAAATCGTATCGGCCGCTCATATTAGCCTTGGGAAGCGAATATTTTTTGTCGTTACCAATAATGGCCGCCTTGCTAATACTGGGTCCGCCAGGGTAGGGGAGGCCAATAATTTTGGCAACCTTGTCGAAAGCTTCACCAATAGCGTCGTCTTGAGTCTGGCCGAGCAGCGTATAGTCGAAGTGGTCTCGGAATAATACTAGCTGGGAATGCCCTCCGGAGACTATCAGAGCCAGTAATGGAAACCGGGGCTGAGAATCGGGGAGTGTATATCCAGGCAGCGCAGTGTCGGTCAGGAAATTAGCATATACGTGTCCCTCGACATGATTCACGGCGTAAAGCGGCTTTCGTTTGACTATTGCCAGGGTTCTAGCCGCCAATACCCCTATGAGCAGTGATCCGCCAAGACCCGCGCCGTAGGTTACGGCAATCGCGTCAATATCCGCCCATTCTTCCTGAGCTTCGGATAGAGCTTGTCTGATCATAGGAATGATGTACTCGATGTGACTACGGGCCGCAATTTCCGGTACGACGCCACCGTAAAGAGCATGTAAATCCATACTCGATGCCACTGTACTACTTAGTAAGCGGTGTCCGTCTTCAACTACGGCCGCTGCTGTCTCGTCACAACTGGTCTCAATGCCTAGAATCTTCACTTTATGTCAACTAGTGTAGCAAAAATCACTAAACATATATGCCGCTCGTACGACATATTGTCAGATCTGATACTTTAAAGGTTCGCCAAATTCTAGTATCTATCGGAAATAATATAATTTTTGGGCACAAGATTAGTTTTGTATACTTAGCTAATATGAGTCCTCGCACATTAGTTAAAAAGCTTATACCCAAGAGCTTGTTTGTGAAGATTGAACCTTACGGACACTGGGCTGAAGCGGTTATTGAGAATATTATCTTCGGCTTTCCGACTCGAAGTCTGAAGGTCATAGGGGTGACGGGCACTGCCGGGAAGACAAGTACATGCACGCTTGTTACCCATATGCTTCGCGAAAGCGGGTACAAAGTGGCCATGATAACCACGGTAGCGATAGATTATGGTGACGGTCGCGGGCCTCAACCCAATTCCACCCGTATGACGTCACTCGGCTCGTTGAAGTTTTTAAAAACCGTTAAAAGGATTAAAGAGGTAGGTTGCGAATGGTTGGTGCTCGAAACCACCAGCCAGGCTTTAGTTCAAAGGCGAGTATGGGGAGTGCCGTACACCGTCGTGGCCTTTACTAACCTCGGTCACGATAACTTTCATTACCACGGGACCTTTGAACGCTACCGGGCAGCTAAAGTAATGCTCTTCCGGCAATGCAACCGCAACCGCCGCGGTTTACGAACCGGTATAGTGAACGCTGATGATCCGAACGGTCGCTATTTTTCTCAAGCCATAAAACACCCCGTCACGTACGGCATAGATAGCGGAGAGCTGCGAGCGACAGATATTAGTCTTGGCCTTAACGGCAGCCAGTTTAAAGCGACCATCGCCGGCGATACCTATGCCGTTAACAGCAAACTACCCGGTGAGTTCAATGTCTACAACTGCTTAGCGGCCATTGGCATAACCCGGGCCGTTGGTTTAAACAAGAAACAGATAGAAACGAGCATTGCGAGCTTGAAAAGCGTTGAAGGACGAATGAACACGATTGACGCCGGACAAGACTTTGGAGTGATCGTCGATTATGCTTGTACGCCGGACAGCTTTAAAACGCTGTTTGCGGCAATTAAGCCGGCGGTGAAGGGCAGGATAATAACGGTCTTCGGGTCGGCGGGAAGGCGTGACGAACTAAAACGTCGCGCTCAAGGCGAGATTGCCGGTCAAGAAGGGGACATTGTTATCCTGACCGAAGAGGATGACCGTGACCAGGATGGTATGCAGATAATGGAAGAAATAGCCGAAGGAGCCCTAATAGCCGGGAAGAAACGTGGCAAGAATTTGTTTCTGATCCATGAGCGTGAGGCCGCCGTCCAGAAGGCAATCGATATGGCTAAGCCTAACGATATGGTCCTCTTGCTCGGTAAGGGCGAAGAGCGAGTTATTATAACCAACAAGCCGGGTTTTAAGCCCTCGGCCGGGCATATTTATAACGAATCGACCGACACGATCACGCGCCCATACAACGACACTAAGGCGGCAAAGCTGGCTCTAAAAAAACGGCTGGGCAAGCACTAATTTTCTAGGGTCAGGGTAACGCAACGAATAGAACCGCCACCTTTTTTTAGTTCCGGCAAATCAAGCGTTATGGTTTTGAGTCCGTGTTTTTCTATAGCAGCTTGAAACCTCGGGGCGCCGGCGTTCATGATGACGGTCTCACCGGTTGATACCAGATTGAGGGCGTAAGCTTTCAAGGCTTCTTCCTTGCTGACTTCAATCTTATCGACGGCATCCAGATTTCTAATAAGATTACTGCTAGACCGTTTAAATACCGCCGGGCACCAGCCAATGAGGCCTTTATGGTTTTTAGACGGCCATTTTAATACCGCGATTGCCAGGTCCAAATCGTAGGTGGGGCTATCGGGCCACCCAGTGACTTTGTTGCGTTTAGCGGGCCCAATACGGAGTATGCGGCTGGGCTTTGTCCTTAGGGCAATGAGTTTATCGAAACCGAGAATACTTTTGATATACGGATGGGCCTCTATACTTGTCCGATAAGGAGACTGGACAAAGACAATGTTTCCGCAGGGGAGCGCATCTCCCTGTCCGCTGAAGGCTTGAACGTTCTCGGGGAGTAAACGGGTTTCTAATCCCACTTCCTTCAAGTATCGGAGTGCATAAGCTTCTTCTCCCTTCCGTTTGTTTGGTAGACGCGACATGAGGGCTAAACCGTTGTTTACAAGAGCCCAGTTGGCGGTATAAATTCCGTCCTGGAGATCATTTGGGGCAGCTACTTTTACCACTTGTATACCGGCATCTTCCATAGCCTGTCGAACCTTGCTGTGCTCAATAATTGCACGAGGCTTGTCTACCACCGCAGATGAATTCATAAGCGCATTTATTGCAAACTGGTCGCTAAAATATTCGGCACCAGACATAAGTACCTTTTTATTGAATTCAACTGACATCAGGTGAAATTATACCGCTTTTAAGTCATACCTATACATCCCAGGGATGTCGGTAGAAGACTGATTACACAGTCTGCATTAGCATAAACAGCAATTAGGAATATGTAGGCGAAGGAAGATGTTCGGGCTTAGGTTAATATGTTGGTGTAATGAGATTGGTGGAGGCGACGGCCTCGTTAACGCCTTTCTTTTTCCAACTAACCCAAGCCCGCGGAACGGGGCATCGCTAAATCGCAATACCCCGATCCGGGCACATTCCCCTAAGGTTCCCGGTGGCTTCCCGCCACGCCCACAAAGCTATAGACGGCTTCAGGGACCTCGAGGGTCTCGATGTAAGACATCTGGTCGGCTTCTGGCAGTTGATCAAACCACCGGCTGAGCTTCTTTATGAATCTCTCCCCAAGGCGCAGGAGCTGCGTGTTGCTTCTTCCTTGTCCGCATTCGGCGGCAAGGATAATGTAATCGCCCACGGAGGTCGCATCGGCTAGGCCTTTGCAGTGCCTGGCCACGATGGCGGTGAGTTCGGTATCCGCGCGGTAATTAAGGTGGCAGTTCGTTTTTATTCTGACGTAGCCGTTGTGCTCGCCCGGTAAGGCGGGCTTTTTGTCGCTGATCGACGCTACGAGTTTAATCAAAGTACACCTCTTAGAGGATTTGAAGGGTGAATGTGACAACAGCATTTTACATTTTAATTAAGAAATGGTCAAGCCGATGGACTAGCTTACGCAAATATTATAAAATCACATCAGTATAAATATTAAGTGAACATAACTTTGTTGAGTAATTTGTATGGAAAGCAGACCACACCAGCCTAGCAACAGAGAAGCCTTGGATATAGGACTACGGAAAATGATCCGTGACTATCTAGGGTATCTTATAAAGGATGCTCACACATTGGATCACCAGGCCGCTGAGGTTGCCAGCAAAGCCGGGCTGATTTTAAGAGATGTCTATGTGAGAGGTGGCGGTGCACCTGACAGCGATGAGTCGCAGTTATCAATTGTCTTGACCCCTCGCGGCCACCAATTGAAACCCGGCGATCAAGTACATCATTTCTTGGTATATTTTTCCGACCCACAGGAGATTCAACCTGATGAGACAGGGCTGTCTAATATCATTTGGATAGAAGAACATCAGGCCGATGGTAAAGTTCATAACTTGGTACTAAAAGAAGATTTCTTTGGTGAAAAAGCTACCGATCCTTATGTTGATCCCCTTAGTTTGAGTACAATTGAAATGTCTGATTTTCTTTCTCTACTGAAATCAATGCATCCTACCCCTCAGGTTAGAGCTCCTGGCATATCAGACACTTAATACCCTTAGTATTGACATACATTTTAGCAGTCGAGTATTATGAGTGCTGAAACGTTAGCACTCAGGGTATTAAAGTGCTAACGACAATTATTGATTAATTAATTGGAGGTAAAACTATGAGCGTACCTATTCAGCCCCTAGCTGATTATGTTGTGGCCCAGGCAGAAGAGCCGGCCGGAAAAACCGCCAGCGGATTGTATCTGCCGGACAATGCCCAAGAAAAACCGAAAGTGGCTAAAGTACTGGCAACCGGAAAGGATGTGAAACAAGTTAAGACCGGTGATCGGATTATATATAAAGGTTATAGCAATACCGACGTCAAACTCGGTAGCGATGAGTATATTCTAGTTAAAGAAGAAGACGTCCTGGCGACGGTTAAATAAACGAGGGGAGAACGAAAATATTATGGCAAAGAAAGTTTTCTACGATGATGATGCCCGCCGTCGAGTGCTGGGCGGAGCGCAAATTTTGTATGATGCCGTTAAAACGACGATGGGTCCCAAAGGCCGCAACGTTGTAATCAGCAAAACGTACGGCAACCCGACTATTTCGCACGACGGCGTGACGGTGGCTAAGGGTGTTGAGCTTGGCGATGTTGACGATGCCACTTTAGGCTACAAAGTCGGCGCCGAGCTAATCAAGCAGGCAGCCAGCAAAATGAACGACGTCGCCGGAGACGGCACCACCACGGTGACGGTTTTGACCTACCACATACTTAATGAAGCCAACAAGCTAATAGCCGCGGGTCATAATCCGATGCTTCTTAGGAAGGGTTTGGAAGCTGCCGCCGAAGAGGTTATCAAGAAGCTCGAAGGAATGGCGGAAGATATTCAGAGCAAAAAGACCCGAGTTGCCGAAGTCGCGACCATTTCGGCGGGTGACGCCCAGATCGGTAACCTAATCGCGGATATCATCGATAAAGTCGGACGCGAAGGAGTGGTGACGGTCGAAGAGGGACAGAGCTTGAACCTAGAGAGCGAAGTAGTCGAAGGCTTTACTTTTGACCGCGGTTTCGTAAGCCCGTACATGGTCACCGATACCGCTCGAATGGAAGCTGTTTATGACAAGCCCGCTGTTCTCATCACCGATAAAAAGATCAGCTCGGTTCAGGAATTCCTGCCGGTGCTAGAAAAACTAGCCCAATCCGGCAAGAAAGATTTGGTAATTATTGCCGAAGACGTCGAAGGTGAGGCACTTGGTACATTGATCCTGAACCGGTTGAAAGGGGTGTTCAACGCTGTCGCTATCAAGGCTCCGGCTTTTGGAGATCGACGCAAGGACATATTAAACGACATTGCCATACTGACTGGTGCCGAAGTCATAACCGAGGACCGGGGTATGACATTTGAGAACGTCGACTTGGATGTGATCGGGTCGGCGCGCAAGGTCATCGTCACTAAAGACGAGACCACTATCATCGAGGGCGGCGGTAATCAAGCGGCGGTCCAGGCCAGGATCAAGCAGATCAATACGCAGGTTGACGCAGCTACCAGCGAATATGATAAAGAGAATTTGGAGAAGCGCCGTGCTGCCTTGAGTGGGAAGGTTGCTGTAATCAAGGTCGGTGGTGCTACCGAAACCGAGATTGAGGAAAAGAAATTCCGGGTCGATGATGCTGTTCATGCCGTAAAGGCCGCCTTAGCCGAGGGGATAGTTGCTGGAGGGGGAGTTACCCTCATAAACCTGACAAGTGCGGTCAGTGTTTTGCCCGCCGATGACGATTCGGTCACGGCCGGGAAGCAATTACTCGTCAAGGCCTTAGAACAGCCTTTCAGGGTACTACTCGCCAATGCCGGACTGAATGCCGACGCATGGTTGCCGCAAGTTAAATCCGGCAAAATTGGCCAAGGTATTGACGTCAACCATCCCGAAAAATTGGTCGACATGAAGGGGACCGGGATAATCGACCCCAAACTCGTTACCAAGCAGTCAATAGAATATGCCACCTCGATTGCCGGGACGGGGATGACTATGGGTGCGTTAGTGGTTGATGTTCCGGAACCAAAGCAAGGTCCTTCCGCGCCAGACATGGGTGGAATGGGCGGAATGATGTAATAGGTCCAAAGCCGATTGATCCTGACCTATCCTACGGGGCACTACCCCTGTAGGATAGGGTCCAACGGATTAGCTTGGTATAATGGGGTCTATGCATGTGGGAGTGGTTTCGCGGCGAGTCTATATAATCCTGTGGTTGGGATTATCTAGTATTGTTAGCTTTGCCCTGCTGGGCGTTAGCGTTGTACACAACCGGTCGTTGGCCGATACCTATTTAGGGTGGAACTTGCTCCTGGCCTGGTTGCCGGTGGTGTTGGCTGTTGTATTGATCGCCGAATTACCGAAGTATCCCTGGCTTAATTGGCGACCGCTACTCCTCACTTTCCTGTGGCTAGTATTGCTTCCAAATAGCTTCTACCTTATAAGCGACCTGGTTCATTTGCCGGAAGTTTTGAGTCGAAATCTGATCTATGACAGCGTCATGTTTGAGTCATTTATCTTGAACGGGCTGGCTTTAGGTTGTTTAAGCCTGTATATGGTGCATCGCCAATTGATCAAACGTATCCGTAGGGAATGGGCCGGCGCGCTCATCGGGCTAACGTTGTTTTTGTGCAGTTTTGCTATTTACCTTGGAAGAGATCTGAGGCTTAGTAGCTGGAATTTGCTGTCTAACCCCGCGGGAATTTTATTCAGTGTCGCCAACCCGCTTGTTGATCCCGCTCATCACGGTGATGCCTACACTACCACGCTAATCTTCTTCGTTATATTAAGTACGCTTTATCTTGTGGTCTGGAAGCTGACTACCAATATGGACAGACTCCCGAAATCTTCTCTGTAATCTGTTATACTACCCTCAAATGAAACGTGAACTTGAGAAGATCATAAAGCAAGCTGCTAATGAGGTTTTCGGTGAAGACCTTGCCGTTGAGCTTACCAGACCGGAAGAAAAATTCGGCGACTACTCAACGAATATTGCCTTGAAGCTTGCCGGTAAGCTGCAGAAAAAACCCTCCGAGCTGGCGAGTCAATTAATGCCGGTAATCAAGAAACGGGCTGACATAATCGCCGGAGTAGAAATAGCCGGGCCCGGTTTTTTGAACCTGAGACTCAGCGAGGAGGCATTATGGGAATCGGCTAACAGCGGTCCGGAAATGCTACTCCAAGGGAAAACGATAGTCGCAGAATATTCTGACCCGAGTTCGTTCAAGGTCCTACATGCCGGACATCTCTATACCAGCCTAGTTGGCGACGCTGTAGCGAATACCTTAGAAGCGGTAGGTGGCATAGTGCATCGGGTTAATTTTGGAGGCGACATCGGACTACATGTAGCCAAAACGATCTGGTCCATATTGCGCACGCTAGGAGGAGAATTTCCTGACAAACTTGCCGACATACCCGAAGCTGAACGGCCCGATTGGATGTCCCAGCGTTACGTAGAAGGGAATCTGGCTTACGAGGATGATCCGTCATCAAAGTCCGCTATAACCGATTTGAACAAACGTCTTTATGGGCTGCATGCCCAAAACGACCACGAATCGGCATTTGCCAAAATATATTGGACTTGCCGGCAGTGGAGCTATGACTACTTTGAGCAGTTCTATGACCGTATCGGCAGCCACTTCGACAAATATTATCCTGAGAGCATGACCATGCCCGTAGGCGTGGAAACGGTTATGGAGCAACTTGACAAGGGGGTATATCAGAGAAGTGACGGGGCTATCATATTCCCCGGAGAAACATACGGTCTCCATACCAGGGTATTTATTAATTCCCAAGGATTACCTACTTATGAGACGAAAGACGTTGGCTTGATCATGATGAAGTGGCACGACTACCACTACGACATGTCAATTATTCTAACCGACGCCACACAGGCCCAGTATATGGCAGTTGTTCTGAAAAGCGTCGAGCAATTTGCTCCGGAGCTTGCCAAGACCACTACCCACATTACCCATGGACGCGTCAAACTGGCGGGCGGCGTAAAAATGAGCAGCCGTCTGGGCAATTTTGTCCGGGCAGTCGATGTTTTAGATGCCGCTGCCGAGGCTAATAAGAAATTAACCGGACAGGATAACCAACAGACTGTTTTAGGAGCAGTGAAGTATGCTTTCTTAAGGACTCGACTTGGTGCGGACGTTATTTATGAGCCAGATGAATCGGTCAGCTTGGAAGGGAATAGCGGGCCCTATCTGCAATACGCCCACGCCAGGGCCTGTTCGATTATGGAGAAAAAATCTCCCCAGGTTGCTGTGGAGCAGCAACCTATTGGACTGAACTTGCAACCGGCTGAGCGCAGTCTACTACGCAAGATATCCGAATATCCAGAGGTAGTTAACCAGGCCGCCGCTGAATTACTGCCACACTATATCTGCACTTATCTGTATGAGTTGTGCCAAAATTTCAATGCATTCTACGAACAATGTCGGGTAATAGGTGACGACCGCGAGGCGCTTCGAATACAGCTGGTGAATAAATATGCCGCTGTTCTCAAAGATGGACTTAAACTCCTCGGTATAGCTGCTCCGACACACATCTAACCCGAATCCCCGGAAACGCCCGTCATTAAGTTGCTTGCGATGGCGGTGTATACTGAATACATCTGATGGCTATCCGAAAGAGCAAACGTCAATCAAACAGGTCTATGCATGTCAATCGGACAGTGCCGGCCCGCGAGTACGTCGAGACTCGAGACGGCACAAGAATACCCGTGCTTAAAGTTGCCAAACCATTTCAAGGATTCATAAATTTTGTTCGCGAGGCCGGTGTAGTCGGATTGGGAGTGGGTTTTGTTATTGGTACTTCCGCCAATACTCTCGTAAAGTCGGTAGTAACCAATATCATAAATCCAGTAGTCGGTTTATTGACGGGAGGAATTGACTTATCCAAGGAAGAAGTCTGCTTGAAATCTGTCGGCGGGGTTTGTAAGGATACTATCTACTATGGCCAGGTTATTAGCGATGTCATTACGTTTCTCGCCATTCTCGCGGTGGTATACTTCGTGATTAAAAGCTTGCGTTTAGAGAAGTTGGATAAACCTAAGAAAAGTTAATGTCACAACCCGATAAAGCAAAGAAACTCACTAATCTGCAGTATCATGTGACCGCAGAGAAAGGAACCGAACCGCCGGGTACGGGTAAGTACCTATATAACCGAGACAAAGGTACGTATAACTGTATTGTTTGTGGGAGTGTACTTTTCTCCAGTCAGGCCAAGTACGATTCGACGACACCGGGCCTGATGGGATGGCCCAGTTTTTCCGAGGTAGCGAGCAGCAAGGCGGTTAAACTCATCACAGATAATAGCTATGGCATGACGCGCACTGAGGCGGTTTGCCAGAAATGCGGTGCCCATTTAGGACATCTGTTCGATGATGAGAGGTCGCCAACCGGACAACATTATTGCATCAATTCTTCAGCCTTGGATTTTGCGAGTAAGAAGACAGGTAAGGAGCCAAAATGAACATTCACACCGGCACCGATGAGCTAATAATCGACTTTAAGGGCTTCGAACAAATATTGGTTCTAAAAAGCCGATTGGTGATCAAAAGGAGTGAGATAGTAACTATTAAATGGCACCAACTTATAAATCTTAGCCGACGCGAACTTGGCTGGCGAATCGGCGGCACTGCCATACCTAAAGTCATTCTAGCGGGTCGTTTTGCGGGTCTGTCGGGAGTTAACTTTGTCTATCTCAGGCATCCTCACAACATCATGGCCCTAAAGAGCGCGCGTCTTAATCATGTGTTGGAAATAGAGACACGTGAGTATCGGTATAAAAAGTTGCTGTTATCACTTAACGATCCGGAATTAGCCATCAGACTTATCGAGTGGTCGCGCGGAAAAGTCGCCTAACGAGTTTCGTAGTATTTCTCTCCCCACGAAGCCATTTGCCGAAGAATCGGAACCAGGTCTTGTCCCTTCTCGGTTAGGCTATATTCGATATGGGCTGGAACTTGGTTGAGGCATTTTCTAGATATGATACTGTGTTTTTCGAGGTCATCGAGTCGTTGGGAGAGTGTCCTCGGACTCATTCCCGGTATAGAACGCTCCAACTCGCTAAATCGCTTTGTAGATCCGGCCAGGTCGCGAAGTATCAAGGCCGTCCACTTGTTGCCTATGACCTGCATTGCCCCGGCAATACAACCGTCCTTGGGCTCCAAATCACAGGGTTTAAAGCTCCCAGTGCTTTTATTACGGACAACGGTTCGACTCTGTCGAGCCAGCTTATTGTCTGCCAGAAGATTTGTCATGCTTTTCTCCAAGTAGCACTCAAGTGTACTTTACATTGTATAGTGGGTAGGATAAACTAGTACATAGATCGTGCAACTATCAAAAGTATAGCACGTATTTACTCTTATAGGTGAACGATCAATTTGTGCCGTAATTAATTAACATTAAAAGGAGGTTATTATGAAATTGCAAGTAATCATTGGCAGTACCAGGCCAAATAGGGTGAGTGACCGCGTTGCCAAATGGGTTGCCAACGAGGCTAAGAATCTACCGGACAGCACCGTGGAAATTGTCGACTTAATGAACTATGATCTGCCATTGTTGGATGAGCCTATTTCTCCTCAATATAATCCTGACCGCAAACCAAATCCGGTGGCTGTTAGGTTTTTAACGAAGCTCAGTGAGGCTGATGCCTATGTTCTGGTGACTCCTGAATATAACAGGTCCTATTCAGCGGTTCTCAAGAATGCCCTAGACTATGTTGATTTCCAGTTTAAACAGAAGCCGGTGGCCCTGGTGGCTCACGGCTCGACTGGCGGCGCTCAAGCTGTGTCTCATTTGCGCGGTGTCATCCCGGGGTTATTGGCGGTGAGTGTTCCTCAGGCCGTTTTTCTAGTCGGGCGTGTTGACGAATTTATGGACGAATCCGGCAAGCTTAATGATGAAGTCGCAGCAAAACCTTACGGTCCCCAAGCCTCACTAAAAGCAATGCTGGAAAGCACAAATTGGTACAGCGATGCTTTAGCCAAAGCGCGCACGAGTGGTAGCTAGCAGGATATCTCTACTAAGAGTGCTCCTAAAGAGTATTTTGCCGTAGCCTATGATCGTAGGATATAATGGCGACCATGATGGATAAAAACCAAAAGCCGACGAAGCTTTTATGGATCGATTTGGAAATGACCGGACTGGACTCCGCTAAAGACGTCATTTTGGAGGTTGCCGCTGAGATTACCGACTTTGATTTCCATACTATCGCTAGCTATGAATCCAGAGTCAAACAGAAAAAAGAATTGGTTTTGGAGAGAATGCAAAAGAATATTTGGTGGGCGGATTTTCCCGAGAACCGTGACGATTTTTTGGAGAAACTTGACTCGTCCAAACCTTCAGATGTTGTCGAGTCTGAGCTTATCGCGTTAGTCGAACAACAATTCGGCAGTGAGCCGGCAGTGTTAGCCGGGAACTCGATTCATAACGACCGGCTGTTTATTAAATCAGCCTGGCCGGCTCTGGACCTTAAGCTTCATTACCGCATGCTGGATGTCAGTGCCTGGAAGGTGTTTATGCAGGGAAGGTTTAATGTCGAATACGACAAGATCAACGTTCACAGGGCCTTTGATGATATTCAGGCTAGTATCGCTGAGCTCCAGTATTATCTGGATTGGTTTGAAAAACATCAGACTAAATCTGCCACCACCGTTACTTCGCTTAGTAAATGACTTGAGAATATGAAGGAGCTGAGCCACAAATCAGTCGAGCAGTATCTTCTCTCTATGCCCAATGCCTACCTGGACTATCCATTCGGTCCAGGAGTGGCAGTATATAAAGTGCGATCAGATGATGACAGTAAAATGTTCGCCCTCATTCAAGAGAAATCCGACCCATTGCGGCTAAGCCTGAAGTGCGACCCTCTATTGGCGCAGACGCTACGCGATAAATTTGAAACAGTCATGCCGGGTGCTCATCTAAATAAAAAACACTGGAACACAATTGTTCTGAGCGGACAACTGAGTTGGTCTGAGATTCAGGACCTTATAAGGCACAGCTACCAGCTTGTGACCGGTGACTAGCACTCTTAGCATAGGCTCTACTTTGTTCAAATACTGGGATTTTGGATTGCGGCATCTGCTTGCTTGATTAGAATATTAGCCGCCGAGTAGTCCTGGCTAATTAGCTTCCGCTGACTGGTAAGCGTGGTAGAGGCAAAAGTTTGTTGGAGGGTTTGCGAATATGTGCTCAGTTCGTTCTTAAAGATTTGCGAGAGGGTCAGGTCATAATTACTGGCGACTTGCGCGGCATTTAATTGACTGTCCGTATTGGCATTATATGCAGCTGCCAGTGTCTTGGTGCTAGGTGTTTTGCCGACCGTTTTTAGATAGGCAAGAAGCTCTTGTTGGTCGGTCGTCACGCTAAGCTCAACGTTTATTGCCAGATCCTTAGCGGTTTGCTGTGACGCGTTAGTAAAACCTTCGGTTGCGACACGGATTAATTCATTTTGCTCTTGAGCGATGGTCACCAGGCCGGTGACGGATGTATGATTACCGAATACCGTAGAGAGCAGAACTATTACTAGGATTATAAACACCATCGCACCTATTGCTGTGACCAACAGACGTTGCTTAAAAGATGTCGGAGTAGGCAACAGTCGTCGCTTGGGTGCGGCAGTAGGGTTTAGGAAAAAATCATAGTTTGGTGGCGGGTCGGGTGTTTGCGGAGGCATAGTCTAATTTAAACATAACAATGATTGCTACTCCAGGGATGTCGGCATTATTGGAGAACATTAGGGTGAAGTGATCATGGCGCTACCAGATTAATTAACTCTTCTTTAAGATCCGGCTATATAATACCTTGCATATGGATGCTATAGAGGAGATTAAAGGTCGGTTGTCTGTGGAAGACGTTATCGGCGAATATATCCAACTGAAACGTTCTGGTCGTAATTGGCGTGGACTTAGCCCGTTTACCAACGAGCGCACGCCGAGTTTTATGGTCAGTCCCGAAAAACAGATTTGGCACGATTTCAGCTCGGGTAAGGGAGGCAATATCTTCAGCTTCGTAATGGAGATGGAAGGGTTGGATTTCAAGGGCGCCTTAGAGTTACTCGCCAGGAAAGCCAACGTCGATCTCGATCAGTTCCGCCAAAATCCGGCGAATCGAAATCACGGTATCGACAAAGAAAGACTTTATGCGGCCCTGGAACTGGCTACGAAATTCTATCAGATACACTTTAGCCGTAATCGTTCAGCGCTGGAATATGTACTCAAAAAACGTCAGTTCTCGAAACAAACGGCCCTGAAGTGGCGCATCGGATATTCTCCGCAAACCGGTAATGCTTTAGTAAAGTTTTTAAGTAGCAAGGGTTATTCTGACCAGGAAATTCAGCAGTCCGGTTTGAGTGCCAAATCCTATCGAAACGGTGTTCAGGATATGTTTCGAGGGCGGATAATGTTCCCGTTGGCTGATCCTCAGGGGAGAATCATTGGTTTTACAGCCAGGTTACTCCAAGATGACCCTCATTCACCCAAATACATAAACACTCCCCAGACCGTGCTCTACGATAAGTCCCGGCATATATATGGTATGCATCTGGCCAAAGAAGCCATCAGGAAGAATAAATATGCCGTATTAGTCGAAGGCAACCTTGATGTCATTGCCTCTCATCAGGCGGGTGTTGAGCAAGTGGTGGCTACCGCGGGTACGGCTCTCACTCTTCAGAACCTCAAAGCCTTAGGACGTTTTACCGAAGATATACGGTTAAGTTTTGATGCCGATAGTGCCGGACGGGCTGCGACTGAACGCGCCATTCCCATTGCCACTAAGGCCGGCGTTTCGTTGAGCATTATTACCATTCCTTCCGGTAAGGACCCTGACGAGCTAATTAGACAAGACCCCTCGAAGTGGCAGGAAGCTATCAACCGCCCGGAATATGCTATGGATTGGTTGATACAGCGCTACAGCCATGAGCTTGATCTGTCCGGCGCGGTGGGGAAGAAACATTTTAGCGACGTTATTCTTAAAGTTGTAAGAGAACTAGATGATAGCGTTGAGCAGGAGCACTATATAAATCAGTTGGCAAAAATGTTGGATGTCAGCGAAGAAGCTTTGCTTAGTAAATTGAAGAGCGGGCACAGCGAGGCAGGTAGCATTAAGCGAGCAGGCAAACCGCGACAGACTGACCCGCTAGACAAATCCAGCATAGAAAGGGCCAAGTCTGAGGACCATCTTCTGGTGCTGGCTTTGCATCAGCCCAAACTGAGGGATTTTCTGACGATAATCACGCCGCAGATGCTCAGTGTCCAGCCGGCCAGGGAACTATTACAGTTTTTGCATAGCAATCCCGATTTCGCCGGAGACCCGTCTGCGACCACCTCATTGCAACCGATTGCCGATTATGTTAAAATTCTACAGTTACAATATGAGGCCCTCTACCAGGACCTAGATCTCCTGGAGCTCCGTTATGAGGCTGGGCGCTTGCAAGCTCGCATCGTAGAGCAATATGTAAAAAACATAAAACAACAATTGTCCGACAAACTACAATCGTCCGATGAGTCGGAAACATCTAATCTACTGAACCAAGTGAAGCAACTCGATTTATTATTAAAGCAAGTGAAGGAGGCTCAATAATTAGTATTATGGCAAAGAAAGCAACACCACCAGACGATAAAGCCACTCCGGATCTTGAGCAAGTCAAGGAAGAACTTCTTGCTAAGGCGAAGCGCGAAGGGACTATCAATCAGCAAGAAATTCTTGACGCTATTCCTGAGGAAAACGTTGAACTTCTCGACGGACTCTACACCGAGCTCGCCGATGCTAACGTCGAAATTGCCGCCCTTGAGCCAAGTAGCGAAAATTTCGATTCAGAGTGGGGAGCAGATGAAGGCGAAGAAATAATTTTTGACGATAAGACCTATCTTGATGACGTTGCCGACGATTCTGTCAGACTCTACCTCAGGGAAATCGGCAAGATTCCGCTACTTAATTCCGAGGAAGAGCTGGCACTGGCCAAGCGCGTGGTAGCCGGCGACAAGGAAGCCAAAGACAAAATGGCTGAAGCCAATATGCGTCTGGTTGTTTCCATCGCTAAACGTTATGTCGGGCGCGGTCTAGACCTGCTGGACTTAATCCAGGAGGGTAATACCGGATTACTCAGAGCGGTCGAAAAGTTTGATCCTGACAAAGGATTCAAGTTCAGTACTTATGCCACTTGGTGGATACGGCAAGCTATCACCAGGGCGATAGCCGACCAAGCCAGAACTATACGCATACCGGTACATATGGTCGAAACGATCAATAAATTACTTCGTACCCAACGTCGTCTCACGCAGGAGCTTAACCGTGAACCGACGAACGAAGAGATTGCACAGGCCATGGAAATAGAAGTGGATAAGGTTGAGCATATCATGAAGATCAAGCAAGATATTTCCTCGCTTGATGCCTCCATCCGCGATGATGAGGAAGAATCGGTGCTTGCCGATTTTATTGAAGACGAAGATACCGTCACTCCCGAGGAATCGGCCACTTCACAGCTTCTCAAAGAGCAGGTTAAGACAATGCTCAGTGCTCTAACTGACCGTGAACAAAAAATCCTGAAACTTCGTTTCGGTCTTGAGGATGGCAAACAACACACCCTCGAAGAGGTCGGACAGGAGTTCGCCGTTACCCGTGAACGTATCCGCCAAATAGAGGCCAAAGCCTTAGCTAAACTCCGCAAACACAAAGATGCTCGCAAACTTCACGATTATATAAAGTAGGCGGCCGGTAGCATGTCAGGAATTACCAAACTTCGGCTTATTGGACTCGCTGGTACGAACGGTTCGGGAAAGGATACGGTAGGACACTTGTTGGCCGACCGGTATAATTTTTTGTTTGTTTCGGTTTCGGATTTTTTGCGCGACGAGGCTAAACGGCGCGGCTTGGAGGTTAGCCGGCCGGTATTGCGGATGATCAGTGCCGAGTGGCGCCGGGAATTCGGGCTCGGGGTGCTCGTCGATCGCTCTGTCGAGCTGCTTCAGTCATCTGACGGCCGCTACTCCGGTGTCGTGGCCTCGCCGATGCGCAATAGCGGAGAAGCTCAGCACTTGAAAGACCTGGGAGGTATTCTTATCTGGGTTGATGCTGATCCACGTCTCCGCTACGAGCGGATTAAAAAAGGGAACCGAGGGCGTCCAGAAGAAGACGATAAAACGTTTAAGCAGTTTTTAGAGGAGGAACAGGCCGAGATGCACCGCAGTGGCGATGACGCTACGCTGAACGTCGCTGATGTTAAAAAACTGGCGGACGTATATTTAGAAAACAATGACGATGTTGACTCCTTGAACGTAGCGCTGAAAGGGCTCTGGGACTTCATTAAATATTACACGCCGGCTTAGTACGAAACTGTCGTAACATTCAAATCTATGATGGCTACCGGACTCAAATCCCAAAGGTGACTAATGATGTTGCTATAGCATAAGCATTCCGAGCATAATGTAGTAATCATGGATGGCTTCAATTGGGTAGATTTAGTTATAGCGCTGCTGTTCATTGGTGCCGTCTATTATGGTATACGTCTCGGATTTCTGACTCTCTTACTGACATTCGGAGGTTTTTTCGCGGCATTTTTTCTGGGCGGATGGATTTTTCCGCACGTGTTGCCTATTCATGACCGGACCTTACTGGCGGTTATTAACGGCAATCTAGTCTTTATAGGGGCATTTTTTGTTGGCTTTCGGGGCTACGATTATGGCAAAAAGCTGCATTTGTCATTGGCTAAAGACCGAACGCGCCCGGCCCGGATCATGGAGTCGGTATCCGGCATTACCCTAAGTCTAGGGTCGGCCGTTGTTATTGTATGGTTAATAGCCGCAGGGATCGGCTCGCTGCCTTTCGTCGGTTTTAGTAACAGCGTAAACAATGCCAATATTATCCAGTTTCTGGATAGCCACTTACCGGCAGCACCATCAGTTTTTGAAGTATTTAGTAAGATGGTCGATCCTAATACCCCTCCCCAGATTTTTACTAAAGCAATACCTAATTCCTCGATCGGGTCGACTGTAATCCCTTCCGCCACCACTAAGGATGAAATTCAAGCCGGACAGTCGGTTGTGCGTATAACTAGTTTTGGGTGCGGAGGGATTGTTGACGGCTCGGGTTTCGTTGTTGCACCGGATTTGATCGCAACCAGCGCGCACGTCATCGCAGGAGTACAGAAGCCGACGATTAAATACGGGAGTCACAGTATCAGTGCAACACCCGTAGTTTTTGATCCTAATCTGGATTTCGCAGTATTAAGAGTGAACGGACTGCATATCCGGCCACTACCGCTTTACTCAGCCTCGATTACGTCGGGTGCGCCCGTTGACGTCATAGGCTACCCGGGTAGTATATTTACCGTTAGTCCTGGAGTTGTGCAAAAGAGCCAACAAATTTCAGGTACGAACCTATATGGCCTAGGAACCATCGTCAGAAATGTTTACATCGTTCGAGCCTCAGTGAAGAAAGGTAATTCTGGCGGACCGGTCGTTACATCTAACGGTTATGTAATAGGGATTATTTTTGCCCGGTTAAAAACCAACGGGCAATACGCTTATGCGTTAACTGCTTCGAGCATATCGGCTGAGGTGAATCAGGCTAAAAAAATATCCGGGCATATAGGTACCGGCGTCTGTTTTACGGGTAACTAACAAGAACCGGGACAGTATTCTGTGTGCTACCATGATAACGATGTTGAATAATTGTCTGACCCGGTTACGGTTATTTAAAATTAGGCTAGGGATGCGTATACCTAAACGTGTCCGTAACGTTTCCATTAGCGTGGCGGTGTTGCTGATTATTTTTTTATCGATCGGCGTGCTGTATACCTTTAGAATAGACCGTGGTGAAGCAGGCAATGTCGAGGTGGCTCCTCATATCTCAGAGGTGTCGTCGGTGTCACCCAAACCCCGCCTGCCGTCGCCAAACGCCAGCGAGGGAGTGGCTGTAGATGTAATTGATTCACCTGTTAAACGCGGAGCTGACACTTCGGTCTCGGTCAGTACCAACGCCGGGTCGACTTGCACCATATTGGTTGCATATAACGGTGTCGTTGCCAAGAGCACCGGTCTGGCCCCTACCACAGCCGACGATTACGGATTAGCAAGCTGGACCTGGCCAGTCGGCAATACGGTGCCAATCGGTACCTGGCCGGTGAAAATTACCTGTACCTACAACGGACGCAGCGGGGTGGTAGATACCTCCCTGCAAGTAACCAATTGAATTTATCCTGATACTCAGTGGAGGGAATTAACGTAGTTGGCCCACATGTCATTACTGAGGACGGTAGTCGATTTGATCAAAATCAGGAGGTTATCTTTAGTGAAAATAACTGATTGTTGGCCGGACGCTGATGTACCAATGTAAACGGTTGTATTCGACAGCGTAAACTTATCGGTGGTGTTAAAGCTCTCTGCCAGCTGTTCTATCTGACTGGCGGTGTTTACCCGGAAATTGGCGGGCAAGGGTTGTTCGCTGACGTCAATACGATTCCCGGCAATATTATCGACATACGCATACACCGGGCTAGTGTTGGACGGGCTGATCCGGGTCCATCCGCCCAATTCAAGAATGGACTTGCCGGCCGGTAGCAGTGTCGGATAGCTCGGTGTTCCCTTGGTGAGTTTAGGCAGACCGGCTGGTGAAGAATTGATGTTCCCAAGGACAACGGGCGACCCGGAGTGGTGAAATATAGCCAACGCTAGAGCAGCCAAAACGGCTAGCAAGCCGACAGCCATAACCACTTTTTTGGGTATTACACCAAACTTTTTTTTAATTTTAGTAAGCAGGACAAAATTGGGTAAGACTCGAGGCAAAGAAATATTAATTGCAATCGTTTTAACGTTGTCTTTATCGTTTACGGCACGTTTAGACGGGGTACCAACCGGTTTATCGGGTTGTTCTTCGCTATCTCTGTCGATGACATTTATAATCCGACGAGTTTTTCTTTCGAGTGCCTCGATATGTAGCACCCGGACCGTGACCCGCTCTAGCTCGCTGCCCAGGTATTTAATTTTAATCCGGGCTGCGCGAAGCGGATTCGGGGCACTGTCGTCTCGTACTAGGATCTTCATAGCTTTAAATTACACTATACACTAGAAATTTTTAGTGCGAGTAGTATGGAGTATCGTCTGGCTGCTGAAGGCCGCCAATAAAAGTGCGACCATGCATCAGGCGACGACTAGGGTCGGCGCTATACTGCAAGGTTAAGTTGGTGATAGTTGGACCACGGGTTACGTCGTCTGGATAACCGTAGGCCTGTGAGCTATCCACCGTGATGGATAGGTCATAAAAGCGGGCACAATTAGTATTAATCCCGCTGTTGTTTTTGGGCGTGTATACTTCCGGCGTACCGAGTGTGACGTTTCCGAAAGTAGTCGTCTGACCCCACGTTGTCATAGCCGGCGAGGTACATGAGGTAGTGATGTTGGTCATGGAACTGTAGCTCAGCTGCCATTTAGCTCCAATAGAGTTGTCGACTCCGTTCAGAAGCCAATAGTTAGGGTAGACGTCGGTATTTGTGTCGAACATGATGGAATATTGGGCAACTTGCGGCTCAGATAGAAGCGAAGATTGCTGGATAACAGGGCTGGCATACGTTAGCGTTCCGCTGCCGCAAGCTCCACCGATCACATAAGCTTTGCCGTTATAGTAATCGACTGCTGCGCCGTAACGATTGCCGGAATAATTCTGGCGGGTCTGATACCATTGTCCAATGCCGGTTGGCGTATTGCCGCTGGCCACCGGAGTGTTGGCGCTAATCGGAGCAACGAGGGTTATGGGTTGACAGGTGCTGCCATCGGGGGTGCCGCCCATTAGATACATATATCCATTCGCCGCAAAGCCACCGGCGTTACTCAGTGGAGTCGGTAAACTGGTAGAGTATGACCAGTTTCCGACACTGCCGTCTGTAGTGCTAATCTGAGCATATTGGACATCACTTAAATAATTGGTCCCGTTATATCCGCCGAGTACGTATAGGTTATTGGCATACGCTATCGCCGTCAAACCATTTCTTGCCACGCTAAAGGAGGGGCTGCTGCTTGACCAAGCGGAGGTTATATCGCCACCAGTATTAAGTTGGGGGCTGATGTAGACGTTTGACCCGGTACTAAAACTACCATAGCTTACGACGACTTCGCCGGAATTCCCGTTCGCACCGGCTGCCGTAGCAGCACCACCGCCACCACCTTGACCGGCGTTATTCCAGCGGGGGTCGGTCGTATTTCCCGGGGTAGTTCCGCTGCCGCCTGTATTTGTTGTGCTGCTGCTGCCGGTAGATGTTATGTAAGTAGATCCACCGCCACCGCCACCGGCCCCGTCATAATAGGTGGTACTTGGAGCGCCGCCGCCGCCACCACCGTAATAACCGCCGCCACCACCACCGCCGCCAGGATAACCGGTACTGCCGTAATCGCCACCACCACCGCCGCCGCCACCGTTGGCGCCAGCACCACCACCGTTGCCGGTACCCCCGCCGCCACCGTTGGCGCCAGCACCACCCGACAAAGAGCCTCCAGCCGTACCGTTATTACCTCCAGTACCGCTCGAACCGCCGCTAGTTTGACTACCATAGCCGCCTCCCGTGGCGCTACTGGAAGAGCCGCCAGCCGTACCGGACGTCCCTCCACCGGCCCCGGCTGGTCCGGGATTACCATAATATGGGTAATATGGTGAACCACCGCCACCACCGCCACCAGCGGCAACAACCAGAGGGGTGGAACCGGAGTAAATGCTACTATCGCCGCCACCACCACCGCCACCGCCAGAATAGACATTGCTGTTGCTGCCTTGGCCTCCACCTCCACCTCCACCAACATTAATATTGAGGCTTTCGCCGGGAGTAACGCTAAGTGTAGCCTGACCGTATCCACCTCCACCGCCATTGCCACCCGTTCCATAGGTACCGCCACCGCCGCCACCACCGCCACCGCCCCAGGCCTGAACGGTTATAGAGCTAAACCCGGCAGGAACTACAAAAGTCCCTGACGAGGAATAGATTTGAGTGCCTCCGCTTCCTGTCGTCCCGCCGAGCACATACAAACGGTTGTTCCAGACGGTAGCCCCAAATTTTGTCAGTCCCGCAGGCAAACCGTTAGTAGCTGTCCCCCAAGAACTTAATCCCCCAGTGCTATTGATAGACTGAACGGGACCGGCTGTTTCGAAGTTAGCAGGCGAGGATTGGTTGTTGTAATCGGTAGTGATCCACCCAGACGTCAGTGCCGTCGCCGAGTTTGCAACTCGCACCTCATCGATCTGACCGTTAAAATAGGAGGTCGGCGTTGATGGCGGATTGGGCCAATAATTGTCATAGCCGGCACCTATAGAAACGTTGGTGAATGGTCCCTCGGGTGTCCCGTTGGCCGTACCAACCAATGAGCCGTCCAGGTACAGGCTTTGCGTCGAGCTACTCTTATTGACGGTCAAGACCGCATAATGCCAAGCCCCGTTATTAACCGCAGAGGTCGAAACTAAGTTGGGAATGCTCCCGATATAAATACCGCCGTGAAGTTTGCCGGTCGAATCGACGTACAACATCGGATCCCACGAAGATGGTGTTGAACCAATCGGTTGGTTTTGCTCGGAAAATAGCACCCCGTCAGAGGTTGTCTTGAACCACAGAGAGACGGTGAAATTCCCAGATGAAGGCAAGGTGGTGGAGGGTACGCTAATGTACTGACTACTGCCGCTGAAGCTCGCACCGCCGCCGATCTGACCGGTTGTGGCGGTAGCGCCATGATTGGTGCCCGATAAGTTATTGGCTGTCGAGTCGGCCGTCGATAAGGTGGTGCCATTGGGCAGGTGCCATACTGCATTATAATTCGAGTTCCATGTTCCATTCACATTGCCCTGGAACGTACTTATAGAACTATTGTCAAAGTACAGGTAAATTTGAGTGTCGGCACTAGCGCTCAAGGTCGGTACATTCACCCAGGCTATTAATTGACCGGTTGAGCCGTTGTATTGCTCAACCTCAAAATTAAGGGGAGAACCGCTGGCATCGGTGAATTTCATATCATAGCCATTGCTATTCTGGATGTAGCCCCCGTTGCCAACCGTCTTAAGGGCACTCTCGGTCAGAGAAACCAAGACCGGGTATGTGGATAAGTCAGACCCGCCAGATACCTTGGCATGATTGAGGGCTATTAGTTGACGGTATAGGTATCCTCCCGATGTGCCTGGGGTGGCGTAGTAAATCGAGGATTGAGCGGTTCCTGAAGAATCTTGTCCGCCGATATAATACAGGGAGCCCCCCGCTGTTTCCAATTGGCCCCAAGCTCTCCCGTTCGGGAGATTAGTGGTGCTAGACCAGGCTCCAATATTTCCGTCAGAATCCACTGGTGCATACGATACATCCGAGGATGTGGCAGTGCAGTCGGTCGTGCTCGTACAGCCTCCCGCGACATATATATAACCATCCAGAATCGCACTGCTGACCCCGATACGATTGGGGTCGGTGGTATAAGTATTGGCAGCGGTCGTATACCCAGCAGGGGCGCCGCTGTCATTGTTAAAGATCTGGAAAGATTGCACTGAAGATAAAGTAGCGGTGCAGTTGTTCGGAGGGGCGCCCGTACCGCAACCGCCAAGTAGATAGGCATACGAGCCATTAACTGGTATACTGGCACCCCATTCGGCGGTAATTGTTGAGGCGGAGGTGTTGAAACTATCTATACTGCCATCGCTGGTATTTATTTCGGCAAACTGAACGGTATTCAACACTCCGCCACTGCTGTTGTAGCCGCCCACGACATATATGTAGCCGTTGTAGCCGAACGCGGAGGCAAACTCACTGGCAGATGAAGTAGTGTTTGGCGACAGCGTCCACGCGCTACCACTGGCCGGGACTATATTATTGTTGTTATCTATTTTGGCGTAGTATACGGTATTGAGCTGACTGACTCCTGGTGCTTGCCCGCCAATCAAATATATATATCCGGCATAGACGGTCCCTCCCATGCCTCCGAGCCCACTACCGGTCGCTCCTTGGACGGTACCGATCTGTAGCTGGCCGCTAGTGGAACAGTTCGATATAGAGGCATTTGTGTTGATATTACATTTGAATACGGCCGGAGTATATGAGGTACAGCTGGCACTGCTGGTGGCAGTGCAGCCACCAAAAATGTATAGATTTCCAGGAGTGGTACTGGCTGACGATGGGTTGGCCTCAGTATAGGCAAAATCATAAGCCACGCTGTCGGCGTTGGCGTTATTGCTTCCGGTCATCTGTTCGTAACTCCACGGCTTAATACTTCCGTCACTGTTAGTGGAAGTATAGAAAATTGCGTTGGTATTACCATTGCCTTGCATACCACCAACCACGTACAGCGTGTTACCAAAGACCGCTGTGGCACCGGCTGCCACCCCGTGTTTGGCCCCGCCATTGGTAATGGTATCGGTGCTATCGACACACCAGGCGCCGGCAAGGGTATTACCATCGGCCGTGCAGTTCGCCGGTTCGGTAAGTGTGCCGTTGCTGTTAACTTGTATATAGGCAGTGTTATCCGAGGTTTGACTACAGTTATTTACCATACAGCCTCCTGCCAGGTACAGATAGCCGTCTATGACAGCACTGACGCCCAGTGCCTGCCCGATATCCCCAGCGCTATTCCCTATGGGCGGTAGATTACAGTCGCTGGGATTACTACCCGAACATGGAGATGTACCGCTTGCCACTGATGATGTCACGGTCGATATGTCGCCGGCGGAATTGATGGTGCCATAGTTTATGGTATTCAAGGGAGTATTACATGTACCAGTAGTTGGGTCCTGGACGCCACATCCCCCGACCTCATAGATGTTACCGCTCCAAGCAAGGATGTTTTGACCAGTGCGGGTGTCTGACACTCCGCTATCTGGATTCCATCCGTCGAGACTGCCATCTGAATTAATGCTAGCTTGCTCAGTGGTCGAAGCGATAGTAGTACAGTAACCGCTGCTGTTGACGGCTGAGCAACCGCCACTTTGGTAAATGTAGCCGCCCCAGACCGTGGAGAAAGTGCCGCCGTACGAGAATCTACCACCCGTCAAGCTACTCGTTTGTATCCAATCATTTAAACTGCCGTCTGCATTGAGGTTGGCGTAATAAACGTTGCTCAGAGGTGGACCACCCACACTGCTATCTCCCCCAATCAGGTATAGACGGTTGTTATAAATCTGGGCACCGGCCCCGTAGACGTTGTAGGGCAGGCTGTAGCTAGTCCAGCTGCCCAGCTGCCCAGTGGGATTTATAGTAGCCACTTGTACCGAACCAGTTATCGATACGGTGCCGCCACTGCTGGTTTTTCCTCCTACGAGATACAGGTTATTTTGGTATGCCACCGCTCCGGCAAAACTTCTCGGTGAAGTCAGGCCGGCATCTTGGTACCAGTACGTCCAGGTGGCCTGATTCGTACTTGTTGGACTCCATAGTTGGGGTTCGCCGTTAGCACCTAGCTTGGCAATGTAGACCGTATTGCACACTCCATTGTCCCCGGTACCATTAGCGCTGGTGCAGGTGCTATTTTCACCACCAATAGCATACAAAAAACCATTGTAAGCTACCAGCGACAGATTAGTGAGAGATACGGGTAGGGCGTAATCTGACTTCGAACACCACCCGCTACAGGTCCCATTTCCGGGGTTGGCGCTATCGATAGCCCCTGTGGTAGCATCAAGCTGGGCCCAACTGACGGTATTTAAATTAGTCGCACCGCTACCATAAGACAGGACGACCATACCACTGTTTCCGGCTGTACCGGCACTTCTGGTGCCGCCGCCCCCTCCGCCGTTGCCCGCGGTTCCCCGGCTGGTGTCTCCCGAATTGCCCGGAGTTTGACCACTGCCCGCGCTATTTGTTGAATTACTGCCGGTAGTATAACTGGAACCGCCACCGCCACCACCGCCACCATCCTGATAATTGCTGGCTGATCCGCCACCACCGCCGTAGTAGCCGCCACCGCCACCACCGCCACCGGCATAGTTGTTGGTGTTCTGATCTCCGTTGCCTCCGTTACCGCCCCCTGGTGAGCCGCCATTGTTATTGCTCCCGGTATTACGTTTACGGCTTGCACCGTCACCGCCACCGCCTCCGGTCAGGTAGCTTCCGTTAGCCCCGTTATTACTGGCTCCGGAGCCTCCGTTACCACCGGATGATTGGCTTCCACCGCCACCCCCTCCGGCTCCAGCATTACCGGTTCCTCCAGTTACTCCGCTAGTGCCACCTCCGGCTCCGGCATTACCTCCCGTATAACTACCTCCTGTACGAGAGCCACCGCCACCGCCACCGCCACCGCCAGCCGCCACCGCCAGCGGGGTGCTACCATTAAAGACTCCGGAGTAGCCTCCACCGCCTCCTCCGTCTCCGGAAGATTGACCGCTGTTGCCGCTACTAAACGAACCGGCGCCACCACCAGCACCTACATCTATGTTCAACACCTGGCCCGGGGTGACTGAAAGGGTAGTTTGGGTAAAACCACCACCTCCGCCACCACCGCCTGCGTCATTGATGCCGCCACCGCCGCCACCGCCGCCACCACCCCAGGCTTGGATTGTTACCGTGCTTACGCCGCTTGGCACTGTAAAATAATTGGTACCCGGTGACGAATAGAAGTTAGTCGACCCGTTGGAATTTGTCCCGCCGACTACGTATATATAGCCGCCTGCGGCCACGGCGGCCTGGCCGTAGGTACTGGTGTTGAGGTTGAGGGCGGGATTCCAAGCATCGAAACGTGCTCCAGTCGTAGATCCTTTACGAATTAATTGGTCAGCTACGTCAAAATCAATGTTAGTTTCGTTATTGCCGGCCATAAACTGTTGGGCGGTATGAACAAATATACTGGGATCGATCGTTAGCGGGAACTTTGCCTTGGTAAGCCCCGAGACCACTACTGTGAGTTGGTTGTCGTGTAACAGGTAATGGGCACTAACGCCGTTAGGAGAATTATTAAGGTCATGAACACTCGGAGCGGGGATTGTAAACAGAAGAGTGTTTTTGACAGCCTGCTGACGAGCTTTTTGAAGTAGAGCGGCATCTTTGGCCGTACCGGTCGTGATGTTGCCGCTCAGGAGTGAGTTACCATAAATACCTATACTCCCGTTGCTTTCCATCCGGGCCGCTAAACCGCTACCTAAACCAAGAGTGTATTCAAAACGTAAACTGTCAGAAGTCGCTGAGGTCAAGACAATATCCTCTTTAACCCCAACGGCATGCACAGAGTAAACCACCCACCCCGACGAGTTTGGAAGCGGATAAACGATCCGGTTCCCTTGTTGTTCGCCTTCTTGGGTTGAAAACTGTGGAGTCATTGTTATGCTCAGACGGTTGACCGGGTCGTTGACTACTACGCCCTGAGCTAGATTTTTATATATTGTAGCTGTTACCTCTGGATTGGCTGACTCAAGGTTGCCTGTACTGGGCTGAGTATATTTTTGATTGAACTGAAAGGCCTGTTGAGAAGAACTGTAGCTCAGTTCATTGGCCATAGGTTGGCTGATTGGTAAAAGAAGGGAGCCGGCGGCCCCGAGGGCATAAGCCTGTTCCGTAAGGTATGGTTGGAATAAAACCGATAGGGAGCTGACCAGAATCACAGCCACACCGGCGGCCATAGCCAATCGAACGCGCCAGTCCTTGATCCAAGGGAACTTTTTGGACAGCTGAGCCGCGCTTTTTGTCGTGTAACTGTACAGTAACGTCTTAGCGTGCCGGTATGATTTTCTTGCCTTGTTTTGCATGCTTTATATCTGATTGCCTAGTTATTACTAAAGGTGAAGTTTAGGTTGCCCACGTAGGCATTGGCGTTGTTGCTGGCTATGACGTCAATCTTGAAAACGATACTATCACCAGGCACGAACCCGCAGGTCGAAGGATCGGCGGCACCCGTGGCTACCCCGGTCTGCCAGCTGGAGACTGAACCGGTCGAGACGGTAACCGTCGGACCGCACTGCGTTAATCCGGTCGAGGGATCTTCTCTGTAGACTTCATACTGGACGGTAGAATTGCTGCTGTCCGTTCGGCCCATCAAAGATGTTTGGCCGGAAGAAAAGATCTTGTATGTTTGAGGTAACTGGTAAGTTACATAGATACTATATGTCTGAGCGGTTGCTTGCGGGGAGGTCCATTTATAAAAGTTATATGTCTCATTGGTCCCGCAAATGTCGGGTTGACCCGACGTGCCGTCGTTTATGTGCAAAGCATCTGAGCAGATATCTGAATTAATCGTGCCTATGCCGGTACCATGTAGCACGGCATTGGTGTATTCGGGGGAAATGGTGACAACAGTGTCAGGCGAAGAACCACATGATCCCCAGCCGCTCGCTTCGTAACATTGGATTTTACCCAAGGTGGTATCGTAGTACATCGACCCAAGCAGCGATTCGTTATTACTGGCAATTGGCGCTGATGCGGCGCTATCCAGAGTGAATAGGGTAGTGGGGCCGCCGTGAACGCCGCCACCGATCTGGATATCCGGTGTAGTGCTGGTAGCTAGAGTCATTGACAGTGTATCGACATAGAACGTTCGGGCTGTGGAGTCGGTTGGAGGTTGAGTGAAATAGAGATACGGTGCTGTGACGGCGGTACCGTCGGTATTTATGTAGCAAGTAATTTCAGTGAACACCGAGGTTGTGGAGGAAATGGCTTGCGTGTTGTAATCGACGCAGCCGATGGTCTCGGAGCCGTTGTTCGGTGTGTACGATACAGTAAAATCATTAAATCCCGCTGTAGTGCTCGCCGCATAAACGGTTACAAGGTAGAGAGAGTTCGCCAAGGGGTTAACCGACAGCAGATTACTAATTCCTTGACTAGCGCCACTGGTGACTATTTGAGCGCTGTCACTTGCGGCTTGGCCGACGCTTGTACTGCGGGTGACGGTTGCTCCTCCAACTGCCGGCCAGTTCGTAGTGAAGTTGGTGGCATCGTCGACGCCTCCATCGGTAGCATAATTGTAATCCGCAGAGATTGTGACGCTTAAGTTGTCGATGTAGAAGGTTCGCGCCGTGGCATCGGTTTGACCTATCAATATAGCATTGCTAGAGGTAATACCAGATGACGGGGCGGCGAATGAACAGTTAATTTTTCTCCATTGGCTAGTAATTGGCACTTGGGTGGTCGGGCAGGTGACCGACTGCGTCGTGCCATCAACCGAGTAGTAAATATACATACTCGTGAAGGTGCCGCTGGATAACCTTGCCGCGAACGAAACGTTATAGTGCTGGTTGGCGGTGAGAGCGCTGACTAGAGTGTTGGCCACGCCATCACCGGCGGTGGCGGTGGTGGTGACCTGTACCGAACCCTGCCCGGTAGCTATGTAATTGCCGACAGTTGAATAGCGGCTGACAGTGGCGTTGCCAACGCTACTCCATGTGTTGGACGGGAAGGTGCTGGAACTGCTTCCTTCGACTTCGGCTCCGGCGTCAGAGGCATATTCCGTGACGTTACTGCTTACAGAAAACAACGTCGCCGCTGAATTTGTTTGAATACTAACCAGCGGGCCGTTGACTGGATTGACGGAACTATCCCGGATGGTCAAGCCGTTGGTATTAGAGGTGTGGCTGACGATTAGCTCGGCACCGCCGGCGCTCTGCAGGGTATTGTCATAAGCAGCCTGGAGGTCGGTTGAGCTGGAGGCCCCGGCAGCGCCCCATGCGCTCCCATTCCAGACCATTGTTGCCGAGCTATCCTGTCGCATCGCCACTTCGTTGCCAGTGCCTCCGGTGTTAACGGACAGAGTAAAGTCCTGCGACCCTGGAGCTGCCGTCACGTAAAATACCCGGCCGGGCAATGATAGCGTCGGGGCGGGCAGGTAGGCTGTCTGACCAGAGGTGCTAAAGCCTACAATAACCGCCGATGAACCGTCGACAGTCGTCTGGGCGACGGTACAGCTGTTAGCTACCAGCTGTCCGCTAGTGTAACAATTCGGATCGTCAGCTACGGTTGAGAAAGTTGGAGTGCTTAAGATCACCAATCCGGCGACGCCGGTGCCCACTCCAGCCCCGCCCGATATAGTTACATTTCCGCCGTTCCCGTTAGTGCCGCCTCCAGCTCCGCCGTTCACTACTACGTTACCGCCACTTAAAGCCGTGCTCCCGCTACCAGCTGCGCCAGCGGATATTGTCAGCGAGTTACCGCTCGCTCCTGCAGCGGCAGTTTCCATGGATATATTATGGCTAGCATTGTTCCCGAAGCTGACATCGCCGCTACCGGTTAAAGCAAAGGCGTCGCTACCGTTTGATTGTAAGTTAACCAGATCTCCGGTACCGGTCTTGTTTATATAAATAGTGTTGCCATCGGCGGAGTCGGTTTGCAAACCTTGATCAAGTTGAACCATTTGGACACTGGATAGCCCGTCCAGCAAGGCTGAATTAAAAGAGTAGGGGCTGGCCGTCAGTCGTTCCATAGGCAACATTTCTCCATCGGGGTTGCAAGCCGAAAATGGTGTACAAGTGGTATTTGTTCCGGCTACGTTCATCGACAACCAAAGCGTCCCCTGATCCCAGTTAATATTAGATCCGAAGGGCGTTATCGATCCTAGCTGGACAGACAAAAAACCGTTTTTAACCTCAACCCCTTGAGAGTTATTATTCAAGTAGTCCTCGGTCCACAGCAGGGTACCGGCTGGCGATCCGGTGCTGTCCCCGGTGCTTTGCCCGTCACCATCCTGGTAGATCCTAAATTCTATATTGTAGTATCCATCCGGTACTGTTGCTCCCTGAGAGTTGAGTAAGCGTCCTTGAAAGTTTATCTCCTGATTTATGCCAGGCGCGGCGTAAGCCGACGCCGGCTTAAGTAGATAGCAAAAAACTACAGCTACACCCAGCAGTAAAGGATATATCAACAACTGACGGTTGATGCGTGAAATTAGTAACCCCATACCCTCTATTTCTTAGTCGCTTAAACAATGCGGGAACCATCACCCACACCTAATCCCAACCCCTTAAGCATAACAAATATACAGTGCGTTTTAAAGATACTTGCGAGTAAATTCAGACTACCGGGCCAGATGAAGGGTTAGTGGATGATTCCCTATAATACGTTTTTCGCGTCGTTCACCTAACCAGAAACTAATAACCGTCGTGGCGGCGGTGGTGTATAGCGGCCACAGGACGAGCAGCTCGTTTTTCGAAGTGTTCGATAACGAGCTGGAGACTGCGGCAGAAGTTTGCCCGTTTACGACGGCAACCACGGTTAAATAAGCGTCGAGACCTTCTGAATCGCTAGCCTGTAGGATAATTTGGTACGTTCCCGGTTTTTGGTAGACGTGATCGATATTAAAGGTAGTGTCGTTACTACGCGGTAAGACGGTGTTCGTGCTGTCTCCCCAGTCGGTGTTGATAGCATAAGGCGGAGTACCGCCGCTAATGCTAACCGGTACGTTTAACTGTTCTCCGGGGAAGGTTCCGCGATATATGCCATCGGTGCTGAGTAACAACTGAGCTCCGCCCAGGCTTAAGGTTGACAGCGGGGCCGCCTGAGCCGGGAGAACGTTGTAAGAAACATTAACCGAATTGGAATCTGGGCCGGTTTGGTTAAGCGCATCGTAGACTTTGGCGATTAGGGTGTTCTGGCCGATTAAGAGGTCGATATCAAAAGCAAAGCTCCCACTATTCGTGCAAGGACTGGATCCGGCGAAGATATTATCTTTATACACCTCTACGATTGTTTGCGGAGGACAAGTCCCGGAAACTTGAACTGGCGAGGTAGTAAATTGCTGGCCGGACGCAGGGGATACAATAACCGCTGCTTTAGCAGGTGCTGGTTGAGGCATGATACCGTTCAAGGCTACCGAGCCTGACTGAGGCGGTGGACTGAGCGCCTCAACAGAGGTGATAGTCAAAGCCAATCCCACTATCAAGAGCAGTACCAATAATGGGATGTACGAGGTATATTCGTGCGATCTATAGCGACCAGTATGTCTATGATGGCTAAGCTTCAGGAGGGCGTGTACGGACATATGGACATATTATAGCAATAAACACCTAAGGCTAGAGGACGCATTAATATGTTTTCGCTAAAGACTATTTCTTGTTGCGTCTGAAACCACTCGCTCGTTTTCGTTGTTTGGGCGGGGATGTGCGATGGACGGCTTGTCCGCCTACCTGAGCCTTGGAAATAATTCTACGTTTGTAGTTATGCAGCAGGGCGCGCAGTACAAAGAAAGCGGCGATTAGAGCAACAACAACGGTTAAAATAAGCTTCCACGGTATGACCCAAAACGTAAGGCTTGCCGTAAGTACTTTTTGTGTTCCCGTGCCGTAGCTTAGATATAAGTCGGCATGATACCGTCCGAACAATCGTTTATTGCCTATGACTGTTTTGTCTATTGTGGCCGTAAATTTCCGGATACTATCCGGTAGGACGTTATGCGGCGGTATATTAATGTTGACACCGGCGGTGGTTCTGCCAAACATGTCGGTTATCTTAATGTTCCCGATAGGCTCTTCCTGGATATTGCCGCTATTTTTCAGACGTACCACAAAACCCAGCGGTGCTGACTCGAAGAAACTCCCGGCTTTAGCGTTTTTGCCGCCGTCATTAACCGAAAACTCTTGCACGGAGAGCTGGTCGTTAATTTTACCGTTGACCGTCAGTAGCACTAGAGCTCCAACACTGGCCGAAAGAGAAACACCGGTGCCATTCATCTGTGGCGGTGTGCCGGTAAAACGTATAACACCGTAGTGTCCTCCCGGTGATGCATTTGTCGGAACGGAAATGCTAATATTCAATGTCTCTATTTTCTGGGGGGCTAACTGAAAACTCGGCAGCGGACTTATCCAGTTCTTCATTGAGAATGGGTCATTATAATTGTTGCCGGTGAGTATCTTGGGTGTCCCGTCTTCGCCATTGGCCACGAAGTCGTTAATCTGATTAGTAACAATCAAGTCAGTTTTTGAAATATCACGCAGATCAATTGTTGTATTTAAAGTTTGCCCCGGATTGGCCCTAAGAGGTATGAGGGGCGGAGCTATTTCCAGGGCTTGGCCGCCGCCGCCACTGGCTGCTAAGGCCACCGGACCGCCTATACAGGCATAGAGCATCACTACACCTAACCCGGAGATCAATAGTGCGGCTTTTTTCATAAGTCTAGAACGTAGGTGTGCAGATGTAAGTTAGAGTTGTAGTATAAGTTCCTGCTGCCTGGTGTCCGGCAACATTGACAATGTACGTTGAAGTATATATCTGGGGGTCGGTTGCCGAACTGGTGCTGTCGGCTATGTCATTAAGGCCTGCCGGGTTAAAAGTGTATAGCGCCGTAGTAGAGGCGCCCCCGGTGTTATAGCCAGAGAGAGCCTCGCCCTTATCGTACGACCCGGCTGATGGTGTAATAGCAGCGCTTGCCGGAGAAGGGGCGGGTGTGGCGGAGTTAGCTGCCGAATCCAGAGCAAGGTTCATGCCAAACTGTCCAGTGCCCGGTGTACTGAGTCCCGTTGTGGTCATGGCCGGGATGGTATTGCTTCCGGATGTCAGAGTCGGTCCGCTGACGGTTATAGCGTACCCTGAACCCGCATTCGTACTTGCAGCCATCTGAGAGGTCGCATAGGTTGTGCTAGTCGTCGAGAAGTCCTGGTTAAAACTAATGTTGCCAGTCGTAGCCGTGGAACAATCTGGTACTCCGCCGGTCTCACCGACGCTCTGACCGGTACAAAAAATCAACGATTCGGGCATGGTACCGGTAAGTACTATCGCGGTAGCTGTCGAGGCTGCCACAGTGCCATTGTCTATAACCGTTGTATAAGCGTCAGAATAAGTCACGATTCGGGCATAGAAAGTCTGGTTAGTAGTTGTCGGGTTTTGAACATTTCCGAACACAATAGTCTGTGACCCGCTAGGCGCAGTGCTATTTGATGAGTTGGCAATATCCAGCACATTGACACTCGGAGGGCTTGCATTAATTGTCCAGCCGGAAGCACTGCCTAGGCCGGTCGGTTGACTGGCTAATGTTGCAGCGCTGTTACTGAAGCCGACAGGAGGGGTACATGTACCGTCAGCGGTGGTGCAGACTTGGATGCCGACCGACTTGACTACTGTGACAGAGGGAACCGTAAAGGTAAACGTATAAGTAGTAGTGGCATTTGACGTATTGGGACTCGAAGAACTAAGTGTCAACGTTCGATTGGTTATATCCTCGATGGCATATGTCTCCATTGCCGGTAAAGCAACTACCCCGATACTCGCTAGAATAAGCAATATCGGCATTAACAAGACAGCCCTTCGTCCTCTAACGTGCATGCCGAAATATTAGCATAACAACTAATGCTCAGTCAAAAAGATTTTTTGTAGCCAGAACAAAAATAAATGCTGGGTAATCTTAAAACGTAGCGGTACAAATGTACGTCAGGGTAGTAGTGTAAGAACCCGCTGGCTGGTGACCCGGAACATTCACTAGGTAGGTCGAGGTAAATACCTGAGGATCGCTGGCAGCGCCGGTACTATCGGCAACAGTGTCGCCGGATTTATATTCGTACTTGGCGGTAGTACCGCTACCTCCGGTGTTATAAGGAGCTACGGCCTCACCGTTATAGTATGAGTTACCGGTCGGAGTGGTAACGTTAGCGCTGGCGGGGACTGGAGCTGGGGTTGCGGCATTGGCGTCGGTGTCTTGTACGACGTTCATACCGAACTGACTTGTGCCTGGCTTGCTGAAATCTCCGCCAGTTACAGAAATGGCGGTAACGGTGTTGGCGCCAGAAGTTAGGGTCGGACCACTCACGGTTATGGCGTAACCAGCTCCGGCGTTCGTGCTGGCTGCCATTTGGGACGTTGCCCAAGAGGTGGTAGTGGGCGAGAATAACTGATTGAAGCTAATATTCCCAGCGGTGGCGGTAGAACAATCCGGCACATTATTGGTTTCGCTGATGCTCTGCCCAGTGCAAAACAGTAGCGATTCGGGCATAGTCCCAGTTAACTGGATCGGGTTGGCGGTACTTGCCGCTACTGTCCCGGTGTCGGTTGGTGTACCGGTGCCATTAGTAGTGCTATAGGCAGAAATTCGAACATAAAATGTCTGATTTGCCGTTGTGGGGTTCACAATACCGCTGAGTTCCTTGGTCAAAACTGTCGAAGTTGTAATCTGGACTGCCGATGCCGTAGCTATGGTTACGGTATTAATTTCACCGCTGTTCGGGTCGGACGCATCTTCATTCGCTGATGTGGTTAAACTCGTAAAACCAGTGATACCACCGCTATCCTGCGTTAAGGTAGCGCCGGCTACACTCAGGCCGGCTGGGGCATAGCAACCGATACCCCCGGTAACCGGCTCACCAGTCGTGCAGTACTGAAAAGTTATAGAACCAATATTTTCCGTAGTATCGTTATAGTCCACAGTAAAGTTAAACAAATGCTTAACGGTAGCTCCTGGCATGGAACCGCCGTCAGTAAGTGCCGAAGTTCCGTCCTCGAGCGTCAAACTCCGACTTGTTATTTGCTGAGCAAAAGCTCGACCCGGCAGGAACACCTGCGCAACGAGGCCCAACACTAACATCACTGCACCAGCACCACTAAATATTTTTACACTCAAGCTTCTTATTTTCATTTTTTTGTTTTAACTTTTGTTTTACTTATCTATGGCCAAGGTTAGCACAAGTAGATTAGCTCGTCAACGTATAGTTATACACAGGCTAAGCTGGCACTAGCTTAGTACGTACCGGTGCAGACCAGTGTTTGATTGGTTGTATAAGATCCGGCCACCGTCAAGCTGGTAACGTTCACTATGAAACTGATCGTGTAAATTATCTCGCCGGAGCTTTTGGGCGATTCGGCAATAGTATCGCCGTTGGAGTAGTAGAAATGATTAGCGGAATCGTAGTTTGCTGTCGGTCCGGCAGTCGCCGCTCCAAACTGGCCGTAATTTGGGTCAGATCCTAGGTTACACCCCGACCCACAAAAATCCGTGTTCTCGACCAAGTTGATTCCAAACTGTTCAGTGCCCGGCGAGGAAGTAGTGGGTCCGCCACTTCCGTTATTCATGGCCGGGATAGAATGACCCTTATATGTTGGGGTTCCTCCGAGAATCTGGACAACATAGCCGTAACTGGTATAATCTATGACCGAAAACTGGATTGTTGCCGTAGAGGGCGCTGTGCTGCTAAAGGTACCAAAATCCGCAGAGCTACTCATAATAGAAAGCGCCAGTGAGGGGTCCTTTGTAGTTTGCGAACCTCCTTCAAACTGGAAACTGTTAGAATTTGAATTACCAATAGCCGAATCGCCGACAGATAAAACGGTCTGGTAGTTAGCAGAACTGGAAGGTATCAAGCCGCCGCCTCCGAGGTCGGTTTCTTGAAATTCATAGTGAGGTGATTTTAGGGTATTGGCGTGGGCAAGACCGGTTATCGGGCTGCTGCTCAATACAACGAACGACAAAACCCCGATCACCCGAATAAACCTCTTTCGCATATCCTCATATTGTGCCTAATTAGTACAGTTTTGCCAAGTAGCTCAAGCTTATAATAAGGTGAAGTACGGTTTTCGGGTATTTAGGCTAAAGCAGTATAATACGTAAGAATCATTTAACGAGTAGCAACGGTGGCAAACACACAATCTCCCGAATCGCCAAACGATCAAAGCACGGAGCTTCCGTCTCCAGAGGTACTAAAACCTAAGGATAATGAAGACACGCCGTCATCCGATACTGGCACCGTTCCTCCCGGTAAGGACACCTCTAAGGGGCCAAAACTCCGACGCCGGGGAACTTATCGTCCCAGCCATAAAGCAACTTTTATCGGTCTCGCTGTTGTGGCGGCCATTCTGGCTGTAAACGCCGTTGTCATTACTTTTGTGTTAAAAAACCACAGTTCTAATAACAATCCCCTGAGTAAGGATCAGGTAACCATCAGTAGCAGTGCCTTGGATAAGTTGGGCGTAAACAGCTCTGCCGTCGGTGATTCGGGTATTGAATTAAGCATTGGACCGGACACTAAATTCGACGGCTCAGTTCAGGTTGCCGGTGACGTAAACATTAGCGGGCAGCTTGCTTTAAATAGTAAATTTACTGCCAGTGATGCCAGCTTGACTCAGTTGGAAGCCGGCAATACCTCCCTCTCTCAGTTAGATGTTAATGGTAACGGCACTATAACCGACCTTAACCTTCGCAATAATCTTGTTGTCACCGGCACGACATGGTTAAACGGGACAACAACGGTCGGCCAGCTTTTAACCGTTAACAGCAACGAAAATGTCGCCGGCAATTTAGCCGTGGGCGGTACTTTATCGGTGGGGTCCTTTCAAACAACCAGTTTGACTGTTAGTGGACATGTTATAACTGCCGGTAATGCGCCATCGGTCAGCGCCGGATCGTGCATCGGGTCCAATGGCACGGTATCAATTAGCGGTAATGATACTACCGGTACGGTAGCAATCAACACCGGTAGCGGGGCATGCGCTGGCGTGCTGGCCAATGTAGTGTTTCGAAATCCTTTTACCGGTATACCTAACGTCGTCATAACGCCTGTCGGGGTAGGTGGTTTATTCTTTGTTAACCGGAGCACCACCGGATTCAGCATTGGTGACAGCTCAGCACCTGTAGCCGGTATTGGTTACGCTTTTGACTACATCGCCGAACAGTAAGTACATTGGCTTACATATTGACGAACAACATAACTTCGTTATCACGGACAGCGATTATGCCATTACTAATACCGAAGGTTATGGGGTTACCGGACGTCTCGATAGTGACTTCTCCAGGGCTGAGCACTGAAAAAAAATCAGCGTGCCCGGATAGGATATCGAACTGACCTACAGGATTAACGGCCGATACCGACTTAGCATCGCCTTCATAAAAAACATGAAACGGTGATCGGGCGGTGACTTTCAGATCAGAAGCAATGGGCTGGTGTCTCATTTTTTCTTATCAGATTCGGATGCTTTAACAGGTTTTTTGGCGACAGCAGTGGCTACATCTTTTCCTTCTAATATAGCTTCTATTCCATCTAATGTCTGGTCGAGCGTAAAATACTCCCCCGGTTTTCCCGTAAGATGTTCGGCTACGGCAAAATCCTGAGAGAAGAACTGAATAAGTTTTTTAGCATTTTGGTAATCGCTGCGATCAACCGGTGATAGCTCGTTCTCGCCAACTATAGCAATAATGTTTTTAAGAGAATCATATTTTTGCATAATGGCCTGGACCCGGCCGGCCAGTTGATAGTGGCGATCACCGACAATTTGCGGAGTTAGTAATGACGAGGTTGTTCGTAACAGATCCACCGCCGGACGAATACCGCTCTCTGCAATAGATCGGGACAACACTAAGACGGAGTCAAGCTGTTGCTGAATGGCTTGCACCGCCGGGTCAGACAGGTCATCTGCCGGTATGTACACTGCCTGAACAGAAGTTATAGTCCCTTTCTCGGTAGAACTTAAACGATCCTCCAGCCTTCTCAATTCGGAAAATACCGACGGCGAGTATCCGCCTTCAGAGGGAATCAGCCCCAGGTTGGTCGACAGTTCGGTTAAAGCCTGGATGTGCCGATAAATATTATCGACAAAAAAAAGTATGTCGCGGCCCTCGTCGTCTCGGAAATACTCCGCAGCGGTAGCAGCTGCATTGCTCACCATTGAACGGATCGCAGGCGTCGAGTCCATCTGTCCAAAGAACATAACGGTATTTTTTAAAACGTCGGTTTCTTTGAGAGTTTCATACAGCTCGTTGCCCTCGCGAATTCGCTCACCAACCCCGCAATAAACCGACATGCTCTTGGCGTTGCGGGTGACGTTATGAATCATTTCCATAGTCAGCACCGTCTTACCGACGCCGGCGCCTCCGACGATGCCTATTTTCCGTCCTTTAACGAATGGGGTTAAAAAGTCGATTACTTTCAGTCCAGTCTCCAGCAGTTCCAGTTTTTGATTACCGCGGTAACTCTTGGTACCTCTTGCTTCACTTATTACTCTTCGGTTCTCTTTAATGTCCGGTCCGTTATCAAGTGGGTGGCCGAGAGCGTCAAATACCCGTCCGGCCGTTTTGGGGCCGACCGGAACAGTTACTTTTGTTTTACTGCGTAGGATCTTTTGACCGCAACGAAGCACCTGAGAATTAGTTAGGTTAATACAAACAACCGTGTTATTTCTAAAAAAGCTTACCTCTAGAAAAACGTCAGGGTACTCCTCGACGATCAGGAGTTCTTTTTCTTCGGGCCGGGAGTCGATGATCTGCACCTCAACCATTAAGCCGCGCAGCGACTGAATAATTCCGACGCTTTCACTGCCGGCTGCGGCTTCGTGGTGAGATGATGAAGTTTCTTTACGGTGGTGCCGTCTAATTTTCATACGTGTGCCCCTAATCGTCTGCGTTTGCCTTTTAAGCTAATCAATACCTCGTGTAATCGACGGTCATTTTCGGACCGTTTGGCTCGATGGTATTCAAGCTGATAGCCGCTGAGAAGTTCCGATGCTCGTTTCTTAGCAACCGCCATAGCATTGAACCGGCTGGCAGCCTGGGCTAAGCTTGATTCCAGGATGGTCTGGCTCAGCGCTAAGCTCATCATGGTTTCTTCCATTTCATCGGCAATTTCATCAAGCGATGGTTCAAAGATAGTGTCCTCGGCTGTTATTACGTCCTCGTCCGCTTCTTGGCTTAAATCCCGTATCCTAGATATTAAGTCAATTGTCTTAATATCCTGCACCCCGAGGGAGACATACTCTTCGTAATAAACGACTATTTTGGAGTAGGTCTTAATGATACTGATTACCGGACTGACGTCAATGTAGCTGTCTGTCTCGGGTACCTGAAAATAATGGCTGAACTTAATACCGCGCTGCAGTAATTGAGAGGCACCATGCCGGCCGAAGACGATAATATCGGTCGTAGCCTTGTTATACGCTTGCAGCATAGTTTCAATCATACGCTGGTCGATGTCGCCTGATAGACCCGCTTCAGCTGAAATAATAATGAAGACGGCCTTGGATTGCTCTTTGTCCAGATCACGGTTAGTAATTCGTGATCCAGGATCTATACGGATGGAAGAGTAACGGCCCCAAAGAAGTTGAAAAAATTCTTTAGACAGTTCAACTTTATTTTTGACTTTGGCTACCTGCGTACTGGCAATACTCTCGAATACTCCAGTTAGACCCTCGACGGTATTAATTTGTCCGGCGTCTTTTTCTATAGTGCTAGCTCGGCGCATTGGTTTTGTCCTTATCACCATCCGGTGTTTCGCCTGATGGGTTTTGAGTACCGGCGGGTTTTTCCGTTGGGGTATCGGCAGGAGAGGGCTTTGGCTTGTCGCTGTGTTTTTTAAGTAGCTGCTCCTCAAGGTGGTCGAAATCCTTATCGTCCTTTAGAGCTCCGATTTTCTTTATAGATTCTTTAAGCCCGTTGATATCTATTGAAGTTGTGCCGCCGCCTAACAAAACCGTCTCCAGTAGTACTTCTTGTTGGATCAAACTGTGGCGCTCTTCGGGCGGCTGTTGCAAAGCTTGGTACAGCTGTTTACCAAGAGCTAAATCGGTAGAAGATTCTTTGGAGAGGCTAGAGCCGAAATGTGAAAATTCTTCGGCCTGATGGTATTTAGCCAAAGCTTGAAAAAGGTTACCGGTTAAATGTTTTTGACGAACATTTTGGGCTTGGCCGCCAACCCGGGACACCGACAAGCCAACATTGACCGCCGGTCGAATGCCTTGCCGAAAGAGCCCCAGATCGAAAATAATCTGTCCGTCGGTAATCGACATAATACTTGTCGACAGATAAGCCGTAATATCGTCGTTGGGAGTCACGATAACCGGTAATGCAGTCAACGTCTTACCGTTGTCTTTAAGTTTACCGGCCCTCTCTAAAAGACTAGAGTGAGCATAGAACATGTCGCCGGGATATGAATCACGACCCGGGTCCACTTCCTGCAGGAGAGAAAGCTGCCTATATGCTTCGGCATGTGAGCTTAAATCATCGTAAATTATGACCGTATCCTGGCCAGCGTACCAGAGGTTTTCGGCCATTGAGCAAGCCGCATAGGGTGCTAGATAGGATTGAGTCAGGGACTCGAATATATCCGCCAGGACTACTATGGTGTGATCCATGGCTCCGGAATCTCTTAGGCCGGAAAGGAGATGCTCGATGTCGACTTTGCGTTTGCCGATCAAAACATAGATAACCACTCGTCCGGTCCCAGCCTGGTTGGCGCTCAGTTGACTTAAAAAAGTACTTTTACCTGATTTACTATCGCCTAAGATTGCGATTCGCTGGCCGAGTACGATCGGGAAAAACATATCAACCGCTGCAACTCCGCTGGCAAGCTGCTCATTCAAAGGGCTTCTCGCCATTATACCGGGTGCGGCATTAAAGATCCCCGAAGTTTGGGTGGAATGTATGGCTCCTTTACCGTCAAGCGGCTTGCCTATGGGTGAAACCACTCGGCCGATGAGACCTTTGCCGACCGGCACGCTGAGCACATCGTTTTCGACGACGGCGAGTGTACCTGGCTCGACGTGTTCAGAGTCAATGTTGAAAAGAATAACCCTATCACCGTAAGCTTCTCGGACAAGACCTCTCTGGCCGTCTTCAAAAAGCACTTCGGCGCCCAACCGGACACCTTCCAAACCCTTAACTTCGACTATAAAGCTGTTGGTTGCTACAACTTCGCCCGTCAGGTTATCGGCTTCGACCAGTTTTTGAAAATGTTGATCATCAAACACGGCGCAAAACCTCTGGAAATTTATTGCGAGACTCTAGAATTTGGCGACGGAACGACCAATCGTAGACGTGGCTGCCGTTTCTGATTACAATTCCTCCCAGCAAGCTGGAGTTGAATTGGAAGTTCACGAGAGTATTGGGGGCGATATTTTTACGGCACCATTCGACAAGAGTTCTTTTGAGACTTGCGGGGGGAGGTCCAGCCAAGGTAATCGCCAGTTGCGAAGCATTATTATTAAAAGATTGTAGGGCGTCTATCAGCTCGTCCAGTGTTTGCCGGCTGAGCGGTTTTTGAGCAGCCCAATCATGAATGAGCTCCATTACCTCGGGCGTTACATCGGGACCACTGTCGGATCGGTGTTTAACTTTCAACCGTTTTTTGATATCGACATGTGAAAACCACCGGGCGTAGTCTTTTACGCCTAGCAGAAGGGTTTGTACATCCTGCTGGGTAATGACGCTATTTGGTAGCTGGAGTTTCATCGTTGGCCACCTCCTGTTTAAAGTCGGCTTTATGCTCCTCTAATACGGACGTCAAGTAGGGGACCTGGGCTCCGAGATCAACGTTATGCTGTAGCGTCTCCAGAAGAAATGATGCAACGGCATCCGACAATTTTGTATCAATTTGCTGGATTAGGTGTTGTTTTTCTGCAGCCATCTCCTCTTTAAGCTTGGCTTGTAGATCAGTCTGGTGGCCAGTAATTTCAGTCTCGGCATTCTTGGAGACGGTTTCGGTTTGTTGGTGCAATTTTTCAATCTCGACGCGGTAACGCTCCATCTCTTTGTCGACTATTTCCGTACCCAGTTTTTCCAGTTGTTTGGTTAGCCGTTCTTCGGTGTCGCCGAGATCCTTTTGCATACGTACAGCGGATCGCTCCAAAGCAGTCTCAAAATTGGCCTGAGCAGTTTCCAGCAGGCGCTGTCTTACTGCTGGCGGTAGATAAGTATCATCGGCCGGATTGTGCTTGTTTACGGACTCATGTTTATCGGGACGGTAGTGAGCATAGGCATGACGCAGAGCAGTTGCGGCAATAACCCCTATAAAAAAGACATCAACGTATAGGAATATTTGTACGAAAACCGACATATCAAAGCTTCGTTATTATCATATAAATAGACAAGGCGGCAACAACAAGGATACCGAGGACCAGTGCAGACATTTGGATCACTTGACGGTATATGGCCGATTGCGACAGCGGGTTACGCCCAACAGATATAATACTGCTATGAATCATTGAGTACACAATACTAGCCACTATTATAACAGTTATGATAAAAATGCCCATGCTTATTAGAATCGGTATGGTATTTACTTGTTTGCCGGCAAGGGCGTCGGATATATTCTGAATCGCGGAGGGGATCAGGGTTTTATTCGGTAGTTTGTAGAAATACGACACGCTGACTTGCACCGGTATATCACCGATCAACACGGAATGCTTTTGGCCGCTACTGTCAGTGAATGTTTCCGTACTGCTGTTACTGTTATCCAGTCCGGACTGCGCGATGCCAACTACCTTAATGTCCGAGGTTGCTTTCATACCAACCCCACTTATCGGTGAGGCGGTAATCTCATCACCATCCGCAATGCTTCCGTTAATGTTGGATACCAGGACCTGGACTACACCGGTCGTGGCGACCTGAACTTGACTGGTCTGACCGGTTGACAACGATAACAAAGAACTATCGCTGTTAATGACAACTCCCAAAATACCGCCCACATTTGTACTGGTGGCGGCATCTACTTCGTCAGTAGTTCCACTTTTCAAACTCACTATCGCTCCTACCGGCAGCTGGTCGGTGGTGGTATAACCCTGAGAAATTGTGGTAATGGCGAAGGCCGCTGCGCTAGGCAGCAGAATGAGCGATACCGCAAATGTCGACAAAAATAATCTACGACAATTCATGTCTAAGCACCTAAACTGACTTTCACTAAGTGATGTTTGTGGCCGTTTTTTGTTAACATTTTGCTATTTATGCTTAGGTTACCAAGTATAACATACACCTAAGGAGTTATATTTGTAAGTATAGTGGCGGTGCTATAATGAGACATATCAGTAATCGGGGGTGATATGCGCAGCAATCACGATGGTTTTACTCTACTGGAACTCCTGGTTGTTATCGTCTGTGTCGGCATCTTAGTGGCACTCATTTTTACCTTCCGCCACTGACCGCCGGAATGATCCATGAAACAATTTTTTTGTTTTTGTAACGCAGTCGCTTATGAATTTCTTTAACCCTACAGTCATAAACCATGATCCAAACTACTGTAAAAGTTTAAATTGCATGCGTGATCAACGTCCAGTGCCGTGGTGTATTGGGTTATCCACGGCATACTAGCGCCGAATCCTGTGTTCCGGCAGGCATCCAGCGCTGGAGCTAGGCTGTAACCACCGGTGGCTTCCCATGTCGGCAGGTTTATACGCCAGTCGCCAACGATAGCGGTCCATTGGGTAGGGTAAGAGTACAGGCCTACGATGGCGAGGAAGACATTCTGATGGATGGCATCGATAGCACCCTCCAGCGAGGCGCGGTTAGCAAATGTATTAGTTGTCCAGCTGTTATCGGCCTCAACGTCCAACCACCATAGTGGACTGTGTATGCCTTGGGAGTCGGCATAACGTATGCTATAGGCAGTGGCGGTGTATCCGTAGTTATAAGCCCGACAGAGTTTGTCGCTGGCCCTACAGTGCCTAGGCCCATTGTCACGCCGCTTACCATAGACAATACCTGGATATCCGGTATTGGCATACAGGGCAACGTGTCCGAACCAACTTGCTTCCTTATCGAGACACGGATTCATCCGGAAGTCCAGGCCGCCGTTTACGCCAACTATTGCCCAAATTGAGTTCGGGGGAGGCCGCACTCCACAATTTGGCCATGAAACGTCATATATTGTTTGGTCATTAGTTGGAGGGGTCATAAAAACACTTAATGCTGCCGCGGAGCTAAGCAAAAGTACGACTATTAGCGCAACCAGACGACCCATGCCGTCATTATAACGCCGTAAATAGTCCGGGTTTATTAAACTAAACTCCCTCCGTCACAAAGATTCGATGCTTGCTATACTTATAGTTAGATGTCTGGGGACGAACGGCCGAAGAGATTTGTAATTATTGACGGAAAGTCGGTTTTTTACCGAGGTTATTATGCTATGCCAAACTTAAACGCTCCCGATGGAACTCCGACCGGCGGGGTTTTTGGTTTTGCCGTTATGGCACTGGAGGTTATTAAGCGTCTTAAACCGGATTATGTAGCCGTTGCCTGGGATAAGCCGAAAACCAATATTAGACGTCGAATTGAACTTTATCCGGAATATAAAGCAGGTCGCAAACCGGCGCCAGCCGACTTTTATGTCCAAATTCCGATTCTGCATGAGCTTCTCGATGCCTTCGGTTGGCCACTTTACGAATTGGACGACTATGAAGCCGATGACATCATGGGCACATTAGCTAAGCAGGCTCACGAAAAAGGGATTGAGACTCTCTTAATCACATCTGATTTGGACGCACTACAAGTCGTCGGTCCACTGACTAAGGTATACATTCTAAAAACCGGGCTCAGCAATATAGAGCTTTATAGTCCGGCGAGCTTCGAAGCCAAATACGGGTTAAAGGTTGATCAGTTCTTAGATCTAAAAGCTCTTAAGGGCGATAGTTCGGACAATATTCCTGGAGTTCCGGGTATTGGCGAAAAGACTGCCACCGATTTATTAAAGCAGTTCAAGACACTCGATGGCATCTACGATAATCTAGGACTAATCAAGGATTCTCTAAGGAGAAAGTTGGAGGCCGGTAAGGACTTAGCGATTCTGAGCAAAAAACTGGGGGCCATATGGCTTGATGCCCCTATACAGCTTAATTTGAATGAAGTTGACGGCAGCAAGGTCCAACCGGAAAAAGTTCTAGAGCTACTTGAAAAATTAGGTTTTAAGTCATTGGTGCGTCAATTACCGGAAGTAATGCAGGTGGCGCTGGACAATCACAGAGTATCTAAAGGGGATAGTACGCCTAAGGTTCTTCCGAAGCGCGTATTGATCGACAGCGACGATAAACTAAAAGCGCTGAAGTTACAGGACTTGGACTATCTATTTGTTTACAGTCGGGCATTGGGGGCGCATGGACTGAATCCGGAAATAATAGCCCTTGCCAGCCTAAAAGAAGTCTACGTCCTGCAGCTTACAAAACTAAACCGGAATGTAGTTAGATCTAAACTTGAGTCGGTTAAATCTGTGGTAGGATACGATGTCAAGAGTACGCTCGAAGTCTTTCTGCAATTAGGTGTTTTGATGCCTGACGTTACCCATGATATTCAGGTTGGAGCGTTCTTGCTGAACCCCTTGAGGCGCGATCGCACCCTCGGCGAGCTGGCTGCTAGTGATCTGGATCTCAGTGAAAAGTTGTTCGACAACCTGGCTCCCGACGAGCTACTGGATAGGTTGCCGCAGATCATGAGTGCAATAAAAGAGCTGTATGAGCTCCAGATCAAAGAGCTCAACAAACATAATAGGCTCAACAAACTGGCTAAAGATATCGATTGGCAGATTATCCCCGTACTCGCCAAGATGGAATATATCGGTATCGAGCTTGACGTCGGTTATCTCAAAAAAATGGCCGGCCGAGTAGATGATGCCATTAGTGATATAGCTCAGCAAATCTACGGTTATGCTGACAAGGAGTTTAACATATCGAGCCCTTCGCAACTCGCGGAAGTATTGTTCGTGGATATGAATTTGTCCAGAGAAGGTATCAAAAAAGGCAAGAGCGGCTATTCGACAGCAGCCAGTGAACTCGACAAACTCCGCGGCAGTCATCCGATCATCGACTTAATTAGCGGGTACAGGGAAGTGACCAAGCTTAAGAATACCTACATCGACACCTTGCCTAAACTTGTTGACAGCAAATCCCGTCTTCATACGACATTTAATCTAACTATCGCTCAAACCGGACGCCTTAGCAGCACCGATCCCAACCTCCAGAATATCCCGGTTCGCACTGATCTTGGTAAGGAAATCCGGACAGCTTTTGTAGCCGGCAAAGGACGTCGGCTGGTTAGTGCCGACTACAGCCAGTTTGAACTGAGAATAGCGGCCTACCTGGCTGGCGACGATAATCTTATTGAACAGTTTAACCAAGGGATAGACGTCCACGCCGCTACGGCCGCCGAGATATACAACCGGGATCCTGACGACGTTACTAAAAATATGCGGCGCGAAGCTAAAGTAGTCAATTTTGGCGTTATGTATGGACTTAGCGCCCACGGCCTCGTAGCCGCCACCGGAATGAGCTACGAGCAAGCTCAGAAGTTTATTAAAAGGTATTTTGAAGTTAGACCAAAATTACTCAGCTATATTGAGTCGATAAAGGAGAGAGCCAGGAGCGAGGGATATGTCGAAACATTATTTGGACGCCGCCGGCCAACTCCTGACGTACATTCCGCCAATTTTGCGGTTAGGGAAGCTGCTATGCGCGCGGCAGTAAACATGCCCTTCCAGGGAACGGCCGCTGACATTATGAAGATGGCTATGATCGGTGTCGACAAGAAATTAGAAAAGCAGTTTCCAGCATCCAATATTTTGCTACAGATTCACGATTCCTTGATAGTCGAGTGTGACGAAAGGGATGTTCACGCTGTTTCCAATCTTGTTAAGGAAAGCATGGAGGGAGCTGTTAAGTTGAAGGTAAAACTCACTGTCGACGTCTCCACTGGTCAGAACTGGGGCGAATTGTAAATCACCCGGCCCTAAAAGGCACTTTCTTACGTTCGGAGTTAACGGCATGACGGGTTATAATTAATGCAAGTAAATATATTAGTCCCGGCTTAACATCGTAGAAGTCTCGAGATGGAAGGAGGTGAAAATTGAAGATGCCGCATCTATTGCTCAATAACGGCGTAAGCATTCCTCAAATAGGATTTGGTTTATGGAGAAACACCGATGAGCAGGAGTGTAAAAATTCAATTAAATGGGCGCTCACAACCGGTTACCGTCATTTTGACGATGCGCAAGTATATGACAATGAGCAGCATCTGGGCGCGGCTATAAAGGAAAGTGCAGTTCCGCGCAGCGATTTGTTTATTACAACCAAGATCTCTCGTGCAAATATGTGGGGAACAGAAGTCATACCATCTTTTCGAGAGTCATTAAAAAAATTGCAGATGGACTACGTTGACCTTCTATTGCTTCATTTCCCCGTCACCGAGTGTCGCGACATGTCATGGCGCCGTTTAGAAGAGATATACAAAGCTGGTGAAGCTAAAGCCATCGGCGTCAGTAATTATACCGTCAAACATCTACAACAAATGAAGGCTAAATTCAAAGTAACGCCGGCCGTCAACCAGGTCGAAATGAGCATAGCCTTACAGCAGCCCGAACTAGTAGAGTACTGTCGCAAGGAGGGCATAATAGTTGAAGCCTATACCCCTTTGGCTGAGGGAGTGTTCCTAAAAAATCCAATAATTGAACAAATTGCCAAAAAATATGACAAAACAACCGCCCAAGTTATGTTGAGGTGGTGTATCGATTACGGTGTCGTAGTGCTTACTAAGTCCAGTAACAAGGAGAGGATCAAAGAGAACTTCGATATCTTTGATTTTAAATTAGACAATTCCGACATGAGTAAATTACGGACCCTTGATAGCGGTTTTCGAACCAATTGGGACCCGACCTATATAGCGTAGGGTTAGAGGCTTTCTTCCGGTTACTTCGGCGCGGTTTAGCGGGAGATGCTAAACTTAATATACTGTCTCTACACCACAAGGGGGAATTGTATCGATGATTGTCTGTTTGATGGCGGCCGTAAGCATGGATGGGTATATTGCCGATAAAACCGGTAAAAACGATTGGGCTAAGGACGCTGAACTATTCAAAAAAACTCTCAAGGAATATGACACCGTAGTCATCGGAAACCGGACCTTTGAACAAAACATAGGGATGATTTATCCGTTTAAAGGTGTTCATAATCTGGTTTTGAGCCACGATAATAAGAAATCGAACAAGGGAGAAGTTCAATACGTTAGTTCGGTGGACGAGGCCCTGAAAACCGCTAAAATTCTTGGATCGAGGCGACTCCTTGTTGCTGGCGGTAGCCGCACTAACGAGGCTTTCTCAGAAGCCGGCGTACTAAATAGACTAATTTTAGACATCCATCCCACCAAGATAGGTGGCGGGTTGCCGCTATTTGGGAATTTTACAGGTCAGCTGCCTATAAAACTTACTGGTTACAGTGTCCTCCCGGAAGGGTTTACCCGCATGAAATACAATGTCGGGAAAATTAAGATGACAGCGAGCAAGAATAAGTGATCAAAGCACTACTATTTGATTGTTTCGGTGTGCTAGCGGGTCGGGGATTTCACGAAACCTATAAAATGGCCGGTGGCGATCCGATTACCGACCATGAATTCATTGAAGGGCTGTTTGACAGAGTGAACCTCGGATTAATGTCAGAAGGAGAATTCATAAAGGCCATCAGTTCGAAATTGGCAATCTCCACACAAGAATTCACGCGGGTAATCAAAGAGGCAGAACGACCGAACAAAGATCTTTTTGATTACATAGGAACTCTCAAACATAGATATAAAACAGCGATTGTCAGTAACGCCAATGTCGGTGCGATGGAGAGTAAGTTTGGCAGAGAAGCGCTTAACAAATATTTCGACGTTGTGATTGTTTCTGGGGAAGAGGGACATGTTAAGCCCGATCCTAAGATATATCTGATAGCCGCTAAAAAACTCGACGTTAATCCGAGCGAATGTGTTTTTGTCGATGATCAAGAGGCGTATTGTATCGCGGCCCAATCGTTGGGCATGCACAGTGTCTTGTATAAAGAATTTACCCAGATGAAGGCCGATATGGAGAGCGTGTTAGGAGCGTATGGGAAAAAGTGAATCGAGAGGCCCTGATTATTTAGACATTCTTGATGAAAATGGTCGGCTAACAGGTGAAGTTAAGACCAAAGACCAAAAACCTCCACGAAATGTCCTATAGCTTGACATTATCATTACTAAAGCCGAAATCGATTGATCTTATAGGGGAGCTAAAACAGCGATACGAGCAGGATTTCCTAAAACTCAACAACTACCTCAGTGACATTTAAACCAATAAACTTCGTCGAAGTATTGCAAAGTGAAATGAAATGTGATATGATAGCAATGTTACTAAAGAGTTTTTGGGATGAGATATTTACTAGGATTTTTTATTGGAATTGGGCTAATCGTTCTCATAGTCATTTTAATTGTTAAAGGCTTGAGCGGGCCCGCTAAACCACCGTATACGCCATTAGTGGACTATGCCGGCACAAACGTTGAGGCTATGTTTACTATTGATGGGCCGGAGGTTTCCAACCAAGATCACCAGTCCGTGCAAATTACCGTGAACCAATACCAGACACAGATTAATATAATGGACGGTTATCAGGGCAATGTCGTTAACTCTAAGAGTTATCCGAACAACCAGGCTTCATACGCAGTATTTTTGAGAGCCCTTGATATAGCCGGGTATTCTCATGGGAACACTGACCCGAACAAAGTTGATGACCGAGGCTATTGTCCTTTTGGTGACAGGTACGTTTATGAACTGTCGAGGAATGGAAGCGACATGGTACATTTTTGGTCTAGCTCTTGTGGTGTGGGAACTTTTCAAGGCCAGGCTTCCACAGTCAACAACTTATTCATCGATCAGATTCCGGACTACAACACCTTGACCAGTGGCCTTAGGCTCTAGCGTCCAATTCTAAAAACCAGTTTTTTGTCCGTATTGACTGTTTTTTGCAAATCTACAGTGTTTAAACGGATAGTATTAGCCAGCGCCGCGCTTGGTGTCAGTATGATAATCCTATCTGGATGCACTATTACACCAACGGTACTTTTGAACTTTAACTCGACGTAGCGCTTGACGGCAGCAACTTCGGCTGGCTCGTCGAGATCCTTCTTTAGGAGTATGTCGTTTATTGAGTCCATAACGTCTTAAAAGTATTGCCCATGTCGCGCAATGCATCAAGTGCCAGTTAGCGGAAAGTTATTCTCATGGTATACCCAAACTAAGTTGATACAATTAATTCCGTCTATGCCAGAGTTGCCAGAAGTCGAAACAGTCAAAAGGGGATTACTCGGAGTACTGCCCGGCCGGATTATTGCCACCGTGTCGGTCGACACACCCAAGGTGTTTCATTACCCTACAGAGGCTACTCGGAAGTATCTGATCGGAGCTAAAATTATAGGAGTCGAACGACGAGCAAAACAGCTAATCATTGGTCTCGATACCGGGTATAGTCTGGTAATCCACCTTAAAATGACCGGACAACTGGTATATAGGGGAAGTGAAAGATTTGGGGCGGGACATCCATCGGCTAGTCTGGTTGGTAATTTACCCGACAGATCTACAAGGGTGATCGTAGTTTTCAAAGATAAGACCAAACTGTTTTTCAACGATCAACGAAAATTCGGGTGGATTAAGCTGGTGGATTCAAATCTGTTAACCGATAAGGGACTATTCGAAAAGCTTGGCCCCGAACCGTTGGAAAGCAGTTTTACCTCGGAGGATCTACGTCATTGTCTGTTGCGTCGACCAAAATCTACTATCAAAGCTGTACTTCTTGATCAATCCATTATTGCCGGCGTCGGAAATATATATGCCGATGAGAGCCTGTGGGCGGCAAGAATTCATCCCGCCACCAAAGTGGCTCTGCTGAGTGCTTACAAGATCAAATCACTACATCGCGAACTGCGGAATATTCTGCTCATCGCCATAGAAAAGGGTGGTTCCACTGATCGAAACTATGTCGATGCGCTTGGGAGGAAAGGCAGTTACTTGAGCTTTGCAAGAGTATTCAGGAGGGAAGGACAACCCTGTTTACGCTGCAATAACAAGATAGTGAAGATACGTGTTGCTGGACGAGGTACTCACATTTGTCCTCATTGTCAGAAGTTGCTCTCTTGAGGACGGCTCCATATAATGAGTCCACAATGGTAATTACGCTAACCGGGGAAAACGACTATCTGCGCCAAACCGAGTTGAATCGACTGTTGTCAGCTTTTGCCGAGAAGCATGGAGCAATGGCCATCGAACGTCTAGACGGGGAAGAAGTCCAGTTCCAGGTCATATATGATTCTCTGACCGGATTATCTCTCCTAAGCGACAATAAGATGGTCGTAATCCATAATCCAAGCGCTAACGCCGAGTTTGTTAATCACGCTGAATCGCTTCTAAATAATCTGTCCAAGTCAATTGACCTGGTTCTAATAGAAAAGAAATTAGATAAACGTTCAGTATTTTACAAGTTGTTGAAAAAATCGACCGAGTTAAAGGAGATTACGAATCCCGATATCCAAGCCCTGCCGCAGTGGGTTTGCGCCGAAGCTAACCAACGCGGAGGCAGTATTCAGCAAAATGACGCTAGATACTTGATTGAAAGAATCGGTCCCAACCAACAAAGGCTCTCTACCGAATTGGATAAATTACTGCTTTATAACCCATTGATCAATCGCTTGTCGATCGAGCTGCTTACCGAGCGCGAACCTCAGAGCACCATATTTGAGCTGCTAGAGAGTGCTTTTGCCGGGAATACCAAACAAGCGCTGAAGATTTATCATGAACAGCGTCAGCTCAAAGTCGAACCGCAGCAGATTATCGCTATGCTGGCTTGGCAACTGCACGTCCTGGCAGTGATCAGGACTGCCGACGATAGGTCGCCCGAGCAGATTGCCGCCGACACCGGAATAAATCCGTACGTCATCAGAAAGAGCAATGCTACCGCCAGGAGATTGACCATTAGTGGGCTGAAGAAGTCGATCAAGATCCTATCGGATTTGGACGTGAGATTAAAATCGACTGGCATTGATGCCGACGAAGCACTACAACTATTCCTGCTAAAAGATTGCCCAAGCTTTGCCTAAGGCGAGATTACGCTGGTTATTTCTTCTTGGCGACGGGTTTTTTTGTCGGGGCGGCTTTTTTAGTTTTTACACTTGCCGACTTTTTGACAGCGGCAGTTTTCTTAACTGTGCCGGTTACAGGAACACCGGCCGATTTGGCTGCCTTAGCTAACTGACGTTGCTTTCGGGCTACCTTGTTCTTGTGTAGGACACGTTTTTTCCCGGCCTTAGCGATTTCACTTTGGGCCTTGTTGAAATTCACAGCCAGATCCTTCTTGCTACCGGTTAGACTTTTCTGAAAAGCTTTAACGGCACTCTTTACCGAACGTCGAGTGCCAGCGTTCCGGATCGTAGCTCGCTTAATTACTCGAACTCGTTTCTTGGCTGATTTGATTATGGGCATGGGTTTCCTTTCAGGTTAAGACTTGTAATTGATTCAGTGCGAAACTATAACAGATAAAGACACGGGTTGTAAAGGGGCATGCTCCATTCGTGACAATTATAGACAATTGGTTATGCTTATGGTACGATTCAAGAGAAAGTTTTAAAATAAAGAATTATGGATGGACAAAATCCTAAACAACAAATAATAGACCGTATCAAGCAGGCGAATAATGTCCTGGTAACGGTCAGCGCTAACCCATCAGTTGATCAGTTAGCTGCCTGTATCGGGCTGGCTCTCATGGTCAATAAACTCGGCAAGCACGGGACCGCGGTATTCAGTGGCGATGTACCCTCAACTATGGAGTTTCTAAAGCCGGAGGAAACGCTTGAAAAGAATACCGACAGTTTGCGGGACTTTATTATTGCTTTAGATAAATCCAAGGCAGACAAGCTACGTTACAAAGTAGAAGACAAGGTCGTTAAAATATTTATTACTCCCTATAGATCCAGTTTGAGCGAGAAAGATCTACAGTTCAGTCAAGGAGATTTTAATATTGATGCGGTTGTTGCTCTGGGTGTTCACGAACAGGCGCACCTTGATCAAGCCATCACTTCTCACGGCCGAATTCTTCACGACGCCACAGTCATTAGTATAAATAACACTCCAGATAATAATGATCTCGGTAACATTAATTGGCTCGACGCCTCCGCCAGCAGTTTGAGCGAAATAGTTACTCAGCTCGGTCTGGAGCTCGATAAATCGGTGTTTGATGCGCAGATCTCAACAGCTTTGTTAACCGGAATAGTAGCAGCAACTAGTCGATTCAGTAATGAAAAAACAACATCTAAAACAATGAGCATAAGCGCTCAATTAGTCAGCTTTGGAGCAAATCCCCAGCTGGTAGCAGCCGAACTGGAAGCACAGCAACCACCTGAACAGACCCCTCCTCCCGAGGTGCCCCCTCCTCCTAAACCTCCCGAACCTCCCAAGCCTCCCGAACCCCAACCACCAGCTGCACCTAAGGCTTCAGTGACCAAGACGCAGCCCGACGAGGACGGTACCCTGAATATAAAACACGAAGACAATACGCAGATCGAGATTGATAACCAAGGTGTTCTCCGGCAAGTGGATGATCAGCCCCCTCCCGGGCCAACGGCTCAACCTACCGGCAACCCTGAATCTACTCCGCAGAATTCCGGTACCGGTAGCGCTCTGGATGAGGGGCTTGGAACCGATTCTCCAATAACACCCACTTCGGTTGAACCGCCGGAGGCTAAGACCGCACCGATTAGCGCGAACATTGAACCTGAAGCTTTAGAACCAACCAGCGATCCGCTGAGCCTACCGCCAACCGATGGCGATCTCTTAAGTAGGGACTCGCCCCCAGCTGCTCCACCCTCGCCGCCACCAGGATCAGCGACTCCGAACTTCACGCCTCCGCCGGTACCTCCTGTCACCCCAATCTCCACTCCTCCGCAACCAGAAAGTGACACCAGTTCAGGCCTACTTGATAGTGCTCGTAATGCCGTCGAGGCTGCTGTGGCTTCGGGTATTTCCTCGTCGCACCCAAAACCGATTGAAGCTCTTAATGCCAACCCTGTGTTTGATAACCTGAATAATTCTTATACTGGTGTTGAAGAACCGGCGCCTATTACCGGAGCAATGTCGCATCACACAACAATTACGCCCCCCAGTGAGCCCGTATCACCATTCAAAATGCCCGCTGAGCCAATAGACGCTTTAAATATGCCACTTCCATCAGACCCGTTCGGTATTCCGGATCAAGCTGTTCCAGACCAAAAACCAGATGCCCTGAATGGACCCGACGGTTTCGCTCCTCCTCCGGTCCCTCCGCCGATAATGCCTCCGTTCAACACGCCTAGCGTTTAGTGTCAACTATTCCCCGGTGATTGCGGGAAGTTTTGTGTAGATTAGTTTGCAGCTCTTTTCAACTTCTCGCGGATATAGTATCCGATAGATGCCGTTGCCACGGTAGCTATGAATATAGCCACCGTATTGCCTGGGCCGGTATTAGATAGTTGCGTAGAGCCTGCCGTTGCACCCGACGTGCTCGGGGAAGGAGTTGACGTTGGCGCTGAGACGGGAGACTGATTGCCGGTTTTCGGATTGGAGTTTGACCGGGCATTTTGATTAGATCCATTGGTTTTGCACTGACTTGAAGAGGAGCTATTGCAATTGGAGGTCTTATTGCTGGGGGCTTGACCACCGAATATGTGTATCAACAAGATTACTAGAAGGGCTAACAAAGCCACCCCGGCAATAGATAGTAAGTATGTGCGCCACCGTGGTTTTGTCTCGTTTTCCATAAAACCCTCCTTACTCAGTCCATTATTATCACTATGTGGTAGATTTGTCTAATCGATTTTATCCATTTCTAGGCTACAATGTATAAGACCCATGGATGGAATGTTGTTTATAGATAAGCCAAAAGGTTGGACAAGCTTTGATGTGGTTGGTAAAGTCCGAAGAGTGGTGGCTGAGTCGCTTGGCAAAAAATCCAAGCAGGTGAAGGTTGGTCACTGCGGCACGCTTGACCCGCTTGCTACCGGTCTCTTGATCTTGTTAGTCGGTAAGTATACCAAGCTTGCGCCAAAGCTGAGTAAGCTGGATAAAACTTATGTGTTCAGTATCAGGCTAGGGGTAGTTAGTACGACTGGTGACGAGGAAGGTACAAAAAAGCATTGCTCGTCTAAGCGACCGACTTTAAGAGAAATTGATCACATGCTTGCTCAATTCAGGGGCGAAATAAGGCAAGTCCCCCCGAGCTATTCGGCAATTAAAATTAATGGTCAGCGGGCCTACAAGTTGGCAAGAGCTGGACAACCGGTCGATATTAAGCCAAGAACAATAAATATCCTCGATTTGCGGCGCACCAAGTACCGTTACCCCGAATTGGAACTTGTGGCCGAGGTTTCCAGCGGTACTTATATTCGTTCATTAGCTGAGGATATGGGAAAGTTTTTGGGTTGTGGGGGTTATGTCAGTCGGCTTCGTCGAGTCAAAATTGACCGGTATAATGTCGATAATGCCATATCGCCGGAAACGTTAACTTCCGAATATATTTACGATAATCTTAGAAGTTTCTAAGCGGGGTACATTGTTACTCATCTCTTGCTTAACTAGAGCTAATGTGCTATCTTAGAGGCAACGTATGATAACAAGTGAGAAGAAGCAGGTTGCTATTAAGAGCCTGCAGACAAGCAAAATGGATACCGGCAGTCCGGCCGTACAGGTCGGTATTATTACCGAGCGTATCAAGGAACTTACCCAGCATCTCCAGACCAATAAGCATGACTATATGGCTCGTCGAGGACTTCTGCAGCTTGTTGGTCGGCGTCGTAGCCTTCTTAAGTACATAGCACAGAAGGATGCTCAAGAATATTTGAGTCTGATCCAGAAGCTTGGTATCAGACACTGATTGTTAAAGAATTTGGATTTTGGACATTAGATTTTAGACTTTCCAGCCATTAACGGCCGGAAGGAAACCGATAAATCCTCAATCTAGAATCAAAATTCTAGTAACATTAACTAACCTAGAGTGACAGAGCACAGCTATCCATAGCAATTCGAGCCGTGGACGGTTGAACCCTGTTACTCGAAGAAAAGGAGATAACAATATAATCATATGGGACAAACCATTAATCCTTTCGGCAAAAAAATAATATCCGTGGAAACGGAATTTTGCGGTAAGAAATTAACACTCGAAACAAACAGAGTCGGCTTTCGTACCACCGCCTCGGTGTTAGTGCGTTACGGCGATACCGTAGTACTGGGAACAGCGATGGTCGGGGAAAGTCCACTAACTAACTTCGATTATTTTCCATTAAGCATAGATTATGAAGAAAAGTTTTATGCAGCCGGTAAAATAAGCGGGAGTCGGTTTATTAAACGCGAAGGACGGCCCAGCGATGAGGCGATTTTAATCGGTCGTTTGATTGACCGCCCTATTCGTCCTTTATGGCCGAAAGGCTATCGTCATGAGGTGCAGGGTGTCGCCAGCGTTCTCAGCCTGGACCCCAGTTTTCGACCGGATATGGTGGCGATGATTGCTATGAGCGCGGCATTTATGTTAAGCGGTGCGCCATTCGACGGCCCTGTCGCCGGCGTTCGAGTCGGGATCAACGAAGAGGGTAAATACGAAGCTTTCTTAAGCGCCGAACAACTTAGTAACGGCAAGTTGGATCTAGTGGTAGCCGGTACGGCTGACGCCATAATGATGGTAGAAGCCGGCGCCAAAGAGGCTACCGAGGAAGAAATAGGCGGTGCCTTAGACTTCGCTCTTAAGGTGATCAAGCCAGCGATAGACATCCAGGTTGAATTGGCTGAAAAAATGTCCGTTGAGCGACTGCCGTACGAACTAACGCTGCCCGATGAGGACATCGCCAAACGTGTCGAGACATGGCTCAGCGGTAAGCTGGGTGTCGGTCTCCGTCGTCCATATCCCGAGAGAAATGACCTTATCAATAAACTACGAGAAGAAATGCAGGAGCACTTTTTGGAGGAGATCGGGGAAGATTTTGCGACCGTTAAGAACGATTACAATGATGCTTTTCAGATGGCCGTACATAAGGATGTTCGTAAAGGCATTGTTGAAGATAAAGTACGTCCTGACGGTCGGTCATTGACCGAGGTCCGTCCGCTATCCAGCGAAGTCGGCCTGCTTCCGCGAGCCCACGGCTCAAGTCTGTTTACTCGTGGCGTGACGCAAGCTCTTAATATTGTCACTCTCGCACCGTTGAGCTATTCCCAAGTAGTCGACACCATGGAGAGCAATAGCGAACGACGTTATATGCATCATTACAACGCCCCCGGTTATACGGTTGGCGAAGTTCGTCGTCTGGGATCACCAGGCAGGCGCGAAATAGGCCATGGATATCTAGCCGAACGAGCTCTTACGCCGGTATTGCCTGACGAGGCCGATTTCCCATACGCTATCCGTTCGGTCACGGAGATTATGAGCCAAAACGGTTCAACCTCCATGGCTGCGACATGTTCGAGCTGTCTGGCGCTGATGGACGCCGGCGTTCCGATTAAAGCCCCGGTCAGCGGTATTGCTATGGGGCTTATCATGGATGGCGACAAGCCTTATGTTCTCACCGACATTGCCGACGCCGAAGATTTTGCCGGTGACATGGACTTCAAGGTTGCCGGTACAGCCAAGGGAATAACGGCGCTGCAGATGGATATGAAGGTACACGGTTTACCAACAAAAGTCTTAAAACAGGCTCTGGACCAAAGCAAGGAAGGCCGTGATTTTATCCTGAAGCACATGCTCGGGACTTTGTCGGAGGCACGCAAAGAAATGAGCGCTTATGCGCCTCGAGTAGAAAGCATTAAGATCAATCCGGATAAAATTCGCGAGGTTATCGGGAAGGGCGGCGAAACCATCAATAAAATCATCGCCGAGACCGGAGCCGAGATAGATATTAAAGACGATGGAACGATCTTCATTGCCAGTCCTGATAAGAAATCCATTGATGGGGCCATCCAGTTTATCCGGACACTGACGGCGGAACCGGAAATCGGCAAGATATATACGGACTGCCGGGTTGTTAGTGTTTTGGATTTCGGGGCATTTGTAGAAATATTGCCAGGAAAAGAGGGGTTGGTTCATGTTAGCGAGATGAAAGAAGAAAGAGTTAACAAGCCCTCTGATGTAGTAAAAGAAGGTGATAAAGTTACCGTGAAACTTGTAGCTATAGATGATCGCGGTCGCCTGCAGCTGTCTATGAAGGCTGCTGCGAGAGAACTTAAATAAGTAGCAGAATCTCTACCTAGAGCAAGGGCAATATTGATTGCATGACACCTAAAACTATCACAACCACTACACCGCCAATTCAGCGAAGTGTAATCACTACCTGTTTAATATGGCATCGCACTAAAGTCGGCTTGGGCCTGTCGATAGTACTCAGTTTGGTCATTGCTTACGGTATGGTGTCTTTAGCGATAGACCGCGGCAATCTATGGTGGTATTTTTTCGCAATCGTTTTCTTTTGGCTAGCAATTAGGGAGTTCATAAATTTAAGCAAAAAGGTATTTCATGACGACCAAGCAAAAAAGGCTTGATGAATTAAAGCAAAGAATACTAGCCGACAAGGTCTGTCCCGAACTAGCCAAGACGGCTACTCAGCTTGTCTTTGGCGAAGGACCGGCCTCCGCTAAAATAGTCTTTATTGGCGAAGCCCCCGGGAAAAAAGAGGACGAGTTGGGTAAGCCGTTCGTCGGAGCGGCGGGTAAATTCTTAAACGATATGCTGGAGATGATCGAGCTATCACGCGAAGACATCTATATAACCAACATCGTGAAATACCGGCCGCCTAATAATCGAGATCCCTTTCCTGAAGAGAAGACGGTTTTTCTGCCATACCTGCTTAAGCAGCTAGAAATTATTCAACCCCTGCTGGTCGTTACGCTCGGCCGGCACAGTTTGAATTGTTTCCTACCAGAACTGTCGATCAGTGCGGTACACGGGCAACCCAAACGTACCAAAGTCGTCGGCAAAGGGTTGAAGTCGGAAACGCTGGTAATATTGCCGTTGTTTCACCCAGCAGCTGCCCTGTATAACGGAGGTATGAGGCAGACGCTCATCGATGACTTTGCCAAGATACCGGCAATTCTGAAACGAATTCAAGAATCTTAAATTTATTAACTTTAAGAGAACAACGTAAGACTAATAATCTAAGGAGAAAAAATATATGAATCCAAATCAAAACAATCAAAATAGTCAGCCAACAGATAGAGGTGGCCGAAAGAGTAACAATTCTGGGGCACCCAAAGGCAGCAGAAACGGCGGTCGGGGGGCGGCCATGAGGGCCCAAAAACGCTCTCAAGCCGATGCTCAGCGAATCGCCGATCAATATGCTGCTGCCGATAACACTGTTCCGCAGAATCAAGCAAGGCGAGCCAATGTACTGGAGGACAACTACAATAAGCTCAGAATAAGTTTTTTGGGCGGGCAGGAAGCAATCGGCGAGAAAAACATGCAGGTTATTGAATGGCAGAATTCCGCTATAATTCTTGACTGCGGTAATAACCTAGGCATATCCCTTCCGGGTATCAACTATATGGTTGCCGACCCGACTTACCTGGAATCTATCAAGCATAAGCTCAAAGGATACGTCATTAGCCATGGGCACCTCGATCATCTGGGCGGGCTTAAACATATTGTTCCCAAATACCCGGCACCAATTTATGGATCACGATTCACATTGGGAGTTGTTGGGAAAACATTTGAGGACTTATATGCCGAAACCGGGGTGGAATATAACCCCCAACTGAATGTCATGAACATGGACAATCACGAACGACTTAAAATCGGAGATTTTTTCGTCGAGCTCGTCAGGATTACGCATTCAGTACCTGAATCTAGCTGTATTGTCGTCGATACGCCGGTCGGTCGAATAATCAACACCGGTGACTTTCGCCTCGATCCCGAGCCGCTTGACGATAAGCCGAGCGACAAAGACCGGCTTAAGGCTTTGGGTGACCAAGGAGTATTAGTATTACTTAGTGAGAGCACCTATAGCGACATTCCGGGAAGACAACTAACCGAACATACTCTTCAAGATAGTTTCCATGATATCATCGGGCATGCTGGTGGCCGTGTTTTTGTGGCCATATTTTCGAGCAACATGAACCGAGTGCAAATGATAGTGAATGCCGCTGTTAACGCCGGTCGCAAAGTAGCCCTAGATGGCCGGAGCATGATGAATTACGCCGAAATAGCTGTCCGACAAGGCATCCTGAAGATACCGAAGGGTACAGTAGTGCCCATGCAATCGATTGCCAATTTAAGAGACAATGAAGTATTGGTAGTTTGTACCGGCGGGCAGGGTGAACCGGGCTCGGCATTGCAGCGTATGGCTGAAGGCGAGCACAAGTACGTCAAGCTGCACGAAGGTGATACGGTAGTGGTCAGCTCGAATCCAATTCCAGGCAACGAAGTGCGCTACCAGGAGATCGGCAACGACTTGGCTCAAAAGGGCGTTCATCTCTATCGCAATCCGACTCATGAAGTCGATGGCGTCGGTCCTCTACATGTCGGCGGTCACGCCAGGCGCGATGAACACAAAGAAATGATGCACCTGGTGAGACCCAAATTCTTCATTCCGATTTATGCCGGAGCCCTTAACCGTAAATACCATGCCGAGATGGCCGTGGAGGAAGGTTGGTCTAGAGCGAACATTATCCAAGCCAATAACGGCGATAGCTTCCTCTTTACTGCTGACAAATGGGAAGCGGCAGGCGAGATCCCTTGCGGTAGTCTCCTTGTCGATCAGACCGGATCAATCGTCAGTAATGTGGTCGTTAAGGACAGGGTACTATTAAGCGAAGAAGGCTTAGTAGCGGTTATCCTGACTATCGACAAGAAAAGCGGATCTCTGCTAACTAGCCCCGACATAATTAGTCGCGGTTTCATCTATATGCGCGAAAACGAAGAGGTCATGAATGGCTTACGGCAGGAGCTTCGGCGGGCAGTCACGCAAAGATTCAAACGTGTTGACCTGGATCGCTTTAAAGCTGAACTTAAGGACCATGTGACACATTTTCTCTTCGAGAAAACCCAACGGAGTCCCATAGTCATACCGGTCGTCAATGTGATCGGCGGTAAAGGCGAAACCCAGACCGTACATGTCGACAAAACTAAGTCGACAGAGGATATAGCTCTTAGCCAGCAACGACGATTTCAAGAAATGCGTGCCCGCTTGCTCGGACAAGATCAGCCAGATTGACAACCGTAGATAATAGTGTTACTATAAACTATGTGATGATGTCATAGCTGCCCTGAAGCTTGAACTAGATACGGCAACTGCCATTTAGTATTTCGGGTTGCCGTCGCTTATCTAGCCGGAGTTGCTTCGATCATTAAACGTATGAGACCGGCAGGGTGGTTACGGACAGTAGCCACGAACTGATATAATAAGTAATACAATGGCCAAGAAAAAAAGACAAACAAGGTCAAAGCGAAAGAAAGACACAGCAGAAAACTCTCCATTTTGGAGACTGAGTGCTGCGACTTTGCTGATAGTCTTAGCCCTATTTATTCTTATCGGTGGTTTTGGGACCGGTGGTCCCTTGCCGAAGAATTTATTCCATGGAGCTTACTGGGTATTCGGCTGGGCGGCATTCTTGGTTCCGGTAGCATTGGTCTATTGGGGCGTCGTCAAGTTTGGCGAAGAAGAGCATCGTATCCCCTTGAATAAACTACTTAGTATGCTGGCTGTATTAGTATTCAGCTCTAGTTGGTTGTTCGCCGCTATGGCTAACAAGGATGCTTCAGGAGTCTGGAGCGGTGGACATGGTGGTAGCGTCGGGAAACTGGTGGGTGGAGTAGTCCTGGACGCCGTTGACAAATTACCGGCGGCACTGGTGTTTTTAATCTTCACGGTTTTTGCCCTATTTTTCGCTTTTGGCATATCGCCCCAAGTCCTATCGAAGTTAACTAAAGTATTCAGACGTCCAGATGACGCCAGCGATGGTGATACGGATCTAGCGACTCTCCGGGCTCGCAGTACATTCCAGCTTAATGAGGGCGTACCGGTTGAGCATCATGCTCCTGCGGCAAGGTTAGGCGGGATAAAAGACGCTGCTCAGAAAGTCACGTCAACCGACAGCAAGAGTGCCCTGACCCTGGCCAGTGATCCCGATTGGAAATTCCCCGGTGTTGATTTGCTTAATCAGAAACAGGACAAGGCCGACGCCGGCGATGTTGAAGGGAACGCCCGGATGATAAAGGAAACGTTGGCGAACTTTAACATTGATGTTGAAATGGAGGGGGCCAATATCGGCCCACGGGTGACCCAGTACACCCTTAAGCCGCCTACTGGTGTTAAGCTCACCAAATTAACGGCGCTAGAGAACAACCTAGCGTTGGACCTCGCGGCACAATCCATCCGCATAGAGGCTCCTATCCCAGGTAAGCGCGCTGTCGGGATAGAAGTGCCAAACGTTAAAGCGGCAACTGTGCGTATTAGTGCGCTTCTGCAGTCGCGCGAGTGGGCCGAGATGTCCAGCCCCTTAGGATTTGTAATAGGTAAAGACATAGCGGGTAACAGTGTCGTGGCTGATTTGGACAAAATGCCCCACCTGTTGATTGCCGGACAGACTGGCTCCGGTAAATCGGTGATGATTAATACTGTTCTCACTAGCTTGTTGTACCGCAATACACCTAGTGATCTAAAACTTATAATGGTTGATCCTAAACAGGTTGAGCTAGCGCCGTATAATAATATGCCTCACCTGCTCAGCCCGGTTATTACCGAGCCAGAAAAGTGCATCAGCGCCTTGAAATGGTCGGTTGCCGAGATGGAACGCCGCTACCGAGCCTTGGCTGAAGCTGGAAAGCGCAATATTAACGAATACAACGGATTGAAGCAGACCGAAGGGATGCCGTACATCGTCATCGTTATCGACGAACTGGCCGACCTAATGATGATGGCCGCCAGGGAGGTAGAGTCGTTAATCGTCAGAATTGCCCAAAAAGCCCGGGCGGTCGGTATACATCTAGTGCTGGCGACCCAGCGACCCAGCGTCGACGTCATCACCGGTCTCATAAAAGCTAACGTACCGGCGCGTATAGCCTTCACTACGGCCAGTCAGGTCGATAGTCGAACGATTATCGATCAAATAGGTGCCGAAAAACTACTAGGTCAGGGAGATATGTTGTTGTTGACCGCGGAAATGCCTAAGCCGAAGCGCGTTCAAGGTGCTTACATAGATGAAAGTGAAACCCACAAAGTCACTGACTTTATACGCATGCAGCGTCCACCACAGTATAACGAAGACATCATCAGTCAGCCGGTACAATTAAACGGTAAGGGTGGAATTGTTGCTGATTACGGCGGACAGGATACCGATGATGATATGTGGCGCGATGCGGTGCATGTTGTGCTAGAGGCCCGGAAAGCCAGCACTAGCTTATTGCAACGCCGCTTACGTATTGGATATGGACGAGCAGCAAGACTCATCGAAACCATGGAGGAACAGGGAATTATCAGCCCGGCCGACGGCTCGCGGCCCAGGGAGGTTCTAGTCAAGAATATGGATGAAGTATTCTCATCCGACAATGATGTTTCCAGCCCCGAAGTCGAAGAAGTCGACGCCGAGATTGTCTGAGCAAGACGGGTCGATATAACTACACTCCGACCTCTTGTGGTTTGGGCATAGTCAAGGTATAATAGGGCTATCATAAAACTCAAGCCCGCAGCTTTTGTATTGAATAGGCGTGTGGGCGTAGTTCCGTCTTCTTAGTTAAGCTAAGAAAGTACGGGATAAACCGAAGGAGGTAGTACGAGTGAATCAATACGAGGTAGCCGCCATATACGACCCAGATCTGGAAATAGATCTTAGTCAAGCAACGTCACGGGTAGAAAAAATTTTTACCGACAACGGCGGCAAAAACATAAAATCGGATAACTGGGGTAAGCGCAAGCTGGCTTACAAGATCAAGAAGCATGAGTCTGGCATATACGTTATCTATACGCTAGATATTCCAGCAAGCAGCGTCGGTAAGATTGAATCAACCCTTAATATTACCGATGAGATAATCCGCTTCCTTATCACGAAGCCGGATCTTAAGGCCATAGCCAAAGCAGAAGAGGCCAAGGCCGAGAAAATCAAGAAGGCGGCCGAGCGTGGTGAAAAATTAGGTGTCGACAATGACGCTAAGACCGCCGAAGAGGAGGATAGCTAGTCCCGCGAGGCAGTAAAACGATTGGTAAAACTTATCTTTAGGCAACTATAAGATTAAGGTACCTCCAGTCAGCCTTTTAAGAAAGCAAGGAGAATATTATGGCAAAAAGCGTAAATCAAGTCATCTTAATGGGGAATTTAACCCGAGACCCGGAACTCCGGCAGACCCCCAATGGTCAAACTGTGTGTTCTTTCGGTCTGGCGCTTAACCGCAGTTATAAGGACTCAACCGGGGAGTGGAAAGAAGCAACCGATTTTGTAGATATCGTAGCGTGGGCGACTCTTGGAGAGCGAGTAGCTCAATACCTGACTAAGGGGCGACGCTGTTTGGTACAGGGGCGTCTACAGTATCGCTCTTGGGAGCAAGACGGTCAGAAACGAAGTAAGCTAGAAGTTATCGCCAATGATGTAACATTCTTAGATAGCCGGGGTGGTGGTGATGACGCCGGGAGTGCCTCTAGCGCAGTCGGCAGCGATACGACACCTTCAGGCGCTCCATCGACTAAACCAAAACCAAGCAAGAAGAGTGATGATGACGAGGTAACCATTGAGGACATTGGTGACGAGCCGATCAATCTCGATGAAATACCGTTCTAAAACACACCAAAGTATAGGAATAATATAGGCAGGAGACACTATAGACATGGCAAAAATATTTAAAAACCGAACTGACGTAGCCTATTTTGACTACAAAGACTACAAGACCCTACAACGCTACGTAAATATCTATGGGCAGATAGAAACCAGAAAGAAAACAGGGCTTAGCGAGACTCAACAACGCCAACTGGCCAAGGCTATCAAACGTGCTCGTCATCTGGCGCTATTGCCATTTGTAGCTAACAGCTAATCATTTCTAAAACCTTAAAGCTTCCAGTGGAGAAATTACCATGGCCTTATCTATAACCGATTTAAAAAAGGGTACTATCTTTCAGCTCGATGGTGTACCTTACCGGGTCGTTGAGTACGCCCAAAAAGTCATGGGGCGCGGCGGCTCTATTGTTAATGTCCGGATAAAAAGTTTATTGGATGGTCGAGTGCTGGAAAAAACTTTTAAGGGCAGCGAACAAATCGATAGTGCCGATGTCTATAGCCAGACGGTTCAGTATCTGTATAACGATGGCCAAAAATATTACTTTATGGATGGGGTTACGTTTGAGCAGTTTGAAATTGGCAGTGACATTATGGCCGACCAAGCTGGTTACATCAAGGAAGGTGATCAGCTGCAGCTCCAGATGTTCGACGGCCGCCCGATAAATGTTGAATTACCAAAAAGCGTTCCCTTGAAGGTTACCTATACGGAATCGGTCGTCAGGGGAGATACTACATCGAGTGTCCTTAAAGATGCCGAAGTGGAAACCGGCGTACACGTTAGAGTACCGGCTTTCATTAAAACCAACGACATTATCAAGGTGGATACCCGTACCGGCGAATACTTGGAACGAGCCAAGTAGTTTAAACTGATCATCTTAAGCTCAAAGAACACGTTTCAATTTTTAAATCGGTCCTTGAAATGGTAATCTGATAATTAGATGAGATATTTTAAATCTCGGCTTGAGGCTGGTAGTCTGCTCGCCGAGCAAATTGTCCCGAAGTACAATCACAAAACCTGTGCGGTTGTAGCTCTTAGCGACGGCAGTGTCATGGTAGGAGCGCAAATTGCACTTGGACTGAAGTGTGTTTTAACAATGTTGCTCACCGAGTCGATCGTTCTTCCTCGAGAGAACGAAGCGGCGGCAGTCGTCGGGCAAGATGGCCAGATGGTGTATAACGCGCTGTATTCAACGGGCGAAATTGAAGAACTTCAAGGTGAATTTCGCAATTACATCGAAGGTCAGCGCATTGAAAAGATCCATCAGATGAATACTCTTCTCAAGAGCGGCAACCTGATCCGAAGAGACCTGTTGACTGGGCACAATGTCATTCTGGTCTCGGACGGTTTGAATGATGGATCGACCCTCGATGCCGCAGCCGATTTCATGAAATCGGTACCAATGACACGCCTAATAGTGGCTACACCTCTTGCCAGCGTATCGGCCGTTGACCGTATGCATGTGTTAGCTGACGAAATATTTTGTATCGATGTGGTAACCGACTACATTAGCACGTCCCATTATTACGAGACGCAAGACGTACCTGATCACGACGCAGTTGTGAGAACAATCCAGAGTGTCGTTCGTAACTGGCGTCAGCCTCCTATAGCCAACAATACGAATCAATCGACATCTTCTAAATAGCGACGAAGCTTCTCGGTATCCTTGAGAGTGATAATAAGCTGTTCGTTATACAGGAGGCCTTTTCGCTCGAGATGGGCAATCTCTCGACTAGTGGTCTCTCTCGTGGAGTTTATCGAACTGGCAATGTCCTGGTGGCGGAGGGGAACGCTTATAACCAAGCCTTCGGCCGACGGTTTTCCGAAGCGTTGAGCCATACCTAAAAGAAAGGAGATCAGGCGTTCGCGCACCGTTCGGTACTCCAGATTAAGGATGCGCAACGAATGCAATCTATACATATCGGTCAACATGTCAACCAGAGGTAGTGCGGCAGCAGGGTTGGTCTTAACAAAGTCTAAAAAATTTTCCCTGGAGACTTGCCATGCGGTTGATGGCTGAAGCGCTTCATAGATAATGTGCCTATTTTCTCCGGTTATGGCCCAGGTAAGACCAAGTATGTCTCCAGCTTTACGAATAATTAAAAGATTCTCTTCACCATACTTGGTTATGTCGTACGCCTTTACTAACCCCGACTCTACGTAAAATACTCCCGGTCTATCGCTTCCAGGACGGACCACAAACTCGCCCTTGTCGTAACTAATCAACCTTCCATTCCGGAAAAAGTCCACCAGAATCTCAAAATCGCTATTGGTGGTCAACATGTCTAGATTATGGCACAACGACTCAGGTTAATAAATGTACCTGAATTATTCTAAATGGATAGACATCAACTCACAGAGTGTGATGAATATCTTCCTCGAGGTGTGACTGAACTTACTGCCTCTTATTGCCGTCAGGCCTATTATCGGGGTATCATCCTTCTTCAATCTGGAGGCCTTAGGGAGAGGGGAGTGGATTCATAGTGAGGCGAAGGGGGCGATGAAATATGATAGCGATGCACAATTTGCAGTCTCAGCTAAAAAATAGTGGCTCCGATTTCCATTATTGGGGTAGGGGTGAAATCAAGGAGTTAGCTGAGGTTTTAGCACCCGACGAAGTTATACATAAGTGTGTTAACGGTCATTACGTCGGGGGATTTGCGATGCTCGTGGCAACTAACCGGCGCCTAATTCTAGTTGACCGCAAACCCATGTATCTAACAATCGAGGCTATTTGGTATGACAAGATTGGACAAGTCGATTACAACCATCGCCTCCTTAACGCTACGATTTGTATCTCGACGCCGAATAAGGACCTAACTTTCACGAGCTGGAGTCATGCTAGCATGCGAGATATTATGATGCATACGCAAGAGAAGATGGTTGAGGCTAAGGCCAAGACTGGCCCGACAACTAATCAACCAACTTATGAGGAATCACCACAGCCGGCAATAGATCAGTCGATTTCACCCAACACGCCTCGGGCCGATGAGCAAATGACTCCAAGGGACTTCCCGACTTGGGCGGCCCAGAGTACACCTAGCGCGAATGTTGGGCGTGTCGATGGCCGCCGATTATCATTTCCGGTCGTTCTGCCGGATAAGCTGACCCTCTACGCGGCTACCAGGGTACCATTCTCCAGGCGTCGTCGATTAAGAAACGTCGAAGATATTACGTATTGAAACGGAACTCTACAACATCGTTGGGCTGCATGATATAAGTTTTTCCTTCAGTGCGGACTTTACCAGCAGCTCTGGCGGCCGGCAGCGAGCCAGCTTTAATGAGGTCTTCATAATCGACCACCTCGGCAGCTATGAAGCCATGCTGGAAATCGCTGTGGATAACCCCGGCAGCTTGCGGGGCTGTAGCACCGGCCGGTATCGTCCAAGCTCGGACTTCTGTTGCTCCTGCGGTCAAAAAACTTTGTAAACCCAAGGTGTTGTACGCAGTTTTAATGAGTTGCATCAAACCCGATTCGCTTTGCTCGTAGCTGGCTAGTAGCTCCAAACGATCATCCTCGTCCAGCCCCCGGAGTTGATCCTCTAACTTGGCGCAAATATAAAGAGCCGGAGCAGGCCTGACAAGTTTTTTTAGTTCTTCCAGCTGAGAACTGTTCCCGAGTTGAATTTCGTCAACATTGAAGACATAAATAATTGGCTTAGCGGTCAATAACTGGAGCTCCTTATACTCACCTATTCTAGACGTTAAATCCGGTGCTGAAAAGAGCGGCTTCCCGGTGTCCAGAATTGATCTTGCCTCTTCTAACACAGCAACTAACGGCACTAACTTAGGATTAGCCTTGGCTTCCTTTTCTAGCTTGGGGAGGCGGGAATTAAGGGTTTGTAAATCCGCGAGCACTAGTTCGGTATTGACGATTTCTATATCCCTCAGCGGGTCAGGTGCAGAATCGACATGCTGAACATCCGGGTCGGCAAAGGAGCGAACAACATGTATTACGGCATTGGTATTACGGATATGACTCAAGAAAAGATTGCCCAGACCCTCTCCCTTCGAAGCACCAGCAACCAAGCCGGCGATATCAACAAAGGTTACTATGGCTGGTTTAACCGGGGCGTTGTTATACATTTTGCTCAACCGTCCCAATCGGGCATCGGGAACTGCGACAACACCGGTGTTGGGCTCGATGGTGGCAAACGGGTAATTAGCCGCCAAGACATTATTATCCGTAAGGGCATTAAAAAGAGTCGATTTACCGACGTTTGGTAGACCGACGATCCCACAACTAATACTGCTCATGTTTTCTTACGGATACCTTAGCTAACATCATCTAATGATTTAATACTAATCCCGTCAACTTTCACTTTTAATAGCTCGTGGTCATTGGTCCAGAATTCAGTTGCTTTTACATTCAAGGCTGTTGCTAAATGAATTGAGTCTATGTTTTTAAGTTTTGCCCCAACCTCGGCACAAAGTTCAGCCGCTTTGTCCGCAATATCCTCGGAAACACTTACGAATGAAATAAACCCAAAACCAGACAAGAATTGTTTAGTTTTCTCACCTATTTCCTCAGATACTTGATAGGGTTGATGCAAAATTTCAGTTCGAGCTATAGTCGATAAGTATACCGAGTCTCCAGTATTCTCAAGTCTTTTTAGTAAATCTAGAGCACGCTTTGAGAACGGGCTGTCGTCATCAAGTACGTAGATAAGTATATTAGAGTCCAGTGCGACTATCATTACTCTTGGTCTCTCCGATTTCTTAGTAACTCAGCGGGGTCGCCATGACTTGTCCAGATGCCCCTAAGAGCACCGATATTTTGATGCCATACTGGCTTAGTTGATATAACAATATCACCACTATCATTAACAGTAGGGTAGAGCTTCATACCTGGTTTGATGCCAGCCTTTTGGCGTATCAGTCTCGGAATAACAATTTGATTCTTGCTTGAAACGGTTGTAGTCATACATATAGTATACTTTACATAATTAAAAAAGTAAAGCGGAGTTTTAATAAATTTACTTTTGACTCGAAACACCTACTCACATGTTCAAGGACTCTATATACTTTGGCGCAGTAGCCTCGCGTCCGCTTATCGTCTGGTTCAGGCAGGAGAAATGACGGTTCAAAAGGTTGGTTCATTCCGTAACAATGCCCACACGGAGGGAAATCATGTAATCTATTGTCAGGCAGTGAATGGCAGCACGTAAGTATATTTGTAAGCAAGCAAGAATATGCCAAGTTCCAAAACAAATAAAGTACTCTTACGATACTACAATCACACTTGGGAGGCACTGGAGATTTTTTGCCTCACCTGTAAACCTAGACCAAGTCGAATTGGTCCCATAAACCAGTGACCGAAATACAGCATGTCGGCGAGTTGTTTTGTCACATGGAGTTCAAACAGACAAGATCGTTGGCGGTCCAGGCGCAATTACTGGACCAAACCCAATAGCTGACTGTAGAGTAAAAACTCTATTACCGGGTATTGTTTGGAACTGGTAAGCAACGTTACGGAAGTATTATCATTACGTGGTCTGTAATAACGAAACATCGGGCGACACTCATTATGGATCAACAATCAGACAATAGCCAACCAATACATGATTTTGCTGAACTCTTTCTTATTCACTATTCCTGATGTGCGTAGAGATAGCCCAGGTTCTTTACCAACTGATTTTTACGTATCCGTCGCTTTGAGAAGAAGTTGAGTAGGAAACACTAGTTGCGCTGCTCGTCGCCCATGAAGAACCGCCGCCGCCGCCGCCGCTAGCTGCATCCGAGAAAAAAGCCGCTCCGCCGCCGCCGCCGCCTTTGTAGCCGCCGCCGCCACCACCACCATATGCATTGGTCGTGGAGCCTCCATTTCCGCCCGTACCGTTACTACCATTGCTCCCAGATTGCCCAGAATTTGAAGCAATATACGTCCCACCGGTTCCGTCTGAACTCTGACTGGCGCCGGTACCGCCATAAGCTCCACCAGACGCAAAATAATATGACACCCAGCCAGAGCCACCATCAGTGCCATTCGGGTTACCACCAGCTCCTCCCACCCCAGTTGCGCAATAAGCACTACCTCCGCTATTACAGTATCCACTACCGCCACCACCACCGGCTTCCACGACTTCGACCGATCCGTCTAATACCGCCGATGAGCCTCCGCCTCCAGCCCAAGAACCGTTGCCGCCTTGATGATAGCCGCACCCACCTAAATAATTACCATGTTCGCCCACGTAGACGTTGAGTGTATCTCCGGGATGGACGGGCACATCCGCATTGACGACGCCACCAAATCCACCAGGAATGTTGCTACTATTAAAGCCGCCATTGGCCTGACCAGTGCCTCCCTGGCCTCCGACTGCCTCTATATTCACGCTCGTAACGCCCGATGGCACGGTTAACGTTTGTTCAGTACAAGTACTATTAGCTAGAAATGTTTGACTGCCGGGAGGAGGCGAGGCATCTACCGTAATGCTGCCTCGGCAATAAGTATTCCAAGCCGTTACCCAGAAATAAAAAGTAGTTGTTCCAGTCCCCACTGGCGGAGTGGTTAGATTAAAGTTCGCCTGTCCTATAAGCGTGCTTCCGCTACTTACGTTTTGTAGGTTCCCAGCAGCCGGAGAGAAGGAAGATGACGATAAACCAGATGCCGTCCACGGCCCCCTATCCACATTGTTAAATTGAAAGGTTGCTGTAGCGGTGTGACTACCGCCACCGGAAAAACTATAAGCCCCTCCGGTGTCGCTTAGGCCTGATCCCGCGAGAGAAACGTTGCCACAGACGGGTGCGGTTGACCCATATCCAGGAACCAAGGGAACTTTTGCGGCAACATCGTTCGGATAGAACCGATAGTCTAAAGAGGTGCTGTCGGTACCTGCACCACCGGCTTTATACCATTGTGCTGTTACTTGTATCTGTGTCCAATCTGCCAAAGGAGAAGTATCGGAAATATATATGTGGTAGTTTGGCACTGATGAGTTAGAGGGCTGATTAGACGAATTAAAGTTGCAGGTACTGCTTTGTCCAGGTGTCGTGGAAATAACCCCAGGAGCTGGCGCACTACTCTCAAGGCAAAAATCATTGTTTGCAGGGGGAGTACCTAGCGTTACGCTTTCGTTACCTACAAGAGCCCGTAGTAATTCGATTTGGGACTGCACCAGTTGTAATGCTCCACCTCTTTCCTGTGTTTGAAGCTCAACTGATTGATCAGTGTTGACTCCCGTGAACCCAGCAACCACAATCATACCAATTATGGAGGTAGCGATAAGCACCTCAACAATCGTATCGCCTTTTTCTGATAGGCTCATAATTTTCATACGGTTATATATTGTTTAATAGTGTGCAGTTAGAGACTTTCCTCATCTTTATAGTGCTGTTCCATCAGGATGTTTGTGGCGTATAAATTCAAAGTAAAAAACCTTTAGTCGTTGGATTACAACAGATTGACACTGAAGTGCCTGGAAGTCGTCGGAATTCATCCACATCTTCATAAGTGTACCATGAGCGCTATACTTCTTCGACAACATTCCGAGGGGTAGATTTCGAAAAAACTTAGAACTAGTCATTAATAGCGTTTTTGAGGTTTTTAATAAAAGGCATACAATGTTTTATATACTTAAGTTATTTGGGAATGAAGTCGGGAGGTTCATTATTAATCCACAGGATTCTGGCAATACTTATCCAGGAGTCGTAAAGATCGAGCGGCCAAAAAGAGGGTTTTTACACACCAAAATTGGGTTTGCGATCATTGCGACCGCAATCGTGATAGTGGTATTTTCGATCTTACTTTTAACACGACCAAATTTACGGGCTACGATTTTTTTTGAGAAATTCAGAACCTATTCGTTGGTGTCTTCAGGCAACACTTACCACTTGACGTTCTTCAAGGGAGCCACTTTAAAAAAACTGAAGGGTAACCAAGTACTTGTGGCGCCGGCCACTACTCAAGACCCTGTACCCGTTTTTATCGGTATATTGCAATTGCCAGAAAAGATTTCACCTCAATATGAAACTTCGTTAACGGCTTGTGCCTCCCCATTCACTTCGATGGCGTTTAAGACCTTCTTGCCCTTAAATAAATCGACCATTTCGGTGTGTCGGACAAGTAGCGGGGAACAAACTATTGCATATGATGCCGCTTTTATTGTTGGGGCACAACCGTACCTAATTAGTATTAGCTCATTTACTCCTAATAGTAGACCCAGTACAGTAACCACGCGCCAAGGCACAATAATCAGCTCAAAAGCTTTGTCCTTAAACGAACAAGACGCCAAAACAATTATTTCATCTATCCGCTAAACTAAGCAAACTATCTAGTGCGGATAGTATTGCACTTATGCTGCCTTACGCAGATAGCCAAAAGGTCTAGAAAGTGGATGAAAGAGATACGTTGCTCGACAAGAGTTAACTACTCTTAGATATGTACTATTAGCCGCTAGCTTTCTTTTCGGCGGTGCCTTTAAAAACGGAGATGGATCAAGTGTGTCATCCCCCTACAACCCAGAAGTATTCGACAATTGTTAGTGCCGGAAATACTTGTTAACGTCTAGACCGCGTCAGCCTAGAATAGCCTAAGTTTATTGGCACATGTACTGGGTCTCCGAGAAGCGCGTTTATAGAACCAGCTTTATCAACAAAATTGTCCACAGCAGTCAATAGGCTAACCCACTCAAAAAAGTATGTTTTTTAATAATGTCTGGCTGACAGGGTTACAGAGGAGGTTGGTAGGGATAAGTGTTAGCACCTCGGTCAGCATTATGTACTGGTTGGTGATGAGCAAGAACAAGAAGCTATGAATATAATCCGACACTACGCTTCTGTCTATGTATAAGTATGCGCGAATTTTAACTAAGGAGATAGTCCGCGACAACCATTAAATGACCGCTAGCCTGCACAGGCTATCCGTTCAGAATATGATGATGTGGTTCAGCTATTCCCAGAAAAAGCTGGGTTCGGCTTAGCCCGTTAAGCGCTTAGAGCCCGAAACGGTGGCTATTTAGTAACGCGGAGCGTTAGTTAAAGAAGCGACCACAAAAACGCTCATGAGCTCGATATCTGGACTTGTGGTGTTTCGCTTATGGTATAATCGAAACAATATGAGTTTGCTGAGTGGGACCAACGATTTCTTTAGCCTGGACATCGGTACAACTGCCGTCAGAGTTGTTCAGCTTCGCGGCACAGGAGTTATGAAGTCGCTGGTGAAATATGCCTATGTCCCGCTAAACTCGACTGTCGCTCTTAGCGATGCCAAGACAGATCAACAGGCTCTGGCAAAAACAATCGGTGAGTTACTTAAGCAGGCCGATATAGCAACAAAAGATGTCGCGGTTGGTATACCTTCGCAAAAAGTATTTACCACCGTGGTTGATGTGGATCGTCTTAGTAAAGATGAACTTAACAAATCCATCCACTATCAGGCGGATGCCTTGATTCCGACACCTATAAGTGATTCTAAGATAGATTGGGCTCTGTTGGGGGACTCGCCTAAAGACAAGACTAAGCTCGAGATACTCCTATCCAGCGTGACCAACAGTTTTATAGAGCAGCGCCTAGACATGCTGGAATCAATCGGTTTGAATGTTATAGCTTTCGAACCAGACAATCTGGCAGTAACGAGGGCTATGGTAGCCAACGGCGCCACACTGCCGCAAATGGTTATCGACATTGCCAGTCGTAGCACCGATTTGGTTATAACGATGAATGGTGCGCCGCGACTAACAAGAGCGATACCGACCGGTACCGAGTCAATAGTTAAGGCGGCTGCCCAAAACCTCAACATCGACAACAAGCAAGCCCAACAATTTGTATTTAAATTTGGAATGGCCAAGGATAAGCTTGAAGGGCAAGTGTATCAGGCGATCCTGAGTACCGTAGAGTTGTTGACCAGTGAGATTGAAAAGTCCATTAAATTCTTCCAGGCTCGTTACGTCGGTTCTAAACTTGACCGGATCATAGTCACCGGAGGGGCATCGGTTTTGCCCGAGTTCCCTCTATACATTGCCAACAAATTCGGACTGAACGTCGAAATCGGTAATGCCTGGAGGAATGTCGCCTTTGCGCCCGAGCGACAGAATGAACTCCTAGCTATATCTAATCATTTTGGTGTGGCGGTCGGGCTGGCGGAGAGGGTATGATACAGTTTAACCTTTTGCCGGACGTAAAATTGGCCTATATCAAGGCTAAACGCATCGAGCACCTGGCTGTTACAATCTCCGGAGCTGTCATTATAGCAAGTGCGGTCGTACTTATCGCCATGTTCAGTATTGTTGATGGACTGCAAAAGCATAGTCTTAACAGCGTCAACAATGATATCGCTAAGTATGAAGCACAGATTAAATCAACTCCATCGCTCAACAAGCTCCTTACTATTCAGAACCAATTGAACACACTGCCTAAACTGGATGCTCAAAAACCGGTTGCCAGTAGGATCTTCGACTATATTTCTCAACTAACACCTCAGCAGGTCGACCTGAGCACCCTGAACCTTGATTTTTCTAAGCATACTATAACTATTTCCGGTAAGGCTGATTCGTTGAGTACAATCGATCAATTTGTAGACACGCTGAAATTTACGACCTATAACATCTCAGGGTTATCGAGCAATCCTCATGCCTTTTCAAGTGTAGTCCTGTCAAGCTTCGGGAGCACCAGCCAAAGCTCAAGCTTTAGCATTACAGCTAATTTTGACCCTGTCATATTCAGCGAGGCAAACAATACACCACAGTTGACAGTGCCTAATGAGGTTACTACGCGATCCAGATCTTCCCAAGAACTACCGTTATTTACCGGTAATAATAATCCTAATACCCCGACAGTCCCGTAGGAGACAGCATATGGCATTAAGCAAAAAACCTTCACTCAAGCAGAATTCTGTCGACAAGCTTAACAGGCAAATAGTTATTATTATTGGAGTAGCTGTGTTTGCGGCAGTCTTTACACTTGTTGCTTCCAAAACGCTACTTGGCCAATATGAGTACCAGAAGCGTGTTATAGATGCCAAACATATCGCTGACTTGCAGTTGAAGGCTAACGCCGCAACGGTTGATCAGCTAGTGGTTTCATATAAAAATTTCATCAATACTTCCAAGAATGTTCTGGGAGGAAATACTTCAGGGAACGGACAAAACGATGGCAATAACGCCGAGATTGTTCTTGATGCTCTGCCAAGTCAGTATGATTTCCCGGGTTTTATTAGCAGTCTAGAGAATCTACTATCTAACCCCGCATATACCATTAATAATATATCCGGTACCGACAATGCCCTGACTCAGCAGGCTAGTCCCCCTGGCACCAGTACAACGGCCGTACAGATACCATTTCAGATCAATGCTACAGGATCTTATGCGTCAATACAGCAGATGATTCAAACGTTGCAAGCTTCAATTAGGCCTATCGTGATACAAACGCTTGATCTGTCGGGTAATGATACTAGTCTGACGGCCGCGATATCTGCCTATACCTACTATCAACCTGGAGTAGTATATTCAATTCAAAGTGAGGTAGTTAAATGAAACAAAATGATGTCGCAGTCATCATTGGAGTGGGGCTTTTAAGTGCCATAGTGTCGATTATCCTTGCCGGTAAAATAATTACAACCCCAGCTAACAGGCAACAACAGGTCGAGGTAGTACAACCCATCAGCACCCAATTCAGTAAACCCGATCCTAAGTATTTTAACTCTGCCGCAATTGACCCGACCAAGGTCATTCACATATCCAGTAACTCCAATAACACCCCATTTAACTCTCCAACCGGGCAGTAGTCAAAGGACTAATCGATGAGCGTATTATCTGCCTCTACCCAGCAGAAAGTCGAAGATACTCTGATCCGCCGGCGGTTTTTAACTGCCGATGAATTAGTCCGTCTAAAAGATGAGGCGGCCAAGAAGCACGTCCCATTCATGAGTCTATTAGTTAGCGAAGGACATGTAGATAATGAACAACTTGCTCACCTAACCGCGGATGCCAATGGGCTGCCGTATGTAAACCTACTGAAAGCCAGAATCGCACCGGCCATCCTAGACCTTCTCTCTGAGGATATTGCCGAGAGATATATGGCGGTGCCTTTGGGAGAGATGCAACATCGACTGGTCGTTGCTATGCTTGATGCCGATAACGTTCAGGCAGTCGATTTCTTGAGCAATAAGATCGGACGCCCCCTAAAGGTCTATGCGGCTAGCGAGGAGGGTATCCGTCAGGTACTTAAGCAGTATCAACTACAACTTACTCAAGCCGAAGTGGGTGAGTTGAAAGCTATGGAAGTTGCCGATCAAGCGCCCGTACAAAACAAAAAAAACCGTGGACTTTCATTGGCTAACGAACAAAATATCAAGACCATCGTTCAGGACTCACCTATAAGTAAAGCTCTATCAACCATATTGGAGTATGCTGCGAAGAACCGAGCCAGTGATGTGCACATCGAGCCATTGGAAAAAAGCCTGAAAATACGCTGTCGAATAGACGGTGTTCTTAGGGAGATTATGGAACTACCCAAGTCTACCGAGCCGCCACTAATTTCTCGTATCAAAATTCTGTCTAACCTTAAGATTGACGAACATCGTATCCCGCAGGACGGACAATCAACTCTCCGTCTGGGAGATAATGAGATTGATCTTCGTATCGCTATTGCTCCGGTAGTTTGGGGAGAGCAAGTTGTCATACGACTTTTGGATAAGGGCGGTACTAGCCTGAAGTTGGAGGATATGGGTTACATTGGTCGTCCGCTACGAACCATTCGCAGTGCACTAACTCAGACCTCGGGCATGATTCTGACGAGTGGTCCTACCGGTTCGGGTAAGTCCACCTCTCTTTATGCGCTTCTTAAGGAAGTCAACAACGACTCAATCAATATAGTGACGCTTGAAGATCCTGTTGAATACAAGATGCCCGGAATCAACCAGATCCAGGTTAATAATGAAGTCGGTCTGACGTTTGCGACCGGATTACGTTCGATACTTCGGCAAGACCCTAACATTATTATGGTGGGTGAGATTCGCGATAGAGAAACGGCTGAGTTGGCTGTTCAGTCTGCCTTGACTGGACACTTGGTTTTCAGCACGCTTCACACCAATTCGGCGGCCGGGATTTTGCCTCGATTGCTGGATATGGGCGTTGAGCCGTTTCTGATCGCTTCTACCGTCCGCACCGTAATTGGTCAGCGCCTGGTTCGAAGGATTGGACCGGAACATGAAACATACCAATCTACTCCCGTAGAAGCGGCGAGCATAAAAGAAACGGTCGGGCACTTATTACCGGTCAACGAAGAAGAGCAGAAGAAGCTGGCCATAGACCTTGGATTCGAAAACTTGCCTCTTCAGGGCCAAAGCGCTTATACTTTAACCAAGGGTATCGATAGTATCGATACTCCGGAGGGTTATAAAGGACGGCTGGGACTATACGAGGTATTCACGGTCTCCGAACAAATCCAAGAGCTTATTCTGAAACGGGCCACATCAGCGGAAATTCAAGCTGAAGCCCAGAAGCAGGGTATGGTGACGATGCGCGAAGATGGTTACCTTAAAGCGCTGGCGGGACTCACTACTATAGGTGAAGCCAACAGAGTAGCAGCGGCGGACAATGCCTAAAATGGAAACAATAACAGAGAAGTACAAACGGGAAAAAAGGGTGGAACAAATTTATACAGCGATCAGCACTTACCGTAGGACTCCAGGAGGTGACTACTGATGCAGGGACATCCCAGGATCGAGGTGTTACTCGAAGAGGTAGTCAGGCGTAAAGGGTCTGATCTACATTTGCAGGTTGGTTTACCGCCAATGACTAGAGTTGACGGGGCATTGGCGCCGGTAGCGGGGGCTGATATTCTAGACGAGGAGGCAGTTGAAGCTTTAGTCTTCGCCATACTTGATGAGGACCAGAAACAGATATTACTAAAAGATAAGGAATTCGATTTTAGCTTTGCCTTTGGTGACCTTGGAAGATTCCGCGTGAATGCTTTCCATGAACGAGGTAATCTTGCGGCTGCGCTTCGATACATCTCCAACGATATTCTAAGCATCGAGCAACTTGGCTTGCCACCGGTCGTGGCAAAATTTAGCACTTACCCCCGAGGACTGGTACTAGTTACTGGGCCGACCGGCTCCGGTAAGTCAACAACACTGGCGGCCATGATCCACAAAATTAATCAGGAACAGGCCAAACACATTATTACTATAGAAGATCCAATCGAGTATGCTCACCGGTCACAAAAGTCGGTTATTGTCCAGCGCGAAGTGCACTATGACACCTACTCTTTCTCGGCAGCTCTACGCTCTGCTCTCCGTGAAGATCCAGACGTAGTTTTAATTGGAGAAATGCGCGACCTAGAGACGATAGCGAGTGCTATCACGATAGCTGAAACAGGGCACCTGGTATTGGCTACGCTTCATACCAACTCGGCCTCTCAATCAATTGACCGTATGATTGACGTTTTCCCGCCGCATCAGCAACCACAAATCCGTTCGCAGCTGGCTAACATACTAATGGCCATCTGTTCCCAGCGCCTGTTGCCGGCGATAGGGGGCGGCAGAGTGGCTGCTGCCGAGATCTTAGTCACTACTCCGGCAGTTCGCAACATAATCCGGGAGGGCAAAAGCCATCAACTTGAGGCCGTAATCCAAACCGGTGCAGAGCACGGTATGCAATCTATGGATAAAACGCTGGTTAGCATGGTAAGGTCGGGGACTATAACTTATGATCAGGCTAGGGATTGCGCAGTTGATCCAGAAGAACTAGATAGACTTATGAGGGAATAAATGATGACAATACAGAGGCGAACGACATGCTGACATATCATTACACAGCTCGTAACCCGTCCACCGGGCAAAAGGTTCAAGCTGATGTTGAAGCTGATAACGAACTAGCTGCTGCCAAACTAATCCGTAAAGAAGGCCTCGTACCCATAGACATTAAGTCGGCTGATGCCGGCTTAGGTGGTCTTACTAAAAAGCTCAACCATGTAAAAGCTAAAGATCGGGTCCTATTCTCACGACAACTGGCGACACTTATAAATGCTGGTCTCCCGATAATTCAGAGCCTTCGCAGTGTGGGTGATCAGACTCAGAACAAACCATTAAAATTGATCATTAGCAAAGTAGTAACCGACGTTGAATCCGGCTCAACACTGGCTAAATCCTTAAGGAAGTATCCCAAAGTGTTCAGTGCCGTTTATGTTAGCTTGGTCGAAGCAGGGGAGACCTCAGGTACTCTAGATAAATCATTGGAAAGATTGGCCGTTCAGCAGGAAAAAGATGCTGATATCGTGAGTAAAATCCGTGGTGCTATGACATACCCGATCATAGTTGTTCTGGTCATGGGAGCAGTATTAGCCTTCATGCTTGTTAAAGTTTTGCCTCAGGTACAAACACTATATGCCGGTCTCCCCGGAGCCCAGCTGCCGTTTATAACCACGATATTATTGTCGTTGTCGCATTTTGTTACCAAGTTCTGGTGGGTTGTCATCCTCCTGATAGTTGTAGGTGTTATTGCTCTCTTGCGGTGGAGTAAAACCTCCAGCGGCAAAAAAGTCTTTGATAGGTTTAAAATGCGCGCTGGACCTATTGGGAAACTGTACATGAAAGTATACATGGCTCGCTTTTCTCGTACTGCGTCGACCCTGGTTGCTAGCGGTGTCCCGATTATCCAGGTGCTAGATATTACCGGAGAAGCCGTAGATAACGTGTACATAAAGGAGTCACTGCGCAAAGCAACCGAGAAAATTAAGGCGGGGAAGGCTCTGAGTGTAACGCTGCAAGATGATCCGAATTTTCTAAGCTTGGTGCCGCAGATGCTGAGCATTGGTGAAGAGTCCGGCTCAATGGAGCAAATGCTAGAGAGAGCTGCTGAGTATTACGAGAAGGAGGTTGACAACGAAGTCGCCTCAATTTCCTCCATCATTGAGCCAATACTCATGATTGTCTTGGGTGTTGTGGCTCTTATTATTGTTGCAGCTGTACTGCTCCCCATCTATGGTCTTGCTAACCAAGGACTGGGAAGTGGGTCCGGAGGGGTATAACCGTTCCGGCATTACTGTGGATAAGTATTTGCTATTCGTAACGGTTATCTGTATTATCCAAGCATAAGCTAAATATTTAAATGCGCAAAGGGGGCATTTGCACAATGTTACAAGGATTGTATCAACAAAATAAAAAACAAGAAGGCTTTACTATAATCGAAGTCCTGATTGTCTTGGCAATAGCTGGATTGATTATGCTTATAGTCTTCCTGGCTGTTCCGGCGCTTCAGCGAAACACTCGTAATACTGGCCGCAAGAACGATGCCAGCAGGATCGCGACCGCCGTCAACGACTTTGTTTCAAATAACTCAGGTACTCTACCCAGTACAGTAGCTGATTGTCAGACGGTCATGAATGACGCGGGCACGCTGTCTCAGTATACTGATTACAAAGGTGCGAATAACGGGTGTGTTACGTCTTTAGGTACACCGGCAGCTAATGCTCTGGATATTGAGGCGGTAACGTCAAGTGGTAACGCACCTAATCCACCAGCTGTGAATGAGCTTATACTATATACCTCTGCACAGTGTGGTAGTTCACAAGGAGCATATACACTTGGTACTCCTCGTCAAGCAGCTTTAATGTACTCAATGGAGTCTGCTGGTGGTGGATATCAATGGGCATGTCTCGACGCTCAATAGTAAGATAACTAGATTCAAGAGCGTTAGTTTAAGGGGGTCTCAGAAAACAGAGATCCCCTTTGTTCTATGGTAATATAAGACCCGTATGTTAGCATACATATTGCTGATAACGGGACTGATTTTTGGAAGTTTTATTGGGGCATTGGTTTGGCGCGTACGTGAAACAAGTGTGGGTATAATTAGTAGCTCGAAACAAACTTCTGTTAACCTCTCGATAGTCAAGGGACGTAGTGTGTGCCCAAATTGCTATCATTTGCTTCATCCAAGGGATCTGATTCCCGTTTTTAGTTGGCTAACCCTAAGAGGAAAATGCCGCTATTGTCACAAACCCATCTCAGGAATATATCCAATTCTAGAACTGTTAACAGCTGGTCTATTCGTATTTTCATATTACTTCTGGCCGGCTACTTTGCGCGGTATAGGGTCGTTCGTGTTTATTACCTGGCTAATAATTCTTGTTGGTCTAATTGCATTATTGATATACGATGCAAAATGGTTTCTACTTCCCAACAGAATCGTGTACCCGCTTACAGTTATTGCTGTCTTGCGACTGGGTATTGTTGCGATCTGGAATCATGATGTGTCAAGCCAGCTTCTAGGTGCATTGAGCGGAATCATACTAATTTCCGGCACATTCTTGGTGTTGTATCATATTTCCAAGGGTAGCTGGATTGGCGGCGGTGACGTTAAGCTCGGAGTGCTGCTTGGGATTCTTGTCGGCGGTCCCCTGAATAGTATCTTACTTCTAGTTATTAGCTCATCCGTGGGCACAGTTTATGCTCTACCTATGGTAGTCAGTGGTAAAGCTAGTCGTAAAACTCAAGTACCATTCGGACCTTTTCTTATTATCGGTGCGATTGTAGTGACACTATTCGGTACGTCAATTACACATTGGTACAGACACCTCTATATTTAGACTCTTGACCGAAGAAGCTTATGGTATAATTTAAACTGTTATGAAAGGCAACCCCCGGCCAGCCGGGTTTACTATTATAGAGGTCATGATTGTACTGGGGGTTTCTGGAATTTTATTTCTGGCTGCCGCCCTCATGATAGCTGGACGACAGAACCGAACAGGTTTTACTACCTCAATTCAGTCCTTCAAAGCTGAGATGCAACAAGTAGCAAATGACGTTGCGAATGGCTATTACCCCGGATTCAGCAATTTTAGTTGTTCCCAGGGAGGGACTCCACCAACAGGACAACCCATACTGAGCTACCCGGGGACTCAATCTCAGGGTACCAACGGTGGGCTGTCAACCTACACTGATACCTTGCAAGGGTGCAGTTTTTTGGGGAAGGCAATTCAGTTTGGAGTAAATACTTCTGACTCGTCACTCATTAATATATATCCAGTGGTTGGTAATCTGGAGAGCGTAGATGGCTTACCAACAGAAGGGCTGTCGGGCTCTTATCCGGTTTTGTTAGCGCAAAGCGGATTTGGTACGCCAAATGCTAACTTTGCAACCACTGAATTTATCGAGCAGTACAATCTGCAGTATGGTCTTAATGTCGCCTGGATGTGTTACAGCATGTCGCCAAGCTCTTCTTGTGATGCTTCGTCTTACGACAACCAGAGCATGTCACACTATCAGACCGCAGTGATTGTCTTTTCTACTAATCAGTCTAATGCCGGCAGTGGGGCAAACCAGTCTTTTGGAACCCAACAATTAGCTTTTGCTCCGATACCCGGCACAACACTCGGACAACAGCCTACATCCACGGTCGATACGGTGAATAATTATTTGGATAATCCTACACCTAACGATCCTACTGGTTATAATGGCATCTTGATTAACCCTCCTGGTGGAATATCGGTCTGTGTGGCTGACTCAACGACTAATGAGTCGGGTCTGCTAACAATCGGCGGTAATAATCGGGCGGCCCAGATAAGTATGACCATTCACGATGGGAGTACTGATTGCTCATGAAAACTCCTTTGAATGCAGACGGTGATACCATAATCGAAGTTCTTATCGCAACATCAATTATAGGTATGATCGTGGTAACTGGATTTGCAGGGGCTAACTCCAATCAGAGCGTAGAACTCCAGACACAGGAAAGAGGGGGCGCGTTACAACTAGCACAGACTCAAATCGAGGAGGTGCGAACGCTGATAGATAATGGCTCCATTACGCTAGGGAGAGCACCGGCTAACGGTGATTTCTGCATCGATAATAGCACCTCGCCCCCGAGTGTTATTGCTACTTCATCTGGTCCTGGAAACACTTGTAACTTTAGTGCTTCAAATATGTTATCTTCCGTAACACCGAATTATCATGTATATCTTTCCGATGTTTCAGGAAACTGGACTCAAATTCAAGCTTCGGCACAGTGGTATAAAGCCGGAGGTAGCGGCCGGGAAAGCCTTTCTCTGCAGTATCGATTTTATCCGTCGAGTATGGCATCTTCTATACCACTAGCTCAGGGCGATGCCCCCTCATGCACGCTTAGTCTCAGCTCAAATGCGTTTTACACTGCGGGTACACATTCAGCCACAGCAACACTACAATTTTCTAACTACCCGGATACTCCATGGAATATTTCGCTTTCATCGAGTTCATCTTCATCGAGATTGTTGTCATCACTTTCCGGTACTGGACCGTTTCCGGGGGTACCTGATGGTCAGACGTCTACCTTCACACTAACAACGGCTAGCAGTAATAGTCCAGCTACCTATACCGCAACTGTCGAGGATTATCGTGGACAGAGCATGTGTTCGGCAACCATAGCTGTTACCCCAACTATTTCAGATAATTTCGATCGGCCCGACACGGGAACACTAGGTAGCACTAGTGTCGGGCAAGTACCATGGGTTAATCTAGGTGGGTCGTCGTGGTCAACAACCACGAATGGTGGTGGGCAGGCTATTACCAGCACTCCTGATTATAATAATCCAGCGGCTATTGTGCAGCTGGGAGATCCAAACGCAACAGCATCCATTGGCATAAGCAGCAATGGGGGTAACGATGCACTCATTCTTAGGGCACTAGGATCAAGTGACTACTTGAGGTTGAGATCTCAGATTATCGCATCTCCGTACTCCTATTTGGTACAGACTGGATCTCAGCAAAATTCCGGGCCAGTCTGCCCTCCAGGACAGGGCTGTTCGTCTAGCACCACTAGCAACACCACGTTTTCGTATGGATGGGTTGGCTCGGGTTACTATCATTCTTCAACCCCTCAGAACTACGGCGGCGGAGCCTGCAATAGCAACAACGTTGGCGCCACAGAGAGTAGCTCGAGCCCCGCATACGACAGCAATGGCCATCCACGTGGGTATAATGTTGATGTGTCGACGTGTGAAATAACGGGCAGCTCGACCACCTATACGACAACATATTACTGGACTACTTATACATATACGACGGAATCCGGAGTTAATTATTCAGATTATCTGTTACTTGAGGAAGTTGTTAACGGCTCAAGTGTTAGCGTTCTTGATAATGCCCTGGTAGGTTATAGCCCTTATGGCCCGAGTACTTTAAAGGGTGTGGTGTCGGGAAACAACATAACGGCCTATACGAATCTAAGCGGCTCGCCGGCTTTCTCTTATTCCACCTCCATCGATTCTACGGGATCAGGGTTTGGTATTGGTAGAGGGGCAGGGTCGTCACCTGGCTACACGAGCAGCGATTTAAACAATTTTATTGTACAAGGTCAATGAGGTTAAAATAGCCAATGCGATTGAATATACCCCAATTTTTGCAATCAGAAACATGTTTCCCGGACACTGCCTGGGAGGGAGACGGTCAATCAGGTTTTACCATAGTCGAGCTATTAGTGGCAACGGCAGTATTTGGAACAGTAATGATTCTGTTGACATTCGGAATTATCCAGATATCCGATGTTTATTATAAAGGGGTTACCATATCGTCAACTCAGAACGCGGCCCGAAATATCATGGCGGATATATCGCAGAGTATCGAGTATAGTGGCGGGCAAGTAGGTACAACGCTTACGACCAATGCCGTTGCGGGCAAGACCTACGGTTTTTGCATCGGCAGCGAGGCGTATTATTACCAACTTGGTTACGAAGTTGAAAATTCTCCTACCACCGGTCAGGCGTACCATGGCCTAGTTATTGCCGATAACGATCTCGGGGCTTGCCCGATACCGATACCACCCGATCCCTCTAATCCCAATACTCCCTATGATTTTGCTAATCATAGTTCGGGTAATTCCGTTCCACCGGGCGGACAAGAGATGCTAGGCCAAAATATGAGGCTGAGTAAACTTACAATTACACCTGGTTCAATAATGGGTCTTTACAATATAGATGTCCAGGTAACATACGGCGCTGATGATTTACTCAATAATGCGACTACCGTTAACGGTGGTTTGTCGGGGGAAGTGGTGACAAATTGCAAGGGTGAAGTGGGGCAACAATTCTGTGCGACTTCTGAATTGCAAGCAACGGTTGAAAAACGGATTAACTAAGATAAAATGAGAGCATAATAGCATAAGCAATGAATCAGACACCAAGAATTAAACTGTCAGAAGACCAGTCGGGTATGGCTTCGATTCTGATCACCATGATATCCATGATTGTTATAGCTCTTATTGTGGCTGGTTTTACCCAGATTTCTCTTCACGAACAACGCGCCGCTTTGGACAAGGTGCTGAGTACCCAAGCACTTGATGCTGCAGAGAGCGGCGTAAACGATGCCCAACATACCATAGAGGCAAATATACAGTCTAATACCCCTATACCGGCTAAAACGACCTGTTCGGGTAGCGATGCTAACTATCCCAGCAATCCCAATCTTGATCCGACTCACAATATAAGATATACCTGTCTACTAGTCGATCCTCAGCCTTTATCTCTGGTCTATAGCTCTATTTCAGACCAGTCAAAAATAGTGCAGGTTCAATCGATAAATACTATGGGCCCATATAATATCCAGACCTTGGTCTTGAGCTGGCAAGACACTACTCTTCCGTCAAGTAATTTTGCCTGCAGTGGAAATAATTACCCGTATTTTCCTCCCATGTCCGGGTGGAATTGTAGCGCAGGGGTTATTAGAATGGACATCGTTCCATTTAATGATCCTTCCTCTGACAGGGTAGTGTTTCTTTACCCAACAGCTAGCAATACTCAAAATGGATACGGGACCCTCGATTATGCTGATTCAAGTAAGAACGGATCAGTCATTCCAGCCCAGTGCTACTCCACGAATGATGCAGTAACAATGCCTAATATGTGTAATGTGGCCATATATGACTTGAGCACGGATAACGACGGCGGATACTTTATTCGTTTAAAGGCATTGTATGGTAATCAAACGGTCACTATTACGGCGCCTACGGGGAATAACGATGCGGGAGCTATTCAGTGCATTGCTACCGCACCACACTGCAATCTCTTTAATTTCATTAACGATCAGGTTTTGGTCGATTCCACCGGGCAAGCCCAGGATGTCTTAAAACGTCTTCAGGTCCGAATTCCGATAAATCCATTAGACAGCAATATCGTTCCGAATGCCGCTATTCAGTCTACCAACTCCATCTGTAAAAAGTTCTTCGCAATACCTAGCACCGACACCCTTGTCGACACTGCTCCAGGTGACTGTAGCACGAACCCATAGTCAGAGTTGAGTATCAAACCTTCTGACTATGGTATTTCTCGTAGACACTTCTTAAGTGCGGGTCGGTTACGTGGGTATAGATCTGGGTTGTCGAGATGTTACTGTGACCAAGCATGGCTTGAATAGAACGGATATCGCCGCCATTCATAAGCAGATCAGTTGCAAAACTGTGTCTGAGAGTATGCGGGCTGACATGTTTCGTTATTCCCCCCATCAAGGCGTAGTGAGATACCAATCTCTGAATACTCCGAGGTGTTAGCCGGAGATAATTACCACTTAAATCGACAGATTTCTTACCGCTATAGCGGACAAATAATGGCTTGGTGTTGTCGTTCCTTGCATCCAGATACTTCTGAACCCATTCAGTAGCTGTAGTACTAATAAAAATTAAACGATCTTTTTGACCCTTGCCGCGGACCATAAACTCACCCCGCTTTAGGTTAATGTGCTCACGATTCAGACCAACAAGTTCGCTTATGCGCAGTCCCGAACTAAAAAGTAGTTCAAGAATAGCCCTGTCCCTTAAACCGTTAATTTTCTTTATATCTGGCTGAGCAAATAAACGGTTCAATTCTTCTATATCTAAGAACGTAACCTGCCTCCTTACTACTCGCGCTAGTTCAATCCTGTCAGCTGGCATCGCTGGTATTTCACGCTTAGCACAGAACTTTAGGAAACTTCTCAGTGCGATCAGATGGTAGTTTTGAGTTGATTTTTGCATTTCTTCGCTGCTATTGGTTCCTAGTCTGTTCAGCCATAATCTCCACTTGCGCACTAATTCTGGGGTTATATCGCTAATTTTAATATCACCAGCAAAGTCTTCGAGCCTCGTTAAATAATGATCGTAATTAGCTATTGTTTTTTGAGAACGATTTTGTTCAACTTCCATATATTCCAAGAAATCCGTTTTTATTTTTGAATATAGCATGAGGGAATTATATCATTTTGCGACACTACGTGTTCTGGCCCCAGTGCGTGTTCTTTGTTATAATTATGAGAAATTAATAGACAGGAAATACATGGAAAGAACTTTAATTATTTTCAAGCCGGATGCCGTAATGCGTGGTATCGTAGGTGAAGTCTTAACTCGTTTCGAAAAGGCGGGGTTTAAAGTTGTTGGTGCGAAAATGGTTCGTCCTGACTACGATCATTTCCACAAACACTATGAGGGCATTGGTTCTTTAAAAACTCGTAAAGGTGAAGATATTTTTGAGAAGCAGGTAGCCAATATGCAGGTGGGGCCAGTTATAGCTATGGTACTAGAAGGCGTGGATGCTATTGACACTGTTCGGAAGATGGTTGGACCGACAGAACCCAAAAGTGCTCTCCCGGGTACTATCCGTGGAGACTATGCGCATGTCAGTTATGACCAAGCCAATGCAAGCGGTCGCAGTATATCCAATATTCTGCATGCATCGGCAACTCCAGATGAGGCTACTCAGGAAATTGAACACTGGTTTAATAGTAGCGAACTCTATGAATACGAGGCCGTTCACGAAATTTTCACACAGCCCAAATCCTCACAATAGGGCTACTCTTGCCCTCAACATATCTATATAATTATCAGGCGGAGCTAAAGGTATACTGTCTGCCCCTGTAGTTCAACGGATAAAACAATTCCGTCCTAAGGAGGAGCTGGAGGTTCGAATCCTCCCGGGGGCACCATGATTAAGTGCTTAAACGTTTTACTTTCAGGTATTACGCGTTTGCTAAGTAGGCCGTTGTGGCCGGCCTGGTAATAGCAGCCTTTTGCTCATACCAAGTTTGTCCGGTTTTTTGGCGTATCTTCTCTAGCTTTAGGAAAGCTACCATGCAGCT
>JAJZNU010000003.1 GCA_021811625.1 bacterium
TTATCCAGCTAATTTATTCAATTATCAACCGCGAACAGTACCGGGATGTCAGCGGTGATCCGTGGAACGGTCGTACTCTGGAGTGGTCGGTGTCTTCCCCGCCCCCCGCCTACAACTTTGCCATTATTCCCGAAGTTAGCGGCAAGGATCCCTTTTGGGAAAGCAAGAAGGCTAAACAAATTTCACCGCCTAAAAGTTATCAGGATATTGTACTGCCAAAAAACACTCCGGCCGGTCTGTTTATCGCCGCTTTTGCCCTGGCGTTTGGTTTTGCGGCCATCTGGCATATCTGGATACTGGCAGTTATCGGTCTGCTCGGCGCCATCGTCGTTATAATTATCCGGCTGAGCGACGACCATACGGATTACGTTATCCCGAAGGCAAAGTTGATGATGAGCGGTAACTCCTCATCCGGGAAAGGGACGGCTTAAGGCGTTACTATGGAAGAAAAAGCCATTTCAGCGGCAGAGGTTAAGCGTCAAACGGCCCGTGAAGAGGATTCCAGGAGCCTATTGGGATTCTGGGTATATTTGATGACCGATTGTGTGTTGTTCGCTTCGTTGTTCGCCGTTTACGCTGTGCTTCACCACAATACGTTCGGCGGGCCCTCGGCTAAAGAGCTATTTAACCTGCATACCGCGCTGATCGAGACATTAATACTATTAACCAGCAGCTTCTCGTGTGGACTAGGGATAGTTGCGGCTCAGCGGCGCAACAAAAAACTGACGATCATGGCATTTTGTCTGACAATGGTTCTTGGTCTGGCATTCCTAGGACTTGAGCTGAATGAATTTCATCATTTGGCGGTGATCGGTGATAGTTGGCGCCGCAGCGGATTTTTGTCTTCCTACTTCACGCTTGTCGGCACCCACGGGTTACACATAACAGTGGGACTGCTGTGGATGGTAGTGATGATGCTGCGAATTCAAAGGGGTGGTCTGACCCGGTCTAATATCCGAAAGTTGACAATGTTAAGCCTCTTTTGGCATTTCTTGGACGTCATCTGGATCTTTATTTTCACCGTCGTTTACCTAATGGGGGCCATCGGAGCCTAAGGAATCAACATGAATCACGAATCCACCCGGAATTTAGCGACGAGGAATAGGCTGGCTACCTATGTGGCCGGCTATATTCTATCGGTCGGACTGACTGTAGCGGCCTACCTGATTGTTACTCATACTATCAGCACCAGGGACTTTATGATCGGTGCGGTAGCCGTCCTGGCGTTTGTGCAATTCGTGGTCCAACTGCTTTTCTTTTTGCATCTGGGACAAGAGCTGCGCCCCAGGTTTAAGCTGCTGGTATTTTTGGGAATGGTTTCGATTGTTGCAATCTTAGTCATCGGCAGTTTATGGATCATGTCGAACTTAAATTACCGGATGACGCCGTCCCCGAAGGCAATCAATAATTATATGAAACAGCAAGATGGCGACTTCTAAGCTTAACCTTTACGTCAGCCTGGTTAAGCCGCGGGTCCTCCAGGGGAATGTTATAACCGGCATAGCGGGGTATCTCTTAGCCGCCGGACACTTTCATCATTTTAGGGTGGGCCTGTTCGTGGCGACTATCGTCGGAATGACGTTAGTGATTGCTTCGGCTTGCTCCCTTAATAACTATCTTGATCGGGATATAGATAAACTGATGGAAAGGACCAAAGAGAGAGCTATGGCCGCCGGACGTTTACCGGGCAGTGGTGCAGTAATTTTCTCGGCGGCGCTTTGGATTGTCGGGATGGCGATTTTAATAGTCTGGGTCAATTTAGTAGTGGTAATTATTGGGTTAGTCGGTTTTATTGTTTACGTTTGGCTTTATGGGGCACTCTCTAAACGGCGCTCCATCCACGGGACATTAGTCGGCTCCATATCCGGGGCCGCTCCCGTTGTCGCCGGTTACTGTGCAGTAGCGGACAAAATCGATGCCACCGCGATAGTCTTGTTCCTGGCGTTGTTTTTCTGGCAGTTTGCGGAGTTTTATTCGATAGCTATCTACCGACGGAAGGAATACAAGGCCGCCGGTGTGCCGATCATGACCGTCATAAAGGGCGTCCGATCGACAACCGTCCAAATATTTATATATACCCTGCTCTATGTCGCGGCCACGCTAACTTTAAGCTTCATGAGTGTTACCGGCTGGGTGTATTTTGTGGTAATGACCGTTTTCGGGTTGGGTTTCATACGACTCGGATATAACGGTTTAAGATTGCATGGTTCAGATAAGTGGGCGCGAAAGATGTTCCACTACTCTTTGCTGAACCTGATGATTTTCTCTTTAATGTTGTCGGTGGGGTCGTTATTGCCGTAGAATACTAGGGGTTGATATTTTGTGACTAAAATAGCAATTATTGTAAGATATTTAACTTCTTTAAAAAGAGTGCCAGTCCATACTTTTACCAGCTAGTAAAGAGAACTTGTCGATGGTTGCACCAGGCGCCAACGCATTATTAGGGAGTGGCTGGCGGGGTTTGCGGAATATCGACGATTATTCTTTACGGTCATTAAATGTATTTCTTATTTATGATGGCTAGGAATATTAAAAAGAAACGCCTGTGAAATCAATTTTAGGTGTAACAATTTTTCGATTGCTAACAGACAACTTTCGACGGTCTAGTGGTGTTGTCGCGGCGGACTTATCGAGCGGATCTTTAATTAACTTTTCATTGGACTAAAATGATGAACGCCGGTGATCTCTATACGCAGATGGTTGAAATAACCAGTAGATATCTTGGTCCATCGGCTGATCGTTTCATAAACCGCCAAGTGAGAAACCATATCGGCAAAGAACCGGAGGATTTGGTCGGCGAGGATCTTTTGCGACTGATTGATTGGATTAGGATATCTATGGTGTTTTTGACTGACGACGACGAGATTATTAGAGAGTATCTGAACAGACTCCAGGATCTGGCAACTGAGTTTAAGGCTACCTAAACAAGGACTATGATTCACGCTACGACTGAAGAAAAAATTGCTTCCCAGACTTTAATGACGAAAGAGTCTCAGGCCAAGGTCGAGGCGCTATTGACGAGTATCGGCGAGGGTTTGGTCGCAACCGATGAACAAGGTTTGATTACCAGGGTAAATAAAGTCGCTCTGTCGATGCTCGGCCTTAAGAAAAAAGACATCATCGGCAAATGGTTTCCTGATGTGATGATTGACGTCGCGGCTGACGGCAGCAAATTAAATGCCATCAATCGGCCGATCACCAGGGCGTTTTTAAGTGGCCAGACGGTTAACGATCAACGGTATTATCTCAAGAGTGACGGTAGCGTCGTACCGATATCCCTGTGTGTCTCACCGGTGATGCTGCACGGTAAACCGGTCGGCGCGATTCAGCTGTTTAGGGATATTAGCGAGGAGATTATCGCCGATACCATCAAGGCTGATTTTATCTCCATCGCCTCGCACCAATTAAGAACCCCGTTATCGGCGATTAATACTTACGCCCATATGTTATACGACGGTTACGCCGGAGAGCTGGACGAAGAAAGCCGCTTGTTTATAGACGTCATCTTAAAAGCCGCCGGCAGGATGAATGATCTTATCAATACGCTGTTAAATATAACTAGAGTCGAAACCGGCAGCCTAGTCGTCGATTCCTTGCCGGTCAACTTGGCCAATCTAGTGAAACATATCGTTGAAGAAATCAATCCCTCAGCCAAGGAAAAAGGTATATTGCTGTCGCTTAAGGTTGGTCGCAATATCCCGACAATAAATACCGACAGTTTGTTAGTCCAGGAAGTTTTGGCGAACCTGCTGTCGAACGCCATCAAATATACACCCAAGGGCGGCGAGGTTAGCCTGAGCGTTATAACCCGAAGCACCGATATTTTATTTAAAGTTAAAGATAATGGTTACGGTATTCCCGCTGAGTCCAAACCCTTTATATTTCAGAAATTTTATCGGGCCCGGAACATTACTTCTCGCGAGCCAAATGGAACGGGTTTGGGACTCTATTTAATCAACATGATAGTCGAAAGCCTTGATGGTGAGGTATGGTTCAACAGCCGTGTCAATCAAGGATCGACCTTCTACTTTTCGCTACCTCACAAGGGCTCAAATAAGAAAGAAGGTAAATTCAAGCTCCAGCGGCCGCATCGCTAGACAGCCGAATTTGGGTTAGTGTAATATATCAAACAGTTTGAAGCTGAAGAAACCTCTACAGTGTCGAGAGGAAGATAACATAGATAAACTGTTCCTTCACCTATTAAAGGGAATACATGGCAAATATACTGGTAATTGAAGACGATAAAGATCTGAACGCGGCGTACCGTCTTATACTTAGCCGCGACGGTCACAATGTCGAATCGGCTTACAATGGCTCGGAGGCGCTTAAGGTCTTGAATTCTTTTAAGCCCGAACTTATACTGCTCGATTTGTTGATGCCAGTTAAGTCCGGGGTGGAATTTATTAAAGAATATAACAAGGGTAATTTCGGCGATTCTAAGATAGTTGTTTTCACTAACCTCGAGAACTCTCCGGAAATAAACGAAGCTCTACGTTTAGGGGCGTATAAATGCATTGTCAAATCCTGGACAGCTCCCCGGGGACTTATAAAAGTCGTGAACGAACTGCTGAACCTACAACCGTCGGCGGCGCGGGTTCCCGAAAATTAATTTGCGAGTCGGCAATGAATTGATCGTTGAGACTGGCTTTCAGTTTCGGCATATTGACAATGTAGATGGATCGCCGACGGTAGGATATAACTCCTACCCTCTTCAATTTGTTTATCTCGGTAGCGGTTGTCTCGCGGGTGAGCCCCGTTAGATTGGCGAGGTCCTGATGGGTTAGGGCAATGTCGATTTCGATTTGGTCCTGGCCGAGTGGGATACCATGTGTTTGAGACAGATAATGAATCGTACTGAGAATTTTGTGCGTGGCCTTGGGTTGCATTAAAGCGTTTAAGCGTAGCATACCACCCAGACTCTTCAGTGTTGCTCTCTCGAATTCGTCGAACAGCGCCTGCGGGTCGGTTTTAAGATATTCGAGATAAGTTTCCCGCGGCACACAATACAGCTCGGTGTCGGTTAAAGCCTCGTAATAATAAAGCGAACTGGGGAGTTTTCCGAGCACCCAAGGCAGCGGCAGGACGTCCCCGGCCGTGTTAAGTTCAATCAGCTGCTCTTCCCCGCTCTCGGATAAGTTATAGGTCTTGACCACCCCCTTTTTAATAACGTAGGCTTCCTTGGGTACCTCCCCCTGAAATAACAGCACCTCATGATCTTTGTAGAGGGTTACCCTGAGATGGTTCAAAAACTCGGTTTGCTTGCCGGCTGGTCGTGACTGCATACTACTTAAGTGTACTATGTTAAGTATCTTCGATAGTAAGATATTTAACTATATCCGCAGTTGGGACGCGTCAGGCATAAGGTTTATAATATATTTTGCTTTATGAGGCGGAAATGAATCACCTATTTGCTTACCTCGCCGGCGGCGGCAGCGCAGTTTGTTATGGTGTAGCTACGGTTCTAGAACAGATCGGCGCCAGGCAGGCGGACAGAGTCAATCGCTTTAACCCCAAATTCTTGTGGAATCTTCTGCACAAAGGGCCGTTTCTTTTCGGAACTTTCCTGGATACCTTGGGGTGGCTATTATCATTGGCGGCCGTTAGAGAGTTGCCGCTATTTCTGGCGCAATCTTTTATTGCCGCCAGCTTGGTTATTAGTACTCTCATTGACAGGTACTATTTAAAAACCGTTATTACCGACCGGGAAAAATTTGCGCTCGGGACGATCACCGGCGGTTTGATGCTGCTGGCCATAACGGCAGTCCCTCATGTGTCACATCTCCACAATCCGACATTCCGCGACTTCCTGATTATCTCCCCGGTATTTTTAGCGATGGCTGGCGTCCTGCTGATCAATTATCGAATGGCTAAGCAGAATACCATATTAATGGTAGTTATAGCCGGCCTGGCGTTTAGCGGCACGAATATTGCTGCCCGAGTCAGTAGAATGTCTCATCTCGGCTTCCATACCCTGCTCGAACCGACGGTTTTGGTCCTTATAGCTTATGGAATTATCGGCACGATGCTAATGTCGATTGCCCTCCAGCGTGACAGCGTCAGCAGGCTGAATGGCGCGCTGTTTGCGACGGAGGTAGCCGTTCCGAGTGTTGTCGGTATTTTTTTTCTAGACGACCGGATCAGGTCCGGATTTGCAGGTATCGCAGCCTTCGGTATTTTTGCGGTCGTCGTCGGAACGCTAATTATGGGGATCTCAGATAACTCTACGTCTTCGAACGAACTGCCGACTTGATTGGCATGTTTAAAGCGAGTTGTAGTGCCAGAAGCCACGGAGCGTTAATACTCCGAATATTCCGGCCGCTAGGAAACAGACTAAGGCGCAAATCTGAGCAATGTAGCCAACGGTCCAGAACGAGTAGGCGTCGCCTAGTAGCAAGCCGCGAAGCGTCTCTCCCTGGAATAGCGTTTGTGCCTCGGCTTTAAGGGTAGTGTTCGATGGGTCGGCTAGTGAAGCGTTACTCACCTTGGCGTATGTCTGACCGCCGGCTACCTCTTGCAAGTGAACGGCTATGAAATGATCGGCGTAGGCTTTGGCCTGAGGCCCGGTTAAAAGTTCCTGTCCGGCATACTGGTTTAGATATGGACCGATCTCGGGGCTGGCAAGCGCCGGGCTGCCTTTGGGTGGAAAGTATATCTTTTGAGCGGCTAGTTCGCTTTTGACACTCGAGGTCGTGAAGGAATGAGCCCACCAGGCCAAGCCGCCTATCGAGGCGAAGGCGAGTGTCGCGATCAGACCAACGGATACAAGTATCTTTAGGGTTGTTTTATGGGGATTGTGGTTTCTGGCCATTTTGTAGTCCTTTTTTGTTTTATTATTAATTTACAACAACAGTGTATGCTTACAAGGGTTAGAATGCAAGACTTGGAGCGGTGTATAAATGGCTATTTTACGGTGCTAACCGCCAATGATCCGACGCGGCGGCTGGGCCTATTTTTGCGACGTTGGCTAAGATATTCGTTTCTTTCAGGGATTGGACTGGTTTCGTCTGGACGTATCTTTAATTTAGGTGTTTGTTGATGGCTCCGAGAGTCCACTTTATGTTCTTTTAGGTTGGGTGCAGCGAGTTTACACTTTGGATTACTGCAGAAAATCGTCTCACGGTTGGGTACGATAGCCTTGACAATTTTTTTACAGCCAGGACATCGAACATTCTGTCCGTCCCTTACTTCGGGACATTTTTCTCCGCCTGGCTCACCGTCATGATCAGCGTGCTCCTCGGTCGAACCGAACAAGCCCTTCGACGACCCCGGACAACCAGCTCCGGCGGTAGCGTTTTGATGAGCGACAAGTCTGTCGTTGCTTATCTCGAAGGATTTTATCTCTTCGGGGTGGATGCCGCTTTGGATCGCCGTCTGCAGAAAGAGCTCGTTAGCGTATATCTGTTGAGCTATCTCTGGTTTGAGCTGTTTTAGTACCCACTTGTTACCGGTAACGACGCCCCCGGCGACCCAGAGCGTATTGCGTTTAGATGTTTCGAGCTTTGCGGCTAAACTTTTAGTCATTCTCAACCTTCCGTCAGCCATAATATTCGACTGTAGCTCGGCCGCCATCTCATTATTCCATTCGTAAGCCAAACCCTGGATGAAATTGATAATAGAGTGAGAGGCGTACCCGACATGAAGGCTGTCGGCTAAGTCAATTTCAAAGGCTAGCCAGCGTTCGGCGATACTTTCGGCTTTACGGTGCAGTTCAGCTTGGTCGGTTTCAAAAAGCTTTAATTCTTCAAGTATCTTGACCTGAGATCTTTCATCGGCGTACGGCAGGACTGCTTCAATGATACTAATAACTCCCTTTGGCAAAGCGGATTTCGGGATTGTTAGGTATGGATACGCTTCCATGACCGATAAGGCAGACTCTTCGTCAGTAACGGGTACCGACTTACCGAAAATGTTATCCGGATCCTTAAGCATGGCCATCCAGGCGCTCAAGGGAATATGGCGGATTAGTAGCGACTGCATATACTTCCCTTTAGTATTGCCTTGCTCGTCGGAATCGATCATGTGAATGCGCACCATATCGTCGTCGGCTAAATGTTCCCGTTTAGCTTCGTGGTATGACGCGTCCTTAGGCGCCATTTTAGGGGATATGAAGACTCTTATTTGGTCGGGCTCGAGCGCGTCAAGATCACGCGCTTCACTGACTTCCACGGAAACTCGAGAACGTGCCGCAGGAATACGGTGAAATAGATATCCGCTGGCGGCTACTTGTTCGGGCGTTTTATCCAGCCACCAGTACCTGCCATCGGCGTAATGGTGATAAACGGTCGAAACGGCATATGGCATCGCCGCCTCTTTGACTGCCGGTATCAAATTTTTTCTTAACTCGGAGACGGCGAAGACGTCGTGACTGCCGTCCGGATGTCGAAAACGGTTAAGGTGCTCGACCTCAGTCAAACACCGTAGTTCGTCAAGCTCGGTGTCGTTCAAAGTTTCGCATGCCTCTTTGATCATAAAAAACCCTCACTGTTATCGAGCGAGGGCCTAAATCTTTTTGGGGGATATGACTCTTGCTCGAGAGATATATAAATATAAACTGTATCGGACTTATCGGGTTATCCCCGCATCACCGTAGCGGCACTGCCAGCAGATTCACACTGCACTTCCAGTTTCTAATTGTTAATCTGAGTTTAGTATAGCACGCTAAAAGAGGTAGTTAGTAATCTATTCCCTTTTGCGCCAGGTAGCCGTCATCGTAATGATGTTTTATCTTTGTCATGTTGGTGGCGATGTCGGCCAGCGGCAGCAGATCGTCGGGGAAATTGCGTCCCGTTAAACAGAGACTAGTGGAGGGATGGCGCTTGGTGATCAGCGCTTTGACCTGGTCTTCCTTTAGAAGACCGTCGTGCAGGGCGTTGTTTATTTCGTCGCATATCACCATGTCGTATTTTCCGCTTTTTACTGCTTCCATGGCCACCTTGTAGGTGTCATGAGCCGCTTGTTTGTGCTGGTCTTCGCTGACTCCTTTGGCGCTGAGATCGCCGGCATTATAAAACCCCTTCCCGCCTTTGTAGAAAAACAGCTGGTCATTATACAAGCTTTGGATGTTTCTCAGGAACTTATGTTCACTTACCTCCCAAGCTTTGACGAATTGAATGAACGCTACCTTCGAGCCATGTCCCAGAGCTCTGCCGACTAGCCCAAGCGAGGCGCTGGTCTTGCCTTTTCCCTCTCCGGTGTAAACAATGACAATAGATTCTTTTTGTTTGACTGTTTCCATAATGCCTCCGGCTAATTTAAACCGTTATTTGAACCGTTAGTCAGGGTGCAGACTCTTAAAAGCCAGCAGCACCTCGGCCTTCAAGAGTCTGTTGAGAGTTAGCGCTTAACTGCAGCCGGTTGTTGAACCGCAGGCCGGGCAGACATAACAGCTTCCGGACCGTTGAGTCTGGTTGCCGCAGTTGTAGCAAAGCGGAGCATTGATATCGTGTGCAGCGGACGTTTTTTTGGCTGGCATAACGTCGGCCTTTTTAGCAGGCCGGGGGGCTTCCTCTTTAATGTCCATTTTCTGGTCAACTGCTGCGTTATTTTCGGCGGGTGTATCTGCAGCAGGCATGTCATCGAAGCTGGCCAAACCGACCTCTAGTTTCTCATCAAAGTTGAGGTAGCTGAGTCCAAGCCTTCGGAAGATGTAATCCACCAAACTGGCAGCAGTCCGGATCTCTGGATCGTCGGTCAGGCCGCTCGGACTGAAGCTCATATTAGTGAGTCCCTTGACATAGGTCTTCAGCGGCACGCCGTATTGGAGGCCGTAACTTACCGAACGAGCAAACGAGTCCATAAGTCCGGCAAGCGTTGATCCCATTTTGGCGATATTAACGAACACTTCGCCGGGAGTACCGTCTTCGTATTGGCCAACGGTGATATAGCCATGGCTGCCGCCTACTTCAAATGAGAATGTTTTGGCGTCACGGGTTCTCGGTAAAACACGCCGCCGAACGGTTACAGACGCTTCCTCGGATGTTGCGGTTGGTGCCGTTGCGGCGGTCGCCGGGACGTCTTTCTTGCCCATCGACAGCGGCTGAGCGACCTTGCAATTGTCGCGGTAAATGGCTACAGCTTTAAGCCCCATCTTCCAAGAGTCGATGTAGAGCTGCTCGATATCTTCAACGGTTGCAGTTTCGGGTAGGTTGACGGTTTTGCTGATGGCTCCCGATAAGAAAGGCTGAACGGCAGCCATCATCTTAACGTGCCCCAAGTAATGGATAGCGTTGTCACCCATCGAGCAGGCGAACACCGGTTCATGCTCATGCTTAAGATGCGGTGCTCCTAAGATAGATTTTTCCTGGTCGATGTAGCTTATGATATCGGCGACTTGATCGGTCGAGTAGCCTAAGGCACGGAGAGCTCTCGGAACGGTCTGGTTAACGATACTCATGGTGCCGCCGCCGACCAACTTTTTGACTTTAACAAGTCCTAAATCTGGTTCGATTCCGGTTGTGTCACAGTCCATCATTAGTCCGATTGTGCCTGTCGGCGCCAACAAGCTGATTTGTGAATTACGGACGCCGTAGAGCTCGGCCAAACTGATGGCTTCGTCCCAGGTGCTGGCAGCTTCACTGAGCAGTTCTTCAGATACAAGATTGGCCTTGATTGTCGACAAGGCGTCGCGGTGCATGTTGAGTACTTTAAGCATGTTATCGCGGTCGCGGTGGTAGTTAGCGAAAGGTCCAACGCGCCGGGCGATCAAGGCGCTGGTGCGGTAGGCCCGTCCGGTCATCAGTGCCGTTATGGTAGCGGCTTGAGCTCGTCCTTCGTCAGAGTCATAAGGAAGACCCTGGGCCATCAGTAGAGCGCCAAGGTTGGCGTAGCCTATTCCTAGCTCGCGTAGAGCCCGGGCGTTCTTAGTAATCTTGTCGGTGGGATAAGCGCTATAACCGACCAATATTTCCTGAGCGGTAATTAGGAGGTCGACGGTGTGCATAAAAGTAGGAATGTCGAAAGTGTTGTCGTCGCGAAGGTATTTGAGAAGATTGATGCTGGCTAAATTACAGGCGGAATTGTTGACGTGCATATATTCACTGCAGGGATTGCTGGCTTCAATTCGACCGCTATTCGGAGTCGGATTCCAACGGTTAATAGTGGTGTCAAACTGCATGCCGGGGTCGGCGCACTCCCAAGCGGCTTGCGCGATGCTGTGCATCAAGTCCTTAGCCTTGATGGTCCGGAGCGTCTTACCGGTAGTTACGGCTTTCAGATCCCAATCAGCATCTTTAGTGACAGCTTCCATAAATTCGTCGGTGGCTCGCACGGAAATGTTGGCGTTCTGGTATTGGACGGAGAAAATATCCTTACCGTCGATATCCATATCAAAACCGGCCTCCTGAAGCACCCGGGCTTTTCGCTCTTCGATAACTTTGCTGAAAACAAAATCTTCTATATCCGGATGGTCGGTGTTTAAAATGACCATCTTGGCGGCTCGACGGGTCTTACCACCGCTCTTAATAGCCCCGGCCGAAGAGTCAGCGCCGCGCATAAAGCTCAGCGGTCCTGAAGCCGTACCGGCACTGTCGCCGAGCGGTTCAATCGACGACCTGATGCCGCTTAGATTTATACCGGCACCGGAGCCACCTTTGAAAATCATACCTTCTTCAACATACCAATTAAGGATTGCCGGCATGGTGTCCTCAACACCCAATATAAAGCAGGCGCTAGCTTGCTGCGTGCGGTTTGCGGCTCCTATATTGAACCACACCGGCGAGTTAAAGGAGGCTTGTTGGGTGGCTAAAACATATTTAAGCTCTTCACGGTAGGTTTCAGCTTCGACAGCGGTAAAGTACCCTTCCTGGACACCTTGACGTGTAATGGTGTCAGCTACCCGGTCGATAAGTTGTTTAAGTGAACGCTCGCGTGCTGGAGTGCCAGGCTTGCCGGTGAAGTATTTCTGGGTAACGATGTTAATGGCGTTCAGTGACCAATCGGCTGGGAACTCGACATCTTTCTGCTCAAATACCGGCTTCTTTGTTACCGGGTTCATTATTAGGGAGTCTCGCTTGACCCATTTTATCTGGTCATAAGCCTTCTTTTTTGGTTTCGTAAAAACTTGATCGATGCTTAAGTTGTCGGTTGTTTGCCCCATAATACCCTCTCTTTCGCTTAAATTTGTTAGATTTTGTTGGTTTTAAATGCTATCTTGACGCGTTTAGCTGGCTTAAACTGATGGCCCCAGATTTAGAGCCTTCAGTACTCCCAAAACACCTTCTAAACGTTACATATAGCGTTTATGAAACCAATGCTACCACCACATGTATAACCGTGCAATAGTGTAGTGATGTAAAATCTGCAAAACTGTAAATTTTCTTATCTAACTTACGAAAGGTAAAAATGACTACGTTTATATTGTCGCCACCTTATATATTTTATGATTCTACAGACCGTTTTTTCGGAATTGCCGAGTCTGACAATGAACGGTATCGGCTACAGATTTTTACCCGGTTTCGGTTATTGTGTAGGTCTTTAAATCGACTCGGGGGGGAAATGAGTTCATCTAAACTGGAACTATCGCCACCAGGTGCATTATAAATATACAATCTTGGCGATTTTTAAGGCGTCCGTTTAGATGATGGGTCGAAACTTGTCAATATTCCAGGCAATAACTTGGCTTCGGGACCAGGATTCGAACCTAGATTAACGGGACCAAAACCCGTTGTCCTACCATTAGACGATCCCGAAATACTTACTTAAAGTAAGAGTCCGCTGTTACAACGCTAATTATTGTCTCAGACTTTGGTAGATTTCTCCAGTCTATGCACTTGAGGTATCAGCTCCTCCTTAAAAGTAAAGGCATCCTCCGCTTACCTCTAGTAACGCGAGGTAGGTATTGACCAAAACAAAAAGTATAACTAGACCTGGGCAGCAACTTGCTGCATCAAGGTTTCCTTATGGTGGGCTAGCTCGGGACACTTAGCAGACAGCACAACAGTTATGCCCGCACCTTGTTGCGGAAGTGTGCTCTCGAAGGAGCAACCAAGTGCCAGATTACCAACAGATACTAACGCCCCCGTTCACTCCGGTTTAGTAGTTTTGCGGTAACAATCTGGGCACTAAGCGGTGGGTGTGGTAGATATAATGAAATAACATTTGTCAGCATCTGTTAATTAGCGTAATATTTTAAGTAAAATGCAAACTACATCGGTCGATTTTAGCGAGTATATTTTGCCGCTCAATATGAATGGTCTGTCTGGTCGGATGCTTAAACTCCCGTCCAGATCTAAATTTTCCAGAGAGATTCTGGTAGTTTACTCGCAGTTAGATACCATAGAAAGCTGCCTGGATCTGGCCATCCAGCTTCAGCTTTATGGGAACGTTACTTTGCCCGATCTACCGGGATTTGGGGGGATGACTAGTTTATATAAGATCGGAGAAAAACCAACACTTGATGAACTTGCGGATTATTTGGCGGCATTTATGAAACTGAGCTATAAACGGCGTCGGGTGACGGTTGTCGGGGTGGGTTTTGGATTTGTTATTCTCACCAGGATGCTCCAGCGCTACCCTGATTTGGTTAAAAAAATTGACTTGGTCGTCAGCATCAAAGGCTATGCTCATCATGATGATCTCAGGATCAATGAAGGTTTGACGCTTTTGTACCGGTTTTTGGCATGGGTCGGCAGCCGTAAATACCTCGGCTGGGTCTTATCGCGTTCCCTATTGCGGCCGCTGGTTATAGCTAGTGTACTTTATTCATTTAAGAATTATCTGAAGCCGCCTCTGAAATTGGAAGGTATTTCATTTAAAGAAGCCAGACGTCGAGTTATCGAGTTATTTAAGTTAAGTGATTCGCGAACTTTTTTCATGGCCGGCCTCGCTTCGCTCACTTTGGACAACTGTAGGGTGCCGGTGGAATTACCGCTTGCCCATCTTAGTGTTAATCGTGGTTGGTATCTCGATAAACACTTAGTAGAACAGCACTTAAGGGTTGTCTATGCCAAGACCACCAGTTATGAGATTAAAAAATATACCGGAAAGTTACTGGGCGGATCGGTCTCCAATATCAAGATTCCCCGTTCGCTTCGTCTGGAGCTCCGTCGGACTTAATTGTCCACAATGGCTTGTATCTTACCGGTCCCGTGAGATAATGATTACATGTTGAGCTTTAAAAAGCCGAATAGAGACAAAGAAATCTGGGTGAATGTTAGCAACCGGACCGTTATTCGGGTCCTGGTGATGATAGCGGTGGCTTTGCTGTTGTTACTGGCCCTTAGAAAGGCGCTTCATGCCCTCGTTCTCATATTTACCGCTTTCTTTTTGACTCTAGCCCTTAATGCCCCGGTACATTGGGTTGCCGAACATATCCCTGGTCGCAAGAAAGGCAGCCGTGCTATCGGAACGGCGATTTCATTTCTAATAGTCGTCATTATTCTAGGCGGGTTCATTGCCCTTATTATTCCGCCGCTTACTCGCCAAACCGAAAAGTTTATTAAAGCCGCTCCGAGCTTGGTCAGCGATGTTCGCGATCAAAAGAGCAATCTTGGTAACCTTGTCAGAAAATACAAGCTCCAGGGAGAAGTAAATTCGCTGTCAACGCAGCTGTCCGACCGTTTAAAAAATGTCTCAGGATCAGCCTTGTCTTTTGCCGGTGATTTCGCCAGCAGCGTTTTCTCGGTATTGGTGATATTGGTATTGACGTTCATGATGTTAATCGAGGGTCCGCGGTGGGTGAAGAGACTTGAGGACCTGACTCCTCCCGAGCATCGCTTGCACTTTAACACTGTAGGTAGAGATATGTACAAAGTCATCAAAGGTTATGTTAACGGTCAGGTATTGCTCGCGGCCATCGCCGCTATTTTGATTACGCCGATATTATTTATATTGCACATCAGCTACCCGTTGGCATTAATGGTGGTTATCTTTATTTGCGGACTGATACCGATGGTCGGTCATACCATAGGGGCGATTATTATCACCATAGTCTCATTGTTCCATTCACCGCTAGCGGCCGTAATTATCCTGATATATTATCTGGCCTACCAACAAGTTGAAAATTATGCCGTTCAGCCGCGCATCCAGGCCAGTACGACCAACTTGTCACCTCTCATGGTCATCGCCGCCATGTTAATAGGCGTCAGCTTCGGTGGACTGCTAGGAGGCCTGGTGGCGATTCCGATAGCCGGTTGTCTGCGGGTCTTGACGCTGGATTACTTCCACTCCCGCGGTGAACTGGAAGACGTCAATTCTACTGTCGAACCCTGAATTACAGTCGGTACCAGATAGTTCCGGTTTCGCTATCCCTGATACCGATTCCCTGCTCTGCCAAACTCGCCCGTAATTGATCGGCTTTGTCCCACTCTGAGTTAAACCTAAAGGCTTGCCGTTTAAAAATAGTGTCTTTTATTTTCTCGTCGATATCCGGTGTTGATCCTAAAAGATTCAATCCAAATATCTGGTCCAGTTTTTCGAGCCATACCGAGAAAATGTCGACCTGGCTTTTGCTAACGCCGTTTTGCTCAACCCGTTCCATCGTTTTCTCCATCACCGCCAGGGCCTGAGCGGTATTGAGGTCGTTATCGAGAGCGGTCAGAAGCGGGCCGTCATCAAGCTGCAAGGCTGTCGATTTGCCATCCGGCGTTGGTTGGTGGCGGAGTTCGGCAATCGAGCGGAGTCTCTTTAATCTGGTGGCCGCCGCATCTAAGTTATCAAAAGAGAATTCTAGCGATGAACGGTAATGGGACTGAATAATGAGCAACCTGATGGCCATCGGATCGTAACCTTTAGCGATAATCTCCCGGATGGTAAAAAAATTCCCGACACTTTTGGACATTTTTTTCGAGTCGATGTTTAAAAATCCGGTATGCAGCCAATACTTTACATAGGGCGATTTCCCGGATGCTGACTCCATTTGGGCAATCTCGTCTTCGTGATGAGGAAAGATCAGATCGATAGCACCGCCATGCATATCATAGCGCGGACCGAAAAAATGTTCGGCAATGGCCGTGTCTTCAATATGCCAGCCGGGTCGCCCATCGCCAAACGGTGCTTTCCAAACCGGTTCGTTTTGCTTGGAGAATTTCCACAAGCAAAAGTCGTTCCAGTTGCGTTTGTGCTCACTGGTATCGATCCGTGATTCGGCGTCATTTTCTTCGACGTTTACCCGTCCGGATAACTTGCCATAGTCGGCAAAAGTGTTGGTTTCAAAGTAAACCCCGTCCTCCACGACATAAGCGTGTCCTTTGTCTAGGAGGGTTTGGACCTGGCGGATTATATCGGCGATGAAATCAGTGGCCCGGGCATATTGGGTGACGCTGCTAACGTTAAGCTCACTCATGTCTCGGAGATAATGCTCTTCGAATATTCGGGCGGTCTCATGCCACTCGACGCTTTTTTCCCTGGATCGTTTGATGATCTTGTCGTCGATGTTGGTGATGTTTTGAAGGTAGTAAAGATCATATCCCAAGAATCTCAGGTATCTAGCCAACAGATCAAACTGAATGTAGGTTTTGGCATGACCAATGTGCGGATCGTCGTAAACCGTCGGACCACAGACGAAGAGATTTAATTTATTATCTTTGATCGGGGTTAACTCTTCTATTTGTCGGGTTAAGGTGTTATATATTTTCATTATTTACCTACTTTGGACAAAAGCTCGGTTGCCTGCTGAATGCACTCCATCTTAATATCTTCAAATGAGCGAGAATCTTTGACTTTAAAACCTGAGGCATAGGCATGGCCGCCGCCACCGAAATGCTCGGCCAGCTCGGCGGCTACCGAGAATGTCGGGTTGGCTCTTATTGCTCCGGTGACGTGTCCATCGTTATATATTTTAAGGACAATTCCAATACCGACGCCTTCGGTTTGCAGCATGTCGTTTTGGATTAGCGGAGCCGGGTTGTAGAGCGGACTGTAATCGTTAATCTCAGACTGCGGTATGCTGACCAGAGCCAACCGACCGTCAACATAGAATTCGGTCCGTTTGATCAGTTCGGCTTTGTAGCGGTAGATCGATTGAGGCATTTTACCAAATGCCCGTCGAGACTCTTCCAGCCGTGACCGATCAACACCGCTGTCGATCATATCGGCCATTATCCGGTAGGTTTTAGAAGTCGCCAGTGAATTACTTAGCCCCTGGGTATCGCCCAGTATAGCGTTCATGAGGTGCTGTTTACAGCTAACCGACATTGGCCAGTGAAGAGCCGTGGCAATATCGTAAATAAGCTCGCCGGTTGAGGAGCGGTGCGGGTCGCAGACGGTGATGCTAGCGAAAGAGATATCGTTGGAGACGGTCTGGTGATGATCCAAGACGACACAAGGCTTCGCCGCCAATTGACGGATGCCATTGGATGTCACTAATTTCTCGAGCAGCGTTAGAGTGGAGGTATCGACTATAATCGAAGCATCAAAGTTTGACGGCAGTTCGCGCTCGACTCGATCCCATCCGGGCAGGTAATGAAGATAACCGGGAATGTCGACAGCACAATACAGCAGCGGTTTCGAACCTAGATCACCAATGACCTGCTCGAGCGCTAGGGCGCTCCCCAAGCTGTCGGCATCGGGGTTGTCGGCTTGGACGATTAAAATCTCTGTAGCGTTTTTGACGAGCTCATCGATTCGTTGGTAATCAGGTGTCATAGAGCGGTTCGTCCTTCCAGGGCCCGACCAAGGGTAATCTGATCGGCATATTCCAGATCGACGCCGATGGGAAGACCCCGGGCTAAACGCGTAATTAAAAGTTTGCGCTCTCCCAGTTGACGTTGGATATATAGTGCGGTTGACTCTCCCTCGACGCTGGCGTTGGTGGCGAGAATCAGCTCTTTGACCTTGTCGGTATCGACCCGCTCTATAAGCTCATTGATGTGCAGTTGCTCGGCGTCGATGCCGTCAAGGGGCGAGATGAGCCCGCCGAGGACGTGATAAGTCCCTTCAAATTTCCCGACTTTTTCGAGCGCCACTATATCAAACGGCTCGGCGACAACTGCGACGATCGTTTTGTCGCGCCGCGGATCGGTGTAGAGCGGGGATAGCTCGTGATCGGCGGGGATCAAGGCAAATGTTTTAGGACAATACTTAATGCCGCTATGCAGTCGTGACAAAACGTCCGCCAACCGGGCCGAGGTTTGGGGTTCGCGTCTAACTAAATAGTAGGCGTAGCGCTCCGCGGTCCGCGGTCCGACGCCGGGTAATTTCTCGAGTGCTTCAATAACATCGCTTAATGCCGGTGGCAATATGGCCATTTTTTTCCTAACTCCTGAGTGTTGGTGCTTAGAGACCCAGGTCGCCGAGGGCGCCCATTACCGGGCCCATCTTATCGGCGGCAAATTTCTGGCTGTCGGCGATGGCTTCTTTGATGGCGTCTTCGAGCCAGCGCTCCAATAGTCCGATGTCATCCAAGTCGATGCTTTTAGGATCGATATGGATTTTCTTGAGCTTTTGCTCGCCGGTCATTTCTACTCTGACGGCGCCGTCGCCCTTTTCTACGGATATAACTTCTTTTTCGAGTTCTTTTTGGATTTTCTTAACTTTCATTAGCATTTTAGCCTGATCAAGTCGGCTCATAGTAGTTGTCCCCTATTAATCTTACCTACTTATTGTATCAAATATCTCGGCCGTACGGTTGAAAACAGCCTTCGTAGTCGGGCTTGAGGTCCACGCCACAAAATAGCGTCTGAGCTGGTAATTACAACTGAGGATTATAGCTAGCGTTATTAGGGCAATACCGACACCCTTCGCGACGGGATTTCGAGGGAAGACGCTTGCCCAGGCCTGCCACAGATAAAGGATGCCGGCGGTAATGGTTACGTAAACCAGCGGTATTAAAATTGAGTAGCTAACTTCGCCGCCTAAAGTTATTAGGACGATAGAGACGATAGCTATGGCCGTCAGGATACGCGTTCGTGATAGCTCACGATAGCTCCAGAGGACATAAATACCAAGCAGGAACATCGCATCCTCGAATACATCCAGTAGCGGCAGAGTCCCTAACCAACGAGTCGGATTCGGCTGAGTTTTATAGAAGATGCTTTCGGGAATGTGAATCAAGTTCTTAAGCAGCTGGGGCGTATCGGGCCACTTGAGAGGTAGACCGAGTCCGAAAAGAAGCGTCGTAACGTGCCTGGATGAAGCCAGGATAAAGGGAGCCGCCAAGACAATGAAGCCGCTCAACGCAATTATCCGACCCCACAGTCGGGTTCGCTTGAGCTCGTGTAATACGGTCCGCCGCTGCCAAATCACGCCGCCGATAACAAACCAAATTAACCCAGGGATATATAGGCTCAAAGCGGCGGCCACTCCGCAAAATAGCATCACCAAGTTGCGTTTAAAGGTATGTTTCAACCAAAGACCGCAGGCCAAAAGAGCGAGGATTGCCAGCATCAGAACATCGGGCGTGGCCAGTCGAACGGTATTTAAAAACCATGCCGATGTACCCATTAGAACTACGCCGATAAGTGCGGTAGTGGCGTCGTCCCAAAACTTAAGGATACCAAAAAATAGGATGAGGGTGATGAGGCCATATACCGCCGGCAACAATCTGTCCATTGTAATGCTATGGGCCGATAGACGCATTAGGTAATGCTCGGGTAGATAAAATGGCGAATTAACCGGATTAGATGCAATTGATCCCAGTCGCTGCGCCGTACTTAATGAACTAACTTCGTTTGGCGACAATTGCGCCGGATTCGTACCTAAGTGAGCGAACAGCAAAAATACCGCGGCAAACAAAGTAATTGCTCCGATTAGGGCGGGCTTCCAGGTTAGTACCAATAGTTGTCGGACTCTCGTAAGCATCAACGCTTACTAGTATACATTGAACCAAGTAAGATTTTAGGTGTTCAACTACTCAACATCCGAATGACGAGTGTCAAGTGATCTAAAGAGCTGCTTCTCACGATTAAAGAACAGCTCGACATTATCCGTGGGGCCGTTACGGTGTTTCTTAATTAGAATATCGGCTATATTCTTGCGATCTGTTTCGGGGTTGTAGAAATCCTCTCGATAAATGAAGGCAACAACATCCGCGTCTTGCTCGATCGACCCGCTTTCTCTTAAGTCAGCTAACTGTGGAATTTGTGGGCTGCGGCTTTCGACCGAACGACTAAGCTGGCTGAGCGCCATCAGCGGAACATTCAGTTCCCTCGCAATTCCTTTTAACCCCCGTGAAATTTCCGATACTTCCTGGACGCGGTTAAAATCGTTGGCAAATTTTCCGCCGCCGCTCATTAGCTGAAGGTAGTCAACAATGATTAGCCCGATATCTCGTTGGTGAGCTTCGCGCCGGGCTTTGGTTCTTAGATCGCTGAGGGTAATACCCGGTGTGTCATCGATAAATATTTGGGCCTCGCTAAGAGTACCCATGGCCCCGGCTAATTTCTCAAAGTCGGCGTCTGTCAGGTTGCCGGTTCTAAGAGCCCAGGCATCAACGCCGGACTCCATGGCCAGTAATCTATCGACTAACTGCTCCTTGCTCATTTCGAGGCTGAATATCAGTACCGGTTGGGAGGCTTGGATCGAGACGTTATGAGCGATATTAAGCGCTAGAGCGGTTTTTCCCATGCTCGGCCGGGCTGCCAGCACGAAGAGATCTGAACGCTGTAATCCGGCTAGGATGCGGTCTAAGTCCCTATAGCCGGTAGGAACTCCTCGAAGTTTGTTTTTGTCTTTATGAAGCTCGTCTAGGCGGTCGAAACTGTCGGCCAGAATTGCTTCCAGACCGATGACATTTTGTTTGACGTGCTTCTGGCTGACGTCGAATAGACTGGTTTCGGCTGATTCAATGAGTTCTTTTAAATCTTTAGTTTCATCTAAACTACTCTCGGTAATTACTTTTGCAGCCCGGACCAGCCGCCGGCGGAGAGATTTTTGGGCTACGATTTCGGCATACTGCTCGACATGTGAAGCGGTCGGCACGAAATTAGTCAGTTCGGTTAAATAACTGGCACCCCCGATCATTTCCAGGGCGCCGCTGGCTTTTAGCCGGTCAGAGAGGGTCAAAACATCGATCGGGCTACGCTTTTCGTACAAATAAAAGGCTGCTTCGTATATTCGGCGATGTCTTGGATCATAGAAATCTTCGGCGCTTAGAGCATCGGCGATTTTGACGATCGCATCACCGTCAATTAGTATGGCTCCTAAAAGGCTGGCCTCGGCATCGATGTTTTGGGGCGGCTCATTAATTGTTGTCGGCATTGTTACTCCGATTGTATCAGCTCAGCACCACCAAAAATATTGCTTATGCTTGTTATGCTGGGATCGTTACTGCTGGCCGGAATATCTGCTACGGATGAGCTGCTAGTCGTTTCGGGTTTTGGTAATGATTCATCGACTTCACAGATGATCTCGATATTGCGTCCGGCCAGCTCGTTGGCGGTGTCGCCGATGATCCGCCGGTTGCCGGAATCATTGAGCCGCTTTTGATGGAAAGGAAAATGAACAGTCAGCTTTAGGGTATCGCCGTTTAAATTAGCGTGGGCCATACGGGCGATGCCATAAAGGGTGTTGTACTCCTGCTTGATTGCTTCGAGGACCTGCGGCCAGAGACTCTCGTCATCAGCCGGCGCCGGTTGGGTAATGGAAGGTGTAGGAAGTTTAGTGGCGACCGGCTTGCTTTCTTTGGCGGTAGGAGTTGGTGGTTTTGTCGGCGTATTTGGTTTCACTGCAACTACTTCGGTGTCAAGCGCTTTAGCAGGCGCCTGTGAATGCGATGCAGCTTCTAATAAACAGATCTCCAAAGCCGTTTGGGGATCTAAAGACGCCGGAATATCTATAAGGGCGCTCATAACCGACAGTATCACGTCCTTAGGCAGGCTGTTGTTCTGGCTAGCTAAGTAGGCGCTTCTGAGTTTATCCCCTAGTTGTTTAGTGATTCTGGAGGCTTCAAAACCTTGTCGATGAAGCGCGGTGAGATTATTGACAACTTCAACGGCATTGGCCGATAGGGTGGCATCGAGCAACTCGGTTATTAGGCCGTCCGGTACCGCGCCGATGATGTTTAGGACCCTGTTAGCGTCTACTACGCTGCCGCTAGAGCCTAACTGGTCAAGCAACCCGAGGCTGTCGCGAAGGCTGCCGTTACCGTGGCCGGCGATCAGCTCGAGGGCAGCGTCGTCAATGGTTATTTTTTCGTTTTTGGCTACCTGTCGTAAATATTCAACGGCTTTTTCGGGCTCAATGGGGCGGAAATTAAAACGTTGCGTCCGGCTGATTATGGTTTCGGGTAGTTTGTGGACCTCGGTCGTGGCCAGTATGAAAATCACGTATTCCGGGGGCTCTTCGAGAGTTTTAAGAAGGGCGTTAAAGGCTTCCCGGGTAAGCATATGGACTTCATCGATAATTATAACTTTGTATTTTGAGCTGACCGGCGCGATTCGAACCCGCTCACGGAGTTCCCGGACTTCGTCGATCCGGCGATTACTGGCGGCGTCAATCTCGATAATATCCAGGTCCATTGATTCGTCGGTGTATTCCAAGCCATTGACAGCGTGCGCCAGAATTCTTGCCACCGAAGTTTTGCCGACGCCACGCGGACCGGTAAACAGATAAGCATGAGATAATTTACCCTGTTTCAAGGCTTGTTTCAGCGTACTGACGATGTGTTCCTGCCCGATAACGTCATCAAGCGTTTTTGGTCTTTTGGATCGATATAATGCCTTACCCATGTAGACCTATTATAGTTGGGTATGCGGTATAGGCCCAACAGAACATTGATTGTATAAATTACAAAGATATGACGAAGCCCGGGGATAACTATGGCTGAAGTAGAAATTACAGGGCGGCTTCCAGTGCGGCCCACTCAGCAGTCTTATCGTCTTCGGGCACATTGACACTAACTTGATCCCCTGGTTTAGCCTTGAAATAAGTAACACTGGCCAGCAGGACGCGGAAGTTCCTTCCGCCAATCTCTACAAAGTAGTGACCGTTTTCCAGTTTTAATGTTCCTACCAACTGTTTGCGAGGAATCGGTCCAATTTGTTTGTATAAAAATGCCCCGTCGTCGGCGATAGTCAATTTCAAGATGTCGCCCTGAACCAATTTTGACTTACTGGCATAATTCGCCGGAACCGGATATATCTTTCCGTCCGATCCGACCATATTCTGGCCATCGAATACGCCCTCGATAATTTTGCCGAGGACTTCTTCCTTGGTACTGTTAACAACCTTAGGATCTTCACCGACTAGACTGACTAGTAGCTCGGTTGCGGCTGCCAAACTAGTCTCCGCCTCCTGAATAAGAGTTCGAAGTCTTTTGATTTGTTTGTCTGCTACGTCTGCCATTTATATCTTTACTCCCTGCGCCTCAAGTGTTTGTTTAGTTACACTCCTAACCTAAAACCTATCATATTTCGTTAGTCAAGTCAAAATATGTAGATTTAATTGTGGATAACTGACGAGTGTTATATATGTGTCTTGGCCGTCTTAACTAAACACCAACACTCTTCTCCTGTGATTCAGTCGCAGCGGATTATTACTAATTCGTGTCGCAACTTTGGATGTCGGCTAGCATCCAAAAGCAGACAGCAATCGACGTTGTCTGCTTTTAGATATTTTGACTCTGACTTATTATTTACAAAATTGTCGGTTGGGATTTAGGCTAGCTCGACAACCGCACCGGCGTCTTCGAGGGCTTTTTTAGCGGATTCGGCATCCTCTTTCTTAGCCTTTTCCAAAATCGTCTTAGGTGCGCCATCAACTAGGGCTTTGGCCTCGCCGAGACCCAATTGAGTGATGTCTTTGACTGCCTTAATGACAGCGACCTTCTGAGAACCCGGGTCCTTCAAAACGACGTCGTATTCGCTCTTCTCTTCGCTAGCGGCAGCTGTTTCAGCTCCTGCCGCAGGACCAGCAACGGCTGCCACGGCAGCAGCAGGTTCAATACCGTACTCGTCTTTTAAAATTGTTTTTAATTCGTTAACTTCCAGTACTGTTAGACCGGTTAGTTCCTGGGCTAGTTTCTTTAAATCAGCCATCATATATCTCCTTATTTAATTGTAATTATTACTAACAAACGTAAATCTATGCTTAGCTCGTCGCTTTAGCCGAAATACCATCGAGTAAAGCATGAAGGTTACCCGACAAGGCACTTAGCGCACCATCGAGCGGGGAGCTTAGTGTCGCCAACGTTTGAGCCAGCAGTTCATTCTTGCTAGGCAAGCTGGCGAGAGTTTTGACTTCCTCTGCCGGCATGTATTTGGCGTCACCGGTGAAGGCCCCGACAAATTCTATCGTCGGATTGGTTTTTGCAAAGTTAGCTAGAGCTTGAGCGGGGGCTACTTCGTCGTCGCTGTTGAAAGCATAAAGCAGCATTCCCACCAGTTTCGAGCTGTCCAGGTTTTTGAGCTTTTCATTCTGCTCGATAGCTTTTTTGAACAAACGATTTTTGACTACCTTGACCGTTGTGCCATTGCCCTTGGCCTGCACCCTTAGGGTTTGCATGGCGCCGACAGTTGTACCCTCATACTTGGCTATCACTGTCATTTTGGATTTACTCAACAGGTCGCTAACTTCTGACACGACCTGATTCTTGCGATCCTTTGTTAATGCCATAATTGACTACTTTCCGAATCATTACTTTTTTGTAAATTATTCCCGGTTATCGACCGAAGAACCGGAGAAATTAGTTGCCTTATAAAAACGCCTCTGGGTCATGGTATTCTCGTACCGAATCGGCGACCAAAGGCGAGAAACAAGAGATTTGCCAATGCTATCGGCTCATCACTACCTCGGTAGCCTTCTTAATCCGTCGGGCTAAACAGCCCATATTGACGGACGCTACTGTCTTTGGCAACTTAAGAACAATTTTACAGATATAACGCTTGGTTGTCAATCTGAAAAATAAACCTGTTGCATTTATTCCTAAACAGAGTATTATTTTTTGTGGATTAAATTTATGAGAGAGGACCATACGCTATGGTTATGATTGAAGGCGGCAAAGATCTAACAAGAGCACGACAGATGGAGCGTGATGATATGACGCTGCGTCGTTTTTACACCTTGCTTAAACCCGATAGTGAGCACTTTACCCCGCCTCAGGTAAATGAATCTCAGCTGGTCATAATTCGAGAATTGATGGATATGGGTTACAAAGATCAACGGACTGTCCTGGATGCCCTAAGCGGGGCTGTTGCCCAACTCCATCCCGATTGGGATACGCTAGATGAATATGAACGTTACGAAGTCGTAGCACAAACTGATGATGTTTTGCTTTGGCAGATTTTTGGCGTGCCGCTCAAGGTTGACAATGGCGGTGCAGAATCCGTCGGCAATACTATCGAGCCCTTTCCGCTGGACGTTCCTCGGCCAATCCCCTGTTATAGATTAGCGAACAATACCCTTGGCTGTGCTGTTTTAGGCCAAATACCAGAGTTAAGAGATCCTGGAAAGTCTGTATTGAGTATAGCGCTCGGCAGCGAGTCGAGTTAGTTCGGGATCTTCACCCTGATTCACGAAACGCATCGCACCGGCTATTAGGGGATGGACTTCGGCTAATTTTTCGTGCATCTGGAGGACTAGTTTTCGATAGCCGGGATGCCCCTGTGGTGAGGTTCTAAGTTCATGTAGATGGAAGGCTTCCCGGGCGTTGTAAGTAACCTTCCAGCGCATTTTGTGGCCCAAAAGCGTGGCGTACTGGGCCTGCAGAAGATGGCCTTCTCCTTGTAGATAGCTGTACAGCTCAAAGCTAATAGCAAATGCTTTTTCGAACAGATCGCTAAGTCCGGCCTCTTCGACGAGCCCCGGCATCTCATAGCCGTATCGCGGCGTAAGCTGTTGCCACTGCATATCGTCGACCATCCGGTGACGTTGTAGATCTCGGAAAATCCCGTAGTCACAAACAAGGTCCCAACTATAGTGGATTTTCTCGAGAGCTCGACCCGGTCGATGACGTCGATTCAGTCTTTCGCCGAAGTAAGCCTCCATTACCTTAACCTTTTTTTCGTATGGCCAGGATTCGGTTTCTTTGGCGATCTCCTCATAGGACATGGAGCTGTGTTCATAAAGCATGTCATTGACGATTGTGGTTTCATTCTTTGGCCAATAGTCGACGAGTGTGACTGGAGTAGTATCCTTAGCGTGGGTGCCGGGTAGGTATTTGTCGCTGAGCGAAGAAACTTGTTTTCGGGTATTCGCCCAATAAGCCATCGTCGCTCCACCACGATCCGGTTTGTCGGCGCGCTCCAATAGAACCGGCATGACTTTTCGCGACTCGGTGAGTATTTCTTGGCCAACCTGCTTCGCTTCCGGCAACTCATCAGCCATCAGATGCATAATCAGGCTTTCCAAGGCTTGACCGGAGGCAAATATGCCAACTGTCGCTTTGGTAGCCGTCGGTAGTAAAGGACGTGCGGCATCACAAGCCTGAGCGCGGACGGCCGACCGCCAGGCACCGTCCCGTTCTTTTGCCGGTGTCTTGGATTTTGACTCAATATAGGTGGCCAATCTATGAACGATCTGTGAGTAGATGTCGAAAATGCTATCGATATCTTTTTCATAGCGTTTTTTAGTTTTAGCACTAAAATTGTCCGGAGTTAGATATTTGTATTTTCCTTGGGGATCTTTCCGATCATAGTAGATATACCGGGTGGATTGTTCGAGGTAAGCACCGAGCCGGCCCCACTCCAGCTTTTTGGTGAGCAGATTGCTGGCGTTTTCAACGACAACATGTTGACCGGCAAGTTGCTGAACGGAATCGTCACCATAAGCCGTAATAACCCTTTGCAGCAGCTTCTCATCCTTGTCGTTCTGCCCTGCAAACTCATCTAATAGCGTAATTCGCATATCGTCGCCGCGACGCGATAATCTGGCCATCGCCGCCGCGACGGTCAGCGGAGAAAACTTATCTTTAAAGGCGTAGACATTCCCGTCGACGTTGGTAATAGCTTCTTTGAGATATTCCCTCCCGGTGGCGGTTATTTCGAAGTTACCCTGATCATCTTTCTGAAGTAGATCGTCGTTCGCACTTTGCCTGGTTTGTTCGATCGGTTCTGCGACAGTGGCTTTGTTGGCGATTATTTCTCCAACGGAAACTGGTTTAGGGGTGGCGCTTAACTTATCGGCGCTTTTTTCGAGGAGCGGTGTGATAAGCGTCCAAATCTGGTTAAAGACTTCTTCGCGGGTACCGGTAGCGTAGACAACCGGAAAACCGCGTTGCTTGGCTTCCCAAAGATAGCCGGCCCGAACGCGCTCTAGAAATCCGACATCCAGGTTGTCGAAACGTTCTCCCTGATAACGATCGGCTACTCGGGCTTTCAGAGTGGCAGCCTCAGCGTCGAGAACGATCATCATATCGGGCTCCATATCACCAACAGCGAAGCGAATGATGCTGTTAATCAACTCATAATCCGGGACGTCGCCACGCCCGTAATATTGAGTAGCCAGGGTAGTTAGGTAACTTCTGTCGACAATACAGCTTATACCGTGCTCTAAGCTAGTCCGGATCACGTCCAGCGACTGAGATCGTGCAGCGTTATATAAAAGTACTTCGGTCTTGGTGTTCATCGGGTAGCGCGGGTCTTGAGTAAGGGCTCGTATGGCCCTGGCCGTAAGATCGTTCTGGCTGTCGGGTTCGCGCATTTGTCGGACCGCCAGACCGGCGTGTGTCATAGCCTCGACAATCATTGACGCCTGGGTGGATTTACCGGCTCCCTGAGGTCCCTCGATGACGATGTAACGTCCCCTATTCATACATGGCTCCTTCAATTTTCGGCGGCACCATGCGTTTGTCGCGATAAGCCTGCGGCAGCATCATATTCGGCGACCAGATTTTTATAATCGAATCGAGATCCGTGCCAACCTGGTATTTACCGCTGAAGCCACCATCCCGTCCAAGTCCATAATTCCCTTCGACCGGTCCGGTTTCATGAAAAACGGCTTGCGCAATCCTCTCGCCAACCGGTAATAACACCGTCTCGCGGTGGTTAAGATTGTAGATTTCAAGAGTTAAGCGGTTAATGTAGCCGGGGTCGATCCATCCCGCATCAAAGCAAACCGCGATACCGTTACGCCCCCAGCTGGAGCGGCTTTTTAGCTCTGAGGCTCCCGGTGGCAATATTCCGAAAAACTCGTGCGTATGAGCCAGTATCCTCTCTCCGGGTTTTAGAGGTATGACGGGATGCTCAAGGGGAATACCGGCTACCGGCTTAAAACCGTTCTGTGAGCACCAGGCACCGTGCGGCATAGCCTTGTAGGGTCCATCGAAGTATCTCTCGACATCTTCGCGGTCGAAAGGGTTATATATGACGCGTTCGTTACTTTGTTCGATACGGTAGTAGTAATGGCCGAGGGTGACGTCGAGACTGGCTTCGCTGATATGCTTAGGATCGTAGGGGTGACATAATACATGACCGTCGTCGATTGCTTGCTTAATCTGGGTGTTACTATAGACGCTCACTATTTTTCCCTCCGGATGTATCAACATTGTACAGTTTGTCAAATCAATGGCGCAAGCATAAGTATAAATATTACAACCACTTGGTAGAATTTTGCCGAGCGACGAGGCCGCGCGTTGCTAACAAGTTATGCTAAAATAGCTATCAGCCGATTAAAATGTAAAAAGTTGATGACAGACCACCACGATACCTCGCCGCCTAAACAAAATGAGTTTTTACTCCGGGTTGTGATATGGGCAGTTGCACTCGAAGGACTGTTGACGATCGCCAGCTCGCTACTCGAACAGTTCTCGACTCACCACCGTTTTCATCATTTAGCGGGGTCGCTGTTCAGTATGCCGATTGTCGTTGGCTTAACTCTGCTATATATTAGCTCATTGCTCGCCCGAAGAAAGAGAACTGCCTGGGTGGTGGCCGTCTCGGTCTATTCTTTTATTGTCCTTCTTAGTGCCGTGCGCCTGATGTTTTTCGATTTCGACAAATTGTTTACTTTCTGGAACTCTCTTCGGGACGTCGTCCTGCCTTTGGTGGTGCTGACCGGCTTACTGGCCTTCCATCGTCGATTCCGGGTTAAGAGCGACTTGGACAGTTTTCGCCAGTCGATGCGCTTTATTGTTGTCATCGCGGCGGTGGTTTTTGTTTACGGTGTCGTGGGTTATATGTTGATGGACGAGCGGGACTTTCACACCGAGTTGGGCTTTCAAGGTGCCGTTGTCCATACCGTCGACCAGTTGAGTTTGGTATCCAAACCATTAACTCCTTACACCAGAAGAGGCCACATTTTTAGCGATTCATTAACCGTCGTTAGCGTCGGCGCCTTGGCTTATGCCGGTTTATCTTTATTCCAGCCGATTAAGAGCCGCTATATCGATCAAGTCCGGGACAGAGAGGAAATCAAGCGACTCCTGGAGAATTATCCGGCCAGCAGTGAGGACTTTTTCAAACTATGGCCAAAGGACAAATCGTATTTTCTAGACGACAGCGAAAAGGCGGGGCTGGCTTTAGCCGTCCGGCACGGTATGGCACTGGTCGTGGGCGACCCTATTGGCGACAGTCGTTACTTTGATAACTTGGTCGATGAATTCGAGAAGCTCTGCTACGGCAATGACTGGCGGGCAGCCTTTATCCATACCCAACCGCAGTTTAGTGATCTATACAAAAGACACGGCTACTGCGTCCAAAAAATCGGCGAGGAAGCCGTCGTTGATATTGATCACTTCCGATCGGCGGTAGCTACCAATAAAGATTTCCGGCATATTGAATCAAAATTCGCTAAACTCGGTTATAGCGTCGAAGTACTCCTTCCACCACATCATGAAGCGGTGATTGACCGGCTCACTACCATCTCCAATGAATGGCTGGGGCGTCCCGGTCGGACTGAGCGAGGACTAATGATGGGATATTTCTCGCCCGAATATTTGTCACAGTGCCGCCTGATGGTGGCTCGTGACAGTGCCGGCACTATTCAGGGTTTTCTAAATGAAGTCCCCAGCTATGATCACGACGAAGCAAATTTTGATATGTTGAGGCACTCCAACGGCGCCCCCGGTAACATTAACGACTATATCCTAACAAACTTCATCGCTTATATCGGTCAGCAGGGCTTCAAACGTTTCAATATGGGACTCAGTCCTTTGGCCGGGTTGGATGAAAAAGATGAAAACTATACTATCATCGACTCGGTTCTAAGGTTTGCTTATTCCAACGGAGACCGGTTATATTCCTTCAGCGGGCTGCATCGTTTTAAACAAAAGTACGAACCGGATTGGAGCCCGCGCTACATCGTCTATAAGGGCGGCATCAGGAGCTTTACCAGGACTATCAATGCGCTTAACTCGGCAATGAAGGTTAGGCGCCGTTAGTTAGTCTGCTGATACTAGCGCGGCGTTGACTTAGTAAGCGTCCGGATTGCCGACATGGTCAGGTCGTTAACGTGATCGACACTGCCGTTGGCGCTGATGATCTTGGCATTATAGTGTCTGGCGGCGTCTTGGTACCCAACAGATAATCTCTTAAAGTAGGATGCCGGTTTGGATTCAAAATAGTCCGGACTCTGGTTTCGATCACGCCTGGACTTCAGTATCTTATCATCGGCGACATAACAAATCATAAGATCCGGAGCTAGTAGTTTAACGGCTAAGTCGGCGGCCTCGTAACCGGTTTTCTGATCAAGCCCGCTGCCATATACCTGATAGCCGATGATCGAGAGCGGGCTACGGTCAATAAGGATAATCTTTCCGGCCGCGCGCCAGCTGGAGAGCTGCTCAGCGAGGGCGTATTGTTGGGCGAGATGGATATGTAGATCACTCAGAGCTGGTCGGTCATAATTGGCCAGCATCACGCTGCGGAGAGCTTCGCCGATCGGTGTGCCGCCGTTTACCCTGGTCTTAACGACGTCGAAACCGTCATTTTCTAATAATGCCTGGCATCTTTCGATTTGGGTGGTTTTACCGATGTAGTCCGGTCCATCGAGCGTAATCACTAAACCGTTAGGATATTCGAGGCTCATTACCAGCTCTCTCCTTGAATTAGGAAAAGTTAAAGTTTATTCTAGACTGGTCTTAATGCTCGGACCCATCGAGGTGCTCAAATATACCGATGAAACATAAACGTTTTTCAGACTTGTTGGTTTAGCCGCTTTGATGCTGTCGGCAACGGCTTTGAAGTTGGCCGATAGTTTTTCGACGCCGAAGCTGACTTTACCAATAGCCAAGTGAATTATCCCGTAACTGTCCACTCGATACTCTACCCGGCCGGCTTTAGCTTCTGAAACCGCCTTATTAAGATCGGTAGTGACGGTGCCGCTTTTCGGGTTGGGCATTAGGCCGCGCGGACCTAGGACTCTGGCGTATTTGCCGAGTTTAGCCATATTGGCCGGTGGGGCAATTAAGATATCGAAATCCAGTTGTTGTTTGTCTAGCAGCTTGGTGATGGTATCGACGCCAGTCAGATCGGCGTCTGTGACGGTTTCATCGGCAAATACAGCGACGCGGAGAGACTTGCCTGAACCACTCGGCAGAACCAGATTTCCTCTGACGTTTTGATCTGCCTGCTTGGGATCGACATTTAATTTAACATGGAGTTCGACGCTGGCATCAAATTTGGTTGGGCTAGTCTGAAGAATCAGCGATAGCGCTTCATTGGATGAATACGATTTAGTTGTATCGACTAATTTGGCCATTTCCCGGAATTTTTTGCCGCGTCTTTCTAGTCGTGATCGGGTCGGTGTAACGGCTTTAGGGGTTGGTTTGGAAGCTTCGTCAACGGAAGCGGCTTTACGTTCTTCCTTTTTGGCTTTTTCCTCAGCGGCAGCCACCGCTTTAGCACTTCTCTTGCCGGCCTTAGCCAGCGGTTTGTCGGCTTCAACAGCAGTGGGTATTGGTTCCTCGGCTTTTTGAGCGTTGGCAATAGCCGTTTGGATTTCGGCGATAGTGTTCGAGGGGCTGAGCTTAAGCCCGAGGGCTTGAGCTTGTTCTAAGTACTCTGCTTTCTTGACCATTTATAAATAGTTCCTTTTCTCCTGTGGTCCTAGCGGCTCCGGTTTATCTAGAGAGTCTCCCACGGGTTAAATTTATTAAACATTACTCCTGGCTTAACGATATATTAAACCTCGATTTCGACGCCCATGCTTCGGGCTGTGCCGGCCACCATCTTCTTGATGGCTTCGATGTCTTCGGCGTTCATGTCGGCCGCTTTAGTCTCCGCGATCTGGCTTAGCTGGGCTTGGGAAAGTTTCTTGCTGACTTTTTCGCTATTGGGTTTTCCGGAGCCTTTCTCGATTTTGAGTGCTTCACGGATGAGTTCATCGGTGGGAGTAGCGACAGCTCGCCAGTTCATACTGCGATCATCATAGACGGTAATATGAACGGTCAGACTCTGTCCCATTCGGTCTTTTGTTGCTTCATTAAACGGGTTAATAAAGTCCATCATGTTGACGCCGTACTGTCCCAGCGTGCTGCCGACTGGAGGCGCAGCTGAAGCCTGACCGGCCCGGATTCGTAATTTGAGGTTTGCTTTTACTTGTTTAGCCACTTGTTGTATCCTTTTCCTTCCCTGTTGTATCGGTGTTAATTATACCAGCGTTTTCGCTTTCAGTCTAGTCCACGGAAAATCAGTCCTTAGACCCTTTTAACCTGTAGACTGTCCAGTTCCACGGGCGTCTCTCGTCCGAACATATTTACCAGCACCTTTAGCTTACCCTTGGCGACGTCAATTTCATTAATACTGCCGTCAAAGCCCTTAAACGGTCCGTCATTAATATTGACGACATCACCGATGGAGTAATCGATTTTATGCTTAGGCTCGGCGCGGCCCATTCGTTTCATGATTTTCTCGATCTCATCGGCTTCGACGGGAGTCGGCTCCGAACCGCTCCCCACGAATCCGGTAACGCTCGGAGTATTTCTGACTATATACCAAGCGTCTTCGCTCATTTTCATTTGAACTAAGACATAGCCTTGGAAAATACGCTGTTCAACTATTTTGCGCTTACCGTTTTTGACTTGAATCATTTTTTCTTTAGGAACGAGCACTTGGAATATTTTATCTTTCATATCCAGAGACTCGGCGCGCTGACGAATACTCTCGGCAACTTTTTCCTCGTAGCCGCTGTACGTATGAATGGCGTACCATTGTTTGGTGGTGTCGTATCGTTTATTCATGTAAAAATACCTTCTTAAATATTTTATCTAACCCTAGGTCCAAAAAGCTGACCAAAAAAGCAAAGACTATCGCAAAAGCTAAAACCGCTAGAGTCAATTGTCTGGACTGTTTTCGATTCGGCCAGGTAACTTGTCTTAGCTCGGTGAACGAGTTCCGGAAGTACCGCGGAATAAAATGTCGACCGAACCACCTTAGCGGACGCTTAAATATCGCAAACGGTCGGCCAATCAGACGAATCAGTCGTGAGACTGGTCCCCTCTTTTTTGGTTTTTTGGCGGCTTCGTGGGCCTTTACCGACTTCGACCTGATAGTCTCGCTAGACCGGATTCGTCGCCGTTTTTTAGTTGCTTCGTCGTCTGCCATTTATTAAGCTCTACCTTAGAACCTTTAAGATAAGTCCCCTTATTAAACAAAGAACCTACATATAGGTGTAGGCTCTGTCAACTGTCAACTATAGCGCATTACCCCCGGGTTGGTCAAGGTTGGGTACATTAATACTAAAGGTCGTCCCTTTGTTGAGTTCGCTCGAGAGGGTTATTCTGCCGTGCAGAAGGTCAGCCAGCTTCTTAGAAATGTACAAACCAAGTCCCGTACCTTTGGTGCCCTTTAACCGGTAATCTTCAGACCGGAAGAACTTGGAAAAGAGTTTTGCCTGGTCATTCTTGCTAATCCCGATTCCCGTATCGGACACGCTAAAGGTGGCGCCGTTGTCGATGGCAGTGACACTAATGCGAATACCGCCGGCCGTCGTGTACTTGAGAGAGTTAGTCAGAAAATTCTGTAGTATCTCATGCAGGTATAGGCTTGAAGTACGGACGTTCAACGGCGTCGGGTTTAATACCTTGTCGAACTTCAGCCCTTTACTCCTGGCCTCCGGCAGATAGTCGTTCCACAGTTCCGCGACGAGTTTGTTGGCATCGACAGTCTCGGCGTCCGATTTCAAATCGTCGCGCTCGGCTCTCGAAAGTGTCGCCAGGTCGTTTATCATATCGGCCAGGAAGATTATTTGGTTATGGGCCTCGTCTAAGTATTTAGGAATACTGGCATCGCTACTCGACTTTTTAAATAACATCTGGACATTACTGACGTTTCCTTCGGCGATGGCTATTGGAGTCCGTAGCTCATGACTAACCACGCTGATGAACTCGTCACGTTCTTCCTCTAGCAGTTTTTCTCTAGTGATGTCGCGCATCACCAGAACAAAACCTCTGCCGTCGATCTGCCCATAGCCGGGTCGTACCGGAGCGATACTGAGATAAAGATTGGCATGGCTGCCGTCGGAGTAATGCAATGATAAATCGGTCCTGATGATGGCCGTCTTGGTCGCTTTAACAATACTAGCAATGTCTTGCTGGACGTTATCGGCGGCATAAACCCTGAGGACGTCTTGGATCGCTTTATTCTCTATGACAACGTTTAAATCTAAAAGGTTAAGAGCGGCGGCGTTATATAGATTAATTATTCCGGATTCGTCGAGGGCGATAACGGCGTCCGTCATCGAGTTCATGAGGCTCAAAAAACGCTCGTGTTCTAGAGTTCCAACCTCAGGCTGCTCCGCACTAGAATCAGTGATTGGCATAATGCTTATAATTATGTCACAGACGAGTCATACAAGCGACTATATTATACGGGCCCGGTAGACTTTGATTGCTTGGCGTCTGGTTTTGGCGTCTGGTAAAAACTCTTCAAGTTTACTCCAAAAGTCAGCACCGTGATGGAGTATTACGGTGTGCGTTAGTTCATGAAGTAGCACATAGTCGATAAGCTCCCAAGGCAGCTGCATAAGGTATAGGCTAAGGGTTATATCTTTATTTTGACTGCAACTACCCCAGCGGCTCTTTAAGGCTCTGACGTGAACCGATTGGTAAGATAAGGCGTGGGTTTGAGCTAGAGTTTTTAGTCTGGCCGGGAGGAGCTGGACAGCCTCGCTTCTAAGAGCCCGGATAGCTGCTTTGGTGGCAGCCGCTTGAACGATTTGATCAGTGAATTCATTATTTTGGTTATATCTAACGACTATGGTGGTGCCGGCAATTTTGGCACTGACATTGGCAACGTTCTCGTCACGAATCAGCGACAAATGATGAGCTTTACCGATTGCTTGACCGTTCTTTAGGGAGCTGCTGATCACCCCGGCTAATTGACTGCTAATCCAAGCCGATTTGGTAGCCGCAAAGGCAACGGCTCTCGAGTACGGTACCCAGTTTGGCATTGAGACTCTAATCTCACCGCTACTGGTGATGGAGAGCCTTATATGCCGGTTATCGCGTCGTTTATATAGCTTTAGCGTTCCGACACCGGGTAAATTAACTTGTTTAGAAGCCATTATGTGAGATTTATTAATAGAGATTAGGAAACGATTTCAACGGATCACGATATTGCGACGAGAGAAATCGACTCGACCCTGAACCGGAGATGGAACAAGATTAATGAGACCCGGCTTAATAACTTTATCCGCGGCTTCACCGTAACTGACCAGACCTAACTCACGGAGTCTTTTCATAAACGAACTCTCTTGGGTTTTGAAGGCATGTTTGCCGCTGATCACCAGGTATTTCTCTTCTAGTTTAGGGTTTTGCATGTGAGTTGAAAGGTTATCGAAAGTGGTACGATCCAGAGGCATGGCGTATTTGTCATCGCTTCGCCGGCGATCACGACCGGAAACGCGGCTGAAAGCTGTTTCGACATCTATCTGAACCCAGACAAGCAGTGGCTCGGCATGGGTTTTTCGAGCCATTTCCCGCAATGATCGGCGCTGGCTGAAACGCATAGCATTGACATCATAAATAACTGTCACACCGTTCTCTAAGAATTGTTCGCTCATATAGTCCATGAGATGAGTGACGATGTCATTCTCCTGTTTGTCGTACCGGGGTTTCTCGAACAGTTCGCTGCGAATACGGTCGCTCTGAATATTGGCTGCCTGTAAGTTATCGGCGAGTTGGCGTGCGAAAAATGTCTTACCCGATCCCGGATAGCCGTATAATAGAATAAGTAACGGTTTAGTCGGTATGATCTTTGACATATTCCCTGCTAGTATATAAGAATTATACTCTCTATGCAAAGGGAGTGAAAAAAATGTTCACTTACAGAGATAAACCAGGCTATCATACCAGTATTTATCCGTTTATCAATGTCTAGGGGTGTCCGTTAATGGTAAGCGGCGACTCTCCAAAAGTCGTGCTGTCGGTTCGAGTCCGACCACCCCTGCCAATTTTATCCTTATCGCCTTCGCAATAATCGTTATTGACCTGCTAAATGCGTAAGTGGAGTCAAATTCTAACCCGTTAGCTTTTTGCTATATTTATAGCGGCCAAATTAATACCGCTTCTAAGCCAAGAGATTACATCCTTAGCGCTAAACCGCGCATTCCCGGCATATCGCGCCATACGCTGAACGGCTTCTTTAGCACCGTCTCCCGGTGTAAACAGAGGCGGTTCCTCGACTGGCTCATCGGACCCATTTCGCCGGCGGATTTGACCTAAACCGGCGGTTGCCAAAAGACCATTACACAAACAAAGCCGTCCGACGGTATCGGCTACCTTGCCGAACTTTCTGACGTAGTGTTCGACTGGTTCCGCTGAGCATCGGTATATCGGCGGTCCATCCTTTACCTGAACAGCTTCGGTGAGCAATTGCTGGTCACAAACCCGCCGGCGTAGATTATTTACCTCGTCTTCAGATAGACTCCCGGCAATTTGGGCGATTTTAAATGGGTATCCGGTGGACGAAGCCCGAGCGCTGGTTACTATAGTCAGCTCGTTCTTTAGAGCTAAGTCGACGATTTTGTCTCGCCAATCGGGGGCCATTCCCGAATCCCGGCAAAGGGCAAAAATGCTCCCGACTTGAATGCCGTTAGCGCCTTCTTGCTTTGCACGGATCAGACCTTCGGGGGTTCCGTATCCTCCGGCCAGCCAGAATGGTAAGCCTCCCTTAATAAAGTCAGCGGTATCGACGATGTCGCGGTAACCATAGATTGGCTGACCGAGCTCATCGACCTGAAGTGCCCCTCTCGGCGGCGCATTGTGCCCGCCGGCCGTCGGACCTTCGATAACAAACCCGTTAGGAGCGGTTTGTGGCTCTTTAGAGAGAAATTTCGCCAACGAGTTAGAGGCTACGATCGCGATAAATGGCGGCCGAGTCAGGGGCATTTCGGCAAGTTTTGGATAGTTGCGAGGATCGATCGTTACTTTGTGTTTAAGTGACGAGGATCCGGATGCGCCGACAATATTCAGTGGAGTGGCGGCTTCTTCATGACGAGATAAATTTTCCAGAGCTTGCGGGATATCAGCCGGAATGCCGGCGCCCATGATAATGAATTCGGCTCCTGCCAGCATTGCACCATACAGGCTACTTGGAGTCGGCGGTTCAACTTTCGTTAAAAAATTAATCCCGATAGGGCTTCGGGACCGGTCAGGGCCGGTTAGTGAATCGGCGTATATTTGAGCTCTTCGAACTTCCGTGTATGTCGCTAGAACATTTAATCTCTCAGCTAAAGAATCGTTACGCTTTCCAAATACCGGCGTGGTTAGGTACGGCTGTTGTGGTCGTCGTCCACCTTCGATGTAGTATTTATCTAATGTTTCGGCTACGTATTGTTGGTCCCCAAAGCCGGCTAAAGCTTGCTGCAAGCAACTATCCATCTCGCCGTTTTGAAGCCGACGGCAAAACACTGTCGCAATCGCTGCTCCGGAGACAATACCGACAGCGCCATTGGCTGCCGATTCACCGGCTAGTCTCCAATTAGATATTGCTACCCCCATACCACCCTGGAATATATCTGGATAATTTCTGACTTGCTCTGTTAAGTTTTCGGCGGACATCTGATCCTAACAGTATAGCTACCAATAATGCTAAAGTCTAACCGGTTAAGTGTCTTTTAGCGTGGATAATAGCCAAAGTATGTATTGGGAAAGCTAATCTAGGTTTCGAAATTAAGTTTCCTCACGATCTTTAGCTACCGAGTAAGCGATCATATATCTATCGTCAATCTCCCTGCAGGTCGCGTTGATTGAACCGTACAGCTCCTATAACTCCGAGGACTAAGCCAACAATTAACAGCACGGCGTCAGTTGACCAATTGGCGTTGACGGCCGGGGCTAGTGCGACTTGGTGAAATATAGAAGTATCCAGCAGCCAGTGATTGATATTTAGCCCCGAGCTCAACATCGTAACCAAAAACGACCAACCGATAGCGCCGTAAGCTAGCAGACTGGTTAGCCGCGGGATGATGCCGTAAGCAAATACACCGATTCCCAGAACCAACAATGTCGGTGCGATGTTGTTGGCACCGGCAAGCAGTAAGGTACGGATAGAGACGCCGACATGTTGGCTCGCTTCGCCGGCCCATGCCGCCACAGCGCTTATAAGGCAGGCGACTATGACACCCAGAACAATCAGCAGTACCCGTCCGCTTAACCATCGCAAACGGCTCAGCGGTCTGACTAAAAAATTATCCAGATAGCCATTGGCCTCATCACTACGCATCCGCCCTAGAGCATTGGCTACGTAAACCATAATAACCAGCGTTACGAAGAAAAAAGTAAAACCGAGAAACGTCAATACGGCTTGAGTATGTGCTGATTGAGCTAACCGGCTTAAAAGCGGTTTGACGCTGGCCGAGTCGACGATTTGGGCGGCACTCTTAGCCAGTTCTCCGTATAGAAAAGCAATTGCCGCCACCGCTGCTAACCATCCGGCTATGACGGTGCAATTAAGCCTTAGCACCGCCGCTAAGGGTGAATGCAACAAACTGGTTTTAGGTGTGGCGGTGTCTTTGTCGGCGACGATCCCCTCATAAAGATCACGTCTGCCGGCCAGCCAGACCGCTGTGGCAATCAAGACAATCACGAACCCCCCGATCGGCAATAACCACATCGGCCGTGCGTTGTACATCGGCTGAAGCCTCTCGATCCAACCAAGTGGAGAAAAATTTAGGAGCCAGTGAGCAGTGGTGCTATCGGCAATAAGCCTAACCATGTAGAATAGACCAAAAACCGCTGCCGAGACACCGGCCGCCCGACTGCGGACTGGCATAAGCTGACTGGCTACTGCGCCGACCGCCATAAATTCAGCCGCACCGGCAACCAAGGATAACGAAAAAAATAAACCAGCGCTGTCACTGAACCCCGCGTTATTCAATCTACCGATACTCAGCACCGCTAAGGCAATGACGATGTATAAAAGTAGTAGTCCGCTGGCTAAGCCGGCAAAGGCGTTAATGGCTGCCCGGCGAGGAGTCGTTTGTCCGGCAAGAAATAGCTCCCATCGCCCAGCGTCTTCCTCACCCCGAAAAGTTTTAGTGGCTACGACTAACGCCCAAATAGCACCGGTAGCGGCAATGAGACATAAAAAATTCCAGGTCAGGTATCCTGAAACCGTATCGATTCTATGGGCTACGCCTAGCAGAGCCTCGATACCGACATTTCCGCCTAATGACTCGGCTAGTTTTTGTCGGGCGATCTCGCTGGGATAGGCTTTTATATACGAGGAGGCCTTAATAAGCATGTAAAGGGATAAAATAACGCCGAGTATCAAGGAGCTGCGAAGAGTACGTTTAGCAATAAACCGTCCGGCTGTCGTTTTGGGGGACCGCAGCAATTTGGCCGGCGGTTCAGCCGCATTCAGTGGTAGTGCGCTCATTGCGGTTGATCCTTATTAATCTTCTCGCCGCCGTAAAGTGATAAGAACAGTTCCTCCAGAGATGGCTCTCTACTTAGCAATGATTTGGGGTGACCGGCGATTATGGCGGCCAACAATGGCTCGATTGGCCCTCTTATCTGACAAGTTAATTGGTGTCCAATCACCCGGACATTGCTGACGCCTTTAATATGATCAACGCGGGGCGGTTTAGTTTCAAAAGTTGCTTCGACGCTTAGTGCCGACAAGTGACGCATTTGCGGTAGGGTCCCGAGTTCGACTAATTTACCCGACCGTAAAATTGCAATCCGATCACATAAGGCCTCGACTTCCTCGAGTACATGAGATGACAGAAAAATTGTTTGACCATTGGCTCGGGCCTCGAGCGCGCATTCCTTAAAGGCCTGCTCCATAATGGGGTCCAGACCGCTCGTCGGTTCGTCCATGATAAGCAAGTCGGCTCTGGTCATGAACGCCGCGATAATATTAATCTTTTGGCGGTTGCCCTTAGAATAGGTTCTGACCTTTTTTGTGGGATCGAACTGAAACTTTTTTATAAGCTCGGTCATGTATTTTTTGTCGATTTTGCCGTTAATTTTGCCGAGCAGGTACAGGGTTTCTCCACCGGTTAAATTTGGCCAGAAAGTCGATTCGCCGGGAATATAGGCAAGGCGTTGGTGGGCTTCGACTTTATTGGACTGAGTATCCAGACCGAAGATCATCGCCCTACCTGCCGACGGTTTAATTAGCCCTAAAATTGAGCGTATGGTGGTGGTTTTGCCGGCACCGTTAGGGCCCAAGTAACCGAGGATCTCTCCTTTTTGTACCTCAATATTTAACGGGGCCAGCGCTACGAACGATCCATAGCGTTTTGTTAACCCCTCGGTTTTTATTGCTGCATCCATATGCTCTCCGCTTACGCTTATTGATATAAGTAATATTGTCAGAAATTACCGATAGGAGCAACCTATACCATGCTGGTTGGCCGCGGCGCACCGCCAATACTGGCTAACCCTAGTACAGACAGCACCCCCCTACTGTCAGAGTTCTATGAAGCTTGGGTGTTTTAAGTCCTCGCTAGAAACCACTCGCTGAACTCGTGCCAGGCGCTCGGTTTACGCTTATAAAATTGTCTAAACAAAACTACAGAATTACACCCTGTTTAAAACCGTAATCGTTACTAATGTCGTAGCGGGTGTTAATTAGGTTATTGTTGGCGATATCGACATTGACGGTTTGATTCACGACCGCATCAATCTGGGAACAGTTTGTCGGAATGGTACTGCTTAGGTCGCGGTATAGTTTTACGGCGGACTGCTCGTCTAAGTTAACGTGACCTTGTTCATAGGCTTTTAGTTTCGATAGATACGTTTGCCATAGTAGTTTTAAGCCGTTGTTGGTGCCATCCGATGCTTGCCAACTAGGAAATACTTGTTTGATGTGAAGTGTCACTTCGACATTGCTTATGGTACAGATATTTCCGACAGCGGAGTTATAGCTCACGCTCCAGGCAATGGTGTCGGCTGTCGCGGCAGCGTATTTTCCGGTCGTACCATTGGTTCCGGAAGTACTAATCGGGGTACATTCGGCTATCTCGTCAAGAATATGTTCAGGTGTATTACCGTAGACCGTGTAACTGTCCGGAGCATCGACAACCTGTAGGTAGCCCGGGCTGTTTGGTGGAATAGCGCTAGGATGAGGGGGTGATGTATCAACATTGCATAACGGCGTTGGGAGCGCTTCGGAACCGGCCGAGGCCGGATCCATGTTCGGTGAACTACTAAGAACGGCTGGCGCTGACGAGGAGGGGCTATTGACTGTCGGTGACGGCTTTATTGAGACCGACGCCGAATCACTCGGCGTTAGATAGTGATACTCGCGACTCTCACCGGCTGATGACCCGATGGCGTTACTTAGTACGAAGCAGGTTAAAACGCCCGGCACTATAACCCGGCGCATTATATGTCCACTTCGTCCCAACAATGAGCACGAATTAGATAACCCGGAACTCTTATGAGTCCGGAGTTTAAACCACATAAAACTCCTCCCTTATGTGAGAACTATACTCTAACACGGAATGGCGCGCGGCGCAATATACTGTGGTAGTATTAGTACTGGCTACCCGTTCGCATTATTGCAGCTAAAATTGGGCCAATAGGGTCTATAATTAGACTCATGAGCAACCAGATGCTGTCAACGACCCGAGAGACGATCCGAAAATCCGCTAAGGCCATCGGCTACCCGGTAGACGTTATTGAAAAGTTTTTGCGTTCCGAAGCCGAACATACATTTGAAATCAAACTTGGTAATAAGACATTTCCCGCCTTTAGAGTTCAACACAATAGTAAACTCGGGCCGTATAAGGGCGGCATCCGCTTCCATCCCGGAGTTAATATTGATGAGGTCCGGGCCCTCGCCACTTTGATGACTCTGAAGACGGCGGCGGCCGGTTTGCCTCTCGGTGGCGGTAAGGGCGGCGTCGCCGTAAATGTAAAAAGTTTAACCCCGCAAGAAATTGAGACCATCGCCCGACAATACGCCCGGAAGCTATCCAACCATTTAGGACCGTCTATAGATATACCGGCTCCGGATGTTAATACTGATTCCCGAGTTATGGATTGGATGGTTGACGAACTCGAAAAGGTTACCGGGGATAATCATCAAGCCACATTTACCGGGAAATCCATTGAGAATGGCGGTAGTGAAGGCCGTGAGCCAGCGACCGGTAATGGCGGCAGTCTAGCATTGTACGAATTTCTGCGTGCTAAAAAACTCGACGGGAAAAAGTTAACCGTTGCCTTGCAGGGTTTCGGTAACGTCGGATACTATTTTGCCCGTTCCTTAGTAAACTATCCTAACCTCTCGTTAATTGCGGTATCCAACAGTCAAAATTCCTGGCACAACCCCGAGGGTTTTGACATCAAGCAGCTCCCCGCCAACATTACTCGTCCGGAAATGATCCCCATGTTCGGTAATGCGAAGCAATTATCACCCGATAACATTGTAAAAACCGATTCGGATATCTTGGTCCTGGCAGCCTTAGAAAATGCCATAACCGCCGATAACGTTAAAACGGTAAAAGCCAAAATTATAGTCGAGCTAGCTAACGGTCCTATTAGTGAAGGCGCCTCCGAATACCTCGCGTCAAAGGGAGTCATGGTTATTCCGGATATTCTGGCCAACGCCGGAGGAGTGATTGCCTCCTACTTGGAATGGCGTCAGAACTTAGCCGGGAAACATTGGAGTGAAGAAGAGGTTAACCGAAAAATGGGCCACATCTTGTCTACCGCGATCCGCTCAGCGATTGAGCGAGCCGAAAGTGAAAAGATTGACCTCCGCGAAGCCGCTATCCAGCTGGCCTTGATTAGGGTGTTAGGTGTCAAAGTTACCTCCTAAACTGTTTATAACTTTCACGATTTTACCAACATCGCTGTAAATAGTCTTGCTTCTGAGTAAGCTTAAGCATATAATTTACTCGTAAATAGACTGAAAAGTTCAAAATGAAAATACTGATGCTTGGCTGGGAACTGCCGCCACATAACAGTGGTGGTTTGGGAGCCGCCTGTTACTATTTATCGCGTGCTCTCAGCCGACAAGGTGTAGATATTGAGTTTGTTCTACCCTACACTGCCGACCACAGCTCCATAGACTTTATGAAAATTACCGCCGCTCATCCCCAGGACGTTGTCAGCGTCATTAGTTCCGGCATTGCTTACGACAGTTATAAGTATGTCTACAGTTCTGGTGACATCAAATCGGTTGACATCTTTGGTCAGTCGTTGATCTATGAACAAGCGATTTCCAGAATCGTCGAGTTAGCGGATTTCGATATCATCCACGCTCACGATTGGCTAACTTGCCGGGCGGCGATTAAAGCTAAAATGATTACCGGCAAACCATTATTTGTCCACTTCCACTCGATCGAGGCGGATCGCTCCGGTAAAGTTATGGGCGGTAATCCTCTGGTTCGAGATATCGAATACCTCGCGGCACATATAGCCGACCAGGTCATCGCCGTCAGTCAGAATACCAAAGACGGTTTGATAAGAGAATACGGTGTGCCGGCGGATAAGATCGAGGTTTTGCATAACAGTATCGATGAGTCGGTTCTTGAACCGTATTCCGGAGATAACGCCTATACTTATTTAGATAGAATGAAATCTAACGGCTATCACGTCCTGGCTAGCGTCGGAAGATTAACTATCCAAAAAGGTCTACCTAATATGCTGCGGTCCTTTGCCAAGGTACTCGACAGCGTCCCTAAAACCATTTTGTTAATTACCGGATCAGGAGAGCAGTACTACGAGTTAATCGGTTTAGCCGCCGACTTGGGAATCCTTCATAACGTGATGTTCTCCGGTTTCCAGCGCGGTAAGGCTTACCGTGACGCCTTTTCGCTAGCCGATTTATTCATTATGCCTTCGGTGTCTGAACCGTTCGGCATCACCGCCCTGGAATCTATCGGCTACGGTACGCCGGTCTTAATTTCCAAGCAGTCCGGTGTCGGTGAAGTGATAAAGAATTGTCTTCGGGTTGATAGCTGGGATGTTGATGAGATGGCTAATAAGATTGTTGGCGTCTTACAAAACCCCGGCATTAGGAATGAGTTGCATAGGAATTCGTATGACGAGTGGAAGCGTCTTAGCTGGGACCAACCGGCCGCTAAACTAAGAAACATTTACAGTAGCCAGCTGGCAGGTGTGTGCGTATGAACCGGGCTATTGTGCTGTATTTGCACGTTCACCAACCATTTCGAATTCGCCACTACACCGTCTTTGACGCCGCTAATTCTCACAACTATTTCGATGCTCCGTATGATGCTCCGGAAAGCAATGAGCGCATTCTCAAAAAAATTGCGACTAAATCTTACTTGCCAACAAACGAACGTTTATTAAAACTGTTGAACGATCATCCGGAATTTAAACTGAGCTTATCTATTACCGGGACGTTGGTTGAGCAGTTAAAGAGATGGTCGCCCGAAAGCCTGGAGTCGTTTATAGCTTTGGTCAAGACCGGTCGAGTCGAGATCCTGGCGGAGACTTATCACCACTCGTTATCGTTTTTCTACGACCGGTCCGAATTCGAGTCACAAGTGGATATGCATAGGGAGATGGTCGAGAGCATCTTTTCCCAAACTCCGAAAGTCTTCAGAAATACGGAATTAGCCTACAACAATGATCTGGCTTTTTGGGCCGATAAGCACGGTTATAAGGGAATCCTGGCTGAGGGCTGGGACAAGATATTGGGCTGGCGCAGTCCGAACTTTTTGTATCGTCCCGCTTATACCGATAATATTCGTCTGCTCATGAAGAATTACAAGCTCAGTGACGATATCGCCTTTAGGTTTGGCGACCGGGAATGGAGTGAATGGCCGTTGACAGCCGATAAATTTACTCACTGGTTGAACGAGACCAACGATGCCGAAGTGTTCAACCTATTTATGGATTATGAGACTTTCGGGGAACATCAGTGGATTGAATCGGGGATCTTCGGCTTCTTAGAGTCGCTTCCTAGGCAGTGGCTTAAAACCGACGGTAACCGATTTTTGACAGTCTGTGAAGCTATCGATAGTTTTGAACCCGCTGATAAAATCGATGTACCCTCGACCATAACCTGGGCTGATACCGAACGTGACTTATCCGCCTGGTTGGGCAACTCCATGCAGCAAGACGCTATTAATTCGCTGTACTCTTTGAAGGATAAGATCCTCGGCTGCGGAGATCTAGCCCTAATTGAAGATTGGCGCAAGTTGCAGACTTCTGATCATTTTTACTATATGTGCACCAAATGGTTTAAAGACGGCGATATACACGCCTACTTTAGTCCGTATGACAGCCCTTACGAAGCCGCAATTAATTTCATGAATGCCTGGCATGATATAAAATATAGGTTAAGCGAAAAAGGAATCGAGGTTTAGGTGGGTAGACCGGTAGTATTAAGCAATGGGCAATTATTCGTTGGACTAGATGAGAATGGTCTGGTACATGACTTTTATTATCCATACGTCGGACTGGATAATTTAACAAACGCTCGCAGTTCCCAACATAAAATTGGAGTCTGGATCGAGGGTAAGTTTCATTGGGTTGGAGACGATTCGTGGGCAGTTCATGTTAATTCTGCCGACGACGCTCTGATGAGTGAAATAACATTTCATTCCGATGATCTCAACATTGACATGCATTTAAATGATTTCGTCGATACTCAGTACAACTCCTTAATTCGCCGGATCAAGATTACCAATTTAGCCTCAGAAGAGCGCGACATACGGCTTTTCATGCATCAGGTCTTTCAGATTTCCCGGGCCGGGAGGGCCGATACCGCCATGTTTGTTCCTGACGATAATTATATCCTCGACTATAAAGGCCGTTGTTGCCTGCTGATTGCCGGTAAGTTGGTGCGCGGTGGTGAGTTTGATCAATTTGCCGTTGGTAACTACGGTATCGAAGGAAAAGACGGAACCTTTAAAGATGCCGAAGACGGTGAGCTCTCCGGTAATGCCGTTGAACACGGCGGAGTTGACAGCGTACTACGTTTCCGACAGGTAACAAACCCCGGCGAGGACATGCTGGTCGATTACTGGGTGGTGGCCGCCGACAGCCAAACCGATGCTCAAGTCGTTCATACCAAGTATAAGTATTACTCGATTGATGAGAGGCAAAATGCAACGACCAACCATTGGCGCAACTGGTTGGGAGACAAATCTACTTTAACACTTTCCAGCGATGAAATTCGGGCGGTCCAAAAGAGTTTACTGACCATCAAGGCGCATTGCGACGAAAGAGGGTCGGTGCTGGCCAGTGGTGATTCGAGTATTTTCAACTTCGGACGTGATTATTACTGTTACTGTTGGCCTCGTGATGCGGCATATGCCATTTGGCCTTTGATTCGAATGGGTCACTATGAGGAGGCTAAAAAATTCTTTGAGTTTGCCCGCGATACAATGCACCGCGACGGCTATCTAATGCACAAGTATCAGCCTGACCGCGCGATCGGCAGCACCTGGCATCCGCTGCTCCACGGACGACACAAGGAATTAGCTATCCAGGAAGATGAAACTGCCAGCGTCATATTCATGATCGGGCATTACTATAAGGCATCAATGGATAAAACTTTCATACATACCTTTTTTGACAGCTTTATAGCCCCCTGCGCTAATTTTATGAGTAGCTTTATTGATGAATCGACCGACCTGCCTCACGCCAGCTATGATCTTTGGGAGCAAAAATTTCTGACATCGACATACACTGTCTCAACGGTTATCGCGGCGCTCGAGACCGCCGCCGACATAGCCGAAACTTTGGAATATCCAGACAGTGCTGCCAGATGGCGCCGAGCATCGTCTCGTATTGGGAGCGGCCTGGACAAGCTTTATCACCCTGACGGCTATTACCGCAAGGGCTTTCTGCTGCTACCTGACGGCCAGCTGGAGTACGACGACAGCCTGGATATATCTAGTCTTTATGGTCCATTTATGTATGCCAAACTGTCTATGGATGACCCCAAGCTCCAATCGACTCTCTCCCATATCGAGCAAAGACTGCTCAATACCAGTCCTATTGGGGGAGTAATACGTTATGAAGGTGATGAATATTTTCTGTCAAAAAGACAATATAAAGGTAACCCGTGGATTGTTTGTACGCTGTGGCTGGCGCAAGTATATCTAGGTGTCGGACAGCATGAAAAAGCCAAAGTCTTAATCGATTGGGCATTAAAACGTCAACTAGAGAGTGGCGCGCTAAGCGAGCAGTTTGATCCTGACAGCGGTTCAGCCATAGGCGTAACTCCACTGGTTTGGAGCCACGCCGAAATGGTGGACACTTTATTGGATCTTCAAGCCGCCGCTTCGGCTAATGAATAGTTCTACTTCTTTGGCTTAACTTCGTTCCGGCCGAGATTCTTCTTCGTTTCGGTAAAAGTCACGTGTTTCTTTAACTTCGGGCTATATTTACGAAGCGTGAGCTTATCCGGGCTATTCTGGGTGTTCTTAGTCGTATAGTATATCCGCTCGCCGGATTCCTCACTGACCAGTCCAATTATCTTGCGTTTATCACCTTTTTTTGCCATAGCGTTTATTCTAACAGATAAGTGGTTGATTTGTAAACATAAAACCCCGCGTGTTGCGGGGTTTAGAAGTGCTTGACGTCTCTCCACTACTTTGGGCCAATGCCCTCAAGCACCTGAGCTCAATTTAAACAGTCTTATGAATTCGAAGCAGTAGGAATTCTAACAATTTATGTGTATGATGCTTCTTTAACCTGGAGCCACGGCCGAGATTTGAACTCGGGACCTCAACTTTACCATAGTTGCGCTCTACCAACTGAGCTACCGCGGCAAATAGTTCTTACGCCATGGTAGCAAATTCCCTCTGTTTTTGCTACACTTTCTATCTGTAAGGATATGCCGCCTTAACTCAGTTGGCTAGAGTGTCAGTTTTGTAAACTGAATGTCGTCGGTTCGAATCCGACAGGCGGCTCCAACTGAGTTGTGCAGGGATAGTGAAGCGGTCAAACACGGTAGACTGTAAATCTATTGGCTTTCGCCTTCGGGGGTTCGAATCCCTCTCCCTGCACCAAATCACTGCCGTTGACTTAAGAAAATCTAGAACGACTTCAATTATTTTAGGCGACTTCAAACACCTTAATTTTTTACCTCGACAGCTTATTGTTTTGGCGAAAAAGCTTAAGTCAACAGTAGTGCTGCACCAAATGCTGTCGTATTCGCACGCATATGTTGCTACAATACTTATTGGAGGAATATAATTATGCCTAATATTTTACCTATCTCAGATTTGCGTAACTACACTGAAGTCTTAAAGAAAGTAGACGTAGATAAGCCGGTCTACCTAACGCGCAATGGCCGAGGTAGTTATGTAATCTCTAAGATAGACGACTATGATTATGAGAAAACTGTAGAAAACTTGCTGAAAGACATACAAAAAGGAGAGAAGTCCCTAAAGGATAATGGCGTTTCTTTAGATCAGATCGCAAAAAAATATAATTTAAGTTTATGAATATTATATTTACACCTTTAGCAGAACAAGATCTAGCCGACTTATTTAGCTATATTAGCAATGATTTAGGTAACCCAATTGCTGCACACAACATAGCCGATAAAATACTTCATGCATCACAAAAACTATCGGACTTCCCGGAGTTTGGTGCTGGGTTAAAAACGATAGACACCAGACTGGATAACTATAGGTATTTAATAGTAGATAACTATTTAATAATCTATAAGTATATTGAGCAGGAAGTTTATATACTGCGTATTCTATATGCTAGATCTGACTACGTTAAATTACTTGAAAAATAACTAAAAAGGTTCTGACTTTGTACAGAATTCTGCACCAGTGTTGTTGAGATCGAAGCTATTATTTATAATTTAGTTATGAATTTTCCGGTTATTAACATATTAAGGCGTAAAGTTTGTTGTGATGGCACCTATGATTATCAAATCCGTCAGTAATTTAAGGAACACTACAAGATAAATTATGTTTGCGAATCCGGCGATATCAGACGGAGCACAGCTTTTCCAATGATACAAGACTCTCCTGGCCGTGCAAGAAAAATAATCATGGCCAGGCAAGACCTCGGCCACAAATACATAACATGCTAAGAATCACTATAGTTACGGGAAACCCTGGAAAAGTCAAAGAGCTTAAAGCGCTAGCGAGCGGTAGAATTGACTTTACGATGCATGATTTAGACATCGACGAAATACAGAGTCTGGATTTAGAGAAGATCGTTAAAGATAAAGCCGATAAGGCTTACAAGCAGATAGGAAGTCCGGTAATCGTCGAAGACGTCTCGGCGGGATTAGCTAGCCTCAATAATCTGCCGGGTCCATTTATAAAGTATTTTAATAAAGAAATTGGTAATGATTCGCTATACAAACTAGCTAATCCCAACGATACAGTGACGATTAGCTGTATCGCTGCATATTATGATGGAGTAAAGTTTCTGCTAGGAAAAGGTACCCTTACAGGTAAAATTGTCAGCCCGAGAGGAAATAATGGCTTTGGTTTTGACTCTGTAGTCGTACCCAGCGGACAGACTAAGACAATGGCGGAGATGACTAGTGAAGAGAAAATACTTGTTGGACATCGAGGCAAGGCCTTTAGGTCATTATTAAGTCAACTCGAACAACAACATATTATAGGGGTTTAAGCTCGCCGGCGGATTAAGATCGAATCGATTTATAGTAGTGATTGTTTCCTGGCTGGGTTGTAAACACGCCGTTATGCCCTGGTTACTAAAAGCGGAATTGGCAAGGCAATATTAACTAAAATGTATCTAAGCTAGGGCGTGTAGTTATGGGATTAATTGTCGCCGCCCCCACCGCCGCCGCTATCGCCGCCGCCACCTCCACCACTACCGCTGGTGACTGGAACCGGTATATAAATCGGGGTAATAACTTTCTGGATAATAACTTGCGTCTGGGTTTGGACTTTTACCGGTACTGGTTTGGCGACGACCTGAAAGTCGGCATAAGGTAGTGCGGTATAGTTAGTCGCAAGCCCTACTATCCGGTAAATGCCGGGTTTATTAAATAAATTGGGCCAATTATCAAAAGACTGCGTATACGTCCCGCCAACCGGTAGAATTCGCTGCTTGGGTTGATTTAGGCAGGCCGAGGAGCTGGCCGTGTCATGAATTCGTATCCATGAGTTATTGGACCACTCGTAGGCAAACAAAGGGTTCTGCGGACAGGTATTGACCAACGTAATCGGTTCGCTTAGGTCATTTTTTAGGGTGTAGCTGATACTGTCGCCTACGGTATATTTCGTTTTTGAGGTGGTAAGCTGTATTTCACCGTTAGCAAAATTAAGGGTATTAACCCGTTTAGTTTGCCAGTATATTGCAAAGATAAACAGGGCTATAAGCACTAGATAAAGAAGCGCCCAGCCAGTAAGACGTTTAATCTTATTCCGTTCGCGGATAGTGGCCAGTGAGTTATTCTTAGTCATTCCACTTTTGCCCTTCTCTTCAGACGATAAACGATGGCGATGGCTATCAAGATGCCTAAGACTATCCAAATAACCCTAAACACTCCATGCGCTAAATCGGTTCCTAGATATAAGGCATGGAAGAATACGAAGACGATAGTTAGATAGGATAAAAAGTGGAATATTTTCCAGGTATGCGGTTTTTTGTCCATCCAAAAGATTGACGTCAAAATTATAGCCAGCACAAAATATAACGAAAACACTCCTAAGGCCACATAAAGGGACCCGAAGTGGTGGCCGGCTATGCTTATTTGACGGTAATGCGACAGAAATGGGACTAGCGCTTGAGCAATCGTAAAGGGCACGTACTTGTCAAATAAGAGGGCAATCACATGTATGGTCCCCGATATGGCAAATATGTAAGCGATAGCTTTATGAGTCGCCCAGGCCGTTAGTGGCTCCAGGAATCGGAACGATGTCCCCGTTATAAAACCAATACCAGAGAGTATTAATAATACCAGAGAAATAGCCGCTAGAAACCCGGCCGCCCGCGTCACATACCATGGCCAGGAAGTTTTGGCTCGGGCCTCCAGTTGTTTAGAAACCGCGGGCCCCTGTATTGGACTGACCAAAATATTCGGTGAGTCCGTCGCGGCAAAGGTCAGCGACTTGGGTATCGAGGACGCTGAGGCCCGTGTCGGATTGGCTACGGCCACTGCGATTAATAGAAGGCTTAGCGCGCTAACCACAACAAAAAATCTACGCATGTGACTCCCCTATTTTTACGCTATCACCGAATTTAAATATTTGGGCTTCGTTGTGATCGTTTCGACATTGTATAACAGCTGCTTTTACACCGTGTTTTTTCAAAAACTGGAGTCCCTTTTTACTGCCTAAAATAACGGCACAGCTCGCCAATACGTCAGCGTTGAGGGCTGAGCCGTCACAGACGGTTGCCAGTAAAATATCCGTCTCGGCTGGTCGACGGGTGCGCGGATCGATGAGATGATGCCATGCTCCAGCGGCCTTTTTACCGCGATGAACTATCGTACCGGAGGTGGCTACAGCCTGAACATCGTCAGTCGTGATTTGGGCGATGTTCGAGGCGGAGTTGGCGGCGCTTTCAACCTTAACCGTCCACGGCCTCCCGCTATCGTCGTGTCCGCCAAGCGCGATGTCTCCGCCAAATGATAACCAGTAACCCTTAATGTTCTCGGGTAACTGATTAGCCACTAAATCGGCTAGGTAACCCTTACCGCAACCGCCGAGATCGATTGCCGTCCCATATGGTATCTGCGCCCAATCATCGCCAATAATCAGTTTGTCGGCAGTGGTTAGCAATTTATCGGAATGGTCATCTACGACATCTGTTTCGTGACCAGGGACACGAGAGTATTTATACCCAACGGACTGGACAAGAGGCAAGACGAAAGGATTGTAAAGCCCGGACGTTTTTTGAGCCATTCCTTTAGCTGCTAATAAAATGTCACGAAATTCCGGTGATATACTTTGTTTTAATCCGCTTTTTCGGTTAAATTCCGATAGCTCACTGCTTGGTAAGAACCGGCTGAAACGTTTTTCGAAGATAAAAACCGCTTTCCAAAGTGTTTTGTAAAGCCTATCTATTTGCCCGGGAGAAACATCACTGACCAGCGACATCCCTGTTTTACTACCCAGTGCCAGCGCTTCTTGATAGTACTGCATGGCCGAACCTATATGCACCTTCCCGACGGTGTTGTTTGACAAGGAGGTGCCGGTACCGATACCGGAGAGGTGTATATCGGGGCGGCGGTCTGAGGCGGAAGGTTGACCAGATTGTTGTTGGTTGTTGGTGCCGGGGCGTTGGATGGAACCGTTATAACGTCCGGTGACGGCGGGATGCTATTAACGAGCTGATCGAGTTGCTTTTCGCGGGCATTAGTTATCATGTAGGGGGCTGTTTTTGTCGGTTTGAGCGTGGTGGTCGGGGGCAAAGCCTTTAACAGGTCGCTGACCATAACTACCAGCGTTCCAAACGCCAAGCCGATAGCCCCCAGGGCATAAGCGTTGGCGGGCCAGCTGCGCAAAATACTTGTCTGCTTGGGAGATGATTGAGTGAATGCCTCAGTTAAGATATTGGCTTTAGGAGTCCCCTGCTTGGAAAGCAAATCGGCCATTGGCTTCATGAAAAAAGGCGGTCCACAAATGAAAAATCTTTGATCTTTATAGCTTTTGGCGGTTACCTTATCTAAAAGGGCGGCGTTGATAAAACCAACTTCAGTGTGTCCGGCTGCTATATGATCGACAGGACCTTTACCGATCACGAATATTACCTTAAGGTTGGGGTGAGCTGCTTGTATCGACAACAATTCCTCACCAAACGGGATATCGTCTTGGACGGCGCAACTATACAGCAGCGTGACATCGTTATGGGCATTTAAGGCGGCCAAGTAGCGCATAATACTCATGAACGGCGTAATACCGATACCGCCAGCCATAAAAACGGCTTTTTTGTCGGTGGTGGTGTCGAACACAAAACCGCCGAAGGGATCCGAAACGTCGACGATATCGCCTTTTACGAGTTTGCTCAGAGCTGTCGTAAAACGACCTCTGACGCGCATACTGAACTGCAGGAGGTGTTGGTCGGTAGGTGAACTAACTATCGAAAAACAGCGGGCATCGGAGCGTTTACCACGCTTCTCATAACTGATTGCGGCATATTGTCCCGGCTGAAATGCCAATGGTCGCTCAGAATCATCGCGCTTCAGAGTTAGCAGTAGAGTTGATGAAGTAATCTTAGTGCTATCTTCAACAATGTAGGTGTGCATGCTTGTGGTTATTATAACACCTTGAGCAATGGTGTTAGGATAGCAATCTTCATCCTTAATTCTATCTGTTATATAGTTGTCGCCTAAGGCCACAAACGACCATCGACAATGTCTTTAAGATCATGCCTAGCAGTACGCGTTATCACCGACGGTTGCCGTTAACTTGGCGTACAATAACTCAATATATTAACGAAAGGAGCATGCATATGAGTCCCGATGAGAACAAACCCGAAGCACCAACTAAAGGTTACCACAAACGTCCCGTGTGGCAGTGGGTAGTGCTTTACGTTGTTCTGGCAATCATTATCTACGGATTAATCTACCTGATCTTTATTCATAAAAGTGGTACGACATCGAGCTCCGGGTACTAAAAACCCGTTAACTACTGTCCCTATCCAGGCGTCCTAACCGTTCGATCTAAGCAGGAACCGTATCGGACGATGAGGCGTTATGGCTACGGAATTAGTTTTTATCCGTCAAAGTATTAAGGCAGAGTTTTTTGCCGACTAGATAACTACCCGTCGGGGCCGCAATACTCTTTTGCGGCGAGCCGGTGAGGATAAGGTTAGTTTCTTGATCTCTTCGGCAACCTGATCGGCTTCCTTCTCCATGCCCCTTGATTTGTAGGCGCTTAAGAGTAGATTGTAGGTCTCTTCAATTGGTTCTAGCTCAATGGCCTTTTCTAATTCTTGGAACATCAGTTTGTCGTTACCTACTTTCTCGGCGACTTTGGCATAGGCAACGTGTCTGGCGGCTAGGTTATTCTCCAACTTTAGGGCCTGTTCGAAGGCGACCATCGCTTTCTCATAATTCTCGGTCTCGTAATATATTAAACCAAGGTTATGCAAACTGGACGGCGTCGCTTCGATACTGCTAGCTATTTCAAAGCAATCGATAGCATCCTTATATTCTTTCTGTTTGGCGTAGAGAATGCCTAGTCGATTGTATGCGGCGGCATTCTTCTCATCGATCTTTAATATGGTTAGTAAAGCCTTCTCGGCACGTAAGAAACGATTTTCCCTCATGCCCTGATGAGCTATGTCCCACAGCCTCCCCAGTCGGTCGCTTACCTTTTGAGAGATGTCGCTGAACTCGTCTCCGTGAAGAACGGTATGATAATAAGCAAGTGCCGCGAAGGCGACTATAATTAAGAGTGCTACCACGTTAGGATATTATACCATTTGTTGATTTACAGATTTATCATCAGTTCGCTAAGCGCCAGTTTTTGGTTAGCACCGCGAGAAAGTTTATTTTGGGCCAGGTAGGCTGAGGCCATTACTTTTTGCCACCGGCTAACAGACCTAGAGTTGTCGGCGGCAGCGGCCTGCTCGATGGCTGCCGCAGACATCCTAACCAGCATCTCAACAACAGCGTTGGCTCCATATTCGGATCGGGTGATCTTGTCGATGAGCGATAATCTTTCAAACGTAGTCGATTTCAGTATTAATCTGGCCTGCTCGACAGCCAGCAGCAGCGGGTTTTTTTGAGAGTCTTTAGAACCTAGCATATCGGCCAATAATCCTGGAAGACCGCCGCTTAATCTGTACAGGCGATCAAACTCGGCCCCTTGGAGCTTAAACACCGATTGTAGTGCTTCTAGAGGGGGTAGTTCTATAGCCAGGAGTTGTAGCCGTGACAGGACTGTCGGCAGTAGCACCAACCGCTGCGCAGCGGTCAAAAATATCACACTGTCCCGGGGTGGTTCCTCGAGAAGTTTCAAGAGTGAATTTTGCGCTTCGATTGTCATGGTATCGGCATGCTCAATCACGACAAAACGCCTTACTTTTCCCTGTCCAGTGGTTTTGAGCGACAGGAATTCATTCAGCGAGCGGATTTGATCGATCGAAATGCTACCTTTAGCCGGAGAGATGATCATGCCGAACCGATAGCTATCGATGTCACCAACGGAGAGGTCGATTATTTTTTGAATCAGGTATTTAGCAACCGCACTTTTGCCTACCCCGTTTGGTCCGCTTATCAGCAAAGCTTGCGGCGGAGAGGCGATTATTTCCGTAACAGCTAACTCGGTTTTAGGATGTAGGGCCAAGTCTGTCATGTCTAGCTCCGTGAGTTAAGTTTTTTACGGAAGTCCACCGGTTGTCTGGCTCTAAAGACCCGTCTTTGCCCCATCGGTATGGTGATTTCCAGAGTTAGGGCGTGGAGATAGAGCCGGTTGGCTTCTTCCCCGCCGTATAGTTCATCGCCGATTATCGGGTGTCCAAGTTTGGCCAAATGAACCCGGAGTTGGTGGGTTCTGCCGGTTTCCGGTTTCATTTCCAGCAAGCTATATTTTTGGGTCGATTCGATTGTCCGATACTTAGTCAGCGACGGCTTGCCGTTGACGCCGACCCGAAATGTCGCCGGTGCCTTCGGATTTCGTTCTATGGGCATGTCGATCACCGCCTCGGGATTAGCCAATTTTCCCTTGATAAGGGCCAGATAGGTTTTTTTTACCTTTCGATCGGCAAATTGCTTCTGCAGCGATTTGGCAGTCTCAACGTTCTTGGCGCATATCATGACGCCGCTAGTAGCCCGATCTAAACGGTGAACTATTCCGGCCCTTTCGCCCTCCATGCCTTTTAACCGCGACCTCAGCCAGGTTGCTACCGTAGCTTCAGGATTAAACCCTCCCTTGGAATGCACCAGGATACCGGCGGGCTTATTGATGACGACACAGTTATCGTCTTCATAGATAACAGGCAGCTCGAGCTCGGGAATAGAATCAAGCTGTGTGGGATCAAAATCAATGTTTACCTGATCGTCGTCTTTAAGGCGATATCCGGGTCTAAATTCGGCTTCGCCATTGACACTGACCTTTCCGAGTTTAATCAAATCGGCAGCAAAGGAACGACTGAGTTTGGGAAACCGGTAAATTATTTCACTGTCCAGACGCCGCGCCTCCGGCGTAATCAACTCTGTCATTTTTGTCTGAGACCAACGGCTTTTTGGACCGTTAATAACTTAGCGTTGGCAACAGCATTGATTAGCTTTTCGTCGGACTCCAGTTTGGACAAGAGTAGTCCTTCGTTGACACTAGCTAGCCTGGTTTGGAAACCTTCTAAGAACTGCTCCATTGCTGTAGCCAGGGTCTTCTTGAGATCGCCGTAGCGGGACTTTCCGACCCACTCGGCATTAATGTTTTCTTGCGGTTCCTGACGCAAAAGAGCCAACAGCGTTAGGAGGTTAGTAATCCCCGGCTGATTGGCAGAATCAAAGTTGATCGTGCCAACACTGTCGGTGGTGGCAGACATAATCTTTTCGGCGGCATCTTTAGGATCATCCCCAAGGAAAACCACCCCTTTGCTGGAAGCGGCGCTTTTGCTCATCTTTTTGAGCGGATCAACCAAATCTTTGATGCGCAGTCCTTGGTCGTGGCCAAAAAATTCATGTTGCTCGGTGACTGACTTTGGCACGATAAAGATCTCTGAGAACTTGGAGTTCATTCGCTGGGCAATATCTCTGGCAAATTCGATGTGTTGTGTCTGATCGTCCCCGACCGGGATATATGAGGCGTCGTAAAGGAGAATATCGGCGGCCATCAGTACCGGGTAATTAAATAAGCCCACCGATATCGCGGCTTCCGGGTTATCCGAATTGTCTAAATCCTTTGATTTATCTTTGAATTGGGTCATTCGCTGCAGTTGACCGAAGCCACTAAAACAGTCCAGGATCCAGGTTAGTTCGCTGTGAGCCGGTACAAAGCTTTGGCGATATAAGTGAATGTTAGGATGGTCAAGCGGCAGTCCGGCGGCTACAAACAGTTTGAGGTTATGCAAAGTCTGAGCGTAAAGTTGCTTGTGATCAATAGGCGTCGTAAAGCTATGGAGATCCGGTACGAATAAGTTAATATCGTAGTCATCGGCACGGTTATGAGCCATGTCGACGATCGGCATCAGTGCACCGAAATAGTTACCGATGTGCAAATCATTGTTGGCTCTTAAACCGGTTAAAATTACTTTTTTGTCCATGGTGATAACCTAAATAGTATAACACTCGTCAGGGTTCATAACTTTTCAGCCAACGAGTCTGACAGCGAAGTGTGTATAGAACGTAATTAAACTAACGCTTGGTAAACTGACGCTGTTTGCGAGCAGATTTTAGACCAAACTTCTTGCGCTCTTTTTCTCGGGAATCTCGCCCAAGCAGTTCGGCCCGGCGCAGCGTAGCCTTAAAGTCTTCATTTAAAGCCACCAGGGATTTAGCAATACCTAGTCTCACGGCTTCGGCTTGTCCGTCGTGACCGCCGCCGATAACTTTGGCGGTTACGGCAAACTTATTTTCCTGTTCCAAAGCTGAAAACGGCTCCTGTAATTTAGCTAGTAGATACTTGCTGCTAGCGAAATACTCTTCAGCCGGTTTGCCGTTTATATCAATGGTACCTTTACCGCTAGTCAGACGGACGCGAGCGGTAGCGCTTTTTCGACGTCCCAGGCCATAAAAATACTTGTCACTCGACACAGCCATTACTTCTTCTCCTTAATCTTGAGGGTAACCGGTTTTTGCGGATCGTGGGGATGTTCCAGTGTCGAGTAGACCTTCAAGCGCTTCATCCGATCATCTTTTAACTTATTTGTCGGGAGCATGCCGCCGATAGCGTGACGGAGAACGTCGACGTTAGACATCTCGTGAAGCGTACGGGAGTGTAAACCGCTAGGGTGCGAGCTATGGCGATGGTACATCTTATCTGATTCTTTGTTGCCCGTTACTTTTAAATTGTCGGCGTTGACAATAATCACGAAATCGCCGCAATCAATGTGCTTAGTAAAGCTCACCTTACCCTTGCCGAGAAGTAGGCTGGCGGCAACCGTTGCCACTCTACCGAGACTGGTATCGTTGGCATCTATCAGGTACCACCTTCTGACAACTTCCGACGGCTTAGCGCTGTAGGTTTTTTTGATGCTTACCCGCCGAGTCACATTTGACCCATTAGATTTTACTTCGGTCATTTTGTTACTCCTTTGGCTGTTGGGGCCCGTTTGGTTGCTTCTTCTTTGATCGGCTGCGGGCTGGCAGGGACTGGTTTTTCCTCAACAATTGTTGACAAATCATCGACGAAACTGATGATCGCCATTTGAGAGTTGTCACCGCGTCGTAGTTCTGCTTTGGTAATTCTGAGATAGCCGCTGGTTCGATTTTTCAATTTCGGGGCAATTTCGTCTACCAGTTTATGGGCACAGGCTTCGGTAGACAATGCCGACAAGATCTGTCTCCGGCTGGCCAGGTCACCGACCTTGGCTTTGGTAATCAGCTTCTCGACGTAGGGGCCGACTTCCTTGGCTTTGGGCAGGGTGGTCTTGACGTGGCCGTACCAAACCAAAGAATCGGCCAGGTTTTTAATCATGCTGGTTCTCGGTCCGATTTCCCGGCCGAATTTGCGTCCTTTGTATCCGTGCCTATGCATATTATTCTAAAGCTCCAGCTCCGCTAATTTTTCTTTGACTTCATCCAGGGCTTTGGAACCGAATCCCTTAAGATCTCGTAACTCAACATCACTAAGACTAAATAGGTCTTTTAAGGTGTGGATGTCGTTATTGACGAGGGCGTTGGTGGTTCTCGCCGATAGGTTTAAATCGTCGATAGAGGTCATTAGTTCGCTCCCGTCCTCACTGTCGAGCTCTTCATCAAGGGCGAGGCCGCTGACTCCGGCGTGAGGCGTCGCTTCGACTCGGGTCTTACCGGCTAGAGCTGAGTACTGGTTGACCAAAATAGCAGCCGCTTCTTCAAAAGCATCACGGGGGCTAATAGAGCCGTCGGTGTCGATCGTGATTAATAGTTTGTCCAAATCGGTAGCTTGACCGACGCGAGTATTCTCGACCTTGTAGCGAACCCGAAGAACCGGGCTAAAGATGGCGTCCAAGACGATCATATCGTTGGTTTTGTTGAGGGAGCCTTCTTCAACGGTGCGGTACCCGCGGCCCACTTCGACGCTTAGATCCATAACGAACTTGGCTTTGTCGTCATCGAGAGTTGCTATGACATGGTCGGGGTTAACGACTTCTACTTCGGAATTGGCGGTAATATCTTTGCCGGTTACCTTACCTTTACCGGTTTTGCTAATCCTAAGAGTCTGCGGTTCGCTATTGAATAACCGGAAGCGAAGACCTTTTAGATTCAACATAATATTAACGACATCTTCTTTGACGCCTTTAATAGTCGTGAATTCGTGGGTTATGCCTTCAACCTTAAAACCAGTGACGGCAGCGCCAGCAATGCTCGACAGCAAGACGCGCCTGAGTGAGTTTCCCAAGGTCATTCCGTAGCCGCTATGAAGTGGCTCGATCACAAACGTAGCGCTATTGTCGCTGTGGTCGTTGACGGCCGCCAGTCCGGGCGTATGAATTATATTTGGCATTTCTCTTTCTCCTTACTTTAATTTAGCGTGAGTAATACTCGACTATTAACTGTTCACTAATATCCGGTTCGGCGTCATCTCGGGTCGGTACACCGGTAATCTTAATAGACAATTTCTTGCGGTCGGCCTTAAGCCACTCCGGAACCGATGACGGTGCCGGGCTATTGTCATCTAGCGACTTAAAGTAGCCGGAATTTTGGCTATGGGGTCTGACCACCAGCTCGTCACCGACTTTGAGACGGAGCGAGGGGATATCGAAACGCTTGCCGTTGAGCATAAAGTGACCGTGGGAGACCAGCTGTCTGGCAGCAGGACGAGAAGCGGCTAATCCGGAGCGATACACGGCGTTATCGGCACGGAGCTCAAGGAGTTTCAGTAATTCTTGACCGGACTGACCTCGCGAACGGGAGGCTTCCTTCATGAGGTTAGAGAATTGCTTTTCAAGTAGACCGTATAGGCGTTTGACTTTTTGCTTCTCTCTTAGCTGAAGCAAATATTGGCTCGGGCTTCGGTTAATTCTAGTAGAGGCGCTTTGACCTGGGCCAACCGTCCGCTTAACCAAAACCTTGTGAGCTTTGGGATGTAGAGCGTAACCTTCGCGGCGGCTTTGCTTAACGATAGACTGAGTATTTCTTGCCATAATAATTAAACTCTCCTAGCCTTCCTGGGTCGGACTCCGCCGTGAGGCGAACCGGTTACGTCGTTAAGTGAGTCGGCAAATATATTAAGGTTTTGCAGGGAACGAACCGCGGCGTCACGACCAAGACCGGTGCCTTTGAGAAAGATATCGACTTTGCTGAGGCCGTAAGTTTGCTTGGCGATCTGGCCGGCCTTGTCGGTCGCGACCTGAGCGGCATAGGCGGTACCTTTTTTAGAGCCTCTAAAACCGCATGCTCCGGAACTGGACCAGCTCAGTACGGCACCCTTTTGGTCGGTGAAGGTAACTATAGTGTTGTTGAACGTTGCCAGAACGTGCAACTGCCCGGCGGTAACGCTCCTCTTGGTTTTGCGTTTCTTAGAAGCCGGAGCGGCACTCGTCGCCGAAACTTCTTCAGTAGTTTTCTTGACGACTTCTTCTGCCGGTTCCATAATCTTTTGCTCTTCAGCCATCTCTATACGCTCCTCGGGTGTGTATTAGTCGAGTTTATAATCATGTCTTTGACGCCACTTTCTTAGCCGTACCACCGACTGTCACCTTCTTACCCCGGCGAGTACGGGCATTAGTCTTAGTCCTTTGACCGCGACTCGGTAAATTAGCGGTATGACGGGCACCACGGTATGATTTGATATCCTTCAGCCTCTTGATATTCCCGGAGACGATGCGTTGCAGTTCTCCCTCGACAGTATATTTCTCGCTGATAACTTCCTGAATACGGGAAAGCTCTCCGTCGTTAAGGTCCTTGACCCTAACACTAGTCTCGACTTTAGCCTGAGACAGTATTTCTCGGCTGGTTTTCTCGCCGATCCCATATATATATGTCAATGCCACCCAGACTTGTTTTTCGTTAGGAATCGTTACGCCTGAAATGCGAGCCATATGCGTTTCTTACCCCTGCCTTTGTTTATGCTTAGGTTTAAATTTATTAATAATGTATACTCGTCCCTTACGGCGGACGACTTTATCATCGGGACTGATTTTTTTGACACTGGCACGAACTTTCATGAAATTAGTTCCTCTTTATATCCTTAGGACACCAATGATTACTCACCACTGCCCATACACCTGAAATTTATGATCTGCGATAGGTGATTCTTCCCTTCGAGAGATCGTAAGGGGTCAACTCGACCGTAACGCTGTCACCGGGGACAATGCGGATGTAATGTTTACGCATCTTGCCGGCAACGTGAGCTATAATCTTATGACCGTTTTCGAGTTCCACCCGAAACTGCGTGCCTGGTAAAGTTTCAGTCACGGTCCCGGTTAGCTCGATAACTTCTTTACTCGCGGCCATATTTATAACGTCAAGCCAGTATATCAAATATTACATCGTTATGTAAAGAGTTTTTATTTTTTTGTTGTCTAGTGTCTAGCGGAGAAAAGTTATAGCTAAACTAAGCCCTTGTCCCATTGCCTCTTGACAAATCTGATTCTCGTGGCGTATAATCTAATGCATCAACTACGGATTATCCGGTTGAAATCATTCATTAAATCGCTTGAGACAGTAATCATCTCGCGATTCACAGTATCCGCAGTTGGAACCTTGACATGACAGATTGTAAATAAGAGGGTTTAACAGCAATTTGAGACCTGATGGAATGTTAATCGTAATGATATTAACGTAGCGTCTGGTCTCAAATTGGGATCGTGGCGAAAGCCAAGTCTTAGAAAGGGGCAAATATGCTCCGAATAATTCTGCGACGGCTTGCCGCCGCATTAGCTTGCTTTACCCTCCTAATAGCAATCTCGACAACCATCAACGCCTATGGGCAAACGCTGCAGGCTAACCACACTGTTGTGTGGGTATATTCTGCCAAGACGCCCTATGGTGTTAACGATGGCAAGATTGCAATAGTTGGCGACTCCCAGTCGGTGTTAGTCATGACATCCGCTCAGGCTCTTGTTCACCCAAAAGGCGTACAGGTCGACCCAACTTGTGTGTTGGTGTCGTCAATTGTCTACTACGCAAACGGCAAGACGCTTGCAATGACGGCGGAAACAGGATTTGAATCACACAATCCTCCCCCACCCTACCCGGACACTATCGTTGGGGTGAAAGCTAGTGCGTATTGTTCCGACCTAGTCCCGCTCACCAGCGATATAAAAGCCGCTCCTATGAGTCACGTGGCCGTAACAGGATTACTGACCGACTCCATGGAAGGACCGTCGAAAGTCAACCTCACTTACCGGGGTAGTACCCTAGTAGGTATCCGATCCAGCCAGGACTTTGTGGATAGATACGACCATAAGGTTGAGGTGACAGTATCGGCGTCGGTTGCGTATACGCTTCCGAAGTTTGATCACGCATCCCATCCATATTGGACGGGAACGTTAGCTATCGATGACCCGATTCTAGGAGGAAGGCTTATCCTCTCCAAGATAGTGATAATAGCCTCCAACTCCCAACAATCGGTCGTCAGCTTCTATGCTAACATGTCACGAAAAGGCCATTGTGGTACTGTGACGGTTTCGTGGTTTTTCACATAGCAGCTCAGTGGCCGCTACACGAGTCGTAGTAGCACGTTTCTTGTCGTGAGGATACGGCCCGGTGGACTTTCTTGAGCGCGTATTGGGCTCTCTACCACCGGGCCATGTGTCCAAACAATCTGTCGTGTCAAAAAATCATTTAGATATTCTTAGTTAATCTACTGTTGAAAAACTTATTACATTTGATATTCTATTATATGTACTCATAATGCTAATGCTATTTAGGCGGTTATAATAAGGGTATAGTAAATGATCGAACAGCAGACTAAAGACACACCCATATTCCCTTTGAGCCCTGATCAAAACAAACCTAGTAGATACACGCGCACAAGAAAAATTTACTTAAATTGGACTCATCATAAGAGAATCGCACTTGTTGTTTTCTTACTAGCCGTCAGCGTTTTTGGAGCTTCTGTGTACTTCCTTCACAACTCGCCTACTCAGGTTAAAAATATACCTGAGAATAGTGTTTTATCTAAGGCCAATATTGACCTGGCTAACAATCGACCGAACACAGCTATAGCTGTCATTCATAGTTCCAGCATAAACGACAAAAAAACATTACTACTACTTATAAACGCCTATACTAACACAAGGAACTACTCTAAAGCAGCCAGGTTATATAGCGAGTACATCCAAAGGTACGGTGCTTCTCTGGGATTGCTGTCAGCGACAGGGGATGCTTATGCCTTGGCGGGTAATAAAAAAAATGCTATTACGTACTTTCAAAAAGTTATCACTGATTACAAAAATTTGAATAGTCCACTCTCAAATGCTTATATAACATATTACCAAGATCGTATAAAAGTGTTGCAGGGATGATTTCAGAATGAGTTTATTCCGAAATTCATATATAGGCAAAACTCTTCGTAGACGTTCAATTGTATATGTGATCAGTGGTTTTTCACTTCTAACCGTAGTAATGCTAGTGGGTGGATCGCCGTCAAAAACATATGCCGCATATGGTTCCATGCAAGACTATGGATATTTTTATGGTAATCAGCAAACATCTCTTGCTGATTTTGTACTACCGGCGATATACGACGGAAACGCATATGCCTTACCCGACAATGTTGACAACCCTAGCAGTAATACAAGCTCAATGCAAACTGCACAGGCATTCGAACAGTTTATCGAGTCTTACTACAACCAAACAAACAGTGCCCTAAATCAGGCTAACATCACTAACCCGGGATATACACAACAAGGTCGAGTCGGAGCTGCATATATAATATTGACCATGTTGCCCAACATAACTCCTGGCAGCGTTTCTGTTAGTGCGGTAGGAACGGGTAACTATATTCCACAATGGGTGAGTTTGGTTAACTACTATGCTTCTAACGGTCTTGTAATATGGGGTGCTTCACTCCAACAACCATCAGGAGGGGTCTGTAGAAACACTGCCTACCAGCAAGATTATCACGATGTGGAAGATTTAAACCTGTGTGACTATAGTGGACACCACGGAATTGCATTCTTGGACCCAACCAATCCTACAATACAGGATTACGAAATCAAGCAAAGCTGCGGTAATCCCGTAGGCAACTTACAGCTCCCTCCGCCGCCCACTCCATCTATCAGCCTAACTGCCGGTGGTGTTTGCACCACTAATCCTAATGGACAGCTTACTTTTCAGGCAACTGGCTATAATACCGGTGATAATGTAACTGTTACCTACAGTAGCTTACCAACTGGACAGAGTGGCTCACAGTCTAGTAGTAGCGGACCCCCATTTGGGGGGAGTTTTAACGTCACGGCTTCAGTATCGACTACATTTACGATAACAGCGACAGACAATGTGACTAGTGCCACAGCAACGAAAACAGTGAATTTAAGCTGTGGCACACCATCTTACGTCAATAATAACTATATAACTGATTCAAGTGGTAATAAAACAACGGCAACGCAAACAGTTACACCAGGAACTGGAAGGACTGTGTACTTTTATCTAACTGATGTTGGTACAGCAAACGGCACGGCAAACTGGAATGCGATTATGTCTTCAGCTACTCCATCCGATTTCACTTTTAATGGTAATTGTGGGCCCAGTTGCGGTTCCAGCCCTCTAACTGTTGGTGGCGGCCAAACGCTGGTTTACGCTGCAGGAGTTAATGTAACATCGAATGCAAGTACCGGCGATAGTGCTTGTTTCTATCTAACATGGAATGGAGGAAATGGTTCAGGTAACGAAGTTTGCATGGTGGTCAGTAGTAGCCCTAATCAGTGTAACCCTGCTTACTCAAACGATAACTACGTAGGTGACGGTAGCGGGAATAAGACCACGGCTACGCAGTATTTAGCTCCCGGACAGTCTAGACAATTATGGTTCTATCTAAGCGATAACGGCTGTGCACCCGGAACGGTATCTAGTTGGACTGCTCATATGGTGGCGTCGCCTGGGGCAGCACCTGTAAACTTTAGAGATTACCCAGGAGGCCCTACAAGCTTTAATGTGGACAGTGGATACAAATCCGGAATACCTTCCACGGAAGGGAATCCACCACCTAACCCACTTTACCATTTCGGAACCGTTAACATACCGTCGTCTGACACTTCGGCCAATAATGGCGATTCTTATTGTTTCTATTTACTGTGGCAGAATAACGGTAGCCAACAGAATGGTAGCAACAAGGAAGTTTGTATCGTTGTGAGCACAAACTCTCATAGTCAGGTAACCATAACTGGATATGTTCACGAAAATGGTGCTCCGTTGAACGGTATGAATGTATCGGCATGTGACTCCGGACACGGCGGGACCTGCTCGACAAGTAATACCACTGGCGTTCGAGGAAACTACAGTCTGACATTGAATGTTGGCACCAAGTACTTCATTATGGTTACGAATGGTCCGCCGACATCAGGTGTAGGGGCTGATACTTTGACTTTAAACAACAATCTTTCGTCCTACTGGCATTCGGATAGCGTTTTTGGTAAGGAATACCTCATTGATCCGGTCCAGAGTAGCACAGGAGGGAACCCTACACCAACAGGCGGATGGAATTTTGACTACACCTCTCCGGGACACACTCCCACCGGCGGTAATAATCCTACAACTTTGAGTTGCAGTGTTGCTGGATTTACTCAGAGCAATACCGGCAAAGCTAGTGCGCCAGCCTCTTATACTGACACTTATAATGTAACTTATATCGATGAAGCTACTAATAATGTAGTACCGAGTTCAGACACGCACTCCTACAAGTGGCAATACATTCCGGGTACCGGATGGTTCAATGGCAGTCTCACTTATCCCTCTACGAAAACTGTAAATGCGACATTTACGGGCATTACGGTTAAATATCAGTTCTCAACTTCCCCTGGACCGAACGGCACCGTTTCGACCTCCTCACCGACCGTAGACGGCAACGGGAACGAGGACGTTTACTTTACTGCCGGCGCCTATTATGGCTACGATAGCACTACATTTAGCGCCACCGCCAACTACACCGACACACAGTATCCAACGGTATATATTTCCGATAGCAATAGTAAGCCAACCACCACCCCGACAGTGTCGCCGGTCACCGGTACACCGTCACAAAACGCCACTATAACATTGAGTGGCTACCCGGGGACTACACTACCCCCCTGCGTGGTCAATACCATTACCCCTTCCTCTGCTATTTGTAATCCTCTGTACACGTCTCCTGGCGGATATATCGGCACCGGTAGATCGTTTACTATGAGCGCAGGAGAGAGTGGTTACCAAATCGGACCCGATGGCATGTCACCACCGAGCTCCGCTCTGGGCGATCATTACATTGTATCGTTTAGTGGCCCCGGAAACGTCACTCCTAACAGTGGAGATGTTATCAACTCTACGACTTATAGTGGAGGGGTAATCACGTATACAAATAGTGAAGTTGCTGATACGCCAGGTACATATACCGTTACATGGACGTTTAGCGGGAATGGTATTTACTATGACGGAACACCCGGTGACCCGCAACAATCACCACCTACTTGCTCTGGTACGTTCACTGTCGCGAATCAGCCATACGTAAGCGTTATCGGCGGTGATGTTCTGGCCGGGAGCGGCATTGAGCCAACCTGCAATTCTAATGCCAGCGCTTTTATTTCGACATGGAACAATAACGACTTTTCAGGTATGGATGCTTTAGGATTTAATGCCGGGGCCGGCACCGAATATGCTGCGGAAGCAATGAGTACCATAGATGGATTTGCTACAGACCAGTCCCCCGCCTCGGGGCCGGCAGGTAATACGCTAACCTTCGCTAACAGCGGAAGTATACCGCCTAATACAGATTTTCCATCAGGAGGGTCATTCGGCACGGTGCCGTGTTCGTATGACTATTACGGGCAGAACAGTAGCATCGCAAACGGCTCGATTGGACCCTACTACGGAAACTTAAGTTCATACGGCTCCCCGGGAGAGTACCAACTCCTGGGTACTCAGACCTATTCCGCTACGAATCTCTATAGCGGCCAACAGCTTATTCTGTATATCCAGGGAGACGTCTACTTAACCGGAAATATAACCTATCCAACGGGAGGTCCGAGCCCTAACAAGATGACCTCGCTCCACATGATTGTCCAGGGTAATATATATATCGCACCCAACGTAACCGAGCTCGACGGTGTCTATGTCGCCGAGCAAAACCCATCTACCGGGCAAGGTGGCACGATTTATACCTGTAGCTTTGATGGTTCTTTCCCCGGTACTTCGACTTGCGATAGTCAACTTTCAGTCGGTAGCCAGTCGACAGGAGTCGGCGGAAGCTTCGTAGCCAATACGATCAAGTTCTGGCGAACGTATGGCACTATGGCAAGCGGCTCCACCGTCCCTCACTCTCCAGCGGAGGTCTTTTACTACACGCCATACCTGTGGCTATCGAGGCCCGTAACCCCCATGGCCAATACCTACGATGCCGTGTCGAACCTGCCGCCTGTCCTTTAAGAAGTTTAGGTAACTTATCTTTCGATACCAATATAACGCTCTTCGTGCACTACTAATTAACCTAGGCTGAATGGTACTATTGACTGTTAAAGACCGCTTATGGTTAACTTAACTTGTTCAAGCAAGCAAAGGATGTAATATGGATGATAAAAACCCAAACACCAATCAGGAAAACGTAGAAACACCAAACAACCCCACGCCAACCGTGTTCTCCTCATCGACGCCGCCCTCAAGAGGATTGGCCTCCAAGAAGCCCCTTATCATTAGCAGTGGCGTGCTCATACTACTAATAATACTGGCCTTGGTTCTGACGCTTACCCACAAAACTAGTACTAAACCGGTTGCCAATAGCGCTTCGACCAAGAAATCATTAATCACCTCTAACAGCGGTCTAGCGGTTATCAACGCGGTATCGATGATGGATTTTTACACTAAGACCATCAGCAACGACATTACAAGTCCTTCAATCAACCCGAACATCGGAGGCCAAGCCGCTAAACCTTCCGCCATGCAACCGGATTGCAACAAATTACAGCAAGCGCTTACTGCGGATCAATCCTTAAAGCCGGATACTGCCCAGAACACCCAAACGTATTCATTGTTCTTAGCCGACGCCAAGCAAGTCGTAACCGAATGTAACGCCGCCGTGAGTGCTAATCTTAGCAGCGCGACAACGACTCAACTGCAGACCGATATTTCAAACATGGGTAATCAAGGAGATCTGGTCAGTGCCAATTAGGACGGTTCGATTTCTCTCTCTATATTGATCAGCAGCATAAGATTGTGTCTAGTCGATAAAAAGTAGTATGTTATGAGCTTTTACGGGAGCGTCGAGGTATCAACCGGAATCGTCGTCGACCCGGCATCAGTGCGTCGCCACCGGCCTGTGGGTCGTAGAAGAAGTCGCTTTCGCTGTATTGGTCGTATGTAACCATCAAGGCGCGTGACTCAATAGCTCTTAAGGTTTCAAGTGACACAGAGACCAAAATAAGAATACTGGTGCCGCCGATGCTTATATTAGCGTTAATGAAGATTTGTCCGATTATGGGCAGTAATGCCAATATCCCTAGACTAATAGCTCCGAACAAGGTGACGCGATTAACGATACTGCTTAAATATTTCTCGGTTTGGTTTCCGGATCTTACTCCTTCTAAGAACCCACCCTGTTTTTGCAGGTTTTCGGCTATGTCCTTGGCATTGAAGGTGACGCTCGTATAGAAGAAGGTAAAGACAAATACTAATAAGAAATAGACCACCGGATAGAGGTATGGTTGCCACCCTCCGGCGGCAAAACTGGCTTTGGTGGGCTGTTGGAACCAAGTAGTTAAGAAAGTGCCGATATGTTGCAAATAAACACTATGGGCGCCATGAAGCAACTGTCCGACAAAGCTGGGAACGCTTAAGAAGGCCACGGCAAAGATTATCGGGATGACACCAGCGGTTATAAGTTTGACCGGGAGAACGGTTGTTACGCCTCCGTAAGTCCGGTTCCCCTGGACCCGCTTGGCGTAATGTATAGTTAACCTCCTTGATGCCTCGTTAAGCTTGACGACCGCCCACGTTACCAGGATGATCACAGCGGCAATTATAAGGGCGTAGAAGAATTGACGTTCACTGAATGGCAGTTTGACTCCAGCAAGCTTCCAGTGGGCCGCAGCGGGGGCTAGGGCCTTAAAGACGCTGGCCACCGTCGACGGGAGGCGGCTGACAATACCGACGGTTATAATAAGCGATATACCATTACCAATTCCCTTTTCGGTAATCAGCTCTCCCAGCCACATCAAAAGCATCGAACCGCCCGAGAGTGAGGCAATCATTAACACCCATTGCAGGAATGAGGTATGGGCGGTAATATCACCGATGCCGCCGATCGACTGAGCCGACTGTCTGATCAGGTAAATCTCACCGATCGATTGAATAATGGACAGCGGGAAGGTCAGGATGCGAGTGTATTGGTTAATCCGTTTCTGGCCCGATTCTCCCTCTTTTTGCATTGCCTCCAGCTTGGGTATGGCTTTGGTGAGCAACTGCATGATGATCGAGGCGTTAATATATGGCCCCAACCCGGCTAGCATAATCGAGAAATTCGCTAAGGCGCCGCCGGAAATAACGTTCATGAAACTCAAGAACTGCGAGTTTTGTCCGGCCGTAGAATTAAATAAGTTAGTCAGCAGCTGTTTTAGAGTTGCGGGATTGCTGAGCGGCACCGGGATATGGCTCATAATCCGAAACGCCAGCAGCATACCAAGCACCGCCAGTATGCGCTTTCGCATATCGGCGTTCTTGAATGATTTCCAGATCGTTTTCCAGCTCATGATTCCCTCAGTTTTCCACCCGGTTTTTCTGAATTGTCCACCCTAAAAAGTATACCCTAACTAGCGTTTTTTATCTTTAGTTTCAGTCTTGGTAGTGGAGCGTTTCAGCCGATCAACACTTTTAAAGGTCCCGCCGGCTTTGGTTATTTGATCAATAACCTGTTTGCTGGCGCCGTTTAACTCGATAGTGAACTTTTTGTTGATCTTTTCACGTTTAAAAACTACTTTAACGTTCTCAAACTGATGCTCAATCAATCCGGCTTCAGACAGGGTCTCGGCAGTAATATGGTCGTTCTTAAGCTGATTTAGCTGATAAGAATATATGACTGTCGGTTTGGTACGTTTAGAAGTAAAGCCGGGTAGTTTAGGTAAGGCCTGCATGAGCGGGTTCTGGCCGCCGGAAAATCCCGGGCGCCTCGAAGATCCGGTCCGGGCTTTTTGACCCTTTGTTCCGCGGCCGGCTGTTTTACCTTGTCCGGCAGCGATACCTCGGCCCACGCGGCGGGCGGATTTGTTGGATATGACTTCTAGCTCGTTATACTTCATGATTTTTTCCCTTTGGTGACTTTCTTAGCTGGAGCCGGTTTAGCCTTGGCTTTGACTTCTTCTGAGGGAGCTGCGCTTTCCACCGCTTTGGCTGGTTCAGCGACTTTGCCAGGAGTCTTTTTGGCCCTGGTAGTCCAGCTGGAGGCCGGTTTAATTGACGTCAGAGCATTGATGGTGGCGTAAGCGGTGTTGGTCTTGTTCGAGGAACCCAGTGACTTGCTAAGAGCGTTGCTGACCCCAGCTACCTCTAGAATCGTGCGAACTACCCCGCCGGCAATAAGACCCGTACCGGGACTGGCCGGTTTTACCAGTATAAAAGCTCCGCCGACTTTAGCTTGAGCCTCGTGCGGCAGCGTACCTTTGTATAGGGACAACTTGACCATCTGTTTCTTAGCAACTTCGGTGGCTTTGGTGACTGCCGAGGTGACGTCCGCACCCTTGGATAGACCGATACCAACCTTACCTTTGTGATCACCGGCGACGACTAGAGCCCGGAAGCGGAAGCGGCGGCCACCCTTGACGACGCGGGCAACTCGGTCAATATTAACCACCCGCTCGTCAAACTGTTTCGGTTCGGCGTTAAGCGGTGAGCGACGGTTATGCATATCTGTTTGACTACCGGGCATAATTTACTCCTTGACTTAGTTGTTGTCGTTTCATGATTAGAACTTCAACCCTCCTTCACGAGCGGCATCAGCCAAAGCCTTCAGCCGACCGTGATACAGTTTCGGTCCGCGGTCAAAAACAACACTATCTATCTTGATGGCCTTGGCCTTTTTGGCCACTTCGCTACCGATAGCTTTGGCTTTATCGGTCATTGTGCCTTTAACGGCGCCAGGTACCTTCGTCCCCACGCTACTCAAATACAGCAACGTTTGGCCGACGTCGTCGTTAATTAACTGAGCGGTTATATGACGATTGCTGATATGCACACTTAACCGGGGGCGCGTCGCCGTACCGAAAATATTAGACCGGGTTCGCTTGGTGCGCAGTTCTCGATTCTTAATGGTAATTTTTAGTCTGTTCATGATTTTACTTATCCTTGCCTGATTTACCGCTTTTACGGATTATACGCTCACCGACATATTTTATACCTTTACCCTTGTACGGCTCCGGTTTCTTCAGCGAACGGATGTCGGCAGTGACCTGTCCGACCAATTGTTTGTCGATGCCGCTGATCGTGATGATGTTCTGCTCGACACTGGCCGTAATGGAGGGCGGAAGAGTGTAATTAACGTCGTGCGAAAAGCCGATATTGAATCTGAGGGCGTTACCGCTGAGCGCCACCCGATAGCCGACGCCGTTAATTTCCAACTGCTTGTTAAATCCCCGGCTAACACCGGTTACCATATTATCCAGTAGTGAGCGCATCAGACCATGCTTGGCGCGGGTGGTGCGTTCGTCGTTCAAACAACTAACTATCAGCGTATCGCCGTCCTGGGTGACGCTGATATTCGGCATACTAAACTGCGATAGACTACCTTTGGGGCCGTTGACGGTTATTTTATCCGCATCGATCTGCACGGCGACACCGGAGGGGAGCTTGATGGGCATCTTGCCAATACGACTCATGAGTTTTCTCCTTGAGCCGTCGGTAGCGATGGAATGTTATTCAGGTAATGTTTCATAATTAATACACCTTACAGATTAATTCCCCGCCAATGCCTTCGGTTTTAGCTTGATCACCGCTCATAACTCCTTTGGAGGTAGAGATAATGACCACGCCGCGCCCGCTCTTGATAACCGGTATCTCGCTGGCTGAGGTATACATCCGGCGTCCGGGCTTGCTTAGCCTGACGATTTCCGTAATTCCTAAACCGTTCTGCGACAAACCCAGAACTAAGGTTTTGCCGACACTAGCGTCGACAACCTTTACGCTGCTGATATAGCGCGAAGATTTTAGCAGTTCGGCGATTGACTGTTTCAGTTTTGAATATGGTAGGTTGACCTCGTCCTTACCCACAGCCGCAGCGTTGCGGATACGGGTTAACATGTCGGCTATCGGATCTGTAGATACTTGACTCATAATTACTCCTTCTTCTCCTACCAACTGGATTTCGTTACACCGGGAATTTCGCCTTTTGAGGCGTGCTCGCGGAAGCTGATTCGCGATAGACCGAACTGACGCATATAGCCGCGCGATCGACCGGTTTCGCTACAGCGGTTCTTACGACGTGTGGGGCTGGAGTTCCGGGGCAGTTTATATAGACCCTCGAGATCTCCGAGTTCCTTCAACTCGCGGCGTTTGGCGCTATAGCGCTCGAACATTTTCAGCCGCTTCTCGTCCCGATTAATACTAGATTTCTTAGCCATAACTACTTACTCTCCTTCTCAAATGGCATTCCTAATTTTTCCAGCAAAAGTCTGGAATGGGTCGGACCCTTACCTCTAATGACAAATATAGCTTGCAGGCCGTGCGCCGGGCTGGTTTCCTCGAAGCTTAGTTCCGGGAATACCGACTGATCGACAAGACCGAGCGAATAATTGCCGCTTTTATCAAAAGCCTTGACACTGGTACCGTGGAAGTCACGCAGTCTTGGCAGTACGATGTTTATGAGGCGGTCGGCGAACTCGTACATACGCTCGCCGCGAAGGGTGACTTTCAGTCCGATCTTGTTACCTTCTCGAAGCTTAAAGCTGGCAATAGACTTCTTGGCTACGGTGGTGACGGGTGATTGTCCGGTGACTTTTTTGACGGTATTTATGGCCGTTTCCATGAGCTTTTTGTCGTCTTTGGCCTGTCCGAGTCCGACGTTCAAGACTATTTTTTCCAGTCGCGGCACCTCGTGGACATTCTTAAGCTTAAGCTCGTCTTTTAGCTCAACGCGGAGCTTCTCATCGTAGAGCGCCATTAATCGCGGCCGGTTGGTAGCTAGGTTATTTGTCGGCATGGGTGGTTACCTCTTTCTTGCTCCCGGCGTAAACGCGAACCTTCTTGCCGTCACTGTTAATATGACTGGCCAGGCGGGAAGCTTTCTTGGTTGTCGGATTATACAGCCCAACCTTGCTGACCCAGATTGGTTTGGTGATTTCCTTGATACCGCCGGTCTGCGTCTTGGTAGCTTTTACATGGCGCTTAACTATATTAACGCCCTCGACGGTTACTTTATTAAGCCGGGGGTGGACTAACAGGACTTTTCCGGTAACACCCTTGTACTTACCGCTTCTCACGACCACTTTGTCGCCTTTTTTCAATTTAATTTTGTAAGCAGTTGTGTTCATAGTACCTCCGGAGCCAAACTTATGATTCTGGAATGACCAAGGTCGCGCAGCTCTCTAGGAACCGGACCAAAAATACGAGTCGCTTTGGGCAACTTGTCATCCCCGATAATTACGGCAGCATTGTCGTCAAAGCGGATCGTCGAACCGTCCGGCCGGCGGATAGCGTCCCTGGTCCGGACGACGACGGCCTTGACGACCGATTTTTTCTTAACCGTACCGTTAGGGTTGGCGTCCTTAACGGTAGCGACGATAACGTCACCGACTCTAGCGTAACGACGACGGGTACCACCCAGTACACGGATGCAGAGGATTTCCTTAGCTCCGGAATTGTCGCAGACGACTAGTCTTGTTTCTTGCTGGATCATGCTTGTTCCTCGGTTTCGACGGCCTTAATGTCTTCCACTTTAAGGATCGGCCGCTCAATGATTTTCTCTAAACGATGGTGTTTGTGACGGCTTAACGGTCGAGTCTCGATAATAGACACTTTGTCTCCCACCTCGGCCTCATTTTTCGGGTCGTGGGCTAAGAACTTGTGGCTGACGAGATACTTTTTGCGGTATAACGGATGTGTCTTGCGGTCATTAACGGTCACAACGATAGTTTTATCGCCTTTATTGGAAGTGACGGTGCCGATTAGTGATTTTGCCATATTACATGCTCTCCTTTTGTAATTGTTCGCCAAGGATTGTTAAAACTCGGGCCAAATCACGCCGTTTAGTACGCGCCAGGCGGACATTACTTACTTCACCTTGCCGGATGCGGCGTCTCAGCTCGGCGATCTCATCACGGAGTTTAACGCTTTCTTCGGTCAGCTGTTCGGTGCTTAACTTGCGGATCTCGACGACTTTCATCACACTTCCTCCCGACGGATAAACCGGGTCTTAATAGGTAGTTTATTGCCGGCTAAACGCATAGCTTCTCTGGCAATATCTTCGCTGACACCTTGCATCTCAAAGAGTACCGTGCCGGGCCGGACTTTGGCGACAAAAAATTCCGGGCTCCCTTTGCCGCTGCCCATTTTGACATCAAGCGGCTTGCGGGTGACAGGAGTATGCGGGAAAATCCGGATCCAGATCTTACCACCCCGTTTAATGTAGCGCGTCATGGCCTGACGGGCGGCCTCGATTTGGCGAGCGGTGATTCGTTCGTTGTCGAGCGATTGTAGAGCAAACTCTCCGTAAGCGATATAGTTACCGCTGGTGGCGACACCGCGAATACGGCCTTTTCTAACTTTGCGAAATTTGGTACGGCTAGGCATCAACATAATAAGTCCTTAAGCTGCCTCTCCTTTATATATCCAAACCTTGACACCGATAATGCCGGCGGCAGTTTTAGCCGGTACGTAGGCATAGTCGATATTGGCTCTGATGGTGTGAAGCGGAATCGATCCGGCTACTTCTTTCTCGCGCCTGGACATCTCAGCCCCGTTTAATCGTCCGGAAACCTGGATACGAATACCTTGGGCCCCGGCTCGCATCGAAGCGGCGGACGCCGATTTGATGGCCCGGCGGAAATTCATCCGTCGCTCCAGTTGGTGGGCGATATTCTCGGCGACTAACTTGGCATACAAGTCGGATTTTTTAACCTCGTCAATATTGACTCTTACCGGAACACCGTAAATTTTCTCAACAGCGTCTTTCAGCTCTTGAGCCCCGCTGCCGCCGCGACCAATAACGACGCCGGCTTTGGCGGTCATGATGTTAATCGTGACCAGATTAGGTGATCTTTCGATATCTACTTTGTTAATAGCCGCTCTGGAGCCAAGACGGGTTTGAATCAGTCTTCGGACATCAAGATCGTTTTTCAGGTACTTGGCATAGTCTCGGCGGTTGACGAACCACTTGCTGCGCCAATCCTTATTGAGCTGCAGGCGCATTGATATGGGATTAACTTTTTGGCCCATTATTTCTCTCCTTTAGCGGTGGTAGCGGTATCTTTAGATGCCGGTGCTTTAACGGGACGTTTTTCGCCGTCAACCACCACTCTGATATGTGAACTGCGATGGACATACGGATGTGCCCGCCCGCGTGATACCGGCCGGAACCGCTTTTGCCGTGGGCCGGGGGTAACGGTAATCTCCGAAATACTCAGTGTTGCCGGTTTGTAACCGTGATTGCGATCAGCGTTCGCCCGAGCACTTAAAATGACTTTTTTCACATCGACAGCCGTACGTCTTGGGGTGTGATCTAAAATTACCAGGGCATCGGCTACGGTTCGTCCTCGAACTAACGAGGCCACCACCGATAACTTCCTCGGACTACTTTTGACACCTTTAGCTATTGCTATTGCTCCCATATTACTCCGTCGCCGCCTTAGCTAATTTACCGCCATGAGCCCGGAATTTGCGGGTAGGGGCAAATTCACCAAGCTTATGTCCGACCATATTCTCAGTAATAAAGACCGGCACGTGCACCTTACCGTTGTGTACGGCGATGGTGCGGCCAACAAACTCCGGGGCAATTGTTGAAGCCCGGGCCCAAGTGCGGACAATGGTACGATCCGAGGCACCTAAAGCCTCGATCTTCTTGGCTAATTTAAAATCTATAAATGGTCCTTTTTTCAGTGATCGACTCATATCCTACCTTCTCTTCCCGGCGTGAGCGCTTCTTACGATAAATTTATCGGTACTTTTACGACGTCTGGTTTTATATCCGAGAGTTTTCTGGCCCCATGGAGTCTTGGGGGCGTGTCCGTAACCACCTTTTCCGCCACCGCCAACACCGTGACGGCCACCGTCACCACCACCGTGAGGATGATCAACGGCATTCATAACTACACCGCGGACGCTTGGGCGGATGCCTTTACGGCGATTGCGACCGGCTTTGCCGATCTTAACGTTCTGGTGCTGTTCGTTACCGACCGTCCCGATTGTCGCCCGGCAGTTAACTTGAACTAGGCGAATCTCGCCACTTGGCAGGCGGACTTGGGCATAGTCTTCTTCCTTAGCGACGAGCTGGGCACCGTTACCGGCGCTTCTGGCCAGCTGGGCGCCACGACCGGGCTGCAGCTCGATAGCATGGATAGTCGCTCCTAAGGGTATGTATTTAATAGGCAAACGATTGCCATTTTCGATAGGCGTTTGCTCGTCGGAGCTGATAATCTGTTGGCCGACTTTCAAGCCGCTGACCGCCAGAATATAGTGGAATTTGCCGCTTTCATCTTTGAGCCTGGCAATGCGGGCCGAGCGGTTAGGGTCATACTCGATATGCTCTACGACGGCCTTGGTTCCAGATGCCAAATTGAAATTTACCATCCGGTAGAACTGCTTAGCACCACCGCCTTGGTGCCTGGTAGTGATGCGGCCCTGGTTGTTACGGCCGTTACCGCGTCTTTTAGGCATCAGAAGAGAGCGGAGCGGTTTATTGGTGGTTATGCCGCTAAAGTCCTGAGTGGTCATGCCTCGGGTACCGGGGGTGTTGGGCTTTAGTTCGCGAATAGCCATTATTTGCTCTCCTTTTTGCGGTGCAGGATTGACCTGGAGGATTTCTTTTCCTCTTTTTTAGCCTGCGTTTCCATAGCCTTCATAATCTTCTCGCCGGACTCTTTCTGCTTAGCTTCTTCCTTTTCGATCTCTTCGAAAAATGGCAGGTTCTGGCCGGCCTTCAAGGTAACGTAGGCTTTTTTAACGTCGCTCTGCGAGCCGTTACCGATTAGCCGGCCTTGCTTGGCGACGGTTCGCTTGCTTTTACCTTTGATGAGGGCGATACGGACAGATTGCACTTCAACGTCAAACTGTTTTTTGATCTGCTCGGCGACGGTGTGCTTATTAACCGATTTCGGGACATCAAAGACAAAGATCCGTGAAGACTTACTAAGGGAGTGCACCTTTTCGCTGATTCGAGGGTGCAGGGTAATTAAACCGCTCATTTTTTGGCCTCCGTCTTAGCTGAAACTGAGCTCTTATCCAACCAGCTACTGAGAATATCGAGGGATTTCTCGGAGATGACAAGGGTATCGGCATTCATCACGTCAAAGACTGTTAAGTAGTCGGCGCGAGTGACCTTGACGTTGGATAGATTAGCGGTAGCTCGTTCGCTCAAGTCATCTTTCCTCGGAACGAGGATCAGAACACGGCCCTTGGCGGATAATTTATCCAGTAATTTGACGGCTGAGGAGACTTTGCCGTCTTTAATTTCAAAATCTTTAATAACTTTAATTTTCTTATCGGCGGCGGCTAGAGAAAGAGCCGATACCAAAGCGCGGCGTTTTTGTTCACTAGGCATGGAGTGGGAATAGTTCTCGTTACCGGTAGGGCCGAACGCTATTCCACCACTGCGCCAGATGGGATTTCTGGAAGAGCCGAAACGAGCGCGTCCGGTGCCTTTCTGGCTCCAAGGTTTTTTGCCGCCACCGCTGACCAGACCGCGGGTCTTGGTTTTAGCTAGGTTGACTCGGGAATTAGCCAGATAGGCCACGTAGGCACTTTTAATCAGTTCCGGTTTAAAGGGAGCTTCAAATAATGCGCTATTTAGAGTTACGGGTTGGGCATTCTTGACGCCGGCGGAAGAGTAGCTGTCGGTTTTCATTTGCTAACTCCTTTTATAACGACCAGGCCGCGGCGTGGTCCAGGAACGGCTCCGGTAATCCCGATAACGCCTTTCTCGGCCTCGACTAGAGCAACCTTCAGTCCGGAAACGGTGACATTGGTATGCCCCATCCTTCCGGCCATTTTTTTACCTTTGCGGATATGTTGCGGATACATCGAGCCGATAGAACCTACTTTCCGGGTATCTCCTTTACCGCCATGGGTTTTTCGCTGTCGGTGGAAGTTGTGTCGCTTGATTGTTCCGGCCCAGCCTTTCCCTTTGGACTTGGCAGTGACGCTAACGTTATCGCCGACCTCAAAGACGTCTGCCGTAACCTTAGTGCCAACGCTCATCTCTTCGCTTAGCTCGTCGACACGAACTTCCCTAATAAGCTTGGGCTCGGCCTTGGAGGGTTTGAGATGCCCGGCCAAAGACTTAGAGGGCTTGCCTTTTCCCCAACCCACTTGTACGGCGTTATAGCCGTCTTTTTCGGTCGATTTAAGTTGAGTCACTACTCCCGGCTCGGTTTTAAGCAATGTCACAGCCACTAACTCGCCGGTGTCGGGAGTTAACGCGCTGATCATACCAAGTTTTGTAGCGATTAGTGTTTTCATATGATTTTCTCATTGCTCATTTCGTACGGTGATCTTCAGCTTACGGTTATTGTCACTCTGCTAGAGCTCGATTAGTGCTTTAACTTGACATAAAAACACTTGGCTATGGTGGTTTCCACGGATATACGTAGACCTTCCGATACACCAAGATACCGTATCTTAAAGAAAGTACTCGCTACAGATTACCACGTTTGCATTACTTCTGTCAATGCGTTGCAAATTCTACAAACTTAATCTTAAAGCTTGATGTTCTGTTTACCCGCCAAAAAGACGGTCTACATCTTAATTTCGACGTCACAACCGGCCGGCAGGCTGAGGTTCATGAGACTATCGATAGTCTTAGGAGTCGGTTCGAAGACGTCGATCAGGCGCTTATGAACACGCATCTCGAATTGTTCACGGCCTTTCTTAAAGACATGAGGGCTTTTGATGACCGTATAGCTGCTTCTCTCGGTAGGTAAAGGTATAGGTCCGGCGAGTGAGGCACCGGTTCGAAGAGCGGTATCGATGATCTGCTTGGAAGCTTGATCTATGACTTTATGATCGTAGGCTTTCAGTCGGATGCGAATCCGTTGTTTGGTATCGGTGGAAGTTTTTTTAGGTGCTGCTACTGGCATAGTGTTTTTAAGGGTGTTAAAAGATATTTATCTATTAATTTAAATATGTTAGTGCTTAATCTATCTGGGTTATTTATCTATCTTGGTTACGACACCGGCACCGACCGTGCGGCCGCCTTCACGAATAGCGAAGCGCAGTCCCTGTTCCATAGCGATAGGAGCAAGTAGTTTTACCTTGAAAGTGATAGTGTCACCGGGCATAACCATCTCTTTGTCAGCCGGTAATTCAACTTCACCGGTGACGTCGGTAGTTCGGAAGTAGAACTGAGGCTTGTATCCCTTGAAGAACGGAGTGTGACGTCCGCCCTCTTCTTTGGTCAGAATATATACTTCGGAGTCAAATTCGGTGTGAGGAGTAATAGTACCGGGCTTGGCCAGAACTTGGCCGCGCTCGATATCGTCGCGCTCAATTCCTCGTAGCAAAATCCCGACGTTGTCTCCGGCTTGTCCTTGGTCAAGATTCTTCTTAAACATCTCCACCCCGGTTACGACGCTCTTGGTGGTTGGGCGGATGCCAACAATTTCAACTTCCTCGTTGACCTTGATAACACCTTGCTCCACGCGACCGGTTGCGACCGTTCCACGACCCTTGATAGAGAAAACATCCTCAATTGGCATCAGGAATGGCTTGTCGAGTTCGCGCTTGGGCTCGGGGATAAAGTCGTCCATGGCCTTAACCAGTTCCATGACGGCATCTTCGTTAGCGGCATCGCCTTCGAGAGCCTTGGTTGCCGAGCCGCGAATGATCGGGCAGTTCTTGTCAAAGCCGTTCTTCTCAAGAAGTTCTCGGATTTCCTCTTCGACGAGGTCGACCAATTCGGGATCGGCCAGGTCCATCTTGTTCAGGAAAACTAGAATGGAAGGTACGCCCACCTGTCGAGCCAAAAGAACATGCTCGCGGGTTTGTGGCATAGGACCGTCAGCGGCAGAAACCACCAATATGGCACCGTCAACCTGAGCGGCTCCGGTGATCATATTCTTGACATAGTCGGCGTGACCGGGCATGTCAACGTGAGCATAGTGTCTTTTCTCGCTCTCGTACTCCTGGTGAGAAGTCGCGATAGTGATACCGCGGGCTTTTTCCTCGGGGGCGTTGTCGATCTGGTCATAGGCCACCGGTTTATTGATAGTACTTGGTAATTTTTTAGCCAGAACAGACGTTATAGCGGCTGTTAAGGTCGTTTTACCATGGTCAACGTGTCCCATTGTTCCAACATTAATATGCGGTTTGCTGCGATCAAAATTTTCTGCCATTTTAAGTTTATGCTCCTATAAGTTAAAAGTTATTTTAGCGCAAGCCGGCACGGCTCGCTTAAAAAGTACCGTTGAAGTATATAAAACTCTAAGATGTTTGTAAAGTGTTTCCTTCTATTTCCCGTTCTTGGCGATGATAGCTTCGGCCACATTGTTGGGGACATCGGCGTAATGATCAAGCTCCATCGAGCTGCTGGCTCGACCTTGAGTCATCGAACGGAGATTAGTGGTGTAGCCGAACATCTCCCCGAGTGGGACGAAGGCGGTAATCTCTTTAATCGACAAGGATAGATCTTCCATCGATTCGATTCGTCCGCGCTTAGAGTTAAGATCGCCGATGACGTCTCCCATGAAGTTCTCGGGAGTAACAACAACGACTTTCATTATGGGCTCCAGAAGGACCGGTGAAGCCTTTTTGACACCCGATTGCAAAGCCATGGAGCCGGCGATAGTGAAGGCTAGTTCGGAAGAGTCAACTTCATGGTAGCTGCCGTCGTAGAGTTCAACCTTAAGATCAACAACCGGGTAGCCGGCGATGACCCCGTTGCTCATGGCCTCTTCAACTCCTTTTTTGACAGCCGGGATGTACTCACCTGGTATAACGCCGCCTTTAATAGAGTTAATAAACTCAAAACCTTTGCCGGCTTCATTCTGTGACAAACGGAGCCAAACGTCACCATATTGGCCTCGCCCACCGGATTGGCGAATAAATTTGCCCTGAGCTTCGGCATTATCCTTTCGAATGGTCTCTCGGTAAGCTACTTGCGGTTGACCAACGTTAGCTTCGACACTGAATTCCCGCTTCATCCGATCGACAATAATTTCAAGGTGAAGCTCACCCATACCGCGGATGATGGTTTGACCGGTTTCATCATCGACATGAATTCTAAAGGTTGGATCTTCTTCGGAAAGACGCTGCAAGGCGATGCCCATCTTTTCCTGATCGGCTTTGGTTTTTGGCTCTATAGCGATCGATACCGGCGGCTCCGGGAAGGTGATATTCTCCAGGACGATCGGGTTATTCGGATCACAGAGCGTGTGTCCGGTAGTGGTGCCCTTGAGTCCGACGATCGCGGCGATATCGCCGGCATCGACTTCACTAACATCTTCTCGCTTGTCAGCTTGCATTCTAACAATTCTCCCGACTCGCTCCTTTTCGCCGGTCGAGCTGTTTAGAATGTAAGATCCGGCCTGGATTTTACCCGAATAAACGCGGAAATACGCCAGTTTTCCAACGAACGGGTCGGTAGTGATCTTGAATGCCAAAGCCGCAAACGGTTCGGACGCCGACGGAGTTCGTTCGATCTTATCGCCGGATTTGGGGTGCGTCCCCCAAGTGTTACCGCGATCTTCCGGGCTGGGGAGCAAATCTGTAACCATGTCTAAGACTTTTTCAACAATGACGCCTCGTCCATCACCACCGGTAACCGGGAAGAATTTACCGGTTAGAGTGGCGAGACGAATGGCAGTGCGGATTTCCTCTTCGCTAAGTCCTTCCTCACCGACTTCCAAATATTTCTCGAGTAGAGTTTCGTCTTCGGCTACGGCATTTTCGATCAGTAGCGAACGGTATCTCTTGGCCTCATCAAGCATCGACTCCGGAATTTCGCCGACTGTTAATTCGTGATCGGCAAAATCCTTATAGGTATAAGCTTTCATGCTCACCAGGTCGACAACGCCCGAGACGCTTTGTTCAAAGCCGATGGGTAGATGTACCGGGAAAGCGCGCTTGGTCAGTCGACCATGAATGCTCTCCAGAGACTTGTAAAAATCTCCTCCGGTTTGGTTGATCTTATTAATAAAGCAGATGCGAGGGACGCCGTATTTGTCTGCCTGTCGCCAGACCGTTTCAGACTGACTCTCGACTCCCATCTTACCGTCAAATACAACACAGGCTCCGTCCAGAACTCTTAGGGACCGCTCGACCTCGGCAGTAAAATCGATGTGCCCCGGAGTATCGATAATATTTATCTGATGGCCCTTCCAGAAACAGGTTACAGCGGCAGAAACGATGGTTATCCCCCGTTCGCGTTCCTGGGCCATCCAGTCAGTGGTGGTTTCTCCTTCGTGTACAGCGCCAATCTTGTGCTTTAACCCGGTTCGGTAGAGAATTCCCTCGGTAGTGGTAGTTTTACCGGCATCAATATGAGCAATGATACCAATATTCCTGATCTTCCCAATTGCGTATTTTGTTTCCGCCATGTTCTAGCCCCTGGCAAAATGGGCAAAGGCCCGGTTGGCTTCAGCCATCTTATGGACATCTTCTCTTTTTTTGACGGCAGCACCCTGTCCGTTGTAAGCATCGACGAGTTCTTGGGCTATCCGGTCTTCCATACTCATACCGCGCCTAGCTCTAGCGGCTTGAACGAACCACATAGTCGTTAGGTGTGTTTGCCTTTGTCCTTTGACTTCAAACGGTATCTGATAATTGGCTCCGCCAACTCTTCTAGACCTGGTTTCCATATGCGGCTGAATGTTACTAAGGGCTTTGTCTAGAACTTCTAGCGGATTCTGAACTTTGAGTTTTTCGGCAGCTTTTTGCATTCCGGTGTAGACCAGTCTTTCAGCCAGTTGTTTTTTGCCATTCAACATCACCCGGTTGATAATGCGCTGCACCGGTACCGAGTTATATAGTCGATCCGGGGAAATATTTCTAACTAGTGATTTGGTAACTTTTCTAGGCATTGCTTCCTAACCCTTTCTCTGTAACCCCGTAGCTATCGTCGGATTCAAAAACGACCATCGGACATCCTACTATCCCTAAACTTCGCTTATCTTCATCTACACCAGACAGCTCTATGGCGACCCTATAATCTCCGCATATCACTCTATCGGGTAGATCATAGTAGGGACATTGCACGCCTTGCTCGCAATAGGACTTAATGGTCTCCGGACGCTTTTGGACTGGCATGGATTATTTTCCACCCTTCTTGGCGCCGTACTTACTTCGACCCTGTTTACGGTCAGCCACGCCCTGAAGATCTAACGATCCGCGGACAATATGGTAGCGCACACCTGGTAGGTCCTTAACCCGTCCGCCACGAATCAGAACAACCGCATGTTCCTGTAGATTGTGTCCTTCGCCGCCGATGTAGGCCCACACTTCATGACCGTTAGTCAATCGAACACGAGCCACTTTTCGAAGGGCCGAGTTAGGTTTCTTGGGGGTTTTGGTAGTAACTTTGACACAAACACCACGCTTAAATGGCGAGGGTTTTTCGTAGTTAACGGTTTTTAGGTTATTGGCAATACGCTGCAAAGCCGGTGACTTTGACTTTACGTTCACCTTAGCTCGAGGTTTTCTAATCAATTGGTTGATTGTCGGCACGGTATTAATTTAACTCCTTATTTAGCCTGCAAGGTAGCCTGCCGGCTGTTTTAAAAAGCCGGCGGCCCTACTTATTATCTGTAAATCAGATGACATTTTACTACGAATTACCCTTCTTGTCCAACACTCTGTAACGCTTCGGCCAGTTCCGGTTCGACATCGTCAGTATCATCCGGTGAAACGTACCCGGTACCGACTGGAATTTTGCGGCCCAAGATGACGTTTTCCTTAAGTCCGAACAATTTGTCAACTTTTCCGCTGGTAGCCGCGGCGATCAGGACTCTGGTGGTGTCCTGGAACGATGCCGCGCTTAAGAATGAATCGGTTGACAAGCTTGCCTTGGTGATACCAAGTAGCAATTGATTAAACTCCGCCGGTTTTTTACCCTTAGCGATCAGGGCTTCATTCGCCTCAACCGTGGCTAATTTGCTGACAATATCTCCGGTTACGAAGTCGCTATCACCGGGGTCCTCGATCTGGACGCGACTGAACATCTGTCTGACAATTATTTCCAAATGCTTGTCAGCAATGTTCTGCCCCTGGCCGGTAAACATTTTGAGGATCTCAATCATTATGTAGCGCTGGGTAGCCTCAACGTCTTTGAGCCTTGTCAGATCGTGCAGATTAATTGAACCATTGGTTAGACGATCTCCGGCTTTAACTTTTTGACCATCGACTACGCTCAAGTGCTTGAAGCCCGGTATTTCGTATCTTACGATGCCGCCAACCTCTGGAGTGATGACCGCTTCGTCTTTGGTAAATTCGATCATTCCGACAGCCGGGGATACTAAGGGGCTTGATCCTTTATCCTTGGCGGCAATCACATCGCCTATATTTACTGTTACGTCGGATTCTACTTTAGGCGTTCGTCCATCCAGCGCCAGTCTAATTTTCTTCTGCTTGTCAGGCGCGATTTGGACGACGTAATGATCGCCTTCTTCCCAGGCGCTGACGGTTCCGTCGACATCGGCAAGATAGGCTTGGCCCTTAGGTGTTCGGACTTCAAAAAGCTCTTCGACACGGCTTAATCCCTCGGCGGTATCGTCGGCAACTACGGCACCGGAACGGTGCTTGGAGTCTAGGGACAGCTGCGTGCCCGGTTCGCCGATACTCTGAGCGGCAATGACTCCTACGGGATGATGCGCAGCAACCAGTTCGCCGGTGGCCGGATCTAGACCGTAAGCTTTCCTGGGCACGCCCTTAACGGAATTGACACTCAGAACACTCATGATACGGACGCCGTCAAGTTTTGGATTATCCTCAATTTTCTTAGCTATCTCAGCGGTGATTAACTCTCCAGCCGATAAGTAGGGTTTGATATCGGTAGCTGCAAAACGTCCTACCAACCTTGACCCATAACTGACGCCGATTTCCTCGGCATCGGCACGATACATCGCAAAACCTTCATCGGGAGCCTCGTCATCGATAGTGAAGACGTCTTGAGCGACATCCACCAAGCGGCGGGTCAGATACCCGGCATCGGCGGTTTTAAGTGCAATGTCGATGACGGCTTTTCGGGCTCCGCGGGTAGCCGTGAAGTATTCCAACTGCGTTAGACCGGCGGTATAGCTGGACTTGACCGGTAACTCGATCGGCTGACCGGAAGTATCGGAGAAGACACCAAGCATACCGACACACATTTTCATTTGCGAGATATTGCCTCGGGCGCCGGAGGTCATGGCAATAGCCGTCGATGAGTTCTGACCGGCCATCTGAGTCTTCAGAAGTTCCTGAACCTGGTTTTCAACCTTTGTCCAGTTGTCGACGGTTAAGCGGTAGCGCTCCTCTTCGGTAATGAAGCCTTGTTCGAATTGTTCGCTGATAGCGTCCGTCTTAGTCTCGCCTTCGCTGATCGCTTTATCCGCACCGACCACTACGCCGAAGTCGCCCATACCCATGGATAAACCGGAGATGGTGGCATAGGCAAACCCTAGATCTTTGAGTTCGTCAGCGATTCTAGCGGTCTCGAGCTGTCCATATTTGTTGTATACCAGCGTCATGACTTCTTGTAGACGCTTCTTGGTCATCGTCTCGTCCTGGTAAGGAAAATCTTCCGGAAATATTTCGTTGAAAAGGATGCGTCCCAAAGTAGTGGTAATGGCCTTGCCACGGAATGTCAGTGTGACGTAATTCTGCAAGGTCAACACTCCCTCGTCACGGGCCATTAAAGCCTCGTTTATGTCGGTAAAGACCATCGGGGTAGTGTCTTGGTTCGGCGGTATGTAGGTCAGATAGTAGCAGCCAAGTACGATGTCTTGCTCGATATGGAGAATCGGCGAACCGTCGGCTGGCTTCAATAGGTTGCGGTTGGCCGCCATAATGTCTCTGGCTTCGTTCTGAGCGTCATCAGACAACGGGAGATGAACCGCCATTTGGTCACCGTCAAAGTCGGCATTAAACCCTTTACAGACCAGAGGGTGGAGCTGGATAGCCCGTCCTTCTATCAATACCGGCTGGAAGGCCTGGATACTGAGACGATGGAGACTCGGGGCCCGGTTCAAAAGAACGTACTTCCCGCGGATTACCTCGTCAAGGGCGTCCCAAACTTCGGTTTCGCCGGTTTCGATCATACGGGTAGCGCTCCGAATGTTATGAGCTTGCTCGCGGGCGATTAGCTCACCGATTACAAACGGTTTAAACAACTCCAAGGCCATCATCTTAGGCAGACCGCACTGATTGATCTTAAGTTCCGGTCCGGCAACAATTACCGAGCGGCCGGAATAATCTACCCGTTTACCGAGCAGGTTCTGGCGGAATCGTCCTTGTTTGCCCTTAAGCATGTCGCTCAAAGACTTTAGCTTTCGTCTTTGGCCGGTAGCGGCGACGGCTCTTCCGCCGCGGGCATTATTGTTGTCGATCAAGGCATCAACTGCTTCCTGTAGCATACGCTGCTCGTTGCGACGAATGACTTCCGGAGCGTTAAGGTCGATAAGTTTCTTGAGTCGATTATTGCGGTTGATCACTCGACGGTATAGATCATTTAAGTCAGAGGTAGCAAAGCGGCCACCGGTTAGTTGGACCATCGGTCGCAGATCCGGAGGAATTACCGGCAAGACGCTCAAGCACATCGAAGTGGGCTTGATGTTGGCTCGATCGATCCCTTCAAGCAGTCGCAGCCGCTTCATGATCTTCTTGCGGCGCTGGCCTTTAGTTTCCTCAGCCTCTTTGGTAAGTTCGGCAATGAGATCAGAGAGGTTGATGTCTTCCAGTAACTCTTTGATAGCTGCACCGCCCATACCGACGCTGATGAGGGCTTTGAACTCATCGGGGAGCGCCCGGTAATCGTTTTCGCTGATGAGGTGGTACTTTTCGAGACCGATCAATTGTTCACGAACAGTCTCGTGGGCCGCCCCGAGTTCCTCGAGTTCTTTGGTTTGGGCTTCGGCCAGGGCTCTGACATTAGCTCCCTCGGCTTTGGCCTCTTCTTCATAGCGAGACTTGATAGCGGCTTCAGCAGCTGAAAATTCGGCGTCTTTATCTGCCAGTATCTCGTCGCGTCGGACAGTATCAGCTCGCTTGATAATATAGCTGGCAAAGTAGACCACCCGTTCTAAGTTCTTGACGGTCATGCCTAGAATCAGACCAACGGCCGATGGAGTGCCGCGAAGGAACCAGATGTGGGCTACCGGTACGGCCAAGTTGATATGGCCCATTCGTTCGCGGCGCACAATGCTCCTGGTCACTACTTCGCCCTTTTTATCGACGGCGGCTTCCCGGCTGCGAACACCCTTGTACTTAGTGTCATGCGGGTTGATGTCTTTCACCGGTCCAAAGATCCGCTCACAGAACAAGCCGTCGCGCTCGGGTTTCTGTGTCCGGTAGTTAATAGTCTCCGGCTTTAGAACCTCACCGTAACTCCATTCCATGATGTCTTCAGGGCTGGCGATGGCAAGCCTGACCGCGTCAAAGACCGCAATATCTGTTTGGTATGAATAGTTGCGCATTAGCTTACCTCCTCCTCTGTGGATTCAAGTGCGACAGCGTCGTCCGCCGTCTGATCATCGCTCCCATCATCGGACAGCGAACTGTCGTCAGTGATGGTCATAGTTGAAAACTCATCAACCGCAGCGTCTTCGGTGACGTCAATGTCCGAGACGACCGGTTCGGGAACGTCTACTTGTGGTTGATTTGAAGCTTCGCTCTTAATGTTTTCGGCTAAAATGTTTTCGGCATCGACAACCTTATCCGAGGTTATCATGTCGACCTTGAGTCCCAGTCCCTGCAGTTCTTTAACGAGAACGTTGAAGCTCTCCGGCACCTTTGGCCCGACAATCTCGGTTTTCTTAATTATGGCTTCGTAGGCTTTGGAGCGGCCATAGACATCGTCGGATTTCAAAGTCAACATTTCCTGCAGCGTACTGGCGGCACCGTAGGCCTCGAGGGCCCAGACTTCCATCTCGCCGAAGCGTTGGCCGCCATTTTGAGCCTTACCACCAAGCGGTTGTTGGGTAACCATGGTGTACGGACCGGTCGATCGAGCGTGAATCTTATCGGCGATCATGTGATTGAGCTTGATGATGTACATCGAGCCCACGGTAGTCCGCTCGCTGAAAGCGTCACCGGTGCGACCGTCATATAGTTGCTGTTTGCCGTCTTCGGGCAGGCCTGACTTTTGGAGTAATTGTTGGATGGTCTCAATACCCACGCCATTAAATGCCGGGCTGGTAACGGTAAGACCGAGCGAACGCGCCGCCATCCCAAGATGTGTTTCAAATAACTGGCCGACGTTCATACGGGACGGTACGCCGAGCGGGTTTAATATGACATCGATCGGGGTACCATCCTCGGTAAACGGCATATCCTCTATCGGTAGAATGCGGGCAATAACACCCTTGTTACCGTGCCGGCCTCCGAGTTTGTCTCCAACCGCGATTTTTCGCATTTGGGCAACAAAGACCTGGATCTGCATCAAGACACCGGACTTAAGTTCGTGACCGTTTTCTTTGCTAAATATCTTAACACCGACGACTTTACCGTGCTTGCCGTTGCTCATCCGCTGTGAAGTGTCTCTAACTTCCTTAGCTTTTTCGCCAAAAATCGCGCGCAGTAATCGCTCTTCGCTGGATAGTTCCTGCTCGCCTTTAGGTGTGATTTTACCGACTAAGATGTCTCCGGGATGAACTTCGGCGCCGATTCTGACAATGCCGTCTTCATCCAAATGACGCAAGGCTTCTTCCGAAACGTTCGGGATGTCCCTGGTAACAATTTCCGGACCCAATTTCGTCTCCCGGACTTCGATCATGAAGTCAACGATATTAATTGAAGTCAGGTCATCATCTTGGACTAAACGACGCGATATGATGATAGCGTCCTCAAAGTTGTATCCGGACCATGGCATGAAGGCCACCAGTAAATCTTTCCCGAGCGCCAATTCGCCTCCCTGAATACTCATACCTTCGATGAGAGGGTCGCCGGCCTTAACCTTGTCTCCGCTGGAAACTACGACGGTTTGGTTAATGCAAGTGCCTTCGTTGCTACGGATAAAGTGTTCAGGATGATAGCTAACAACGCCTTCGTTATACTTAACGACTACTTCGTCGGCGGTCGTCTTAATGACTTCACCACTGGCTTCGGCGACTATTAACTGTCCGGTGTTTTTGGCGGCGGCCGACTCCAGACCGGTGCCGACTACTGGTGCTGAAGGTTGTATCAGCGGTACAGCCTGCCGTTGTTGGTTAGAACCCATAAGGCTTCGATAAACATAGTCTTTTTCGATAAAGGGAATGAGTCCGGCGGACGAACCGATAATCTGATTACGGGCGGCGTCCATGTGGGTGACCTCGTTGGCATCGACTTGTCCGGATTGCAAGTATCGCCGTCCGCTGACACGGTCGCTTTTGAAGTAACCGTCTTCGTCCAGCTCTTCGGCGGCACTGGCTATAATAGCCGATTCTTCTGCCGATGCATCCAGATAGACGATTTCGTCGCTCACTTTGGCGCGGACTGGCCAGGTTACCTGAGTTTTGATCTTGGCTAACCTGGCAGCGTCGGCGGCCGTAATTTTCTTGCCGGCAGCAACGATTACTTTACCTTTTTCGTCTTCCAGATCAACACTGGCAATATGTCCAGTAGCGTCGGCGGCCTTAACCGAGCTGACCACTTTTCGGTATGGAGTCTCGATGAAACCGTATTCGTTAATGCGCGCATAATTGGCCAGGTTTAATACCAGGCCGACGTTGGCGCCTTCGGGAGTTTCAACCACGCAAATACGGCCGTAGTGAGTGGCGTGAGCATCGCGAACTTCAAAGCCGGCTCTCTCGCGGCTTAAACCACCGGGACCCATCGAACTAAGCCTTCGTTTGTGGGCGAGTTCGGATAACGGATTAATCTGGTCCATAAACTGGCTGAGCTGAGAGCTGGCGAAGAACTCACGAACGGCAGCTACTACCGGGCGAGCGTTAATAAGTTGAGCCGGTGTAACCGTTTCTAGATCGCTCATACTCATGCGGTCTTTGGTGTTTCGCTCCATCCGGAGCAAACCGATTCTGAATTGGCGTTGGACTAATTCACCGACAAGCTTGACGCGGCGATTGGCCAGGCTGTCAATATCGTCGCCGGGATCCTGGGTCACATTAAGCCGGATAATTTCGGATATGATAGCCTTCAGATCATCAAGGCGCATAACGCGGTTCTCGATAGTATTGGGCACATCCATATCGAGTCGCTTGTTTAACTTGTAACGGCCGACGCGACTAAAATCGAAGCGCTTGTAGTTGTAGAACATGTTTTCCAGCAAGCTCCGGGCATTATCGACAGTCGCCAGATCACCGGGGCGAAGTCGGCGGTAGACTTCAATAAGAGCTTCGTTCTGGCCGCGGGTAGGATCTTTTTCAAGTGTCGCCTCCAAATAGCTGATCTTACCCTGATCGACATGTTTAAAGGCCTCTCGCATCATCGGTTCATTCATACCGAGAGCTCGGAGCAGCGTAGTTACCGGCATCTTTCTTTTGCGGTCGATTTTGACAAACATTCCGCCGCTGGCAGACGTTTCAAACTCCAGCCAGGCACCGCGTCCGGGTATGACCTTAGCCCCATAAAGGTTAGTCGTCCCGTGTTGATCGGTGGTGAAGAAAACGCCGCTGGAGCGGATTAATTGGGAAACGACAACTCTTTCGGCGCCATTAATAACGAACGTCCCCCGCGCTGTCATCCACGGATAATCCCCGAGATAAATTTCTTGTTCCTTAACCTCGCCGGTTACCTTGTTGGTCAACTCCACGGTAGCTTTTAGAGGCGCTTCAAAGCTGATGTTGTTGTCGCGAGCCTCAGATTCGGTCATTTTAGGCTGATCGAAGTGATAATCCTTGAAGTTGAGGCGTAATTTAGCACCGGTATAGTCATCGATCGGACTGATTTCCGCCAAAAGTTCGCCCAGTCCCTCTTCAACAAACCACTGGAAAGACTTGTTTTGATGTCCAACCAGATCCGGAAGATCAATAACATCTCGTTGATCGGTAAACGAGATTCTTTTGCCTTTTGCATTTTTGATTTTGTCGTCTAGTGATACGGTGCCTGATGCCATACTTAAAATACGCCTCCCCTTAGGTTGATTGTGAAATGTGATATGCCTTTAGCGGATGCGGCATTTGCCATTCTTCTAACCAACTTATAATCCATATATTTTATAAAATGTTGTAGTTTTTGCGTGTGAAGATTACTACGAGGCCGTTTTTGGTGAAAATGCAATACGCATGAGCACTGCCCGACGTACACTACTTCTTATACTTCAGTTTGAACGAGTGAATGGAAATTGTCAAGTGGTTTTTAGACCCTGTTTCCGAACGGCTCGATTAATGATCCGAACCACTCGGTGACCTTAAGCCGATTTTACAGCTTGAGTGCTGGCAATAATCTTATCGACGATGCCGTACTTCTTCGCTTCCTCGGCACTCATCCACTTGTCCCGCTCCATATCCTGTCTGATAGTCTCCACTTTCTGACCGGTATTTTCCGCCATTATCTGATTCAGCCTATCCTTAATACGAAGCGATTCTTTCAGGTCTATTTCCATATCTGTCACTTTGCCTTTGGTGCCGCTGGAGGGTTGATGAATCATGACTGTTGAATTTGGCAGTATAAAACGCTTGCCTTTGGTGCCCGAACTTAGTAGAAATGCTGCTGCTGAGGCCTGGATACCAATGCCGACTGTCTGGATATCGTTACTGACATAGCGCATGGTGTCGTAGATGGCCAAGGCATCGTAAACACTACCACCCGGGCTGTTAATGTACAGGTAAATATCCTTCTTGGGGTTCTCGGATTGTAAGAACAGTAACTGAGCTACGATGATGTTCGCGGCGGCCTCGCTAACGTCAGTACCTAAAAAAATAATTCTTTCTTTGAGTAGTCGGGAATAAATGTCGTAGGCCCGCTCAAAACGTCCTTCGCTCTCGATCACGGTTGGGATTAATACTTGTGATGATGTCATGATATTCATAAGGTTATATTTTAAGTATAGCAAGATATTAGCACTCGTCAAGCCTGAGTGCCAATTTCTATTCTTTAGCGGCGAACGAACTTAATCTCGTCAGGAGTTTATCACTGAGTAGACGGTTTTTTATCTCTTGGCGGCGCTCGGGATTATCCAGTTCGTCGCGCATTTGTGGATCGCTATACCTGGCCTTTAGGTTTACGATCTGGGCATCGATTTCCGCGTCGCTGACAGTGACTGCTTCTTTGTCGGCAATCTCACCAAGAACCAGAGCGTTTTTAACCCTGGAATAGGCATTATCCCGGTTGCGCTTCCGATGTTCCTCTTCGGTCACGCCTTCCGCTTCAAGATGTTCCTGCCAAGTCTGACCGCGATAAGCTAGGTTTTGCTTTTCTTCTTTCTCAATCTCATTCTGCTCTTCCTCAACCAAGGCTTCCGGAATATCGACCGTCGCATCGGCGGCAATTTTCTGAACCAAATCATTCTGGTATTGTCGATCGATCTGATTTTGCTGCTCAATCTCGAGCGACTTCTTAATATCAGCCCGCAGCTCTTTTAAGGTCTTGAAGGGACTGACTTTCGCCGCAAACTTGTCGTCAATGGCGGGCTTGACGATCTCGTTAACTTTCTTAACTGTGACGCTGAACTTAACTTTACGATTACGAAGGGCGGCCAGAGAATAGTCTTTTGGAAATACCAGGCTGAAAACCTTGGCCTCGTCAGCCTTTAGCCCGAGAAGATTTTTTTCAAAACCGGGGATAAAAGTATCACTACCGAGACGCAACGGATAATCCGTACCGTCGGCGCCATTAATCTTTTGAGCAGTTTTATCGTCTTCACCAGTGAAGTCGATAATGACTTCGTCGTCGAGCTTAGCGGCTCGTTGTACTTCTTTTCGCTCGGCCTCTCTCAAAGCCAGACTATCCAAAACCTGATTTATCTCTTTGACATGAACCGCTGGCGAGGGCTTAACCAGTTTTATCTTTTTATAATCTGGCAAAGTTACGTTCCCGACAACCTCGGCTTCGACTTTAAACTCTAGTTCGCTGTAGGGAACAAATTTGGTAATAGACACCTCCGGCCGTTTGACGACTCGCAGTTTTTCTTTGACAATGGCGTCCGTGAGCAAGCGGTTAATAGCTTCATTAATAAAAGTCGACTGCAATTTGGACTGGTCAATATTTTTCTCAATAATATTAGCCGGGGCGTGACCCTCGCGAAAACCGGGGACTCTAACGGACTTGCCTAGCTGATTAAGCACCAACTGTTTGATGCCATTCAGCTCTTCCGCCGTAGAGGTCAGTACGATTTCAACTTTCGTCGGGCTGGGGTGCTTTAAAGATATATGCATATCGGTTTATGACTTTAACAGATTAATTGTTGCGACTCAAGAAATTTCACTCCGATCACTTATTTAGTAAGACCGAGAGAACGACTATAGCGGCGGTCGCCCAAACAATTTCCACCACTGCTCCGGGCGGTCGTTCAAACCACTGAATTCGGCTATGGAACCTACCGACTAAGGTTGTCGGCTTGGCGACGGTGCCGGTTTTTATCGACTTTAGATAGCGCGGAATATGCATAAAATCGACTCCAGCGGCTAGCGTCGCACAAACAATCGCCAGTATCCAGTTTCTCGGGCGAACGACCATGATTATGCTAACCAGTGCGGCACATAATATAACGTCGGCTTTTAGGAGGTTATTAAAAACCGGGCTCGTGAATGATACTTTCTTTTCACCGAAATGAGGTATGGCGTCCAGCACGAAATGAGAGCCAACGGCCAAGGGCACGGCAATAATGGGCTCTGAAATGCTCAGCCCGATAATTGCCCCCGTCATAGCGTGATTAATGGCTCGCATAGAAAAATTAAGAAATGGTCTTTTCTTTAGTCAACTTCTCGATAATCTCAGCTGTGGACAGCGACTCGCTAGCGCCGCTCTTTAATTCTTTCAATGAGTAAACCCCTTCACTTAGTTCTTTTTCGCCGATTACCAGAACGTATTTAACACCCTTCTTATCGGCCGATCGAAGTTGTTTATCGAGTTTGCGTCCGCTCAAGTCAACCGACAAGTTGATTCCTGATTGGCGAATCTTGTCTATAACCTGTTGCGCCTGGAGGAAGACATCACCGGCCAGCACCACCGCAACGGACGTTTCCGGCTTTAAGGCAGGGAGTAAACTGTGTATCTGCAAAAAGTATTTTAGCGTGACATCGCCCATCCCAAAGCCGACCGTCGGCAAAGGCTCGACACCGAACTGCGCCACCAACCCGTCATAGCGTCCTCCGCCAAACATCGATCGGTTATTTTCCGGATGTTTGTCAAAGACTTCAAAAACGATGTCGGTGTAATAATCGAAACCCCTGGCTAGACTTGGTACGAAGACGACCCGAAAACCAAGTTGCTGACAAGCGTCGATTAATTTTCTGATCTCGTCATTAGGTTGCGCGGAGGTAAGATATTCCAACAGTTTATCGGGATTTTTTACCTGCTTACGGAGTTTTTCGGTTAACTCTTCACGACTTAGCTTTTCGAACATGTCGACACTTCTTATAACGTCAGTAACACCGGTAATTACTCCTACCGAAGTAATGGCCTCTCCTAGTGCTTTGCGGGAATTGACGCGAATCTCGTACATATCTTCCGATGCTCCGTAAGCCCTAAATATAGAATTAGCTACTTGGAGCATTTCAATCTCTGCAGAGATGTCCTCGACCCCGAATAGATCGACATTAAGCTGCCAGTGCTCCCTCAGCCGTCCGTGTTGCGGCCGCTCATAACGCCAGACGTTGGGAATCGAGTACCACCTTAGCGGGTAGGCCAGTTCTTGTCGTCTGGCGGCCACCATGCGACTGACTGTCGGTGTCATCTCGGGACGAATTGTAACTTTGCGTCCACCTCTGTCTTCGAAACTGTATGTCTGTTGGGAAACTATCTCTTCACTGGTTTTACTGAGATAAAGTTCTATCGGCTCAAGTATCGGAGCGTCATATTCCTCATAACCATAACTTTCCACGACCTGCCTGATTACCGAGAACATGTACTTCATGAGACGTTTATCTTCGGGATAAAAATCTCTGGCGCCTTTATATGGTTTCGTGGATAGCGGCATATCTGAACTACATTATATCCCTAATTATCTTTTGTCTCGCTACGACGAATGGTGGGTGATGAGGGGCTCGAACCCCCGACCTCCTCGGTGTAAACGAGGCGCTCTAGCCAACTGAGCTAATCACCCCTAACAAGTCTGCATAATTGTATCAGAAAATGTCCATTCTCAATAGCTTAAGATGGTGGTAGAATAACAGATATGCGCGAGTGGCGGAATGGTAGACGCGCTACTTTGAGGTGGTAGTCCTGCAAGGGGTGGAGGTTCAAGTCCTCTCTCGCGCACCAAGATCAATACCAGATACCGATTTATATTTTTATTAGAAGATTTACGCTTCTGACTTGAACAGGAACTCCGAATAGTTAAAGAATAGCTATTGGATTATGAAATGAAATTTGGGAATCCATAATATGATCATACTTTTGATTCCCTTGCTGGCTCCAGTTTAATCAAGAAATCATCATCAAGAAATAATCACTAAAGATGATAGTGTTAAGGAGTGAGAACTTGCAGGGCAATCGCACTTACCACCCCAATAATTTCTCCAGATACTTTGTGTTCCTACCGGCTTTGTGCCGGCTACCCGCGCGTAGCCCTCAATCCGGACACTTGCGGACCCTCTTGTAGGTTTTGAATCCGGACACTATGTTGACTTTCTCTGAACTGCTCGGTACTCCTCTAATGCTTCATTGGGTGTTTTGTAGCCCAG